>JAGYLB010000067.1 GCA_018401055.1 Roseicyclus sp.
GACCGGGCGGCTGACGCCCAACGAATTTGTGGCGGTCACGTCAACGAACATTGCCAAGGTGCTGAATTGCTACCCGAAAAAGGGCGCGATCCTTGTGGGGGCCGATGCCGATATCGTCGTCTGGGACCCCTCAAAGGAAAAGACCATCACGGCGGGTGCCCAGCAATCGGCCATCGACTATAACGTGTTCGAGGGGCACAAGGTGAAGGGCCTGCCGCGCTTTACCCTGACGCGCGGGCATGTGGCGGTCCATGACGGCGAGATCCGCACGCAAGAAGGGCATGGCCAGTTCGTCAAGCGCCCCGGTAACGGCACGGTGAACCGCGCGCTGTCCACGTGGAAAGACTTGACCGCGCCGCGGCCGGTGGCCCGGAGCGGCATTCCGGCGACGGGGGTTTGATTTGACGCAGCCCGATGGCGCGATTGCAGTGCAGTCTACTGAAAGCCCTCCTAGAGTTCCCATTTTGGCGATGGTTTTGGGTTGGATTGCAGCAAACGGTGTTGGGGCACTTGCTTTCGCCCTCTATACGGTGACCGCGTTTGTTGTATTGGGGAGTATTCGCACAGAACCAGGAGGGTTGAATGAAGTCCTATCTTCTTTCCTGACAATGTTTTTTCTTGGTTTGGTCTTTGGTTTGCCGATCACAGCCCTACCGTCGTTGGCTGTGCGGGCGACACTAGGACGTCGGCCGATTGGCTTTATCCCTGCTTGCATTTGGGGCGTTGTTTTTGGGTCGCTTTTGGCCGGCTTTTTGGGTTCAGCATCGCCCGGAGAGGAGCGTTTCCAAGGTGCGATTGTATTTTTCTTGATCGGCCCACTTGCGGGCGCTGCTTGGGCCGTAGTGGAAAGAGAGTTTGTTAAGACGTGAGTATTACCAACACCATCTGTGCAGAGGGTCTCGACCTCACTTTCCAGACCGCAGACGGCCCCGTACAGGCGCTGAGCGATGTCTCCCTCACCATCAACAAGGGCGAGTTTGTAAGCTTCATTGGTCCGTCCGGCTGCGGCAAGACCACCTTTCTGCGCGTCATCGCGGCCTTGGAGCAGCCTACGGGCGGCACGATCACCGTCAATGGCCTGACGCCCGACGCAGCGCGGCAGGCGCGGGCTTATGGCTATGTCTTTCAGGCGGCGGGTCTTTATCCGTGGCGCACGATCGAAAAGAACATCGCCCTGCCGCTGGAGATCATGGGGTTCGACCGCGCCGAGCAGGAAAAGCGCGTGAAGTCCGTGCTGCAACTGGTCGATCTGGAAGGGTTCGGCAAGAAATTCCCCTGGCAGCTTTCGGGCGGCATGCAACAACGCGCCTCCATCGCCCGCGCGCTGGCCTTCGACGCCGATATCCTGCTCATGGACGAACCTTTCGGGGCGCTCGACGAGATCGTGCGCGACCACCTGAACGAGCAGCTACTCAAGCTCTGGGCGCGCACCGAGAAAACCATCGGCTTCGTCACCCATTCGATCCCCGAGGCGGTCTATCTCTCGACCAAGATCGTCGTGATGTCCCCGCGCCCCGGCCGCATCACCGATGTCATCGAAAGCGACCTGCCGCGTGACCGCCCGCTCGAGATCCGCGACACGCCCGAATTCCTCGCCATCGCGCACCGCGTCCGCGAAGGGCTGCGCGCGGGGCATGCCTATGACGATTGAGGGGGGCGCATGAGCGCAAGCCTGACGATCTGGCTGATGGGCGTGATGGCGGTGTTCCTGACCGCCAGCACCACGCTGCGCAGCTATGTCGACAGCGGCAAGCTGCCTGTTCTGATCGTGGCGCTGTTTCTTTACACGCTGGGCAATCTGATGATGGTGCGGCTGATGCGCGAGAGCGGGATGGCGGTGGCGGTTTCGCTCTCGGCGGTGCTGCAACTGGTGCTGGCCTCCGCCGTGGGGCTGACGATCTTTGGCGAACGCCCCTCGATGCTGCAACTGGCCGGGATCGCGCTTGGCATCGTTGCGGTCACGCTGATCGTCTGGCCGCAGCGGGGGCAGGGATGAGTGCGGTGGCCGACATGGCGCGCCCGCGTGGTCCCGGCGCGCTGTCTGCGGTGACAGGCGCGGTGGTGCCGGTTCTGACGGTCGTTCTGGCCATAGTCGCCATCTGGTATGCGGCCAGCGTGATGATGAACCGGGCCTGGACGCTGGACCAGATCCAGCGCCAAGGTCTCGAGATGACGACGATGGATATCGTCGCAGCGGCAATGACGCAGGACCGCCCGGTGCTGCCCGCGCCGCACCAGGTCTTCGCGGAAATCTGGAACACCACCGTGGGCGAGCCGATCATGCGCGAGCGGCGCGGCCAGATGCAGGGCAACCCGCGCAACCTGATCTTTCACGCCTACCACACACTTTGGCCGACAATCCTGGGCTTTGGCATCGGCAGTTTTCTCGGCATCCTATTGGCCGTCGGCATCGTGCATTCCCGCGCCATGGACATGAGCGTCATGCCCTGGGCCATCGCGTCGCAAACCATCCCGATCCTTGCCATCGCGCCGATCATCGTGGTGGTGGTCTCGAACCTGCCCGCGCTCAACAATGCCGTGGATCAAGGCTGGATCAGCGACGATACGAAACTGCTGGTGCCCAAGGCGTTGATCTCCTCCTACCTCAGTTTCTTTCCGGTCGTGGTCGGCATGGTGGCGGGGCTGCGTAGCCCGCAGGCGACCGACCTCGACCTGATGCGCACCTATTCGGCGAGCCGGGGCCAGACCTTCTGGAAGCTGCGGCTGCCGGCTTCGGTGCCGTTCTTGTTCACCTCGCTCAAGGTGTCGATCGCGGCGGCGCTTGTGGGCACCATCGTGGCCGAACTGCCCACGGGCGCGCGTTTCGGCCTTGGCGCGCGGTTGCTGACGGGCAGCTATTACGGCCAGACGATCCAGATCTGGTCGGCGCTGTTCATGGCGGCGATCTGCGCCGCCGCACTGGTGATCTTGCTGGGCGTGCTGGAGCGGGTGGTGCTCAAACGCATGGGGGCGCGGGCATGAGGGCCGCCGCCATCCCGCCCTGGGGCCTGCCCGCGCTGGGCGCCGCGCTGATCGCGCTGGCGGCGCTGACCGACACGCGGCTGGCGCTAATCCTGGCTGTCTGGTTTGGCGCTTGGGCGCTGAACGCCGTGCTGGCCGAGCGGGCGCGGGGCAGGGCCACGCGCCTCCTTGTCCCGCTGATCTTCGGGGTCACGCTCTTGGCGCTGTGGGAAATGGCGGTGCAGCTTTACGACATTTCCTTTGTCATCTTGCCCGCGCCCTCCGCGATCTGGGCGCGGATGGTGACGGAAACCGCGACGCTCTGGGCCGATTTCCAGCAAACGATCCTCAAGGGCGCGCTGGCGGGCTATGTCATGGGCTGCGGCGCGGCCTTCCTTGCGGCACTCGCCGTCGACCGCTCACCCTTCCTGCAGCGCGGCCTTCTGCCTGTCGGCAATTTCATCGCGGCGCTGCCCATCGTCGGCACGGCGCCCATCTTTGTCATGTGGTTCGGCTTTGGCTGGCAGTCGAAATCGGCGGTCGTGGTGGCGATGGTGTTCTTTCCCATGCTGGTCAATTGCGTTCAGGGGTTGAAGGCATCCGACGCCATGCAACGCGACCTGATGCGCACCTATGCGGCCAGCTACGGGCAGACGCTGATCAAGCTGCGCCTGCCCACCGCCATGCCCTTCATCTTCAACGGGTTGAAGATCTGCACGACCCTTGCGCTGATCGGGGCGATTGTCGCTGAATTTTTTGGCTCTCCCACTGTGGGGATGGGGTTTCGGATAAAGATCGAGATGGGTCGCCTTGCCATGGATATGGTCTGGGCCGAGATCGCAGTGGCAGCCCTTGCGGGCTCGGGCTTCTACGGGTTGGTGGCCCTGATCGAAAAACGACTGACATTCTGGCATCCGTCGCAAAGACGGGGATGACGGCAAGAACAACGAAAACCAACAGGAGGTAACATAATGAAAAAGACACTGATCCCGGCCCTTGCCATTGGCCTCGCCGCCACTGCGGCCCAGGCGCAAGACGAGGTACGCTTGCAACTGCAATGGGTGACGCAGTCCCAGTTCGCGGGCTACTACGTCGCGCTGGAGAACGGCTATTACGAGGAAGAGGGGCTGGATGTGACCATCCTGCCCGGCGGCCCCGATATCGCACCCCCGCAGGTGCTCGCGGGCGGCGGCGCGGATGCCATGCTCAACTGGATGCCCTCGGCCTTGGCGGCGCGGGAACGCGGCCTGCCGGTCGTCAACATCGCCCAGCCCTTCGTGCGCTCAGGGCTCATGCTGACCTGCTGGGCGGATGCGGGCATCGCCGAACCCGCCGATCTGGCGGGCCACACGGTCGCTCATTGGTTCTTCGGCAACGAATACCCGTTCATGGGCTGGATGAACCAGCTGGGCATCCCGGTCGATGGGTCCGAGGGTGGCGTGACGCTGTTGCAGGCAGGCTTCAACGTCGATCCGCTGTTGCAGCGGCAGGCCGATTGCATCTCGACCATGACCTATAACGAATACTGGCAGATCATCGACGCGGGCATCTCGCCCGAGGAACTGGTGACCTTCCGCTACTCCGATTACGGCATGGACACGCTGGAGGATGGCATCTGGGTGCTTGAGGACAATCTCAACGACCCCGCCTTCTTCGACAAGATGACCCGCTTCGTGCGCGCCTCCATGCGGGGCTGGGCCTGGGCTGCGGAAAACCCCGATGACGCGGCGATGATCGTGCTCGACTATGACGAGACGGGCGCGCAGACCGAAACCCACCAGCTGCGCATGATGGGCGAGGTTGCTTTGCTGGTCGAAGGCGGCAACGGGATGCTTGACGTGGAAAGCTACGCGCGCACGGTGCGCACCCTGCTGGAAGGCGGCGATGCGGTCATAACCGCCGAGCCGGAAGGTGCCTGGACCCATGCCGTGACCGAGGCGGCGCTGGCCAACTGAGTTACGGCCCAAGACCTTGCGACAGCCCCGGCCGGGTCCGGGGCTGTTCGCGTTTCAGCGCCGCAGGTCTACGCCGACAGGCGCTATGGGCTCAAGATCGGACAGAAGGTCCGACAGGCTGACGCCCACGGGTGGCGTGGGATCGTCGAGCTTGTCGAAATCCCCCACCTGCCGGGTGTTGAGCGGCGGAATACCGAGGCCCTTGATCGGGGCGGGCAATTTCGGGGGTCCAGGGTCGTGGCGCAGGCTATTGCCAGCCGCAGACGCCGTGATCGCCCTTTGGCCAAGCTCCGTCCGGACGGGATCTGACCCGGGTGTGGTTTCGAGCCTTACATCGGCCAGGGGCGAAACTGCGCCGGGCGATGCGGCAACAAGCGATGTCATCTCGGGCATCTCCGATTCGGAACAGCCCCAACCCGGTTGCATCTTTCCGCCAAATGCGGTGCGCGGGAAGCGGATGGCTAAAATGCCCCGCAAAAGGTGGCCACGGCTTGTAAATCCCGGTGCAACCTCTTCGCGTAACGATCTTTTCCTGTTAATCTCGGTGTGTCCTCATGCAGCAAGGCCCTGCCATGCCTCCCCTGTCCCCCGTCACGCCCTTGTCGCGCCGTGCCCATCTGACCGGCAACCGCATCCGCGAACGCCGTCTGGTGCTGGCAATGAAACAGGCCGATCTGGCGGTGCGTGTCGGGATATCGCCCTCCTACCTCAACCTGATCGAACACAACCGCCGCCGCATCGGGGGCAAGCTTCTGGTCGCCATCGCCCGCGCGCTGGAGGTAGAACCGGCGCAACTGTCCGAAGGGGCAGATGCGACGCTCTACGATGCGCTGCAATCGGCCGCGCAGGCGCTGCCCACCGCCTATGGGGCCGCGCCTGAAACTGAGCGGATCGACGAGTTGGCGGCGCGTTTTCCGGGCTGGGCCGCGTTGATCGCAGCACAACAGAAACGCAACGCCGGGCTTGAGGCGCTGGTCGAGGGACTGCGCGACCGCATTGGTCATGATCCGGTGCTGGCCGATGCCATGCACGAGGTTCTGTCGACCGTGGCCGCCATCCGGTCCACCGCTGATATCTTGGTGCGCGATCCCGGCATCGACCCGGCCTGGCGCACGCGGTTCCACCGCAACCTGCATGAAGAGGCCGAACGCCTGTCGGTCCGGGCCACGGCGCTTCTGGGCCATTTCGAGGCCGAGGAAGATGCGGGTGCGCGCGCCTCCTCCACCCCGATCGAAACGGTCGAGGCGATGTTCGAGGCGGCAGCCCATCATTTTCCGGGCATCGAGGCCGAGGGGGCGGTGGCCATCCCCTCCGTTCTGGCGCGCGCGGCTAGGCATGGAGGACCCCGCCACGCGGGCGCTGGGCGAGCGTTGGCTGGCAGGTTACGCCGCCGATGCGGCCCGGTTGCCGCTGGCGGTGTTGCAACCGGCAGCCGAGGCGGCGGGCCATGACCCTGGCGGCGCTGCTGCATCTGGGGCAGGGCGATGTGGCGCTGGTGCTGCGCCGTCTGGCGACACTTCCGCGTCCGCCCGGTCTGGGCGAGGGGCCGCCGCCTTTCGGGTTGGCGGTTTGTGATGGGGCCGGCGCGCTGATCTTTCGCCGCCGCCTGACGGCCTTTTCCATCCCGCGCTTCGGGGCGGGTTGCCCGCTCTGGCCGCTTTACCGGGCGCTGGGCCGTCCCGGCCAGCCCGAGGCGGCCCTGATCGAGATGCCACAGGGCAACCTGTTCCAGGCCTGGGCGGTCAGCCAGCCCGTCGGCCCCGCTGCCTTTGGCGCGGCCCCGGTGATGCAGGCGGTCATGCTGGTGATGCCCGCCGTGCCAGGAGCAAAGGGTCAGGCGATTGCGGCGGGGCCGGGGTGTCACCTTTGCCCGCGGCACGGCTGCGCCGCGAGGCGCTAATCGCGTTGTTCGACAAAAGACGGATTAGGGCGCAAGCGTGAAAAGAACGCCCAATGCCGGTCCCTCAGACGCGATCGGCCTTCTTCCGTCGCGCAACCCAAAGGGTGCCGGCTGCGCCGCCGATTATCAGCACGACAGGCGTGATAACGCCCATCTCGATATGCGCGGAGGCTTCCGCGAGGCGGTCTATGATGCGGGCGATGAGATCCATGGTCGAATGTCCTGTGCCTGATACTGCCGTCATGCGCCCGGTTGGCCCGAGTCGCGTTAGCCCCATTGACGGAAACAATGCGGCAGAACTTGGGCACATTGTCTCACGACGCGGCGTGGCACCCGCAAGCAGTGCAGGCGCCCGCGCTGCGGCGGCCGATCCGGTGACCGGAATGCGCCTCGGCGGCATCAGTGCGCCCGCGATCTGCACGCGATCCTCGCTGCCTGCTTGACAGACTGCCACAGGTGCGTTGCTACTTGCTCATCGGTTGCTTGAAAGGAATGCTGAGTGGTTCGCGTTTCTCCCTTGTTGCGTCGTCTTGCCGTGGGCTGTGCCTTGCCCGCCCTGCTGACGGCCCCTGCTGTCGCTGATCCGACGGTCGGTCTTGGCTTGTCTATCCGCTTCGGAGGCGGAACCGTTGAAACGGGCATAGGTCTCAGGATCTTTTCCGACAATGAACGTGACAGCACCGTCGGTTCTATCGGCCTGGACTACATGTTCAACAGTCAGAGCTGGCGCGGCACATTGGGCGTGGCCTATCTGGGCAGCGATGCCTATCTCGGGCTCGACCTCGGGATCGGGCTTGCTGACGGCAACCTCGATTTCGGGCTGGGAACCGGCTACGTCGAGACCGAGACACCGCCTGCTGGGGTCGCGCCGCCGCCTCCACCGCCGCCGCCGCCGCCGCCCGATCCCTACGTTCTTTGACCATGTCGGCGACGTGCCGAACCTGGCGCGTAGCTTGAGCGCATGATGCCGCCCCCACGGGTCTTGCTGTGCTGCGAAGCCGGGCAGGGGCGTGGGCATGTCACCACGCTGGCCACGGTCGCCCGCGCCCTTGCGCCGGTTGCGCGCAGCCAGGCCATTCTGGCGCAGACCGACCATGGCGACATTCTGGAGCGGGTCTGCGACCGGGTGGATCGCGGGATGGGTCTTGCTCCGGTGCCAGGCGCGCCGCCGAGCCCGGCGCTGACATGGGCCGGTTGGCTGCGGGTGCGCGGCTTTGGAGACGCGGACGACCTGAGGCGGCGGTTCGACTGGTGGGCGCTGGCGATGCAGTCGATCCGCCCGGCGCTGGTGGTTGCCGATTTCGCGCCGACGGCCCTGCTTGCGGCGCGGGCGCGCGGGATCGCGACGGTGGCGACCGGTGCGGCCTTCGGCCTGCCCCCCGCGACGCTTGCGCGGTTTCCCGACCTGCTGACCCCTGCTCAGGACGCGTTGCACGGCACAGTCCGGCCTGACGCGCCTCCGCCCGACGAGGCCGCAATGTGCGCGACGATCAACGCGGTGCTGGGGCCGCTTGGCCTGCCGCCGCTCGCGCATCTGGCGGAGGTCTATGCCGCCGATCTGTCACTGCCGCGCGGGGTGGCGTGGTGGGACCCCTATGACGGGTTGCGCGACCGGCCCCTGCTGCTGCCAGTGGAGCAGTTGCCGCTGCTGCAGGCACGGCGTGGGGCGGAGGTGGTGATCTATTTCTCGACAGGCGAACTGGACGACCCCGCGACGCGGGAGGCGTTGCAGCGTCTGCCCCATGACGCGGTGCTGGTGGGAACGGAACCGTCGCCCGATCAGGCGCGCGATCTGGCGCGGAACCCGCGGTTGCGGCTGGCGCGCGGGCTGCTGCCGCAGGCCGAGATGGTGCGGCGCGCCCGCGTGATCATTTGCGCGGGGCAGGCCGGAACGCTGTCGCTGGCCGTGCTGGCGGGCATCCCGGTGCTTGCCTTGCCGCAGCAGCACGAGCAGTTGTCGAACGCGCTCAGGGCCGCCGCGCATCTTGGCAGCGTGCGCGTCCTGCCCAAGGTGGCGCGCAGCACCGGGGCCATTCTGGACAGCCTGGCCGAACTGTGGTCAGGCGCGGGCACGGCCACGGCGGCGCGGCTGATGGCGATGGATCTGCGCGACGCCTATCGCGAAAGCGCGCTCGACAGCTACCGCCGCCTGCTGCCCCCCGTGCTCCACGATGCCGTCCCCTAGATCAGGGGTGCGCGGAGCCCCTTCCCATCCGGTATGCAATCGCATACAACAATGTCGCAGCCTGCCGGTTTGCGCTTGATCGTAAGGCGCGCCGGTGGCATCGGAACAACAAGACTGATCCCCACATGACCGGATGAAGGGAGGCCCAGATGCCCATTACCGTCGGCCAAGATACCGCAAAGACGCGCCGCACCCTCAAGGCAGGCTCCAAGAGCTATGCCTATTACTCCATCGACGCGGCGCAGGCTGCTGGGCTTGGCGATTTCTCGCGTCTGCCCGCCGCGCTCAAGGTCGTGCTGGAAAACATGCTGCGCTACGAGGATGGAAAGACGGTCAGCGTCGATGACATCAAGGCTTTCGCCGTCTGGGCCAAGCAGGGCGGCCAGAACCCGCGCGAGATCGCCTACCGGCCCGCGCGCGTCTTGTTGCAGGATTTCACCGGGGTTCCCGCAGTGGTCGATCTGGCCGCGATGCGCGATGCGCTGGTCAAGCTGGGCGGCGACGCGCAGAAGATCAACCCGCTGGCGCCGGTCGATCTGGTGATCGACCATTCGGTGATGATCGACGAGTTCGGCAATGCGCGCGCGTTCCAGATGAACGTCGACCGCGAATACGAGCGCAACATGGAGCGGTACACGTTCCTGAAATGGGGCCAGAGCGCGTTCGACAATTTCCGTGTCGTCCCCCCCGGCACCGGCATCTGCCATCAGGTGAACCTCGAATATCTATCGAAAACCGTCTGGTCCGACACCGATCAGACCGGGCAGCTGGTGGCCTACCCCGACACGCTGGTGGGCACCGACAGCCACACCACCATGGTGAACGGCGCGGCCGTTCTGGGCTGGGGCGTAGGCGGGATCGAGGCCGAGGCCGCGATGCTGGGCCAGCCGATTTCCATGCTGATCCCCGAGGTCATCGGGTTCGAGCTCACCGGCCAGATGGTCGAGGGCACGACCGGCACGGACCTCGTGCTCAAGGTCGTCGAAATGCTGCGCCAGAAGGGCGTGGTGAACAAATTCGTCGAATTCTACGGCGAAGGCCTCGACCGTCTGCCGCTGGCCGACCGCGCGACAATCGCCAACATGGCCCCCGAATACGGTGCTACCTGCGGCTTCTTCCCGATCGACGCGGAAACCCTGCGCTACCTGCGCAACACCGGCCGCGACGAGGATACGCTGGCGCTGGTCGAAGCCTATGCCAAGGAAAACGGCTTCTGGCGCGGGTCCGATTACGCGCCGATCTACACCGACACGCTGCACCTCGACATGACCTCGATCGTGCCCGCGATCTCGGGGCCCAAGCGCCCTCAGGATTACGTGCCGCTGTCGAACGCAAAGACCGCTTTCGCCAAGGAAATGGCCGAGACCTTCAAGCGCCCGATGCACAAGCAGGTCGCCGTCGAGGGTGAGGATTACACGATGGAA
>JAGYLB010000068.1 GCA_018401055.1 Roseicyclus sp.
CGACCCCATTTCGGTTCAGTGGACCTCTGGTTCGCGTATCAAGTATCCCTAAAAACACGAGCGGTTTGGCTGATCTGGGCGTCGTTCCTACCTGCCGGTAGACGCCGCATTGGCCCCAGACCGGCGCCAAAGACCATCGCCGGCGCAGCTTTGCCGAGCAGCGTCAGGACCATGCGGCTGCGCGGGTGATCAACGGCGTCAGGCTCGGGCCGGAGGGCGCTGAGACTTGGGAGGTGGTTGATCCTGCAAGCGCTATGCTTGCGGGATACGATGCCTTTTGGGGCAAGACAGCGCCACAGGGCTAGACCATCGAAACGAGGGCCTCGATGAGGCGGCCGCGCGCAAGGAGCGTAGTATCAAGGATGAAAGCGGGGCGTTTGCGGTTTGAGCAAGCGTGGGTAAGAAGCAGACAGGGTTTCCTGCGTGGAGGGCAGCGTTCTTCTTATCAAAGTGAACCGAAATCGTTCCTGTGATGCACATTCGCCAGTCAGCGGAGTTCGTCCCGCGTGGTTTGGCGAGCCTGACAAAAAGAGAGAAAATTAACACACAGTCCATACAGAAACGGCGCTTGATCCATCAACGCCAACCAGCATAACATCAAAATACAGTGCCGGAGGCATGTAGGCCAATATCACGCCGCCTGTTACAAATCATTCGACGAGGGACATCCTGGGCCAAGGCGGGCATTGCCTCGCGCGGATCCCAACCGCCAGTGCCCCCATGAATGCCGACATGATCGACAAGGCGAGGCGGCCGGTTGCCTTGTGCCGCAAGGCCCCGCTGGTTATAGCCAACGTGCGTCTCGGTGATATAACGGCGTCGCTTAAGTGAATTCAGGTCGGGGGCGGGTGATAGGCGTGAAATCCGAAACGGCTTCGACGCGCTATTCGGCGCCAGCCCTTGAAAAGGGCCTGGAGATTCTTGAGCTCCTGTCGCTTCAGGAAAGCGGGTTGACGCAGGTCGAGATCGCCCGCGCGCTGGGCCGGTCGGTCAGCGAGATCTTCCGCATGCTCGTGGTGCTGACCGAACGCGGGTATCTTGCGCAGGATGCCGGCAGCGACCGCTATTTCCTGACGACGCTGCTGTTCGAGATGGCGCACCGCACCCCGATGGTGCGGCGGCTGTCAGCGCTGGCGGGCCCCCTGATGCACCGACTGGCGCGCGAGGTCGACCAGTCGGTGCACCTTGCGGTGCGCTCGGGCGACGCGGTGCTGGTGGTGGGGCAGGTCGACGGACCCGGCAACAATGTGATGAGCGTTCGGCTGGGCGCGCGGATCGAGCTGTGGCGTGCATCCTCGGGGCGGGTGATTCTGGCGCATCTGCCCGATGACCAGTTGGCCGCGGTCTTTGCCGACGCGCCCCTGCCCGAGGGGATGGCGCGAGCTACCGTGCGGGCCGAGTTGCAGAAGATCCGCCGCGTCGGGTTCGAGATGCGCGAAAGCTTCGTGGTGCGCGGCATCGTCAACATCTCGGCCCCGGTGATCGACCATTCCGGCCACGCCATCGCCGCGCTGACCATCCCGCATCTGGAACGCTATCAGCACACCGTCGATTTCGACACCTGCCGCGCCCGGCTGTTGGACGCGGCGCAGGCCCTGTCGCGCAGCCTGGGCGGCGGCACAGCGGTGCCCTTGCCCTAGCTGTTCAGGCTGCAGGCGCGCGGCGTTCGACCAGAAGGATATGCTTACAATACAGCACCGTCTTGCCAGTCTGGTTTGTGGTCTCGCAGAACTCGACGACCTGACCAAAGCCGGGGCGCTTGGGGTCGTCGGCCTTGCGGCCCACCGTCACCCGCGTGCGGATCGTGTCGCCGGCATGGACCGGCGCGGGAAAGCGCAGCCGCTCGTACCCATAGGTAAAGGCGCGCGGGTTGATCTGCGTCGCCGTCAGGCCGATTCCGATGGCGAATGTCATCGTGCCATGCGCGACCCGCTGGCCAAAAGGCTGGGTTCGGCACCAGTCGGCATCCATGTGGTGTGGAAAGAAATCGCCCGAATGCCCGGCGTGGAACACGATATCCGCCTCGGTGATCGTGCGGCCCAGCGTGACCCGGCTTTCGCCAATCTGGTAATCCTCGAAGAACTGTTCCCGCTCCATTCGCTTCCTCTGGTTTCGCATGCACAATATACTTTCGTAGGTGAAAAGGTTGCGCCAGACAAGCATGGGGCGTCAGAGTATTTCGCAAATAAAAATACCTTTGACATATAAAAGCAACCGTGGCACGACATGTAGCAGAAGGCATTGCTGGTAAAGGGGGCACAATGGCCGAGATCGGGGTACATGCGCGCGGCTTGCCGGGCCTGCCGGACGACCACGCAAGGCTGCCGGTCTGGAACAGCGAGGACTGGTATTTCGAGGATTTCGAGGTCGGCGGCGAGATCCGCTCGATCCGCCGCACGATTTCCGAGGGCGAATCGATGCTCTTCAACAGCCTCGTGATGGATCATCACCCCTATGTCTCGGATGACCGCTTCGCGGCCGAGGCGGGGGCGTTCGGGCGCAGGCTGGTTGCCGGGGCGATGGGGTTTTCCTACGGGCTGGGGCTTTGCGCGACGAACTGCCTGAACTCGTTTTCCTATGGCTATGACCGGCTGCGCTTCATCAAGCCGGTGTTCATCGGCGACACGATCTACACGATCCGAAAGAACCTGTCGAAAGAGGTGCACGGCCCCACGATGGGCAAGTTGTGGGTTAGCTATTCGGTCGACAAGGGCGAGGGCGAGCCTGCGCTTTACGCAGAGCATCTGCTGACAGTCCTCTACCGCGACCCGGGCGCATTCGCCGAGGCGGCAGCGGCGCGGCAGGCGGAGAAGGCGGCGGCACGGGGGTGGGCCGATGGCTGAAATCACGCTTCGCGGCATGACCTGGAACCACGCCCGCGGCTATGACCCGATGGTGGCGACCACCGCCGAATGGACACACCTGCATCCGGGCATGTCGATCACCTGGGAGAAGCGCTCGCTTCAATCCTTTGCCGACCGGCCCGTGCGCGAGATGGCCGACACCTATGACCTGATGGTGATCGATCACCCACACGTGGGCGAGGTCGCGGCCGAGGGCAACCTGCTCCGCTCGACACGTCCAAGCGTGCCGCTGAACTGGCCACGCTCGCGGCGCAGTCGGTCGGGCTGTCGCATCCGTCCTACGTGTTCGGCGGGCGACAATGGGCGCTGGCGATCGACGCGGCGACGCCGGTCGCTGCGTTCCGTCCCGACCTGCTGGATGCCGCCCCGGCCCGCTGGGAAGACGCCAAGGCGCTGGCCGCGCAGGGGCAGGTGGCGATGGCGCTGGTGCCGATCAACGCGCTGATGACGTTCTTCGGGCTGGTAAGGAACATGGACTATCCTGTGGCCGAGCACCCCGTCCACCTGTTGCAACCCGAGCACGCCGCACACATTCTTGGCGAATTGCGTGAGATTGCAGCGCTGGTCAATCCGCGGTGCCTGACGCTCGACCCCATTGGAATCTACGACTGGATGGGGCACGCCGCCGATGGCCCGGCCTATTCGCTGTTCGGCTATGGCTATACCAACTACAGCCGCACGGGATTCTGCCCGCATCCGCTGGTCTTTGCCGATGCGCCGGGGTTCGGCGACACCGGGCCACGGGGCACCGTGCTGGGTGGCACCGGCATCGCCGTGTCGGCCTTCTCAAAGTATCCCGAGGCGGCCTGCGACTATGCCTTCTGGATCGCCGGGGCCGAGCGCCAGCGCGGGGTCTACTTCACCTCGGGCGGGCCAGCCCGGCAACGCCGCCGCGTGGGAGGATGCCGCCTGCAACGCCGCGTGCCGCGACTTCTTTCGCAACACCCGCCGCACGCTGGAAACCTCCTGGCTGCGGCTGCGCTACAACGGCAACATGCAGCTGCAGGATACCGGCGGTGCCATCGTGCACGCCTGCCTGACCGGCGATCTGTCCGAGGCAGAGACCATCGCGTGGCTGGACGCCGCCTATCGAAAGTCGTGCGCATGATGCCGCTGCCGCAGGACAGCCGCCCGCTAGCGGGGCTGGTTGTCGTGGATTTTTCGCAGTTCCTGTCGGGACCGTACTGTGCCCTGAAGCTGGCCGACCTTGGCGCGCGGGTGATCAAGATCGAGCGTCCGGGCACGGGCGACCTGTGTCGCACGCTCTATCTTTCCGATACCGATATCGGCGGGACGAACACGCTGTTCCACGCGATCAACCGCAACATGGACAGTTTCACCGCCGATCTGCGGGACGAGGGCGACCGGGCGATGCTGCGCGCACTGCTGGCGCGGGCCGACGTGATGATCCAGAATTTCCGCCCCGGCGTGATCGAGCGGCAAGGGTTCGGCTATGACGCGGTGCGTACGCTCAACCCGCGCATCGTCTACGGCGCGATCTCGGGGTTCGGCGAGGGGGGCGTGGGTCGGCCCGCCGGGGCAGGATTTGCTGGTGCAGGCACGCTCGGGGCTGATGTGGCTGACCGGCAGCCGCGACGACCCGCCGATGCCGATGGGCTTTGCGGTGGCCGACATGCTGGCGGGGGCGGCGCTGTGTCAGGGGCTGCTTGCGGCGCTGGTCGGGCGCGGGCTGCACGGGCGCGGGGCGCTGGTGCAGACCAGCCAGCTCGAGGCGCTGATCGATTTCCAGTTCGAGGTTCTGACCACCCATCTGAACGACGGGCGGCGGGTGCCGGAACGCTCGGCGGTGAACGGCGCACATGCCTACCTGGGCGCGCCTTACGGCGTCTACCACACCGCCGATTGCTGGCTCGCGCTGCCGATGACGCCGTCGCTGGCGCGGCTGGCCGAGTTGATGGACTGCCCGGCGCTGCTGCCCTATTGCGACGCCCCTGCCAAGGCGATGACGGCCCGCGACGCGATCAAGACGATTCTTGTGCAGGCCGTCGTGGCCCGGACGACCGCTGACTGGCTGGCGGTGCTGCAACCCGCCGACATCTGGTGCGCCGAGGTGCTCGACTGGGCCGCGCTGCTGGATGCCAAGGCGTTCCGCAGGCTGGCGCCCTTGCAGACCATCGCGGGTCCGGGCGGGGTGCGGCTGGAGACCACGCGCGCGCTCTTCCGCATCGACGGCGGCACGCTGGTGGCCCCCGGGCGGCCCCGGCGCTGGGGGCGAATCGAGCGGCGATCATCGCGGAATTCGGGCTGGCCGGTGCGCCGGGGCAGGGCGAAGCCGTCACGGGGGCGCGCTGATGGCACGGATCACCCGCGTCGATCTGGCGATGGTGGATCTGGTGCCGATGGTGCGCCGGACCGACGCGATCCAGAGCTTTGTCAGCCAGGAAACCCCGCTGGTCACGATCACCGATGCCGACGGCGCGCAGGGCACCGGCTATGCCTACACCATCGGCACCGGCGGCCCGGCGGTGATGAGCCTGCTGCGCGAGACGCTAGCCCCGCGGCTGATCGGGCGCGAGGCCGAAGAGATCGAAGGCATCTGGCGCGACCTTCTGTTCGCCACCCATGCGACCGCGGTAGGCGCGATCACCTCGCTGGCGCTGGCGGCGATCGATACCGCGCTCTGGGATCTGCGCTGCCTGCGCGCGAAGCTGCCGCTTTGGCGACTGGCGGGCGGGGCAAAGCCCTCGGTCCCGGTCTATTCGACCGAGGGCGGCTGGCTGCATATCGAGGCCGCAGCGCTGGTCGATGATGCGCTGGCGGTGCAGGCGCGCGGCTTTGCGGGGGCGAAGGTCAAGATCGGCAAGCCGCACCTGGCCGAGGATTCCGCCCGCCTTGGCGCGGTGCGCGCCGCGGTGGGCGAGGCGTTTCACCTGATGGTCGACGCCAACCAGGCCTTCACCCTGTCCGAAGCGCTGGTGCGCGCCGACATGCTGGCGCGCCACGGCATCACCTGGTTCGAGGAGCCGATGCCCGCCGACGATATCGGAGGCCATGCCCGCCTCGCGCGCCATTCGCGGGTGCCCGTCGCGGTGGGCGAAAGCCTGTATTCGCCCAGCCAGTTCAAGGACTACCTCGACCGCGGTGCCGCATCGGTGGTGCAGGTGGATGCAGCCCGGGTCGGCGGGATCACGCCGTGGTTGAAGGTCGCGCACATGGCCGAAGCGTTCAACATCGCGGTTTGCCCGCATTTCCTGATGGAATTGCACGTCAGCCTGATCTGTGCAGTGCCGAACGGCTGGATGCTCGAATACATTCCGCAACTTGACGCGGTGACGACTTCGCGCCTTGATCTGCGTGTCGGGCGGGCCCACCCTCCTGACGTGGCTGGTCTCGGCATCGCCTGGGACTGGCCGGAAATCCGGGCCCGCACGATGCCCGGCAGCGCCGCGGTGCTGCGATGAGAAAGGACATACTCATGAGCGATTTGCCCAGGACCGAGGATTTTGGCGCGACCGACCCGCGCCTGCTGCTGCTGTCGCCCGGCGACAACGTGCTTGTACTGCGAGCTCAGATCGAGGCTGATGAAGAAATCGTGGTGGAGGGGGTGCGCGTGCGCGTGGCGCGACGGCTGGGCCTTGGCCACAAGCTGGCGCGCGGCCCGATCCAGGCGGGCGACAAGGTGCGCAAGTACGGCGCGCCCATCGGGTCGGCCACCGCCGACATCGAAACCGGGGCCGAGGTGCACCTGCACAACCTGAAAAGCGACTATACCGCGACCCATTCGCTCGAGGCGGCCCGCGCCGCCTGTGACGCCACCGGGAAGGAGCGCGCGCAATGACCGGCAACATGCGTGGCTGGCCGCGGACCGACGGGCGCAAGGGCATCCGCAACGTGGTCGCGGTGGCCTATCTGGTGGAATGCGCGCACCATGTCGCGCGCGAGATCGCCGCGAGCGACCGCACCGCCGCCCATGTCATCGGGTTTCCCGGCTGCTTTCCCAACCCCTATGCGCAGCGGATGATGGAGCGGCTGTGCACGCATCCGAACGTCGGCGCGGTGCTGCTGGTGTCGCTGGGCTGCGAGAGTTTCGACCGCTACACGCTGGAGTGCGTGGTCGCCGACAGCGGCCGCCCTGTGAAGACTTTGGTGATCCAGAACACCGGCGGCACTCGCTCGACCATCGCCGAGGGGCGAGGCGTGGATTGCTGAGCAGGCGCGCGACCTCGCCGCCGCGCCGACCGTGGCGATGGCGGTATCCGATCTGGTGGTGGGCACCGTCTGCGGCGGCTCGGACGGCACCTCGGGCATCACCGGCAACCCCGCCGCGGGGCTGGCGTTCGACCGGCTGGTGGCCGAGGGTGCGGCCTGCATCTTTGAGGAAACGGGCGAGCTGATCGGCTGCAGAAATCATGGCCAGCCGCGCCGCGACCCTAGATTGGCCGACGAATTGCGCCGCAGCGTGGATAAGGCTGCCCGCTATTACGCGACGCTGGGCTTTGGCAGCTTTGCCGCGGGCAATGCAGATGGCGGGTTGACGACCATCGAGGAAAAATCCCTCGGGGCCTACATGAAATCGGGGCAATCGCAGATTTCCGGCCTGATCAAGCCGGGCGACATCCCGCCGCGCGGCGGGCTTTACCTGTTGGATGTGGTGCCCGACGGCGAGGTGCGTTTCGGCTTTCCCAACATCTCGGACAATGCCGAGATCGTCGAGATGATGGCCTCGGGCGCGCATTGCACGCTATTCGTCACCGGGCGCGGGTCGGTCGTGGGCTCGGCGCTGGCGCCAGTGATCAAGATTGCCGCCAACCCGCACATGTACCGCCGCCTGGCCGAGGACATGGACATCAACGCGGGCCGCATCCTCGACGGCGAAGCGACGCTGGCTGAGGTTGGCGACGAGATCTACGCACGCGTTCTCGCGCTGGCCGCGGGCGAGCCCAGTGCCTCCGAGGCGCTGGGGCATCAGGAATTCATCCTGACCTACAAGAGTTTCGAACCGATCGGCCCGGCATGCCTGCCGGTCTGACTTCACGCTTGGAAAGGGGAGGCGGGCGATGGGCCGCTTGACAGGAAAGACCGCGCTTGTGACAGCCGCCGCCGCGGGCATCGGGCGCGCCTCGGCGCTGGCGATGGCGCGCGAGGGTGCCAGCGTCACCGCAACCGACATCAACGCAGACCTGCTGGCCACATTGGCGGACGAGGCGCGCGGCCTGTCTGGCACGCTGGGCACCCGCGTGCTGGATGTGCGCGACCTCGCCGCGATTGCGGATGCGGCGGCGGTGCTGAGCGGCCCGGATATCCTGTTCAACTGCGCGGGCTTCGTGGCGAACGGCACGATCCTGGATTGCGACGAAGATCAGTGGGCCTTTTCCCTCGATCTGAACATGACCGCGATGTACCGCATGCTGCGCGCCTTCCTGCCCCCGATGCTGGCGCGTGGCGGCGGCAGCATCATCAACATGGCGTCGGTTGCGTCGTCGGTGGTGGCAGCACCCAACCGCTTTGTCTATGGCGCGACCAAGGCGGGCGTGATCGGCATGACCAAGGCGGTGGCCGCGGATTTCGTGACGCAGGGCATCCGCTGCAATGCGATTTGCCCCGGCACGGTCGAGACCCCCTCGCTGCAGGGCCGCCTGCGTGAGACCGGGGACGAGGCGCAAGCGCGGCGCGCCTTTGTCGCGCGGCAGCCGATGGGCCGTCTGGGCCGCGCCGAAGAAATCGCGGCGCTGGCCGTCTACCTGGCCTCGGACGAAAGCGCCTTCACCACGGGGCAGGCGCATGTGATCGACGGCGGCTGGGCGAATGTCTGAAGCCCTCCCCGCGCCGCGCGCGGCGGCGCTGTTCCACGCCACCGTGGGTTTCGAGAAGGACGGTCGCCAGATCGGCGCGATCCACATTCCGCTGTCGTCGCATGACGATGCCTGGGGCGTGGTGCCGGTGCCTGTGGGGGTGATCAAGAACGGCACGGGGCCGACCGTCATCCTCGAGGGCGGCAACCACGGCGACGAATACGAGGGACCCATCGCGCTGAGCGAGTTGTTGCGCGACCTCGACCCGGCGCTTGTTTTCGGCCGCCTGATCATCGTGCCGGCGATCAACCTGCCCGCGGTCGCGGCGGGGCATCGGGTGTCGCCGGTGGACGGACTGAACCTAAACCGGGTGTTTCCCGGCGATCCGCTGGGCACCACGACCCGCCAGATCGCGGCCTATCTGAACGACGTGATCTTTCCGATGGGCGACGCATTCATCGACCTGCATTCGGGGGGATCGTCGTTGGACATCATCCCCAGCGCGATCATCGAACCCGGCCAGACGCCCGAAAAGCACGCCGCCAACGTGCGGGCGGTGACGGCCTTCGGCACAAGTATTGCCGTGGTGATCGACAATCGCGGCGACCCACGCACCGCCACCGCAACCGCGGCGCGGAGCCGTTGATCAGACGTT
>JAGYLB010000069.1 GCA_018401055.1 Roseicyclus sp.
TCAGACGTTCCCTAACATTTTGGAGGGCGGCGGAAACGATTTCGCGAGCTCAACAGATCATTGCAGCACTCGATTATGCGGACAGTGAGGGAATTTCTGGCCATGTATATCTTTCGAAAATGGGCGCATTCAGAGAAAACTGTGAGGAGTGTTATTTCACATACAGTAAGAGAGAGCGACCAAAGAACCTGAGCCCTTTCCCGCCGCCGAAATGTGAGAAAGAAGGCTGTGGTATGTATTTTAGCTTATACGTGGACTGGCCGGCACTCGCACGGTAACGCTTGAATCCTCCCCCCAACAAAACGGCCCGGGGTCTCCCCCGGGCCGTTTCCCTGTCGCGTTTCCTCGCCCCTGCCCTCACGGCCACAAGCGCCTGTTCGGATGCGCGTCAGAACATGTCGTTGTGCATGACCTTGGCCCATGCGGCGACGAAGTCGTGCACGAACTTTTCGGCCGCGTCGTCCTGGGCGTAGACCTCCGCATAGGCGCGCAGGATGGAATTCGAGCCGAACACCAGATCCACGCGCGTCGCCGTCCATTTGGTCGCGCCCGTCTTGCGATCCACGATCTCGTAGAGGTTGGAGGCTTTGGGAACCCACTTGAAGGACATATCCGTCAGGTTGACGAAGAAGTCGGTGGTCAGCGCCCCCTCGCGGTCGGTGAAGACACCGTGCTTGGCGCCACCGTAATTGGAGCCCATCGCCCGCATGCCGCCCATCAAAACGGTCATCTCCGGCCCCGTCAGACCCAGAAGCTGCGTCCGGTCGAGCATCAGCTCTTCGGCGGCAACCTCAAAGTCCTTCTTCAGCCAGTTGCGATAGCCATCTGCCAAAGGCTCGAGCCAGGTGAAGCTGTCAGTATCCGTCATGGCATCCGTGGCGTCGCCCCGGCCCGGCTGGAACGGCACGGTGACGTCGAAACCGGCCGCCTTGGCCGCGTGTTCGACACCCACGTTGCCCGCCAGCACGATCACATCGGCCACCGATGCGCCGGTTGCCGCTGCGATGGGTTCCAGCACCGACAGGACATGCGCCAGACGGGCGGGCTCGTTGCCCTCCCAATCCTTCTGGGGTGCCAGACGGATGCGGGCGCCATTGGCCCCGCCGCGCAGGTCGGACTGGCGGAAGGTCCGCGCGCTGTCCCATGCGGTTGCCACCATGTCGGCGACAGACAGACCGGATGCCGCGATCTTGGCCTTTACGGTTGCCACATCGTAGCCGGTCGATCCCGCCGGGATCGGGTCTTGCCAGATCAGGTCTTCCTGCGGTGCCTCGGGGCCGATGTAACGGACGCGCGGCCCCAGATCGCGGTGGGTCAGCTTGAACCATGCGCGGGCGAAGCAATCGTCGAAATAGGCCGGATCGGCCATGAATTTCTGGCAGATCGCGTTATAGGCCGGGTCGATCTTCATCGCCATGTCGGCGTCCGTCATCATCGGCATCACACGCTTGGTCGGATCGGTGGGATCGACCGGCATGTCCTCTTCGCGGATGTCGATGGGGCGATACTGCCATGCGCCCGCGGGCGATTTGGTCAGTTCCCATTCATAGCCGAACAGGAGCTTGAAATAGCCCATGTCCCACTTGGTCGGGTGCGTCGTCCACGCGCCCTCGATGCCCGAGGTGATGGCATTCGTCGCCTTGCCGCCGAGGTTGGGGTTCATCCAGCCAAAGCCCTGGTTCTCGATTTCGGCTGCTTCGGGTTCGGCCCCCAGCGCGCCCGCATCGCCATTGCCATGCGCCTTGCCGACGGTGTGGCCGCCGCAGGTCAGCGCCGCGGTTTCCTCGTCGTTCATCGCCATCCGGGCAAAAGTGACGCGCACCTGCTCGGCGGTATTCATCGGCTCGGGCTGGCCGTTCACGCCCTCGGGGTTCACGTAGATCAGGCCCATGTGGACGGCCGCCAGCGGGTTGGCCAGCGTGTCGGGCTTCATGATGTCTTCGTAGCGCTGCGCCGCGTCGCCGACGAATTCCTGCTCCGAGCCCCAGTAGACGTCCTTTTCCGGGTGCCAGATGTCGGTGCGCCCGAAGGAGAAGCCGAAGGTCTTCAGCCCCATGGATTCATAAGCGACATTGCCGGCGAGCAAGATCAGGTCGGCCCAGCTCAGCTTGTTGCCATATTTCTTCTTGACGGGCCACAGTAGGCGACGCGCCTTGTCGAGATTGCCGTTGTCGGGCCAGCTGTTCAGCGGCGCAAACCGGATGTTGCCCGCGCCACCGCCGCCACGCCCGTCCATCAGGCGGTACGAGCCTGCGGAATGCCATGCCAAGCGGATCATCAGGCCGCCGTAGTGCCCCCAATCGGCCGGCCACCAATCCTGGCTGTCGGTCATCAGCGCGGTGACATCGGCCTTGACCGCGTCGAAATCGAGCGTCTTGACCGCTTCACGGTAGTCGAAATCGCCCAGCGGGTTCGCCTTGGCGTCATGCTGGTGCAAGATGTCGAGGTTCAGCGCCTTGGGCCACCATTCGGTCACGCCCGTGGCCTGCGTGGTCATCGAGCCGTGCATCACCGGGCACTTGCCCATGCTCTTGTCGTCGCCGTCCATCATCGTCTGTCTCCCGTGCAAGCTGCAAAAGGTGGATCGCGTGTCCTGCGGGGGTCGGGCAATCCCGAATCCCGCCTGTCTGGAACCGTTCTAGCAAGAATGTGGCATCAGGATAAGTTGTATTTTCTGATCTTTGTGATAACTTCAACTGATGAATAACATCACCCTCAAACAGCTACGTTATGTCGAGGCGCTGGCCCGCCACGGCCATTTCGGACAGGCCGCCGAGGCCTGTGCCGTCACCCAACCCGCCTTGTCGATGCAGATCAAGGAGTTGGAGGAGGGTCTGGGCGCGCGCCTGTTTGAACGCGGCGCGCGGCAGGTGCGCCTGACCGGTCTGGGCGAGGAATTCGCGGCCCGTGCCCGTGACATCTTGCGCGCCGTCGATGAACTGGCCGAGGTGGCGCGCGCGCGCCGCGACGGGCCGGGCGGGCGTCTGCGGCTTGGGGTGATCCCCACCATCGCGCCCTATCTGTTGCCGCGCCTGATCCGCGATCTGGCCGCGCGCTATCCCGGCGTCGACCTGCAGGTGCGCGAAACTCAAACCGACCGGCTGATCGCGGAACTGATCGAGGGGCGGCTCGATACGGCGCTTGTTGCCTTGCCCGTGTCTGAACCCTCTCTAGACGAGGTGGCGCTGTTTTCCGAAAGTTTCGTGCTGGTGCGCCCCTTGGCCGATGGCGCCCGCCCTGTGCCTTCCCCCGCCGCCCTGCCCGATATGCAGCTTCTGCTGCTGGAGGAAGGGCATTGCTTCCGCGATCAGGCGCTCGATGTCTGTGGCTTGCGCGGCGGGGCGCGGCGGGCAGGGTTCGACGGCTCGTCGCTTTCGACGCTGGTGCAGATGGTGGGCGCGGGCATCGGGGTTACGCTGATCCCCGAGATGGCGGTGGCGGTCGAAACCCGCGGCGCGCCGGTGGCGATCCAGCGCTTTGCAGCCGACCGGCCTGCCCGCACGGTCGGCATGATCTGGCGCCGCACCAGCCCTTTGGCCTCTGACCTGCGCGAGGTGGCCGAGGTGGTGAGACAGTCGGCCGAGGCGATGTATGGCGCTGCGCGCTCAGGCTGACGCGCGGGCAAACCCCACGATTTCCGCGACGAGCACATCGAGCGTGTCAATGCCCCGCACGCCCGGCGCGACCGCTTCCGCTATCAGCGAGAACTCGGTGCAGGCGATCAGTTGCAAGCTCGCGCCTTGCGCCAGCAGCGCGCTTGATGCCGCCCGCAAGACAGAGCGCGAGGCGGCATCCGGCCCCTTGGCCTTGATCGCGCGGATCGCCGCCAGCAGCGCCGCGCCGTCCTCGGGGTGGATCACCTGCAAGCCCTCTGCCGCCAGCGCCCGGTCGAAGAGCCCGACCTTTGCAACGGCGGGCGAGGCCAAAAGGCCCACACGCGCCCCCTGCCCCGCAACCTCGCGCGCCAGCTTGGCCGAGGCCGTCACCATGTCGAGAAACGGAATACCGACCGCGCCCCGGATTTCGGTCGAATAATGATGCGCGGTATTGCAGGGCATCGCCAGCGCCTGCGCGCCCGCGCCCTCCAGCCTCCGCGCCATGGCGACCAGAACCGGGGCGGGGTCGGCCCCCGTCCCCTCGATCAGTCGTGCGATGCGGCTGGGCACCTGGCTGTTCTGGTCCACGATCAGCGGCACATGGTCGGCATCATCGCGCGCAGGCACGGCGGCGATGACCTTTTGCATCAGCAGGACCGTCGCCTCCGGCCCCATGCCGCCCAGGATGCCGACCGTCCTCATCCTCGCGCCAGCGCGCCCTTGTAGGCAAACAGGCCCACAGCACCGCCGGTGTGCAGGAACACGATCTTTTCGCCCGCCTTGAAATGCCCCTTGCGGCACCAGTCGATCAGGCCCGCCGCGCCTTTGCCGGAATAGACCGGGTCGAGCAAGATGCCCTCAAGCTCGGCAAAAATCCGGATTGCCTCGAGCGTATCCTCGCGCGGCAGGCCGTAGCCCGCGCCGACGTAATTGGTGTCGGCCACCACATCCTCGCGCTTGACCACGCCGGGGCAGCCCAGTTTGTCGGCGGTCTTGCAGGCCAGATCATAGACCATCTGTTCTTGCCGTTCCTGCGGCGCGCGGGTGCCGAAACCCAGAACCGGGATGCCTGCGTTCAACGCGCACATGCCCGCGACCAGCCCCGCCTGCGTGCCCGACGAGCCCGTCGCATGAACCAGCCGGTCGATCACCAGCCCGCGGTCATTGGCCTGACCCAGCAGTTCCAGCGCGCAATTCACATAGCCCAGCGCGCCGGTCGGGTTCGACCCGCCGCCGGGGATGACATAGACGGTCCGACCCTTGGCCCGCTCGGCCTCGGCCGCCCGTTCCATCGCGGCGGGCATGTCGGTGCCGCCAGGATGAACCTCTGTCGAGGCGCCGTGCAGGTGGTCGAGCAGGACGTTGCCGTTCTGCGTGTAATCGGGGTCCTGATAGCCGGTCCGATCTTCCAGAAGAATGTGGCAGCCCATCCCCAGTTTGGCCGCGAAAGCCGCCGTCTGGCGGGCGTGGTTCGATTGCGTCGCCCCTTGCGTCATCACCATGTCGGCGCCCTGCGCGATGGCCTCGGCCATCAGGAATTCCAGCTTGCGGGTCTTGTTGCCGCCCGTGGACATGCCGGTGCAATCGTCGCGCTTGATCCAGATCTCGGGTCCGCCCAGCGCCTCGGACAGGCGGTCCATCCGCTCAAGCGGCGTCGGCAGATGGGCGAGATGGACACGGGGGAAACGGGCGAGATGCATCGGCTTGGCTCCGAACGGTGATTGTCTCGGGCAGTCATGCCTTTTTTGTCGGCAATTGACAATCAGCCTCGACCCGGGGCAGACGCGCCCCGAAGACGGGCCTTGCCCTCGCTCTTGCGCAGCGCGGGACTATATGCACCGTGTCCGCGCGGGAGACGCGGGTACAAACCGGAGGGGACACCATGACCGACACTTTGGCCGCGCTTATCAGCGCACAGGACAAATCTGCGCCCGCTGTCGGCGCGCCGGGACGCGACTGGCTCAGCTATGGCGGTCTGGCCGAGCAGGCCGAACGCGTCACCGCAGCGCTGCATGGCGCGGGCGTGGGACGCGGCGACCGGGTCGCCATCGTGCTTCCCAACGGGCCGGAAATGGCCGTGGCCTTCGTCACCGTCGCGGGCGTGGCAACCACCTGCCCGCTGAACCCCGCCTACAAGGAAGACGAATTCGCCTTTTACCTCGAAGACCTCAAGGCCAAGGCGATCATTCTGGCCGAAGGCGAGACCGGTCCGGCCCATGCCGCTGCCACGACGCTGGGTCTGTCGATCATCCGCCTTTCGTTTGACGCAAGCGCCCCCGCAGGCACCTTCACCCTGACGCCAGAGGGCAGCACGGGTACGGCGGATACTGCTGTGCCCGGCGCCGATGATGTGGCGCTGATCCTGCACACATCGGGCACCACCTCGCGGCCCAAGATCGTGCCGCTGCTGCAATCCAATATCGCGGCCTCGGCCCGCCATATCGGCGCCTCGCTCGCGCTGAGGCCCGCCGATCGTTGCCTGAACGTGATGCCCTTGTTCCACATCCACGGCCTCATCGCGGCCGTGTCCTCGTCGCTGGCCGCCGGTGGCTCGGTCTGGTGTGCGCCGGGTTTCGACGCGCTCAAGTTCTTCGGCTGGATGGAAGACGCGCGGCCGACATGGTACACTGCTGTCCCGACCATGCACCAGACGATCCTTGCCCGCGCCTCGCGCAATGCGGAAACGATCAAAAACGTGCCGCTGCGCTTCTTGCGCTCGTCTTCCGCGTCGCTCCCCGGCCCGGTGATGGAACAACTGGCCGTCACCTTCAACGCCCCGGTGATCGAGGGCTACGGCATGACCGAGGCCGCGCATCAGATGGCCTCGAACCCGCTGCCGCCGCGCGCACAAAAGCCGGGGTCCGTGGGCGTGGAGGCAGGCCCGCTGGTCCGCATCGCTCATGAAATCGAGAACCGGCTGGTCGAGGGCGTGGGCGAGATCGTGATTTCCGGCCCCAACGTGACGCCGGGCTACGAGGGCAACCCCGAGGCCAATGAAAAGAATTTCTTCGAGGCCGAGGGGCGGCGCTGGTTCCGTACCGGCGACCAGGGCGAGTTCGACGCCGAAGGCTATCTGACCCTGACCGGTCGCCTGAAGGAGATCATCAACCGCGGCGGCGAAAAGATATCGCCGCTGGAGGTGGACGGCGTTCTGTCGGCGCATCCCGCGGTGGCCCAGGTCGTGACCTTTGCCATACCGCATGACAAGCTGGGCGAAGATGTCGGCGCCGCCGTCGTGCTGAAGGAGGGGCAAGAGGCCACCGAGGCGCAGATCCGCGAGTTCGCGGGCGAGCGGCTGGCGGCCTTCAAGGTGCCGCGCAAGGTGGTGATCCTGACCGAGATCCCTAAAGGGGCAACCGGCAAGCTGCAGCGCATCGGGCTGGCGGAAAAGCTGGGTCTGGTCGAACAAGCGTGAGGGGTGGGATCGTCGCCTTTGGCGCCGACCCGAGCGAGGGGGCTGTCTGCCCCTCGCGCTCCCCGACCGTATTTTTTGAAAGATGAAAGGGACGGCCGTTCGCGGATGGCACTGGACCGAATGAGGGACGAGACATGAAGATCTGCATTTCGGCGCAGGGCGCCATCGGCGGCTACATGGGGGCGAACCTGGCGGAAGCCGGGGCCGAGGTCAGTCTGGTGGCGCGCGGCCCGCATCTGGCGGCGATGCAAGCCAATGGCCTGACCCTGATCGAAGAAGGCGAGACGAAAACCTATCCGGTCAATGCCTCGGACGATCCGGCAGCTTTGGGGCATCAGGATTATGTGATCGTCACGCTCAAGGCGCATTCGGTGCCGCCGGTCGTGGCGCGGATGCAGCCCCTGATCGGGCCTGACACGACAATCGTCTCCGGCGTGAACGGCGTCCCTTGGTGGTATTTCCACAAGGTTGGCGGCCCGCTGGAAGGCACGCGGCTGGCCTCGGTCGATCCGGGTGATGCGCAGTGGAATGGCTTTGGGCCTGACCGGGTCTTGGGCTGCGTGGTCTATCCAGCGGCCGAGGTGATCAGTCCGGGCGTCGTCAAGCATATCGAGGGCAACCGATTTTCCTTGGGCGAGCCTGATGGTTCGAAATCGGACCGCGCGGTGCGGTTGTCCGAGGCGCTCGGCAAGGCGGGGCTCAAGGCCCCCGTCCGCCCGCGCCTGCGCGACGAGATCTGGGTGAAGCTATGGGGCAACCTGTCGTTCAATCCCATCTCGGCACTCACGCATGCCACGCTCGATGTGCTCTGCACCGACCCTGGAACACGGGCCGTCGCGCGCAACATGATGCTCGAGGCGCAGGAGATCGCCGAGAAGCTGGGCGTGAAATTCCCCATCGACGTCGACCGCCGGATCGATGGCGGGGCCGCCGTGGGGGCGCATCGCACCTCGATGCTGCAAGATCTGGACGCCGGGCGCCCGATGGAGATCGACGCGCTTCTGGGCTCGGTGCAGGAACTGGGCCGGGTGACCGGGACGGGGACGCCGACCATCGATACGGTGCTGGGGCTGGTCACGCTGCGGGCGCGGGTGGCCGGGCTTTACGGGGGCTGATTTGGGGCCTGAGGCGGGGCCTTTGCCAGCCATGGCCCGGCCTGACCTGGTTGGCCGCGTTATGCGCGTCATCGGCCATTTTTTCGTCGTTCTGGTCCTGACCCTGCTGAGCCAAGTTGGGGGGCTGGCGTGGATCGTGGCGCTTTTCTGGCGCCGCAGGCTGGTCGCTTTCCTGATCACCTATGCCGTGCTCGGCCTGTCGGCCGTCTGGATCGCGCCGATGTTCGGCCGCGTCGCGCTGAGCTGTTTGGGGGACGGGCCGCTGCAGGTGCAAAGCCCGCTCTACTGCGCACTCAACCGCACCTATGTATCGCTAGAACTGCGCGATGTGCTGGTCGAGACGGCGACGGCCATGGACCGACAGTTTCCGGGGACGCAAACGCTTGTTTTAGATGCTAATTTCCCCTTTTTGGATGGTTTTCCGCTGCTGCCGCACTTGTCGCATGACGATGGCGAAAAGGTTGACCTCGCCTTTTTCTATCGTGACGAGAGCGGGTATCTGCCGGGATCGACGCGGTCGCCGATCGGCTATTTCGCATTTGAACAGGGTCCGAGCGACTGCAACCCGCGCTGGCCCACGATGCGGTGGGATCTGGCGGTCCTGCAACCCCTGTGGCGCACGCTCGAGGTCGATCAGGCGCGTACGGCCGCCATCTTGCGGATTCTGGCGCAAGATGCGCGCGTCGAGCGGATCTTCGTAGAGCCGCATCTGGTCGAACGGCTTGGCCTGTCGCACCCCGCGATCCGATCCCAGGGATGCCGCGCGGCGCGCCATGACGACCACATCCATCTGGAGTTGCGCCGAAGCAGGCCCCTTCCCTAGCGCAGCCAGACCCGCGCATAGGGCGGCAGCGGCACCTTGCCGTTGCCGTCGCCCACATGTGCGCCCGACAGCACGTCGAACAAGGCCGTGGCGCCTTGCTGCTCCACCCAGTCGCGCGGCAGGACCTTCCATTCCTCCGAGAAGTTGAAGATGCACAGCAAGGGCCCAGTCGGCGCGCGTCGGGCGAAGGCGAAGAGGCTGCGGTTGTAGGTGTCGAGGATTTCGGTCGGGTTGCGGCCGTGGATCTCGGGCGTGGCGGCGCGGCGGGCCATGATCTGGCGCAGGCCTGCGTGCAGGCGGCCCGGCACCGACCCGGGCTCGGCCTGCGCTTGCGCCACGCGGTCCCAGTCCATGACCGGGCGGTGCAGCCAGCGGCTGTCATGGGCATGCTCGGGCACCGCATGGTAGCTGTAATCGTTCAGCATCCCCAATTCGTCGCCCATGTAGATCAGCGGGATGCCCCCGAAGCTGGCGATCAGGGCATGGCCCATCAGCACCCGGTCGATGGCCCGATCGAGCGCAACGGGATCACCGGCCGCCAGCGCCCGCTCCACCCCGGCCAGCGAGGCGCAGCTGCCGCTGATGCGCTTGTCGCCGGTCACGGGGTCGTGCTGGAACAGCTCGCCGCGCGAAAAACTGCCGGGAAAAACGCCCTCGTAGAAATCCGACAGGAAGGCGCGGTGCGCGGGCCCCGACAGGCCAACGGCGGCGGCATCCTCATCGGTCACGGCCCAGCCGATATCGTCGTGGCAGCGCAGGTAATTGGAATAGGTCGCGTTGTTGAGCACCGGCGGGAAATGCGTGCCCATCACATGGGTCATCATTCGCGTGTCGCGCGCGGCCAAGGCCGACCAGACCTGAACCATCAAGGAATTGTGGTAGGCAAGATTGCCCTCTTTCCCGTCATGCTCGCCGCGGCCCAGATAGGGCAGCATTTCGGCCGGGCCGACGATGGCCTCCTCCAAATGGATGAGCGCGGGGGCCACGATCCGGGTGACGGCACGAAGCGCCTGCAAGATCATGTGGCATTCAGGCTCTGACTGGCAGCGGGTGCCCATCCGTTTCCACAAGAATGCCACCGCGTCCAGCCGCAGCACCTCGACGCCGCGATTGGCGAGGAACAACATCACCTCGACCATCTCGAGAAAGACCTGCGGATTGGCCCAGTTCAGGTCCCACTGGTGTTCATTGAAGGAGGTCCAGACCCAGCGGCCCATGTCGTCGTAAAAGGTGAAATTGCCCGGCGCATGGGCCGGGAACACCTCGTGCGCGGTCAGCTCGAAGGCTTGCGGCACGATGTCGTCGGGGAATGTGATGTAATAGTCCAGATAGGTCGGATCGCCCTTGCGCGCGGCCTGCGCCCAGGCGTGCTCCTTGGCAGTGTGGTTCAGGACCATGTCGATGCAGACGCTCATCCCGCGGGCACGAGCAGCGGCGACGGTTTCCTCGAACTCGGCCATGGTGCCCAGCGCGGGGTTGATCGCGCGGTAGTCCTGCACCGAATAGCCGCCGTCATTGTCGCCGTCGCGCGGCTTGAGGCAGGGCATGAAATGGATGTAGGTCACGCCCAGATCGGCCAGATAGTCGAGCTTGGCTCGCACCGCCGTCAGGTCGCCGGCGAAGCGGTCGATGTAGAAGACATAGCCCACCATGCCGGGGCGCTGGAACCAGTCGGGTTCCAGATCACGCCGCAGATCCAGCCTTTTCAACGCCGCCGGCCGGTCCGCCCAGGCGCGGCGCATCGCACCCTCCAGACCGGCACGGAACCGGGCGAAATCGGGGTGCGCGCCATAAAGACGCTCAAGCATCGGCCAGAGGTCGCCGTGGCTGCGCTGGTGGCGCAGCTCGTACAGGTCGGCATCGCAAACGGAGGCGGGAACGGATTCGCGGGTCTTTGTCATGGCGGCCAGCAAAATCGCGCCCGCCCGCGCGATGCAAGGGTCTTGACGCAGGTCGCGCGGCGTCGGACACAGATCTGGACAAAAATCTCCAAAGCGCTTTCAAATTTTTCTTCACTGGCGTAGTTAGCGCTAACGCCAAGTGCCACCGAGGCAGGATAATGACCTATCAGGACGCCCGCCCCGCGACGGGCCTGCAAGATGCCATCTTGCGCCATCTGACCTATACGATCGGCAAGGACAGCGCGCATGCGACCTTGCATGACTGGCGGATGGCGCTGTCGTTCGCCGTGCGCGACAAGATCGTCGACAGCTGGTTCACCTCGACCCGCGCGGCCTATGAGGCCGGGGCCAAGCGGGTCTATTACCTGTCGATGGAGTTTCTGATCGGGCGGCTTTTGGGCGATGCGCTGGTCAACCTGCGCGCCGACACCGAGGCGAAGGCCGCGATCGAGGCACTGGGGCTCGATTTCGATGCCGTGCTGCATGACGAACCCGATGCGGCGCTGGGCAACGGGGGCTTGGGGCGCTTGGCGGCCTGTTTCCTCGACTCGCTGTCGACGCTGTCCTGCCCCGCGATGGGCTACGGCATCCGCTATGAACACGGGCTGTTCCGCCAAAGTTTCGAGGACGGGCGCCAGGTCGAACAACCCGAGACATGGCTGCAACAGCGCCACGCCTGGGAATTCGAACGCCCAGAGGCGATGTATCCCGTGGGCTTCGGCGGCCATGTTGCCGACCAGGACGGTCGCGCCGTCTGGACCCCCGCCGAGGCGGTGCTGGCCGAGGCCTATGACACGCCGGTTGTCGGCTGGCAGGCGTGCTGGACCAACACGCTCCGGCTTTGGGGGGCGCGGGCGGGCGACCCGCTTGACCTGAAACGCTTCAACCATGGCGATTACGTTGGTGCGGCTGCCCCCGAGATGCTGGCCCGGTCCATCAGCCGCGTACTTTACCCTGACGACACAACGCCCGCGGGCAAGGAATTGCGGCTGAAGCAGGAATATTTCTTCACCGCCGCCAGCCTGCATGACATCTTGCGCCGCTTCGACAGCGAACATGGCGATATCCGCGCCCTGCCCGACAAGGTGGCGATCCAGCTCAACGACACGCACCCGGCAATTGCCGGCCCGGAACTGGTGCGGCTCCTCCACGATGAGCGCGGGTTGCCCTTTGACGAGGCGGTCGATGTTGCGCGGCGCACGCTCAACTACACCAACCATACGCTTCTGCCCGAGGCGCTGGAGAAATGGCCGGTGGACCTGATGCGGCACTTGTTGCCGCGCCACATGATGCTGATCGACCGGATCGATGCCGATCACGCCGCGCGCTACCCCGCCCGCCCCACACCCATCGTGGCGGATGGCGAGGTGAACATGGGCACGCTCAGTTTCGTGATGGCCAACCGGGTCAACGGGGTGTCGGCGCTGCATACCGAGTTGATGAAGCAGACGGTGTTTGCCGACCTGCACGCGCTGCACCCCGAGCGGATCGTGAACCAGACCAATGGCGTGACGCCGCGGCGCTGGCTGCACGCGTGCAATCCGCGGCTCTCGGGCATCATCACCGGGGCCATCGGCGAGGCTTGGGTGGGCGATCTGGAGCGGCTCGCCGAGTTGGAGGCGCATCTGGGAGATGCGGGGCTGCAAGACGCCATCGCAGGGGCAAAACGCGCCAACAAGGTCGATCTGTCGAACTGGGTCGCGGCGACCCATGGCGTCAGCCTCGATCCCGATGCGATGTTCGATGTCCAGATCAAGCGCATCCATGAATACAAGCGCCAGCACCTCAACATCCTCGAGGCCGTGGCCCTTTGGCAGGCGATCCGCGCCAATCCGAACGCGGGCTGGACGCCGCGGGTCAAGATCTTCGCGGGCAAGGCCGCGCCGGGCTATGTGTTCGCCAAAAAGATCATCCACCTGATCAACGACGTGGCTCGCGTGGTCAACGCCGATCCGGTGACGAGCCCCTTCCTGAAGGTGGTGTTCTTGCCCAACTACAACGTGACGCTCGCCGAAAGGCTGATCCCGGCCTCCGACCTGTCGGAACAGATTTCCACCGCGGGCAAGGAGGCCTCGGGCACCGGCAACATGAAATTCGCCCTGAACGGCGCGCTGACGGTGGGCACGCTGGACGGGGCGAATGTGGAAATCCGCGACCATGTGGGGGCGGAGAACTTCTTTCTCTTCGGCATGACCGCCGAAGAGGTGGTGGCGCGCCGCGCCATTCACGATCACGCCGCGCAGGCCATCGCCGCCGATCCGCGTCTGGCGGCAGCGCTCGATGCGATCCATCAGGGCGCGTTTTCCACTGATGACCCGGGCCGGTTCCACGACATCACTGGCAATCTGCGGGGGCCGGATTACTTCCTTGTCTGTTCCGATTTCACCGACTACTGGCGCGCCCAGCGCGAGGTCGACGCGGCCTACCGCGATGCGGGCCACTGGACGCGGATGGCGGCGCTCAACACCGCGCGGTCGGGCTGGTTTTCGTCGGACCGCACGATCCGGGGCTATATGGCGGATATCTGGGGGGCGACCTCGCTCCGGCCCGGCGCTTGACCTGTGATGGGCGTGCTGTAGCGTCATGGGCATGGCGACCGGACACGACAGCGCGTTGACCGATCACCTCAGCCCGGAGGTCGCAGAGGCCATCCGCGGGGGCACCCACGACAATCTCTTTGCCGTTCTGGGCCCGCATCTGCTGGGCGGCCAGCGGGTGGTCATTGCCTTCGATCCCGGCGCGGTGGCAATATCGGCCCAGAGCGATGGCAAGACCTTCGACCTCGATCCCGTGGGGGGCGGCGGCGGTCTGTTCGCAGGGGGCGTTCCGGGCGATGCGCCATACACCCTGCACGGCACTGGTCCCGGTGGCGCGACGTGGGCCATGGAAGACCCCTACCGCTTCGCCCCGGTGTTGGGCGAGATCGACGAATACCTGATCGGTGAAGGGACGCATCACGCGCTTTGGCGGGTGCTGGGCGCGCATGTCCGCGAGCATCAGGGCGTGCACGGTACCCATTTCGCGGTCTGGGCGCCCGATGCGGCGCGCGTGGCAGTGGTGGGCGATTTCAACGGCTGGGACGGGCGGCGGCATGTGCTGCGGCGGCGTGGCGCGACCGGCGTATGGGAGATTTTTCTGCCCGGCGTGGGCGAAGGCGCGGCCTACAAATACCAGATCACCGGCGCGGATGGCGTTGTCTTGCCGCTCAAGGCCGACCCGTTGGGCTTTGGCTCACAGCATCCGCCCGAAAACGCCTCGGTCGTGCGCGACATCACCGGATATGGCTGGCGCGATGGCTCTTGGATGGCGACACGCGCGGGCGCCAATGCCCGCACCGCCCCGATCTCGATCTACGAGGTGCATCTGGGATCGTGGCGGCGCAAGGCCGACAATCGCCGCATCAGCTACAAGGAGGCCGCCGAGGAACTGGTGGGCTATGCCGTCGAGATGGGCTTCACCCATCTGGAACTGCTGCCGGTCAGCGAATACCCCTTTGATGGCTCATGGGGCTATCAGCCCGTGGGCCTTTACGCCCCCACCGTCCGCCACGGCCCCCCGCATGAATTCCGCGATCTGGTCGATGCCGCGCATCTGGCGGGGCTGGGGGTGATCCTTGACTGGGTGCCGGGGCATTTCCCGTCGGACGCGCATGGGCTGGCGCGGTTCGACGGCACGGCGCTGTACGAACATGCCGACCCCAAGGAAGGGTTCCACCGCGACTGGAACACGCTGATCTACAATTACGGGCGGCGCGAGGTGAAGAATTACCTTGTCGCCAACGCGCTCTATTGGCTGGAAGAATACCACATCGACGGGCTGCGCGTGGATGCTGTGGCCTCCATGCTCTACCGCGATTATTCGCGGGCCGATGGCGAATGGGTGCCCAACAAGGACGGCGGCAACGAGAATTACGAGGCGATCGAATTCCTGCGCGCGATGAATGTCGCGGCCTATGGCGCCCATCCCGGCATCCTGACGGTGGCCGAGGAAAGCACATCCTTTCCCAAGGTGTCCGCCCCGGTCCACGAGGGGGGGCTTGGCTTTGGCTTCAAGTGGAACATGGGCTGGATGAACGACACGCTGCGCTACATGGCCGAGGATCCGGTGAACCGGAAATACCACCATGGCAAGGTGACCTTCGGCCTGCATTACGCGTTTTCAGAGAATTTCGTGCTGCCGATCAGCCATGACGAGGTCGTCCATGGCAAAGGGTCGATGTACACGCGGATGCCCGGCGATCATCCGACCAAGCTGGCGAACCTGCGCGCCTATTACGGCTTCATGTGGGGCCATCCGGGCAAGAAACTGCTCTTCATGGGGCAGGAATTCGGGCAGGTTCTTGAATGGAACCATGATACGGAAATCGGCTGGCACCATCTGGACGATCCCGGCCACAAGGGCTTGCAACGTCTGGTGCGCGATCTCAACACGCTCTACCGCGCGACCCCTGCCCTGCATGTCAAGGATGCGGAGCCGAACGGGTTCGACTGGCTGATCGGCGGCGATGCCGACCAATCGGTCATCGCTTGGGTCCGGCGATGGGGCAGCGAGCGACAAGCCGGTGGTGATGCTGACGAATTTCACCCCCGTCGAACGCCCCTTCTACCGGATCGGCCTTCCTCATGCCGGGGCATGGCGCGAGGCGCTGAACACTGATGCGGGTCTTTATGGCGGTGGCAATCGCGGCAACATGGGCCGCATCGTGGCGGGCGATACCCGCAGCCACGGCCAGCCCGCCAGCGCAGAGGTCTATCTGCCGCCGCTCTCCACGCTGTTCTTGATACCAGACGACTGAAACCGCGCCGCGGGAGGGTGGCGCACCCAAGGGAGGACGACACCAATGGCTGGACCATCCCAAAGACTTGTCGCCCGTTCGATGGCCTTCGTGCTGGCGGGCGGGCGCGGCAGCCGCCTGATGCAACTGACCGACAAGCGCGCCAAACCCGCCGTCTATTTCGGCGGCAAGACGCGGATCATCGACTTTGCCCTGTCCAACGCGCTGAATTCCGGCATCCGCAAGATGGCGATCGCCACGCAATACAAGGCGCATTCCCTGATCCGCCATTGCCAGCGCGGCTGGAACTTCTTCCGGGCCGAACGCAACGAATACCTCGACATCCTGCCCGCGTCGCAGCGCGTGGACGAAGTGCATTGGTATCAGGGCACGGCCGATGCGGTGTTCCAGAATATCGACATCGTCGACAGCTATGACGTGGATTACGTGGTGATCCTTGCAGGCGACCACATCTACAAGATGGATTACGAGGTGATGCTGCGCCAACACGTCGACACCGGGGCGGATGTCACCATCGGCTGCCTGACCGTGCCGCGATCCGAGGCTTCGGCCTTTGGCGTCATGGCGATCGACGCCCATGACAGGATCACCTCTTTCCTTGAAAAGCCCAAGGACCCGCCCGGAACGCCCGACAATCCCGATATCACGCTGGCCTCGATGGGCATCTATGTCTTCTCATGGCCCTTCTTGCGCGATCTTCTGACCCGCGACGCCGATGATCCAAATTCCAGCCGCGATTTCGGCGGCGACCTGATCCCGCAGATCGTGGCAGGGGGCAAGGCGATGGCCCACCGGTTCGAGGCGTCCTGCGTCCGCACCACGCCGGAGGCACCCGCCTATTGGCGCGACGTGGGCACGGTCGACGCCTATTGGAAGGCCAACATCGATCTGACGAGCTTTGTGCCGGAACTGGACCTGTGGGACACCAACTGGCCGATCTGGACCTATTCGGAATCGGTGCCGCCTGCGAAATTCATCCATGACGAGGCCGACAGGCGCGGCAGCGCGATTTCGTCGATGGTCTCGGGCGGCTGCATCATCTCGGGGACGGAAGTGCGGGAATCGCTGCTGTTCACGCGCGTCTACACCAATTCCTACTCGCAGCTTCTGCGTGCCGTGGTTTTGCCCGACGTGGTGGTGGAACGCCACGCGCGGCTGAAAAACGTGGTGATCGACCGCGGCGTTGTCATCCCCCGCGGGCTGGTGGTGGGCGAAGACCCGGAAGAGGACGCGCGCTGGTTCCACGTCAGCCCCGGCGGCGTGACGCTGATCACGCAAGAGATGATCGACAGGCGGGCTGCGGCGCTATGATAAAGGTGCTCTCCGTCACCTCCGAATGTGCCCCGCTGGTGAAAACCGGCGGGCTGGCGGATGTGGCGGGGGCGCTTCCCGGCGCGCTCGCCCCCTTGGGGGTGCAGATGCGGACCCTGCTTCCGGGCTATCCGGCGGTGATGGCTGCGATGGGCAAGGCCAAGGGCAAGGTACTGCTGGAGGATGGCGACCTTTTCGGCGGCGCGGCCCGTGTCATCGCGGCAAAGGTGGCAAAACTCGACCTGCTACTTCTCGATGCGCCGCACCTGTTCCAACGCGACGGCGGGCCTTACAGCGACGCGGGCGGGCGCGATCAGTCCGACAATCCGGAACGTTTTGCGGCACTATCCTGGGTCGGGGCGGAGATTGCAGGCGGGGCGATCAAGGGCTGGCGGCCCGATATCCTGCACGGCCATGACTGGCAGGCGGGCCTTGCGCCCTGGTATCTGCGCGAGCGTCACGCGCAGGCCGGTGTCGGATCGGTCATCACGATCCACAACATCGCCTTTCAAGGCAAGGCAGCGCCCGGCAAGCTGGCCGCCCTGCGGCTTTCACAGTCCGACATGACGCAAGACGGCTTGGAGTTCTGGGGCGATATCAGTGCGCTCAAGGCCGGTCTTGTCGCAGCCGACCGCATCACCACCGTCAGCCCGACCTATGCCGGCGAATTGCTGACGCCGGAGTTCGGCATGGGGATGGACGGGCTGCTCAGCGCACGCGCAAGCGTTCTGTCCGGCATCCTCAACGGCGTCGATCTGGACGCATGGGCGCCCCCCTACAAGACGCCTGCCGGCAAGAAACGCTACAAGACCGCGCTGCGCGACGCGATGGGCCTGCCGGATGCGCCGGGGCCGCTTTGCGTCGTCGTCTCGCGGCTGACGCATCAAAAGGGGCTCGACCTGCTGCTGGCGGCCCTGCCCCGCTTGCTGGACCGGGGCGGGCAACTGGCGCTTCTGGGCTCGGGCGAGGCGGGGCTGGAACAGGCCTTTCTGGCTGCAGCCAATCACCCCCATGTCGCCGTGCGCCTTGGCTATGACGAGGCCTTGGCGCGTCTGTTGATCGAAGGCGGCGACGCGATCCTTGTGCCGTCCCGGTTCGAGCCTTGCGGGCTGACGCAGATGTATGGCCTGCGCTTTGGCACCGTGCCGCTGGTGGCCTATACCGGCGGGCTGGTCGATACCGTGATCGACGCGACGCCTGCCGGATTGCGCGCGGGCGTGGCCACCGGCCTCCAGTTCCACCCGGCCAGCGCCGATGCCCTGTCACGCGCGCTCGACCGGCTCTGCGACCTTTACGCGACCCCGGATCTGTGGCTTGGGATGCAGCGAAACGCGATGCGCCACCCCGTCGGCTGGGACCAATCGGCGGCGGAGTATCTGGCGCTTTATCAGGGGCCTGATCCGTCAGGAGTGACCATGCCACACCCGATCACAGCAGGCCGCCCCGCGCCGCTGGGCGCGACATTCGATGGCGAAGGGGTGAATTTCGCCGTCTTTTCCGCCCATGCCACCCGCATGGTGCTGTGCCTGTTCACCGAGGACGGGCGCGAGACGGCACGACTCGACCTGCCGGAACGCAACGGCGATGTCTGGCACGGCCATATCGCGGGCCTGCGCCCCGGCCAGCGCTACGGTTACCGCGCGCATGGCCCCTATGCACCGCAAGACGGCCACCGGTTCAACCCCAACAAGCTGCTGGTCGACCCCTATGCGCGCCAACTGACCGGCCACCCGGTCTGGCATGACGCGCTTTATGGCTACGATCCCGCCAAGGGGCCTGACAGCTTTTCCACGCTCGACAGCGCGCCCTACATGCCACGCTCGGTGGTGATCGATCCGGCCTTTTCATGGGGCAACGACCGCCCACCCGGAACGCCCATCGAGGACAGCGTGATCTACGAGGCGCATGTGAAGGGCCTGACCCGCCAGCATCCGGGCGCCCGACCTGCGGGCAAGTTCCTTGGCCTGGCCTCGAACCCGGTTCTGGACCATCTGACCGGTCTTGGCGTGACGGCGGTGGAGCTTTTGCCGATCCATGCCTTCGTCGATGACAAGTTCCTGCACGACAAGGGGCTGACGAATTACTGGGGTTACCAGACGCTCGGCTTCTTCGCGCCCGATCCGCGCTACCTGACGGGCGGCGATATCGCGGAGTTCCAGCAGATGGTCGCGCGCCTGCATGGCGCGGGGATCGAGGTGATCCTCGATGTCGTCTACAACCACACCTGCGAGGGCGACGAGAACGGCCCGACCCTGTCCTTCCGGGGGCTCGACAACGCCAGCTACTACCGGCTGGCCCCGGACCGGCGGCATTACATCAACGACACCGGCACCGGGAACACGGTCAATGTCGATCACCCGATGGTGCTCAGGATGATCATGGATTCGTTGCGCTACTGGGTCGAGATGGGCCATGTCGACGGCTTCCGCTTCGACCTGTGCGCAACCTTGGGCCGCACGCCCACGGGCTTTGACCCGGGCGCAAGCTTCTTCGATGCGGTGCGCCAAGACCCAGTGCTCAGCCAAGTGAAACTGATCGCCGAGCCTTGGGATATCGGGCCGGGCGGCTACCAGCTGGGCGCCTTTCCACCCCCTTTCCTCGAATGGAACGACCGCTTCCGCGACACCGTGCGCCAGTTCTGGCGCGGCGATCCGGGGCTGGTGCCCCGGTTGGCCGACCGGATCACCGGATCGGCCCGGCAATTCGACCATTCCGGGCGGCCCGCGACGGCCTCGGTCAACATGCTGACGGCCCATGACGGCTTCACCCTGACCGATGTGGTCAGCTACAATGACCGTCACAACGAAGCCAATGGCGAGGCGGGCCGCGACGGCCATTCCGCCAATTGGTCCGACAACATGGGGGTCGAGGGGCCGACGGCGGATGCCGCGATCCTTGCCGCCCGCGACCGGCGCAAGCGCGCGATGCTGGCCACGCTGATGCTGTCGCAAGGCACGCCGATGCTGCTGGCCGGCGACGAGATCGGCAATTCGCAATCGGGCAACAACAACGCCTATGCGCAGGACAACGAGATCGGCTGGATCGACTGGACCGCCCCGACGCGGACCTTCTGGCGTTCACCGCGTCGCTCATCGCTTTCCGCCGTGCTCATCCCATCTTGCGGCAAAAGCGGTTCTTGCATGCGCGCGAACGGGCGGTCGACGGCTGCCGGACCTGTTTTGGTGGCGCGAGGATGGGCAGGAAATGACTGATGCCGATTGGGCCGACCAAACCCGCCGCATCTTGTGCGTGGAAAAACGCATGGCGGCGGGCACCCGCGCTAGCGCCGCCGAGGCGGGCGCGATCTGTTGGTGTTCAACGCAGGGCCCGACAGCGAGGTTGCGCTGCCCCCCGCGCCCGTCGGCAAGGTTTGGGTAAGGCGCATCGACACCTCGGCCACGCATGCCGCCGTCGAGGCCCCCGTAGAGGGGCTGCTGCCCTGCCCAACCGAAACGGTGCAGGCGCTGGTGCTGGAGCCCGTGACATGACCGATGCCATTGCAGGTCTCGCTGGCGCACTTGGCATCTTGCCGCGCTACACCGACCAGATGGGCGGCATCCGCGAGACCGGACGCGACACCGCGCTGGCGTTGATGGCGGCGATGGGGATGATGGTCTCGACCGAGGCCGAGGCCGAGGACCGGCTGGCCGCGCGACAGGCAGATGCGGCAAGGCGTGTCCTGCCCCGGTTCGTGATCTTGACACCGGATACAGGCTTTCGTCTGCCCGCCGATCCCGGCGCATGGGTCATTGCGCTGGAGGACGGGCCTGAGATCGAAGGGCACGGCCCCGATCTGCCGCCCCTGCCACTCGGTCGCCACGTCCTGAGGGCAGCGGGTGAGGAGACCACGCTTCTGACCGCCTCCCTCACACCTGCCGCTGCCCCCGCGCGGCTGGGGGGTGACGGCACCGCTTTGGGGCCTGCGCCCACCCGAACGCGCGGGCTTTGGCGATTACGACGACCTCAGGCGCACGGGCCTGTCGCTGGCGCGGGCAGGCGCGGGATTTCTGGGCATCAACCCGATCCACGCCTGTTTCCCGACCGAGGCCGGTTGGGCCAGCCCGCATCGCCCAGCCACCGGCGGCGGCTGAACCCGCTGCACATCGCCACCGGCGAAAGGTGCAGGCGACCGCCGGTCGATTACCCAGCCGAGATCCCCACCAAGCGCGCGGCCCTCCGCGCGGCCTATGACGCTTTCGCGGGCGACATGGATTTCGACGCCTTTTGCGTGGCAGAAGGTGCCGCGCTGACGCTTTTTGCCGCCCATCAGGCGCTGTCCGAGCGTCACGGCGCGCTCTGGACCGACTGGCCCTGCGCCCCTGCGCGATCCCGCGCGGGTCCGTTGAGCCAGGCCGCCCGGCGCGATCCGCCTATCGCCAGTGGCCAAGCATGGCGCATCGCCAGTTGACCGAAACCCAAGCCGCGCTGACGGCTGCGGGGATGCGCCATGGCCTCTATCTTGACCTTGCCGTGGTACTCACGACCCAGGCTGGCAGGCAGGCCGACAGGCATTGGTTCGCGCAAGGCGTCTCGCTGGGTGCGCCGCCCGATCCCTTCGCACCCGATGGCCAAAGGTGGAGCCTCGCGCCGCTCAACCCCGATGCGCTGATCGCAGGGCATTTCGCCCTTCTGGCGCAAACGCTACGCCAGCAATTGCGCTATTCCCGGCTGCTCAGGATCGACCATATCCTCGGCTTTGACCGCGCCTATTGGGTGCCCGACCAACCCGGCCTGCCCGGCGCCTATGTGGCGATGCCGCGCGCGGCCATGCTCGCCGTCATAAAGATCGAGGCCGCGCGGGCGGGCGCAACCGTGATCGGCGAGGATCTGGGCAATATCCCTGACGGCCTTCAGGGCGCGCTGGCCGAGGCCGGTATCCTGGGCTGTCGCCTGATGCAGTTCGAACGCGATACACCCCCTGAGACCTACCCCGCCCCCACGCTTGCGGCTTTCGGCACCCACGATCTGCCGACGCTGGCCGGCTGGGCCGATGGTGCCGACATCCGCGCGCGCCATGCCATCGGGCGGATCGGCGATGACACGCTGCACCACGGCCTTGCAGGGCGGGCGGATGACGTGCGCGCCTGTGCCGCCATGGCGGGGGGCAGCGATGCAGGCGCGATGCACAGGGCGCTCGCCCGCGCGGGGTCGGCGTTGGTGGCGGTCCAGATCGAGGATGTGCTGGAGATGCGCGATCAGACCAACCTGCCCGGCACCACCTGCGAATACCCCAACTGGCGGCGAAAGCTGCCGGGGCCAAGCGACGCGCTGGGTGACGACCCGCGCCTGACCGCCGTGGCCGAAACGATGGCTGCTGCGGGGCGTTAACCCGGCGACATGCCGCGCAGCCGTTCCGACCGGCGGCGCAGCAATTCCACCACCGTCAACAGGCCGATGGACACCACGACAAGGATCGTGGCGACCGCCAGAATGGTCGGGCTGATCTGTTCGCGCAGCCCCGTGAACATCTGCCACGGCAGCGTCTGTTGCTGGGCCGAGCCGACGAAGATCACCACCACCACCTCGTCGAAGGAGGTGATGAAGGCGAACAGGCCACCCGAGATCACACCGGGCAAGATCAGCGGCATCTGCACCCGGAAAAACGTGGTGACGGGGTTCGCGCCAAGGCTGGAGGCCGCCCGCGTCAGCGATTTGTCGAACCCCACCATAGTCGCCGTGACGGTGATGATGACAAAGGGAATGCCCAGCGCCGCATGGGCAAGCACGACGCCCCAATAAGTGCCCTGCAACCCCACGCGGGAATAGAAGAAATACATCCCCGCCGCCGAGATGATCAGCGGCACGATCATGGGCGAGATCAAGATCGCCATGATCGCGCCCTTGAACGGTACGTGGCTTTGCGACAGCCCGATGGCGGCCAAGGTGCCAAGGGTGACCGACAGAAGCGTCGCCACAGGCGCGATGGTCAGGGAGTTTCTCAACGCCTGCTGCCAGTCGGGATTGGTGAAGAAATCCCGGTAGTGGCGCAGGCTGTAGGCATCTAGGTCGAAAGCCAGCATTCCGGGCGTGAAGGTGAAGAAGTTCTCGGCGTTGAAGCTGAGCGGGATGACCACAAGGATCGGCGCCATCAGGAAGAAGAAGATCAGCCCGCAGATCACGCGGAACCCGTAGAACCAGATGCGCTGGCCGGTCGTGGCATAGGGCGGCAGTTTGTGGTCCATGATGCGTTACCCCAGCTTGACGTTGTCGATGCCCACGATCTTGTCGTAGAGCCAGTAAAGCACCAAGACGAGCGCCAGCAGGATCGAGCCAAGAGCCGCCGCCAGACCCCAGTTCAGGCTGTCGGAGATGTGAAAGGCGATGCGGTTCGAGATGAAGATGCCGGTGCGGCCACCCACGAGCTCGGGCGTGATGTAATAGCCGATGGACAAGATGAACACGAGGATGCAGCCCGGGGCGACCGCGCGGAAATAGACCCGCCAGAACGCCGTCCAGTTGGTCGCACCCAAGGATTTGGCCGCGCGCACATAGCTGGGCGGAATGGTCTTCATCACCGAATAGAGCGGCAAGATCATGAAGGGCAAAAGGATATGGGTCATCGCCACCACGGTGCCGACCTGATTGTTGATCATGGTCAGCCGGGCGTCATCGGCCACGAGGCCAATCCAGACCAGCAGGTCGTTGATGACACCTTGTTGCTGCAACAGCACCTTCCACGCGCTGGTACGCACCAGTAGCGAGGTCCAGAACGGCAGCAGCACCAAGATCAGCAGCGCGTTCGACGTGCGCAGGGGCAGGTTCGACAGCAGATAGGCGATCGGATAGCCCAAGATCACGCACAGCCCCATGATCGTCAGCGACAGCACCATCGTGCGCTGGAACAGCCTCAGATAGATGCGCTGGTTGTCGTCCACCTGCTCGACGCCTTGGGGCGTGAGTTGCAGGTCGACGGCAGCCAGAAAATAGCCCGCAGTGTAGGGGTCGGAAAAGGTCTGGATCGTGGTCCAGACGGGCAGTTCCACCCAACCATCGGCCACATCGGCAATGGCCACGCGCAGGTCTGTCTGGTCGAACCCGTCGACGGCGGCAGCCGCCGTTTGCAGGCGCGCCGTTTCGGGGCCACCATAAGCCGCCACATCGGCGCCCGCGGCAAGGTCACGGTAGAGCGCGAGGTAGACGGTGTTCCACGGCGCCTCGGTCGTCGGGCTGTCGGGGTTGCGGGACTGCGCCTGCAAGGTGCGCGCAAACGCGCGGTAAGCATCCGCGGTTTCCGGCAGCGCCTGCGCGATGACGGGGGCAAGGCGAAAGGCCGGCTCAAGATCTTCGGTCTCGGTCGCGGCCCAATCGGCCTGCGCCTGTGTCCAGTCGGGATCGGCCATCAGGGCGATCCAGGTCGCGGGCTCCTGCCAAAGGGGATCAAGGGCGATGAACTGATCGGCATAGCCTTCGCCTACATCGCCGATTCCACGCCCCGAGCGGCGGAAGATCGAGCTGAGCCCGGTTTCCTCATAATTCAGGCGCGACCCAAGGCGCGTGTGCCTGCGCCGTTCGACCGCCTCTTGCAGGTCATAGGCCAAGGCTGCGTAGGTGTCTTCGTTTGGCAGGTCGGCAGCGTCCCACCCCTCCAGCGCGATGACGGTGCGCGGCAGGGTTTCCGACACGATCTGGTTCTCGACCGACCGGAACAGCATGTCGAGGATCGGGGCGACAAAGGTGACGAGCAAGAAGATCAGCAAGGGCGCGATCAGCGCCAGCGCCCTGAGTTTTTGAGCGCGCAACGCGCGGTTCAGGCTGCGCTTGAGCGGGCGGCCATCGGCGGCCAGCATCGGGCCGGTCTGGGCCGCGTCGTCACGCCGGGCCTCGGCGGCGGCATGGCTCAGATTGCCTGCGGTGGCGTCGCTCATGGGGCGGGGTCCTCGGGCATCGGGGAAAGAGATGCCGGGGCGGCCATACCGCCCCGGCACATGTCAGGCCGCCGGGGCGATCAACGCGACAGCCACGACTGGAAACGTGCGTCCAGATCGTCGCGGTAATCGGCCCACCAGAGGTAGTTGAACACGATCACCCGCTCGGAATTTTCCGGGTTGGTCGGCATGTGCGGTGCCATGTCCACGCCCAGTTCGGCGTGGGTGCCAACCATCGGGGCCGAGGAGGCGCGCGCCGGACCGTAGGAAATATAGGCGGCCTGATCGGCCAGACGCTGGGTGTCGGTGGCGAAGAACAAGAAATCATGCACCCGGTTCAGGCGGTCCTCGGGCAGGTCCTCGGGGATGATCCAGCCGTCGATATCGAAAACCTGCGCATCCCACAGCATCTCGATCGGCTGGTCCTGTTCCACGATCGCCGAGAACAGGCGCCCGTTGTAGGACGACCCCATCACGGCCTCGCCATCGGCCATGAACTGGATCGCCTCGGCGGCGGACGTCCACCACAGCGTGTCGTCCTTGATGGTGTCGAGCATGGCAAAGGCGCGGTCGATGCCTTCCTCGGTCTCGAGCGTGTCGTAGATGTCCTCCATCGCCACGCCGTCACACAACAACGCCCATTCGAGGTTGTTGATCGGGCGGCGTTCCAGCGTGCGCGTGCCGGGGAAGTTTTCCATGTCGAAGAGCGCGCAGACATCCTCGGGGGTGCGTCCCTCCCATGCGGCCACGTCGGTACGGTAGCCGTTGGTGGTGGAATAGACGATCTGCGGGATGAAGCAGTCGGACACGATCAGATCGCCGAAATCCTCGCTCGCGGGCGTGCCGTCATCGCCGGCCGCAAGGATCTCGTCATGGTCGACCTCCATCGCCAGACCCTCGTCGCAGAGCCGGATGGCATCAGCAGCCACCACGTCGACCAGATCCCAGGTCACGTTGTCGGCCTCGAACATGGCGCGCATGCGGGCCACGGCCTCGGGGCTGCTTTCGTCCCAGACGATGGTCACGTCGGGGTTCGCTTCGCTGTAGGGGTTCGTGTAGGCGTTGATCTGGCTCGCCTGATAGGCGCCGCCCCAGCTGACGAAGGTGACGGTGTCGGCCATGTCCTGTGCGGTTGCCATGGGTGCGGCCAGCGACGTGGCTGCGCCCAGCATGAGCAGGGTCTTCAGTTTCATGGGTCTCACTCTCCTTGGTTGGACTTCGGGGTTGTGATGGTCGGGGATGCGCGGGGCGTGGCCCGCGCGGGCCAAAGCTCAGGCGTCGAGCGCGCGGCAATCTTGCGGGCGCCAGCCGATCTCGATCAGGGCGCCGGGTTTCAGGCGGGGCTGGTCAGGGGCGTTGCGGGTCTTGACGACGAAATTCTCGTGGCCCGCGACGCGCAGGCGGGTGCGGTAGATGTCGCCCATGTAGATGAATTCCAGCACCTCGGCCTTGAGCGTATGGGCATCGGGCGCAAGACGGTCCTTGTTCATCTCGACCCGTTCGGGGCGAATGGAGACCTGCGTCTTGTCGCCCACCGCCGAGACATTGACCGGCACGGCATCGATCAACCCGCCATCGTCCAGCCGCACGACGCACATATCCGCATGCATCTCGGCCACCGTGCCCGTCAACGTGTTGTTCTCGCCGATGAACTGGGCCACGAAACTGTTTTGCGGCTGCTCATAGAGCACGTCGGGCGCATCAAGCTGCTGGATGCGCCCATCGTCGAACACAGCCACGCGATCCGACATGGTCAGCGCCTCGGTCTGGTCATGCGTGACGTAGACGACCGTGATGCCAAGCCGGTGCGCCAGCTTGGTGATCTCGAACTGCAAGGTTTCGCGCAACTGCTTGTCAAGCGCGCCCAAGGGCTCGTCCATCAACACCAGCTCGGGTTCGAACACCAGCGCACGGGCCAGCGCGATGCGCTGCTGCTGGCCGCCGGAAAGCTGCGCCGGACGGCGGCCGCCAAAATCATCCATCTGCACCATATCGAGCGCGCGCAGCACTTTGGCCTCCCGCTCGGACTTGCCCATGCCGCGCACCTCCAGCGGGAAGGACAGGTTTTCGGCCACCGTCATGTGCGGGAACAGCGCGTAATTCTGGAACACCATGCCGATCCCGCGCTTGTGCGGCGGGATGTTGTTGATCGGGCGATTGTCGAGCAAGATCTCGCCATGGGTGGCGGTCTCAAAGCCCGCCAGCATCATCAGGCAGGTGGTCTTCCCCGACCCCGAGGGGCCCAGCATGGTCAGGAACTCGCCCTTGCCGATGTCGAGGTTCAGATCCTTCACGACCAGCGTTTCGCCGTCGTAGCTTTTCTGGACCCGGTCGAAGGAAACGAACGTGTCTTGCGTGTCTGAGGGCAAACCCCACTCCCCTTGGAACGACTTCATGTCGCTTTTAAACTTGTCGCTTTTAGAACATTCCTGACGCAAACGCGCAACCCGAACGGAGACAGACAATCAGGATCTTGACTTTACCATCTGTTATTACTAGTTATTTTTTGTATCCCACCCAAGGCCAAGGGCCAGCTTTGCCCAAGAAAATGTCCAAAAACGACATCTCCACCGCGGCAATACCATGTCGTTTTCAGACATTTCCGTATCCGGGACCGGCTCGCGGAAACCTCAATGCGCCGCGTTGACGGCCTGCCACCATCGCCCCCCGACCAGCCCTTGAGCGCGACAGCGCGGGCGGGGCGTCCGGTCGGGCTTGACCCCGGCGCGATTCCGGGGACGATCAGGGAAAAGCTGCAAAAACCTCAAGGGAAGGGACTTGTCGGATGACACTCAAGGGATTGATCCTGTCGGCCTCGATGCTGGCCTTGGCAAGCGCGGCGCAAGCCGAAACACGGATCGGCATGATCACCACGCTCTCGGGCGGCGGGGCGGCGCTAGGGCTTGACGTGCGGGACGGCTTCTTGCTCGCCATCGCGCAATCGGGTCGCGACGATATCGAGGTGATCGTGGCCGATGACGAACAGGCGCCAGACGTGGCCGTGCAACTGGCCGACCGGATGGTGCAATCGGACGACGTGGACCTGCTGACCGGCATCATCTGGTCAAACCTTGCCATGGCGGTGATCCCGTCGGTCACGGCGCAGGGGCTGTTCTACCTTTCGCCCAATGCAGGCCCCTCGGTTCTGGCCGGGCAAGGCTGCCACGAAAACTACTTCAACGTGGCTTGGCAAAACGACAACCTGCATGAAGCGGCAGGGGCACATGCGAATTCGGCGGGCTACACCAACAGCTTCATCCTGGCGCCGAACTACCCGGCGGGTCAGGACGCGCTGGCGGGCTACAAGCGGTTCTACGAAGGCGGGCTTGCGGGCGAGATCTACACCCAGCTGGGCCAGACCGATTACGCCGCCGAGATCGCGCAGATCCGCGCATCGGGGGCCGACAGCGTGTTCTTCTTCCTGCCGGGCGGGATGGGGATTTCCTTCCTGCGCCAGTATGCCGACAGCGGGCTGGATATTCCGGTGATCGGCCCGGCCTTCTCCTTTGACCAGCAGATCTTGCAGGCGGTGGGGGCGCGGCCTTGGGCGGTGCGCAACACCGCGCAATGGTCGC
>JAGYLB010000070.1 GCA_018401055.1 Roseicyclus sp.
TGACGAAATCATAGGCCTGATCCTCGGAACCTTCGCCCTCGGCCATGTTCACATAACCGCAAAGCCAGACGCTGGAGCCTTCGACGGTGTTGCGCTGGAACCCGACCGGAAAGCCCTCGTCGGCCAGTGCCACCGGCACCTCGTTCCAGGCCCAGGCGGCCAGAACCTGCCCCGAGGCCATCAGCTGAGCGATCTCGGCGGGATCGACCCAATAGTTGAGCAGATTGCCATGCACCTCGCGCAGCCAGGCCGATGCCGCCTCGAACTGCGCATCGGTCACGTTGGCCCAGTTGGTGACGCCGGTGGCAAGATAGGCCAGCGCATAGGCGTCATCGACGTTGTCGGGGATCGACAGGCGACCGGCATAGGCCGGGTTGGTGAAGATGGACAGGCTCGCCAAATCCTCGGCCGGGACTTCATCGGCATTGTAGGCGATTGCGGTCGAGCCGAAATCGGTCGGCAGGAAGAACAGATCGGCGGTGCCCGCCAGCACGTCTTGATCGACGAGCGAGGCGTTCAGCGTCTCATAGGCGGCGATGCGCGAGCGGTCCCACGGCTCGATGATGCCCGAGGCCTGCCAGCGCGGCACGGAGCCTGCGCAGATATGGGTCACATCCGACCGGAACCCGGCGAGCAGGCGCTGGAACGCCTCGTCCTCGTCCCCGAAGAACACGAATTCCGGCGCGGCGCCGTGGGTTTCGATGAAGGGCTGGTGAAACTCCGGGTTCTCGAACCCGGAATAGTCGAACACCAGCAGGTCTTGCGCCTGCGCGAAGGTGGGCGAGGCAAGCGCGAGGGCCATGGCAGTGCCAAGGGCGGTGCGATAGGTCATGATTGTTCGATCCCTGTTGGAGTGCGTTTTGGGGGTCAGAGCAGCGCCAGAGGTAAGGTGGCCCTTTCTCTTCGACAAGGGAATTCGCGGCAGTTCTTTCGACTGGTCAACCGTATGACGGGGCATGCTGAATGTCCGGGCGGCTCGATGCGTTTCGCTCGCGCTTTGCGCGGCATAGTTGCGAGGCGGGCCTGAGATGCGGGCCTACGTCCTGACGGTTGCGACCGTTGTCCCTCGGGTGCTTCCCATCCCCGTTCTTGTCCAGATACGGTCCGCGGTCTGCTGCCCGGCCTGATCGATCCACCAAGGCCGGTTTTCATTTGTCAGGCTGCAGGCGGTCTGACACCGTCTTGCGAACAATCCGGAGTCGCCGGGGGCGGCCGCCATGATCGCCACCCGCATCCGCCTGATGGGCCGCCCGCACTGGCTTGGCCTTTACGCCGCCATTCTAGGGGCTTGGGCGGTGCTTTATGCCATGGCGCTGCCTGCCGATCTGCGCGAGGCGGGCGCTGTCTATGGTCTTGACCTGCTGGCCGCACTTTGTGTCGCAACGCCAGATGCGGCCGGGCTTTTGGGGTTGGTGGCGATGTGGGCGCTGATGTCGGCGGCGATGATGCCTTCACGGCGCTGCCCGCACTGACCATCTACGACGATCTGTCCAGCGCGGGGCAAGACGCGATTTTCGCATCTTGTGGCGGGCTATCTTGCGATCTGGCTGGTCTTCTCGGTCGTGGCTGCCGCAGCGCAAATGGCGCTGTTCTCCACGGGGTTGCTCGACCCGTTCGGCACCAGCCTGTCCACCGGCCTGTCGGCGGGTTGCTGGCGCTGGCGGGCGCGTATCAGTTCACCCCGCTCAAGGCGGCCTGCCTGTCGAAATGCCGCGCGCCGATGATGTTCTTCTTGCAGCATTGGGACGAAGGACCGTGGCGCAACGGGCTCCGGCTTGGGGCGGTCTGCCTGGGCTGTTGCTGGGCGCTGATGCTGCTGGCCTTCGTGGGCGGCGTGATGAACCTTGCCTTCATGGGGTTGGCCACGGTCTTGATGGCGCTGGAAAAACTGCCCATGCTCGGGCGCTGGCTGACGCGGCCCATGGGCGTGGGTCTGCTGGCGGCCGCGGCGCTGACACTTGCAACGGGATCTTGAGAAGGAGGACGGACATGGCCAGCGACCGCATCACCACGACGGCAACGATCGACAACCGCGCGGCGGGCGCGCGGAAATCCGGGCAAGGCACGGTGGATTGGGCCATCAAGGGCGAGTTGATCCTGAATTGCAACTGCACCGTCTTTTGCCCCTGCGTCATTTCCTTGGGCCTGCATCCGCCGACCGAGGGACATTGCCAGACATGGGGCGGCGTGCGGATCGACAGCGGGCATTACGGCAGCACTGACCTGTCGGGGCTCAACATCGGCCTGTTGATCGAGATCCCCGGGATGATGAGCCGCGGCAACTGGAAGGTGGCGCTCTATATCGACGAGCGCGCAAGCGATGACCCGCCTATCGCCGGTCTGGTCGACATCTTTTCGGGCAAGGCCAAGGGGACCACGGGCCTGTTCAGCGTGCTGGTGGGCGAAGTGATCGGCGTCGAGCGCCAGCCCGTGCGCTACGAGACCGAAGGCAAGACCCGCCACATCACCGTTGGCCGTCAGATCGACGGCGTGGTGCATCCGGTCGCGGGCAAGAACCCCGACGAGGATATCGTGATCCGCAACACGAAATACTGGATGGGGCCCGACATCACGGTCGCCATCGCGACCAAGGGGCGGGTGCGCGCGCATGGACGTGTCTGGGATTTCCATGGAAGGTCGGCCGAGATCTGCCAGATCGACTGGTCGGGGCCGGGAAAGGGGTAAGGCGATGATCACGCCCGAATATTACCAAAAAATGGCGCGCTACAACGCGTGGCAGAACCAGCAGATCTTCATGGCCGCCGATGCCTTGCCCGAGGCCGCGCGCGACGCGGATCGCGGGGCGTTTTTCGGTTCCATCCGGCGCACGCTCAGCCATCTGATGTGGGGCGATCTCATGTGGATGTCGCGCTTCGAGGGGGGCGAGGGGCCCGGTGGCGGCATCGCGGACTCGCCCGACCGGTTTGACTGGACCACGCTGATGGCCGAACGCCCGAAGCTCGACGCGCGCATCGCGGGTTGGGCCTGGATGGTGACGCCCGAGGATCTGGCCGGCGAGTTGCGGTGGTATTCCGGTGCCCTTGGCCGCGAGCTGTCCAAGCCCTATGCGCTATGCGTCATGCATGTCTTCAACCACCAGACCCATCATCGCGGGCAGGTGCATGCGTTGCTGACGGCCGCGGGCGCAAGGCCCGGCGACACCGATCTGTTCATCATGCCTGACGAGATTTCGGAATGGAGATAAAAACGTAAAGACAATTTGTTGTGTGGAAAACTTCGCGCAACACATGAAGATGAGGGAGAGCGACATGACATTCCGCGCATTGGTGGTGGAAAAGGATGAGGCGGGCGAAACCTCGGCCTCGGTGCAGGTGCTTGACGACAGCCGCCTGCCGCAGGGCGATGTGACCGTCGCGGTGGACTATTCCACGGTCAACTACAAGGACGGGCTCTGCCTCGGGTCGGGGGGCGGTTTGGTCAGGACCTACCCCCATGTGCCCGGCATCGATTTCGCCGGTACGGTCGAGACCTCGGATGATCCGCGTTACAGCCCTGGCGACAAGGTCGTGCTGACCGGCTGGCGCGTGGGCGAGGTGCATTGGGGCGGCCATGCGCAAAAGGCGCGCGTCAAGGCGGATTGGCTGGTACCGCTGCCCGATGGTCTGACCACGCGGGCCGCGATGGCGGTGGGCACGGCGGGCTTGACCGCGATGCTGGCGGTGATGGCGCTGGAAGATCACGGGCTGAAGCCGGGGCAGGGGCCGGTTCTGGTGACCGGCGCGGCCGGCGGTGTCGGATCTGTAGCGACCGCGATTCTGGCCCATCTGGGGTATGAGGTGGCCGCCGTGACCGGCCGTCCCGAAACCGCCGAATACCTGACCGCGCTGGGGGCCACGCGGATCGTCCCGCGCGAGGAACTGGCCGAAACGGTCAAGCGCCCGCTGGAGGCTGAGACCTGGGCGGGCTGTGTCGATGCGGTGGGCGGCGCGATGCTGGCGCGCGTGCTGGGGCAGATGAAATATGCTGCCTCGGTCGCGGCGGTGGGCCTGGCCGGGGGCGCGGGCCTGCCCGCCACGGTGATCCCCTTTCTGCTGCGGGGGGTGAACCTTTTGGGCATCGACAGCGTGATGCGCCCCTTCACCGACCGCCAGCGCGCCTGGGGCCGCATCGCGCGAGATCTGCCCATGGACCGGCTGGAGGCGATGATCTTGCCCGCCACACTGGCGGATCTGCCGGGTCTGGGCCGGGCGATCCTGAAGGGCGGAGTGCGGGGCCGGGTTGGTCGTTGACGTGCGGGCCTGAGGCTGCCGCGCATTGACCGGGCCGTCCCTTTCGTGTTTGGCCTCGCGTCTGCATATGTGTGGAAAGATGAAGCGGGGCGCGGAACAGCATGGTCAAGACGCCAAGCGGCAAGAACATCAGCGGACGCGGCCAGCGCAGTTGCGCCAGAGGTCAAGACGCGCGCGAGGCTGTGAGCTCCACCCTTTGGCTGGAGCGGCAGTTGAACGACCCCACGTCCAGCGCGCCAAGCGCGAAGGCTATCGTGGACGCGCGGCCTTCAAGATCATGGAACTGGACGACAAATACCGCTTTCTCGTGCCCGGCGCGCGGTAGTCGATCTGGGCTGTGCGCCCGGTGGCTGGTGCCAGGTCGCGGTGCCGCGCATCAACGCGCTGGGGGAGAAATCGGGCAAGGCGGTGGGGCGGATCATCGGCGTCGATCTGCAGGCGGTCGATCCCATCCCGGGGGCCGAGTTGCATGTGCTCGATTTCATGGAAGATGGCGCCGAGGAGAAGGTGAAGACCTGGCTGGGCGGGCGGGCCGATGTGGTGATGAGCGACATGGCGGCCTCGGCCTCGGGGCACAAGCAGACGGACCACAACCGCATCGTGGCGCTGTGCGAAGCGGCGGCGGCGCTGGCCTTCGACGTGCTGGAGCCGGGCGGCACCTTCGTCGCCAAGGTGCTGGCGGGGGGGGCCGAAACCGGGTTGCAGACGCTGCTCAAGCAGCGCTTCGAAAAGGTGGCGAACGTGAAGCCGCCAGCGTCGCGCGCGGACAGTTCGGAGAAATTCGTGGTCGCGACAGGGTTTCGCGGCTGATGCAGTGGATCTTGCAGGAGTTCGAGGATACGCGGCGGTTGGCCGATGTTCTGGAGGCCTTTGGCGTGCCTTGGAGCCTGCACAGGGTTGTGCCCTTCGAGGGCAGCCTGATCCCCGAGCCCGATATTGCCGACCCTGACGCGGTAGTCCTGTTCGGCGCCTACACGATGCGGCACTTTGCGAGGTCGCGGGGATTGCGGCCCGGTGTGTTCGTCCTGCGCCCCTTCGTGCACGAGGCGGCCTGGGCGCCCTATCTGCTGAACGGACCGGGCGCGCAGTTCATGACGCTTGCCGAACTGCCGCACAGGATCGCGGCCGATGACGAGCCCTGGTTCATGCGCCCTGTCGAGGACAGCAAGGAAGAGCCGGGCCGCGTGCGGTCGGGTGCCGAGCTTCATCATTTGGCGCGCAAAGTGACGGCCCTCGACCCCGAGGAGATACCGCGCGGCGCGCTCAGGCCAGATACCGACCTGATGCTGTCTGATCCGCGATCGATTGCAACGGAATGGCGCATCTGGGTGGTCTCGGATCAGGTCGTGACCTGGTCGCTGTACAGGCGGGGCAGGCGGGTGATCTACGAGGCGCAGATCGACGATGACGCGCTCGATTTCGCCCGCAGGATGGTGGCCGCCAATCCCGCGTATGCGGAGGCCTACGTGATGGATATCTGCCGCTCCGGGGATCGGCTGTGGCTGCTGGAGACAGATTGCCTGAACGCGGCTGGTTTTTATGCCGCCGACATTCCCAAGCTGGTCGATGCCATCGAGCGCCCATGGCGCTGCCTGAGACAGCGCGCACCGATTTCGGTCTTGCCCCGCCACCGGACCCATGGGATAGGGCCGTGGCAACGCAATCCCCGACCTTGAGGAGGCTCCGATGGAGATTCGCGAAGCATATACCTTTGACGACGTTCTGCTTGTGCCCGGCGCAAGCTCGGTCTTGCCCTCGACGGCGGACACCCGGACGCTTGTGACCAAATCCATCTCGCTCAACATTCCGCTCCTGTCCTCGGCCATGGACACGGTGACCGAGGGGCGCATGGCGATTGCCATGGCGCAGGCGGGCGGCATGGGGGTGATCCACCGCAATCTCGACACCGAGGCGCAGGCCCGCGAAGTGCGCCGCGTCAAGCGGTTCGAGAGCGGGATCGTCTACAGCCCCGTGACCCTGACCCCCGACCAGACGCTCGCCGATGCGCGCGCTTTGATGGAACGCTATGGCTTCACCGGCTTCCCGGTGGTCGATGAGCAGCGCCGCGTTTTGGGCATCGTGACCAACCGCGACATGCGCTTTGCCGAGCGAGACGACACGCCAGTACGGGTGATGATGACGGCCGACAATCTCGCCATTTTGCGCGAACCGGCCGACCGGGGGCAGGCAATCAGCCTGATGAAGGCGCGGCGGATCGAAAAGCTCTTGGTGACGGATGCAGAGGGCAAGCTGACGGGTCTGTTGACACTGAAGGATACCGAACGCGCGGTGCTGAACCCGCAAGCCTGCAAGGACGAGCTTGGCCGCCTGCGCGTGGCCGCCGCGACCACCGTGGGCGATGCGGGCTTCGAGCGCTCCGAGGCGCTGATCGACGCGGGCTGCGATCTGATCGTGATCGACACCGCGCATGGCCATTCCGAGGGCGTGGCCCGCGCGGTTGAGCGGGTCAAGCGGCTGTCGAACACGGTGCAGGTGGTGGCGGGCAATGTGGCGACCGGTGAGGCGACGCGCGCGCTGATCGGGGCGGGGGCGGATGCGGTCAAGGTCGGCATCGGGCCGGGCTCGATCTGCACCACGCGGATCGTGGCGGGCGTGGGCGTGCCGCAGCTGACCGCGATCATGGATTGCGCCGGGGCTGCGGGCGACGTGCCGGTCATCGCGGATGGCGGCATCAAGTATTCCGGCGATTTCGCCAAGGCGATTGCCGCAGGCGCGCATTGCGCCATGGTGGGCAGCATGATCGCGGGCACGGACGAGAGCCCCGGCGAGGTGATCTTGTATCAGGGTCGCAGTTTCAAGAGCTACCGGGGCATGGGCAGTCTTGGCGCCATGGCACGCGGTTCGGCAGATCGCTATTTCCAGAAGGATGCTGCCTCCGACAAGCTGGTGCCCGAGGGGATCGAGGGGCAGGTGCCCTACAAGGGCTCGGCGGGCGCGGTGATCCATCAGCTGGTGGGGGGCTTGCGCGCCGCGATGGGCTACACCGGCTGCGCCACGGTCGAGGAGATGCGGGCCAATTGCAGCTTTGTGCGGATCACCGGCGCGGGGCTCAAGGAATCGCATGTGCATGATGTGACGATCACCCGCGAAAGCCCGAATTATCGTATGGGCTGAGTGAGGTGCGGGCGTTCGGAGGTGTTCCATGACGCCGGGCGCGCGCTGCAGCAGCCATCGAGGGTCTTGGATGATTGGCAGCGGGGCATGCCCGTGGAACAGGCGCTGACCAATTGGGGCGCGGCGCGTTATGCCGGGTCCGGGTGACCGGGCGGCTGTGCGCGATCACGTCTACGACGTGTTGCGCGCGCGCGCGGCAGTTGCGCGGCACTTGGCGGCGGCGAGAGCGGGCGGGCGCTGATCCTTGGTGTGTTGCGATTGCAAGGGGTTGATCCGGAGGGGCTTTTCACCGGTGCGCCGCATGCCCCGGCAGGTCTGAGCGATGCGGAGGTGACGGTGGGCGCGGTGCCCGATCTCACCGCAGATGTGCCCGGCTGGACCCTGCCGCTGTTGCGCGACCGTGTCGGCGTGCACCTGCCGGACCTGCTTGAGACATTTCGCCACCGTGCCCCGCTTTACCTGCGCGTCAATCGGCGGCGCGCCACCCGGTGCCGAGGTCATCTCGCGTCTTGCAAGCGAAGGCGTGGAGGCCATCGCCGATCCGCGGGTGGACACGGCGCTTGAGGTCGTTTCGGGGGCGCGGCGGGTCAAATCCTCCCGCGCCTATGCCGAGGGGTGGGTGGAGCCGCAGGATCTGTCGGTGCAGATTGCGCTGGCCGCTAGTCGATTGGCCCGGTGGGCGCATCCTCGATTATTGCGCGGGTGGCGGGGGCAAGGCACTGGCCATCGCGGATGCTTGCGCGGCGCAGGTTCTGGCCCATGATGCCCTGCCGCGCCGGATGGCCGACCTGCCCGCACGGGCTGAGCGGGCGGGTGTGCACATTCCCATCCTTGCGGCCTCTGGGCTGGTATCGGCCGGTCGTTTCGAGGCGGTGCTGTGCGATGTGCCCTGTTCGGGAAGCGGCACCTGGCGGCGCGACCCGGAGGCCAAATGGCGGCTGAACCCGACCCGTTTGGCGGAACTTGAGCAGGTGCAGGCCGCGATCCTGGATGAGGCCGCCCCACTGCTCCTGCCGGGAGGGCGGATTGTCTACATGACCTGCTCGCTCTTTCGGGGTGAGAACGAAGCGCAAGTCGACGCCTTTCTCATGCGTCATCCCGGCTGGCGGCTGGACGGGGCCGGCATCGACACGCCGCTTTCGGCATCGGACGGGTTCTTTCACGCCGTTCTGCGCGCTCCCGCGTGAACACGCGCACGCCATCCAGCTGGATTTGTGGTATTTTAAGCTTCGTTTAACCATTGCATGGCTAGACATGTTCGAAACCATGCGTGTGTTGTGCGATGAAGGGGGTCCTTGTGACGGATGAGGCCGAGGCCACACGACGTTTGATCGGCCATGGCGCGCGGGCGCGATTGCAACCTGTCGTGATCATCGCCTGCGGGGTTCTCGCGGCGGTGGGCGCGGTCTTGGTCGGTCCGCTGGCGGCGCCCTGGACCGCAGCGTCATGGGCGGTGGCAGGCGGCCTTTTCGCTGCAGGTCTGCTGCTGAGCCTGCGCCGGATACGGCAGAAGTCCTGCGGCTGAGAGGCGCTTTGCGTGCCGCTTTGGGTCTGATGCAACATGACCCAAGCCCCTGTTTTTGCACTGATGCCGGTGGTGCGATCGTCTGCCAGAACGACGCTTCCATCCGTCGTTTCGGCGACCGATCGGGGCAATCCTTGGCGCGCGCCATTTCGGGGATGCTGCCCAATGCCGCAGCCGTGGTCTTTCGCCATGAGACTGCGCTCGACCGACGACAATCGGCGCACGAGACAGTCATCACCCCGCGCGGCACCGTGCGGTTGACGGCGCATGAGCTCGGGGCAGGCGTCTTCTGGCGCATCGATGACCAGGGCGCGGCTGTGCATCATGCCGGGGACGGGATCGGGCTGCCGATGATGGTGGTCAGCCAATCCGACACGATCCTGTCGATGAATGCCGCCATGCGCGATGTGCTGGGGCGACGGGCCACCCGCGGCCCGGTGGCAGTGTTCTGACGAGGTCCCGGTGGTCGCGGGGCGCCGCACCCGCCTCAGGGCGAGCACGGGTCCGATCGAGGTGGTTCCGGTGGTGGTCGCGGCCCGAGATGGCAGGCGCGAGGTCTATGCCGTCCCGGGTCTGTCCGAGCCGCCTGCGGCTTCGGTCGCGGCGCGCGCCTTCGAGGCCCTGCCGGTTGCGCTGTTGCACATCGGGTCGGACGGGCGGCTGCTTGCCTCCAATCGGCATGCGCAACAGTTGCTCGGTATGTCCCCTGATGCCTCCGGCACCCTGTCGGCCTTCGTCGAAGGGCTGGGGCGGCCAGTGAACGACTGGGTCATGGATACGCTGTCCGAGCGGATCCCCGACCGCTCAGAGGTGGTCCGCGCGCGCAGACGTGATCTGGAATTGTTCGTGCAAATCACGCTGAGCCGGATCACCGACGCCACCGGCCCGTCGCTGCTGGCAGTGCTGCATGACGCCACCGAGCTCAAGACGCTGGAACAGCAATTCATCCAAAGCCAGAAGATGCAGGCCATAGGTGAGCTGGCGGGCGGCGTGGCGCATGATTTCAACAACCTTCTGACCGCGATTGCCGGGCACTGCGACCTTCTTATGCTGCGCCACGACCAAGGCGATCCGGATTACGCCGATCTCGTGCAGATCAACCAGAACGCCAACCGGGCGGCTGCGCTGGTTGGGCAATTGCTGGCCTTTTCACGCAAGCAGACGCTCGAGCCCGAGATCCTCGACCTGCGCGACACGATGGGCGAGTTGACGCATCTGCTCAACCGTCTGGTGGGCGAGAAGATCAGCCTGACGCTGAGCCATGACCCGGCCCTTCTGCCGATCCGGGCCGACCGGCGGCAGCTCGATCAGGTGATCATGAACCTTGTGGTAAACGCACGCGACGCCATGCCCGACGGCGGGAGAGTCCAGGTCGAGACCCGCGTTGTGCGCCTGACGGAGCCGATGTACCGCGACCGGGCCGAGGTGCCTGCCGGACGCTATGTCACGATCCGGGTACGCGACCAGGGTCATGGCATCCCGCCCGACAAGCTGACGCGTATCTTCGAGCCCTTCTTTACCACCAAGCGGGTCGGAGAGGGGACGGGTCTGGGCCTGTCGATGGCTTACGGCATCGTCAAGCAGACCGGCGGCTACATCTTTGTGGACAGCGTTGTGGGCGTGGGCAGCACCTTCACCATCTACTGCCCGGTCTATGACCTACCCGCCGTGGACCCTGTCGCCTTGACCGATTTGGCAAGCCCAACGCCGCCCTGTGCCGATCCGGAGGCCGCGGCGCCGACGGCCCTGCGCACCGCCGATGGCCCAGCCGTGGTCATGCTGGTCGAGGATGAGGCGCCAGTGCGCGCCTTCGCATCACGCGCGCTGCGGCTCAGGGGCTATACCGTGATCGAGGCTGATTGCGCCGAGGATGCGCTGACCCAGCTGGAGGATGCTGAACTGTCCGTCGATCTCTTCGTCACCGATGTGGTGATGCCCGGCATGGACGGCCCGTCGTGGGTGCGTCAGGCGCTGGAGCGGCGGCCGGGTGTCAAGGTCGTCTTTGTATCGGGCTATGCCGAGGAGCAGCTGGAAAACGGATCGATCGGGATCCCGAATTCGGTATTTCTGGCCAAGCCCTTCTCGCTCACCGATCTCACCGAAACCGTGCAGCGGCAATTGCACTGAGGCCTAGGGTCCGAGACTGTCCCATAGCGCGAAATCGGCGGCGGCCTCGCGCCGCAAGCGGGCCTCAATCTCTGGCGCAAGCGCCACCTCCGCCCGAGGCGACACGTTGCGGCGCGACAATTCCAGCTTGTGACCCAGCCGGGTTTCGAGAAATCCGACGGCCAGATCAAGGGTTTCGTAGCGGAACAGGTGATCGACGATGACCTTGCCCCCGGCATCCGAAACAAAGCGCGATTGTCGCCCGACGCGGGCGAATTCCGGCTCGGGGTCGGCCAGCCAGCCCTCGACGAAGGCATCGAACCCGATCCCGGCCGTCGAGGTGTCGCTGCCTGCAATCTCGGGCCGGGCGCGGTAGCGGTGCCAGCTTTTCAGCCAGTCGACCGGCTCGCGGATCACCGCCATCGTCTCCAGCTTGCGGCCTCCCTTGTTCTCGAAGAAGGGGGCAAGCTGGTTGCGCCAGCGCCGCGCGGTGACGTGCTTTTTCTCGGGCGGATTGAGAATCGCCGCGTCCGCATACGGCAAGAGCGCCTCTTCCAGCGCCGTTGTGCCTGTTTTCGGGACCGCCAGAAGCACGAGTTTGGACTTCCAGAACAACAACATGGATTTATCCTCGTGAAGCGCCCGGTGCGGTAACCCGTTCTTAACCAATCCCGCGAAAACTGCAGGCAGACAAGAATTTACTTGAACTGTTCGCGTTTTGTTTGCATGAGTGTGGCGGAACAAGAGGTGAACACGAGCATCCCGTTGCTGCCCCGCTTAGCAACGTGGAATAAGGGAGCCCAACGCAATGGCAACGGCAAATCTTCTCGACATGACCGACCGCAAACAAGCCGACAAGCAAAAGGCGCTCGACAGCGCGCTGGCCCAGATCGAACGGCAGTTCGGCAAGGGCTCCATCATGAGGCTTGGGGGCGACAACGTCCTCAAGGATATCGAGGCGACCTCGACCGGCTCGCTCGGTCTCGACATCGCGCTTGGCATCGGGGGTCTGCCCAAGGGGCGCATCATCGAGATCTACGGTCCCGAAAGCTCGGGCAAAACCACGCTGACGCTGCATGTGGTGGCCGAGGAACAGAAAAAGGGCGGCGTCTGCGCCTTTGTCGACGCCGAACACGCGCTTGACCCGCAATACGCCAGAAGCTGGGCGTGAACCTGGACGAGCTGCTGATCTCGCAGCCCGACACGGGCGAACAGGCGCTCGAGATCGTCGACACGCTGGTGCGCTCGGGCGCGGTCAGCCTTGTCGTGGTCGATTCGGTCGCGGCGCTGACGCCCAAGTCCGAACTTGAGGGCGACATGGGCGACAGTTCGGTCGGCGTGCACGCCCGCCTGATGTCTCAGGCAATGCGCAAGCTGACCGGCTCGATCAGCCGCTCGAACTGCATGGTGATTTTCATCAACCAGATCCGAATGAAGATCGGCGTGATGTTCGGCAGCCCCGAGACGACGACGGGCGGCAATGCGCTGAAATTCTACGCCTCCGTCCGGCTTGATATCCGCCGCATCGGGTCGATCAAGGACCGCGACGAGGTGGTGGGCAACCAGACCCGCGTGAAAGTGGTCAAGAACAAGGTCGCCCCGCCCTTCAAGCAGGTGGAATTCGACATCATGTATGGCGAAGGCATCTCCAAGACCGGCGAGCTTGTCGACATGGGCGTGAAGGCCGGGATCGTCGAGAAATCGGGGTCTTGGTATTCCTACGGCGACGAGCGGATCGGGCAGGGGCGCGAGAACGCCAAGCAGTTCCTGCGCGACCATCCCGCCGTAGCCCTTGAGATGGAGGACAAGATACGTGCCTCCCACGGGCTCGATTTCGGCATCTCCGGGGGCGAGGAGGACAGCGCGATGGACATGGTCGACGACTGACCGAAACACGGACGCCCGACCGCAGAAAGGGCCCGCGCGGCGAAGGTTGCAGAGAATAAGCGGAAAGAGACGGTCCCCCGGGGCCGTCTTTTTTCATGTGCCCCCTGCGCAGGCGTGGACAGGGGCGGGGTGCGGGGATACATCCGGTCTCCGACGTGACAGCCCATACCAGCGCGAGACCCGATGGCCAGCCTCAACGACATCCGCAGCACTTTCCTCGATTATTTCCGCCGCAACGGTCATGAGGTCGTGGCCTCCAGTCCTCTGGTGCCGCGCAACGATCCGACGTTGATGTTCACCAATTCGGGAATGGTGCAGTTCAAGAACCTATTCACCGGAGTCGAACACCGCGACTACGTGCGCGCCACGACCGCGCAGAAATGCGTGCGCGCGGGCGGCAAGCACAATGACCTCGACAATGTGGGCTATACCGCGCGTCACCATACGTTCTTCGAGATGCTGGGGAATTTCAGCTTCGGGGATTACTTCAAGACAGAGGCGATCCCTTATGCGTGGGAATTGCTGACCCGCGACTTCGGCATCGACAAGTCGCGGCTGCTGGTCACGGTCTATCACACCGATGACGAGGCCTTCGAGATCTGGAAGAAGGTCGGCGTGCCCGAGGACCGGATCATCCGCATCGCGACCTCCGACAATTTCTGGCAGATGGGCCCCACCGGCCCCTGCGGCCCCTGCACCGAGATTTTCTACGACCACGGCGACCATATCTGGGGCGGCCCGCCGGGCAGCGCGGGTGAGGATGGCGACCGGTTCATCGAGATCTGGAACGTCGTCTTCATGCAAAACGAGCAATTCGCGGACGGCTCGATGGTGCCGCTCGAGATGCAGTCCATCGACACCGGCATGGGGCTGGAGCGGATCGGCGCGCTGCTGCAGGGCAAGCACGACAATTACGACACCGACCTGATGCGCGCGCTGATCGAGGCCTCGGCCCATGCCACCAGCGTCGATCCCGACGGTCCGCAAAAGGTGCATCACCGCGTGATCGCCGACCATCTGCGGTCGTGCTCCTTCCTGATCGCGGATGGCGTCATGCCCGGCAACGAGGGCCGTGGCTACGTGCTGCGCCGGATCATGCGCCGCGCGATGCGGCATGCGCATCTGCTGGGGGCTCAAGACCCGCTGATGCATCGGCTGGTGCCCGCGCTGGTTAGCCAGATGGGGCAGGCCTATCCCGAGCTTGGCCGCGCGCAGGCGCTGATCACCGAGACCCTGAAGCTCGAGGAAGAGCGGTTCCGCACCACGCTCGATCGCGGCCTGAAGCTGCTCGACGAGGAAATGGCACGCCTGCCCGAGGATGCGGCGCTTCCGGGGGCTGCGGCCTTCAAGCTCTATGACACCTATGGGTTCCCGCTCGACCTGACGCAAGATGCGCTGCGCGAACGGGGGCGCGCGGTCGATACCGCCGGTTTTGATGCCGCCATGGCGGAACAAAAGGCCAAGGCGCGCGCGGCATGGTCGGGCACCGGCGAACAGGCCGATGCGGCGATCTGGTTCGATCTGGCCGAGACCCATGGTGCAACCGAGTTTCTGGGCTATGACACCGAAATCGCCGAAGGGCAGGTGCTGGCGCTGGTGCAGGGCGGTGCGGCGGTCGATGCCGCCAAACCCGGCGAGGTCTTTGCCATAGTGGTCAACCAGACGCCGTTCTATGCGGAATCGGGCGGGCAAGTTGGCGACACTGGCCTGATCCGCACGGCAACAGGCCAAGCGCGCGTGACGGACACCAGAAAGGTCGCGGGGTTGTTCCTGCACATGGCCGAAGTGACGGAAGGGGAGATCAAGCCGGGGCAGGGTGCCGAGCTTGAGGTCGATCACGTCCGCCGCGCCACGATCCGCGCCAACCATTCCGCCACGCACCTGCTGCACGAGGCGCTGCGCCGTGCGCTTGGCGATCATGTGGCCCAGCGCGGCAGCTTGAACGCGCCCGACCGGCTGCGCTTTGATTTCAGCCATGCCAAGCCGCTGACCCGCGCGGAATATGCGCAGGTCGAGACCGAGGTGAATGACTTCATCCGCCAGAACGCCCCGGTCGAAACCCGGATCATGACGCCTGATGCCGCGCGCGATCTGGGCGCGCAGGCGCTGTTTGGCGAGAAGTACGGGGACGAGGTGCGCGTCGTCTCGATGGGCAGCCTGCCCGGATCGGGCAAGGGGGCGGACCGTCAGACCTATTCGCTGGAACTCTGCGGCGGGACACATGTGCGCCAGACGGGCGACATCGGTCTGTTCGCGATCACGGCGGAACAGGCGTCGTCTTCGGGCGTTCGCCGGATCGAGGCGCTGACCGGGGCCGCCGCCATGGCGATGCTGCGCGGCCGCGACGAAACGCTGGCACGTGTGGAAGAAACACTGAAGACCAGCGGCGACGACCTGCCAGTTAGGGTGGAAAGCCTGCTTGATGAGCGCCGCAAGCTGGAAAACGAGGTGGCCCAGTTGCGTCGCGCGCTGGCCATGGCGGGGGGGTCTGGGCAGGCGCCACAAGAGGCGCGGCAGGTGAACGGCATCGCCTTTCACGCGCAGGCGCTGACGGGTGTGACGGGCAAGGATCTGGCGGGGTTGATCGACGAGCACAAGGCGCGGCTTGGCTCGGGCGCGGTGCTGCTCATCGCCGACACCGGCGATAAGGCACGCAGTGGCCGCAGGCGTGACCGAGGATCTTACCGGGCGCCTTTCGGCTGTCGATCTGGTGCGCGCAGCGGTCGAGGAACTTGGCGGCAAGGGCGGCGGTGGCCGCCCCGATTTCGCGCAAGGTGGCGGCAAGGATGCCACCAATGCCGAGGCCGCCATCGCGGCCGCCGAAACCGTTCTCAAGGGAGTGTAAGCAATGCCCGGTGCCTTCTGGATCGCCCATGTGACCGTGTCCGATGACGCGGCCTACGCGAAGTACGCCGCCCTTGCGACGCAGGCCATCACGGAGCATGGCGGCACCTTCCTCGCCCGTGGCGGTCGCGCCATCCAGAAGGAAGGTCGCGCCCATCTCCGCAATGTGGTCGCGCGCTTCCCGAGCCTTGATGCCGCCAATGCCTGCTACGAGAGCGCCACCTATCAAGAGGCGCTCTCGCATGCGGAGGGCGCGTCGGAACGGGATCTGGTTCTGGTCGAAGCGCTGGACTGACGACTATCCGGCAAGCGCGGCGTCCGGGTTCGCGTCGACCGTGTCGAGGAACCCCATGGTCGTCAACCATGTCTGATCGGGGCCCACCAGCAGCGCCAGGTCTTTGGTCGTGACACCCGCCTCCACGGTCTCGACCACACCCTGTTCCAGCGTTAAGGCGAACCGCGTCAGTGCGTCATTGTCGTCGATTATCGGGTGCTCCGACCAGATGCCCGCCGCCTTGAAGGCGGTGGCGAATTCGGTCTGGTGAACCTCGGCATGGATGTGCAGAACCTGGCATAGTATTGCTTGAGGATGGTGTTGTTGGTCGATTGGTAGAACGGCCAACCCATGTTCAGCGCGGACCTCATCGAGACGCGCTTCGTCGGGTGCGATCCTCGCGCATTTGACCGCCACGCCGATCGCTTTCGTTATCTCGGCGGAGTCGATGGTGACCATGCCGGCGGTTCGGTCGCGCCGCCTGTTTCCCTCTCGCGGCCGGCGTTCGAGCGCGAGAGATGGGCACATGCCTTGCCTTTGCTCGACAGGTTGGTTGCGTGTCTGCTGAATGGGTGGAGGACGGTGGGAATCCACTATGGTGCAAATCGCGGGGTCGCGTAGCCTGTTCGTGCTTCACAAAGGTTATTTTACGACAGGAGCTATTCATGATCCGTATTTCACACTTGATCGTTATTTCGACCCTCGCCGCCACCCCTGCCTTCGCGCAGACCGGCTTTGGCGCAGACACCTCGACACGCGGCGACACCGGCCGGGGCGGTGGCGAAGCCTCTGCAGGAGGCGATGACGGCAGCCACTTCGAGGTCCGCGCTCCGCGAAGCACCGGGCAGCGTTTCCGCGTGGTTTCGGGGCGGCCCGACACCTCCACGCATGGCACCACGTCCTCAGGGCAATGGAGCGAATGGGCGGATGAGTATTGCGGCGGCGACTCGCTGATCTGGTTCGATATGGACGAGAATGGCGACCCGGTGCTCGGCACGGTGGAAGTCGAGTGCCTCTAGCAGACCCGTCGGACGCGGCATGCTGCGTTCGACCTTCCAGCCTCCGCGATGGCCGGGACGCCCGCTAGGATGTCCCCGTCATCCCGGAGGCCTTGGCCAGCCGATCCGCCAGCATCTTGCGCGCGCGCGCCTCGGCGATGCGGACGCGCACGGCGGTGCGGAACAGTTCCTCGGTCGTGGGGGACGAGGCGCCGACCGCTTGCGCGATCTGTTCGATCAGCCTGTCATCGCCCAGTTCCTCGGCGGCCTTGATCGTGTCGAGCGCCAGCTTGTCGGCCAGGTCTTCCGCAATACGGCTCATGTCAGGGCCTCAGCGCGAGGATTCGGTCAGGCGGCGGCGGACATAGGTCTGCACGCTCTCGATCATCGGGTCCATGTGCGGGTCCTCGAAGAAATGGCCCGCGCCCTCGACCTCCTGATGGGTGATGGTGATGCCCTTTTGCTCGTGCAGCTTGTCGACGAGGATGCGGGTGTCTTGCGGTTTGGCGACGCGGTCGGATGCGCCGTTGATGATCAGGCCCGAGGCGGGGCAGGGCGCCAGAAAGCTGAAATCATACATGTTGGCGGGCGGGCTGACCGAGATGAAGCCGGTGATCTCGGGCCGGCGCATCAAAAGCTGCATGCCGATCCAGGCGCCAAAGGAAAAGCCCGCGACCCAGCAATGCTTGGAATTGGGGTTCATCGCCTGCAGGTAGTCGAGTGCCGAGGCCGCATCGCTCAGCTCGCCGATGCCCTGGTCGTATTCGCCCTGGCTGCGCCCCACGCCGCGGAAGTTGAAGCGCAGCACGGTGAAGCCGATCTTGTGAAAGGCGTAATGCAGGTTGTAGACAACGCGGTTGTTCATCGTGCCGCCGAATTGCGGATGCGGGTGCAAGATGATGGCGATGGGCGCGTCCTTGGCCTTTTGCGGATGGTAGCGGCCTTCGAGCCGGCCCTCGGGGCCGGGGAAAATCACCTCGGGCAAACACGTTCTCCTCAAGCGCGGTCCGGGGCTGGCCTGCTTGACGGGGCAGGGGGCGGTCCCTAGAACCATGAAAATTCCATCCGGCGCCGTATGGCGGAACCCGGGTCGTCTCGCAGTTAAGCGTGCCGATTGGAAAGGTCAATCTTTGCAAGGGGGCGGGGCGCGCGATGAAGCTGAGCACCAAGGGGCGCTATGCGATGGTCGCCATGGCCGACCTTGCCCTGCAAAAGGGCGACGGGCTGGTGTCGCTGTCGGAATTGTCGAAGCGGCAAGATATCTCCTTGCCCTATCTGGAACAGCTCTTCGTCAAGCTGCGTCGGGCCGAACTGGTGGACTCGGTTCGTGGCCCGGGCGGCGGCTACAGGCTGGCGCGTCCTGCCTCCGAGATCCGGGTGGTGGAGATTTTCGCTGCCGTGGACGAGACGGTCAGCGCGCTGCACACAGGCGCAGGCGCCTCGGGCGGCGTGTCCGGGCAGCCGGGCGCAATCGATGACCAACCGGCTGTGGGAAAGCCTGTCGGCGCATGTCTATGTATTCTTGCACCAGACGCGGCTGTCGGATGTGGTGCAGAACGGGCTGACGCCTTGTCCCGCCGTGCCGAACCTGTTCGAGGTCGTCGACGAGGGGTGACCCCTTGGCCGCGCGCCCGTGGTGCTGTCGGGCTGTCCGTATTTTTGGAAAGATGAAGCGGGGACGCGATGGCGCGGGTCTATCTCGATCACAATGCCACGACGCCGTTGAGGCGTGAGGCGCGGGCGGCAATGGTCGCGGCGATGGATCTGGTCGGAAATCCGTCCTCGGTCCATGCCGAGGGTCGCGCGGCCAAAGCGGTGATGGAGCGTGCGCGGGCGCAATTGGCCGAGGCGCTGGGGGCGCAGGCGGCCGACATCGTCTTTGTCTCGGGAGCGACGGAGGCGGCGGCGCTGGCCTTGGCGGGCGCGGGGGCTGCACGGGGCGGGCATTGAGCATGACGCAGTGCGCGCTGGGTGATCGAGGATCTGGTGGTCCATGGGGCGGGCCGGGTTGCCGTGGGCGATCCGGCGGCGTCGGCCCTTCAACTGGCCAATTCCGAGACCGGGATCGTGCAGGACCTGCCGCAGGGTCTGGCCGTCAGCGACTGGACGCAAGGCTTTGGCAAGATCCCCGTGGCCTTCGACTGGTCCGGCGTCGATATGGCCTTTGTCTCGGCCCACAAGATCGGGGGGCCGAAGGGAATCGGGGCGCTGATCCTCAGGCGCGGTCTGGACGTCGAGGCGCGCATCCGGGGCGGTGGGCAGGAGATGGGCCGCAGGTCCGGCACAGAAAACCTGATCGGCATTGCCGGATTTGGGGCTGCGGCCGAGGCAGCTACGCAAGATCTTGAATCCGGAGTTTGGGACCGGGTTGCCAAACTTAGAAATATTCTAGAAAAGACTCTGGACCATCCGGCAAGAGATACTATTTTTGTCGGGAAAGATGGCGCGCGATTGCCGAACACCAGCCTGATGATCACGCCCGGATGGAAGGGCGAGACGCAGGTGATGCAGATGGATCTGGCGGGCTTTGCCGTATCGGCGGGGTCCGCCTGTTCCTCGGGCAAGGTGAAGGCCAGTTCGGTGCTGCGCGCCATGGGGTTTTCGGAGGCCGAGGCGTCCTGCGCGCTCAGGGTCTCGCTGGGGCCCGAGACGACAGAGGCGGAGGTTCTTTCCTTCGCCGGAGCTTGGGCTCAGGCCATGAACGGTTCGCCCGACGCGGGCGGTGACAAGTCGCCCGACGCGGGCGGTGATACGATCAGGCGGGGCCGACCCCGCCACGCATGCGCCGGGCATACCGGCAAGACGGGAGAGACGAGCATGACAGCCCTCGACAGCGACATCATCGAAACGCAGGTCAAGGACGGCGTCGACCGCGAAACGGTCGAGGCGGTGCAGGCCGTCGGCGGCAAATACAAATACGGCTGGAACACCGATATCGAGATGGATTACGCCCCCAAGGGCGTGAACGAGGATATCGTGCGCCTCATCTCGGCCAAGAACGGTGAGCCGGAGTGGATGACCGACTGGCGTCTGCAGGCGTTCAAGCGCTGGAAGCAGATGGAGGAACCGACCTGGGCGATGGTGAATTATCCCGCCATCGACTATCAGGACCAGTATTACTACGCCCGGCCCAAGAGCATGGCGGAAAAGCCCAAATCGCTCGATGATGTCGATCCCAAGCTGCTCGCGACCTACCAGAAGCTTGGCATTCCGCTGAAAGAGCAGCTGATCCTTGCCGGCGTCGAGGGGGCCGAGGATGCGCCCGCCGAGGGGCGCAAGGTAGCCGTTGATGCGGTGTTCGACAGCGTCAGCGTCGGCACGACCTTTCAGGCGGAGCTGCGCAAGGCAGGCGTTATCTTCTGCTCGATTTCCGAGGCGATCAAGGATCACCCCGAACTGGTCAAGAAATACCTCGGGTCGGTCGTGCCGATCACCGACAATTATTTCGCCACGCTGAATTCGGCGGTCTTTTCCGACGGGTCCTTTGTCTACATCCCGCCGGGCGTGCGCTGCCCGATGGAGCTGTCGACCTATTTCCGCATCAATGCCGAGAATACCGGCCAGTTCGAGCGGACGCTGATCATCGCCGACAAGGGCAGCTATGTGTCCTACCTCGAAGGCTGCACCGCGCCCAAGCGCGACACCCACCAGCTGCATGCTGCCGTGGTGGAACTGGTGTTGCTGGATGACGCAGAAATCAAGTATTCGACCGTCCAGAACTGGTACCCGGGCGACGAGAACGGCAAGGGCGGCATCTACAACTTCGTCACCAAGCGTGCCGATTGCCGGGGCGACCGGTCCAAGGTGATGTGGACGCAGGTGGAAACCGGCAGCGCGATCACCTGGAAATACCCGTCGTGCATCTTGCGCGGCGATGACAGCCAGGGCGAGTTCTATTCCATCGCCATCGCCAACAACGCCCAGCAGGCCGATACCGGGACCAAGATGGTCCATCTGGGCAAGCGCACCAAGTCGCGCATCGTGTCCAAGGGCATCAGCGCGGGGCGCGCGCAGAACACCTATCGCGGCCTTGTGTCGATGCACCCCAAGGCCAGGGACAGCCGCAACTACACCCAGTGCGACAGCTTGTTGATCGGCGACAAATGCGGGGCGCATACGGTTCCCTATATCGAGGTCAAGAACAACTCGAGCCGGGTGGAACATGAGGCGACGACCTCCAAGGTCGATGACGACCAGATGTTCTATTGCCGCTCAAGGGGCATGGGCGAGGAGGAGGCGGTGGCGCTGATCGTCAACGGCTTCGCGCGCGAGGTTTTGCAGGCGCTGCCGATGGAGTTCGCCATGGAGGCGCAGCAGCTGGTGGCGATCAGCCTTGAGGGATCTGTCGGCTGATGACGCGCGACGACGGTCTTTCGCCCATAGGGCTGCGCCGACCCGTGCGTTTGAAGTGGCGCAGGTCGCGTGAAGCAACGCAGGCCACTGTCTTGTCGCTGGCTCTGGTCATCGTGTTCCTTCTGTCCATCGCCCATGACGAGATCGTGGAGGCGCTGGTCTTGAAGGGCTGGCTCGAGGCCGGTTCGGCAGAACGGGCGGAGATCGTCCTTGGGCTTTTGCTCTTCGTCATCTGGGGTGCCTTGACCGTAGCCTTGGTTGATCTGTTTCGGCGGTCCGCGCAGCACGGGGCCCGCAGCGAACGTGGGGATGGCGCATGATCGTGACCACCACCCCTTCCATCGAGGGTCGCCGGATTACCACGTACCACGGCATCGTCGTGGGCGAGGCAATCCTTGGCGCCAACATCTTCCGCGATCTGTTCGCGGGGATCACCGACATCATCGGCGGCCGGTCCGGTGCCTATGAGCAGGAACTGGGCAAGGCGCGCACCGTCGCCCTGCAGGAGATGGAGGATCGTGCGCGCGCGATGGGTGGGAATGCCGTCGTCGGTGTCGATCTCGACTACGAGGTCATCAACAACATGCTCATGGTGTCGGCCTCGGGCACGGCCGTGACGCTGGACTGACGGGCGCAAGGAATGGGCAAGGATTTCGACCGCGACAGGCTCGACGCGCTGGTGGCCCTGCTGGCTCCGGCACGGCGCACGCGCGTGGTCGAAGTTGGCGCGAACCCTATCAACGACAATCCGTATGCCTGGCTGCTGGCGGCGGGCCATTGCGAGGTCTGGGGGTTCGAGCCTGAGCCGCGCGCCTTTGCCCGGCTGACCCAGACCGAGACGGAAACCTATCTGCCCTACGCAATCGGGCGGGGCGGGCCCGCGACGCTTCATGTGACCAAGGCCGCCTCGCTCACCTCGTTGTTGCGGCCGAGTAACCAGACGGCGACGTTCTTCCAGCGCTTCGCAAGCCCCGGCGCGGTGATGGAGGAGATCACGCTCGAGACCCACCGGCTCGATGATCTGGACGAAGTGCCGCCCTTCGATCTGATGAAGATCGACGTGCAGGGCGGCGAGCTGCAAGTGTTCGAAGGGGCGGCGGGAAAGCTCGCCACCGCACTGGCGGTGATCACCGAGGTGGGCTTCGTGCCGCTTTACGAGGATCAGCCGCTGATCGACGACCAGATGCGCGTGCTGCGCGAGCATGGCTTCGACCTGCACAAGTTCACCTTTCTCAAGGGTTTCTCGCTCAGGGGCGGGCTTGCCACCACGCTGGACAAGACCGCCCATGACAACCAGTTGCTCGATGGCGACGCGGTGTTCCTGCGCAGTCTGCGCCAGCCCGATCTGATCGACACGGAGGCGCTGAAGCACATGGCGATCTTGTGCGACGCGGTGATCGAAAGCTTCGACGTGGCCGCGCGTTGTCTCGACCTGCTGATCGCGCGCGAGGCGATCGATCCAAACGCTGCGGCGGCCTATGTCGCGCGCCTGCCACGGCAGGGCAAACCGATGAAACTGGCAGCGCGGGCCTGAGTGCGCGCCCAAGACTTTACGGAAGGATGTGAGTGATGCTGACCATCAAGAACCTGCATGTGAAACTGGAAGACGAGGACAAGCAGATCCTCAAGGGCGTCGACCTGACGGTGGAGGCGGGACGCGTCCATGCGATCATGGGGCCGAATGGCTCGGGCAAGTCGACGCTGTCCTACGTCCTGTCGGGCCGCGACGGCTATGAGGTGACGGATGGCACGGCCACGCTGGAGGGCGAGGATCTGCTGGGGATGGAGCCCGAGGAACGCGCGGCGGCGGGTCTCTTCCTCGCATTTCAGTACCCGGTCGAGATCCCCGGCGTCGGCAACATGACCTTCCTGCGCACCGCGATGAATGCGCAGCGCAAGGCGCGCGGCGAGGATGAATTGAGCGCGGGCGATTTCCTCAAGCTGGTGCGCGACAAGGCAAAGGCGCTCAAGATCGACGCCGAGATGCTCAAGCGCCCGGTCAATGTCGGTTTCTCGGGTGGTGAGAAAAAACGCAACGAGATCCTGCAGATGGCGATGCTGGAACCCAAGATGTGCATCCTTGACGAGACCGACTCGGGTCTCGATGTGGACGCAATGAAACTGGTGGCAGATGGTGTGAACGCGCTGCGCGATGCGGGGCGCGGGTTTCTTGTCATCACCCATTACCAGCGCCTGCTCGACCATATCCGGCCCGATGTCGTGCACATCATGGCAGATGGCCGCATCGTGAAGACGGGCGGGCCGGAACTGGCGCTCGAGGTGGAACAAAACGGCTATGCCGATATCCTCGCCGAGGTGGCGTGATGGCTCTGGCACAACCCAAGCCCGATCTGACCGAGAGCAGGATCGCAGCCCTGGACATACAGCAAGGCGCTGGATGGGCCATGGCCGCGCGGGACAGCGCGCTGGCACGGTTGCGCGCCATGGGCCTGCCCGGACGACGGGACGAATACTGGAAATTCACCAACCCCGACAGCCTGACGCAAGTCGCGGCCCCGCGCGCCGCCCTGTTCGAAGCCAAGGACGAGGCGCCGCTGTTCGCCGACGTGGACCGGCTGCGCATCGTCTTTGTCGATGGTGTCTTTGACCCTGACCAATCCGACGAGTTGAGCCTCGAGGGTGTGGAGATCGAACGTCTGGCCGATGCCATGGCCCGCGACATCCACTGGGCGCGCGAGCTGTACGGTACGCTGGAAACCGCTGGACAGACCCCGGTCGCCCGGCCTCTGGCGGCGCTGAACACCGCCTTTGCGACCGATGGTCTGGTGATCCGCGCTGTGGGCAAGGTGTCCAAGCCCGTCAGCCTTGTCTACCTGCACCGCTCCGAGACATCGGATGCGATCTTGCACCATGTCGTGCGGGTCGAGGAGGGGGCGGAACTGACCATCCTCGAAAACGGGCCGGCTGCAGCGCGCTTCAACAAATGCATGGAGATCAGCGTGGCCGACCGCGGCGCGTTCCACCATGTGCGCGCGCAGGGGCGTGATCACGAACGCCGGGCGGCGACCCATATGTTCGCGCGTCTGGGGATGGAAAGTGCCTATAAATCCTTCACCCTCACGGTGAATGGCGTGATGACGCGCAACGAGCATGTGATCGAGCTGACCGGCGATGACGCCAGCGCACAGGTGGCCGGGGCGGCCATGGGCGACGGCAAGCTGCAGGCCTTTCACCATGACGACACGGTCTTTGTCACCCACGGGGCCGAGCGCTGCGAAAGCCGTCAGGTGTTCAAGAAGGTGCTGCGGAACGGGGCCGAGGGCGTGTTTCAGGGCAAGATCCTGGTGAAACCCGGCGCGCAAAAGACCGATGGCTACCAGATCAGTCAGGCGTTGCTTCTGGATGAGGAAGCGTCGTTTCAGGCCAAGCCCGAGCTGGAGATCTACGCCGACGATGTGAAATGCTCGCATGGCTCGACCACGGGGGCGATCGACGAGACGGCCTTGTTCTACTTGCGAGCCCGTGGTGTCCCGCGCGAGACGGCGACCGACCTGCTGGTTCTCGCCTTCATCGACGAGGCGATCCAAGAGATCGAGGACGCCACCTTGCAAGACGACATCCGCACCCGGTTGCAGCTGTGGCTCGGAGCGGCGGAGCGCGGCTGATCCCATGGCGGTGACGACCGATATCGTGGCCACATGGCGCCGCCCCGGCGCCGTGATGCGTCGCCTGTTGTCGATGGGCCGGCGCGAGGACCGGGCGCTGGCGATGTTGATTGCGGCCTGTTTCGTGATCTTCGTCGCGCAATGGCCGCGCCTGAGCCGTGAGGCCTATCTTGCCCCCGAAGGAGCGGCACCGCTTGAGGCGGTGCTGTCGATCACCTTTTTCGCCATGATGATGATCTGGCCGCTTGCGGCCTATGCGGTGGCGGCTGTCACGCATCTCCTGGCCAAGATCTGGGGCGGGCGCGGCACATGGTATTCGGCCCGTCTGGCGCTCTTCTGGTCGCTTCTGGCCACATCGCCCGCATGGCTGTTCCATGGCCTTGTCGCGGGCTTCGTCGGGCCGGGCCCGGCGCAGACCGTCGCAGGGGTGATCTTGCTGGTTGCCTTTCTGGCCATCTGGGGCATGTCGCTTCGCGAGGCGCAACGCGAACCCGAGGCGGACACCGGCCCATGACCCGACTTCTCAGCCTCGGACCGCTCCTGCGCATGGCGCGCGACACGGTGTCGAACCCGCGCGAAGGGGCCGAAACGGTCCTGAGTCTGGGCGTGCCGCGTCAGGCGCTGTGGCTGGCCTTCGCGCTGGTGATCGTGCTGTCTATGCTCTTGGGCGATCTGCTGTACCTGCTGGCAGGGCTGCCGCAGGGCGGCCCGCTGACCGGGCCGATGGGGTCATCGCCCGTGGTCATGGGCGGTTTGCAGGCGGCGTTTCTTTACATGATGGCCCATGCAATCACGCAGATCGGGCGGCTGTTCGGCGGCACCGGCCGCTTTGAAGAGGCGCTTTTGCTGATCGTTTGGCTGCAGTTCATCTTTCTGTGCGTGCAGGTGGTGCAACTGGCCGCCCTCCTTCTCATCCCGCCGGTGGCCGGGCTGATCACCGTTCTGGCGCTGGGTCTGTTCTTGTGGCTGCTGGTCAATTTCATCGCCACGCTGCACGGCTTCACGTCGCTGGGGATGGTCTTCGTCATGACCCTGCTGTCGGGTTTTGCGATCCTTGTTACCCTGAGCCTGGTTCTGACCATGCTCGGCATCACCTTCGGGACGGTCTGAATGAGCTATGACATCGCAGCGATCCGCGCAGACTTCCCGATCCTGTCACGGCAGGTGAACGGCAAGCCATTGGTCTACCTCGACAATGGCGCAAGCGCGCAGAAGCCGCAGGCGGTGATCGACGCCGTGACGCGCGCCTATGCGCAGGAATATGCCAACGTGCACCGGGGCCTGCATTACCTGTCGACGTTGGCGACCGAGAAATACGAGGGTGTGCGCGGCACCATCGCGCGCTTTCTGGGCGTGAAGGACGAGAACGAGATCGTTTTCACCAGCGGCGCAACCGAAGGCATCAACCTGATCGCCTATGGTTGGGCCATGCCTCGGTTGGGGCCGGGCGACGAGATCGTGCTGACCATCGCCGAGCATCACGCCAATATCGTGCCTTGGCATTTCCTGCGCGAACGGCAGGGCGTGGTGCTGAAATGGGTGGAGGTCGACGCCAATGGCGATCTGGACCCGCAGGCAATGATCGACGCCATCGGGCCAAAAACGAAACTGGTGGCGATGTCGCATATGTCGAACGTTCTGGGCACGGTCTTTGACGTGAAGCCCGTGATCGATGCGGCCCATGCGAAGGGCGTTCCGGTCCTGCTCGACGGCTCGCAGGCGGCCGTTCACATGCCGCTAGACCTCGATGCGCTGGGGGCGGATTTCTATGCCATCACCGGCCACAAGCTCTACGGCCCCTCGGGGTCGGGCGCGATCCACATCAAATCCGCCCGCATGGCCGAGATGCGCCCCTTCATCGGGGGCGGCGACATGATCCGCGAGGTGCACCGCGACCGCGTGATCTACAACGACCCGCCGATGAAATTCGAAGCGGGAACGCCGGGCATCGTGCAGCAGATCGGGTTGGGCGTGGCGCTCGACTACATGATGGGCGTGGGGATGGCGAATATCGCAGCCCATGAGACGCGGTTGCGCGATTATGCGCGTGCGCGGCTGGATGGGCTGAACTGGCTGAATGTGCAGGGAAACTCAGTCAACAAGGGGGCGATCTTTTCCTTCACGCTGGAGGGTGCGGCCCATGCGCATGACATCTCGACCGTGCTGGACAAGAAGGGCGTGGCGGTGCGCGCCGGCCAGCATTGCGCCGGCCCCCTGATGGAACATCTGGGCGTCACCGCGACCTGTCGGGCGAGTTTCGGGATGTACAACACCGAAGGCGAGGTGGATGTGCTGATCGAGGCGCTGGAACTGTGCCACGACCTGTTTGCGTGACGGCTTTGTGCGCCTTCAGGCGTACCAATAGACCAAAGCGACCCTCAATCCGGCCGCCCCATCAACCGGTCGATCGGCGCGTAATCATCAGTCAGGATCATCCCCCGATCCGCTGCCAGCGCCCGGATGAACCGGTCATCGAGCGCGGCGAAACTCATCAGGTCCGGCGCAGGGGCGGTGAACTGGCTGACCGGCGTCTCGACCGCTCCCGCGACCACGGCAAAGACCATGCGCGACCCTGGCGCAGGCTGGCCCGCTTGCGTCCAGACCTCGACCACCGGAAAGACCTCGCGGAGCGTCATCACGATGGACCCGAGCGAGCCTAGCCGGTCCTCGTAGTCGATGACCGTCATCAAGAACGTCCCCTCGGGCGTCATGCGGGCCGCTACAAGCTCGAAGAATTCTTGCGTCACCAGATGCACGGGCACCACCACATCGGTGAAAGCATCGCCGATGATGATGTCGAACTGCGCCGCGGGCCTGATCAGAAGGGCGCGGCGGGCATCCTCGTGCCAGATTTCGGCGGCGGATGTGTCGAACCAGAACTCCTGTTCTGCCAGTCGCGTCACCTCGGGGTCGATCTCGGCCACGGTCATCGGGCCAGCGCCCTGCGCCAGCAGGCTGCGCGGGACGGAGAACGATCCTCCGCCAATCACGTAGGTGCTGAAATCCTCGCGGGGGGCGCGCAGGCGTGTCAACGTGTCGAGCATCGCGCCGTGCACGGTGAACTGAACCTCTGGCAGGTCGCGAGCGCTGATCCCGTGGGCCAGATGGTCGATCACCATCAGATGCACGGGGCTGCTGGGGTCTGCCGACAGATCTTCGACCCGCAGGCAGAAATACTGTGTCTCCTGCTGGCACTGCTGAGGCGCGGCCAGCGCCAGCCCTGCCATGCCCGCCGCCGCCGCGCCTGCCAGCAAAGCTATGGCGAAGGCGCGCGAGCGTGCGCGAGCCAGAAGAACAAGAGCCCCGATGCGATGTAGACGAGGGTCACCACCACCAGCGTCAGGGCTGAGCCGAGCCAGGCGATGAACACGATCCCCGCCAGCAGCACGCCCGCGATGGCCCCCACCGCACCCGAAGCGAACATCGCCCCCAGCGCCGGGCCCGAGCGATCGGGATTGGCGGTGATGGCGATCTGGGCCAGCACCGGGGCGGGCACTCCCGCGAAGAAGGACGGCAGGAAGAACACCACCATCGTCAGCGCAGTGATCCCCCAGATCGGGCTTGTCACAACGGCCAGCACCGGCCCCGCCACCATCGGCAAGATCAGAACTGCCGCCGCCGTGGTCAGAGCCGCTGCGAGCGTTGCCCCCCGGTCCAGGCCAGCGCGCGGTCGGTCGGCAGCGCCGCCAGGCGCCCGCCCCACCAGTGCCCCGCGGAAAACCCTGCAAGCACGACAGCGATCACCGCCGTCCACGTATAGAGCGACATGCCCACATGCGGCGCAAGCATCCGGCCCGCGACGATTTCCACAACAAGTGAGGCCGCCGATATGCCGCCTTGCAGAACCACGAGGAGCCACAGGGGCGTGGGTCGTGTCATGTCAGTCCTCCCGGGTCACGCGGCTGACATGTGACGTCATGCCCGCCTCGATGACAAGAGGGCGGCCCTGCCAAGGCGTCGCAGGTCGTGGCAGGGCCGATGGGTCTCAACTGCAGAACAAGGTTGTGCGCTGCGGCAACCCATCGCGGTGGGTTTCCACGAAGGCCGCCATGTTGGCCAGTGTGGCGAAATCCGGCAGGGGCTGGAAATCGGCGATATGGACGTAGCTGCTTTCGTCGCAGCGCAAAAGCCGCCACAGGACCGAGGCGACGACCGTGCCCCCCACCTTGTCGAGTTTTCCGCCCGCGGCATCGGCTTCCTGCAGAGCGTAGAACCACAGGGGCGTCTTGGTGATGCCTGCGTCGGCAAGCGTCTGTGGCACCGCCACAGGATCATGGCCCAGAAGCCCGGCGAGACGCTGGCCATTGGCGATGTGCAGCGCGAACCGGTCGCGCAAGATGTTGCGCAGCGGCAGTTTCTTGGCCTGCGCCAGCGACACTTGCGTGCCGTCGGGCATGGTGATGCCATGCCGCACGAAGGGCAGTTCGAAGAGCGATTCCGCAACCGTCGTGCCGACCGGTCGCGCCTTCTGCGCCGAGGGTCCGAAGAACTCGGACATGGCCATGTCATGCGCCGGGTCACGCGGTGCGAAGCCGGGCTGATCGAACAGGCGCTGCATCGCCCCGCCCGGCTTGAGCCTGTAGGCATCTTGCGCCGTCGCATGGCCGAAGCGATAGACCGCGCCCGAGAATTCGACCGGCATCAGCGCCGCGGCGGGGCCGAAGGGGTCGCTGGACCGGCAGGCCTCGACGATGGCAGGGGTGACCATCTGTGGCAAGAAATCGGTCATCACGATCCACTGGTAGTGCAGCCGGATGATGCGGCGCACGACCTCGAAATCGCTCATCGGCGGCAGAACCTGCGCAGTCCAGACGTCCTGGCTCGTGCCCTGCATGGCGCGATCCTTGACGGTCAGACCCAGCGGCGTGCCCGTGATGACCTCGTTCAGCAAGATATTGTGCAGGCAGATGAATAGGCCCTGGATCTGACTGATGAAGATGTTCTCGTCATTTCGCGGATCACCGATCAGGGCCGTGCCCTTGCAGGTCCGGGGCAGGTCGAGGGGGCTGGCCGCACGGCCGAAGAGCAAGAAACCCTCGTGTTCGACCGCGTTGGCATCGGTCCAGGTGGTGTAGAGATGCGGGCTGGCCTCAGGTCCGTCGCCATAGACGCAATCAAGGTCGAGGTTGGGGGTGCGCACATTGCGGATGGTGCGCGGGTCGGCGACCCCGCCGATGGCGGAACTGACGTCGAAGGTGACGTCGTGATCGACGAACTGCCCGAAGAAGGTCATGCCTTAAGATCGGCTTACCCTTCGACGATGTCGGTGCGCAGCATGCCCGCCACAAGCGCGTCGAAGATCGCGACCAGATCCGTGTTTGGCCTGCTCCACTGCAGCGGGTTGGCCGGGGCGAGGCGGCCGAAGAACTGCGGCAAGAGCGCCTTGGCTTTGGCGTTGTTGGTCGCCTCGCCGTCGAGGCACGCCTTGGTGAATCGGTCGAGGCGGCCGAGGCCGTGATGAATTCGTGTCATGGGGAAACTCCGATGAAGAATGGGTTATCCGGAGCCCATGGCTTTCTGGCGGTACGAATAGAGGTGCCAGATGGGCGACCGGGTACGCTGCTTGAAAGTGGGGTGAGGTTAGGATTTCCGATCGCGAGCTGCGAGTAGGTATTTCCTGACTATGCGACCGATCGCCCGCGAATCGCCGGGTGCGCTTGTGGGTCCGAAAGCGGTGCCTGTATGCTTCGCCTTGCAGGCTGGAAAGGGAACGCAGATGCCGATGCAGATCGACGACCTTGAGCGCAACGAGATCGGCATCGCGACCGCGATAGACGTGTTGCGCCAGCGCTTCGGCGAACGGGTTGAAACCGGGCAGGCACTGCGCGCGCAGCATGCCCATACTGCCACATGGCTACGCAACCAGCCGCCCGACGCGGTGATCTGCCCCATTTCGACAGAAGAGGTGCAGGCGATCATGGCCATCTGTTCGGAGTATCATGTGCCCGTCATTCCCTTCGGGGCGGGCAGCTCCCTTGAGGGGCACGTCAATGCGCCTGCCGGAGGTATTTCACTTAATTTCAAGGACATGAATGCTATTCTTCAAGTGAATGCCGAGGATATGGATGCCGTGATCCAGCCCGGCGTGACGCGCAAGGCGCTGAACACGCATCTGCGGGCCACTGGTCTGTTCTTTCCGGTCGATCCGGGTGCCGACGCCTCGCTTGGCGGCATGGCCGCGACCGGGGCCTCGGGCACCAATGCGGTCCGCTACGGCACGATGAAGGACAATGTGCTGGCGGTGAAGGCCGTCTTGCCTTCGGGCGAGGTGGTGACGACCGCCCAACGCGCGCGCAAGACCAGCGCAGGCTATGATCTCACGCGGCTGATGGTCGGCTCGGAGGGCACGCTGGGGGTGATCACGCAGCTGACCCTGCGCTTGCAGGGCATCCCCGAGGCGGTGTCGGCCGCGACATGTTCCTTTCCCGACGTGGGCGCGGCCTGCAACGCCGTGATCGCGACGATCCAATACGGCATCCCCGTCGCGCGGATCGAGTTGCTGGATGCGCTGCAGGTGCGCGCGGTCAACGCCTATTCCAGGTTGTCTCTGCCCGAGGCGCCGCTTTTGCTGCTCGAATTCCACGGGTCCGAGGCGAGCGTTGCCGAACAGGCGCAATCCTTTGGCGAGATCGCGGCCGAGATGGGCGGCACCGGCTTCACATTCACGGCGCGTGAAGAAGACCGCAACCGGCTCTGGCAGGCGCGCCACGATGCCTATTGGGCGGGGCTGCAACTGCGCCCAGGTGCCAAGGGCCTTTCGACCGATGTCTGCGTGCCGGTCAGCCGTCTGGCCGATTGCGTCAGTGCCGCGCAGGACCGGCTGGCGTCCATGGGCATGCTGGCGCCCATCGTCGGCCATGTCGGCGACGGCAATTTTCATTGCCTGCTGCTGGTCGATACCGACAATGCGGCCGAGGTCGCGCAGGCCGAGGGTTTCATCGGCTGGCTGAATGATCTGGCGATTTCGATGGACGGTACCTGCACGGGCGAGCATGGCATCGGGCAGGGCAAGGCGCCCTATCTGGAGCGCGAACTTGGCCCCGGTGCCATGGCTATGATGCGTGCGATCAAGCACGGCGTCGATCCGCACAACATCCTGAACCCCGGCAAGATGGGGTTGGGGTGATGGTGCGGCCGATCCACCATGGCATCCCGTCTGCTCATCTTGAACCGCATCTGTCCAGTCGGTCGGGTTGGCTTCGGGCGGCCGTCATGGGGGCGAACGACGGCATCTTGTCGACCGCGTCACTGATCGTGGGGGTGGCAGCGGGGGCGGCCGATCACGTCACCATCTTGCTCGCCGGCATCGCGGGCATGACGGCAGGCGCGCTGAGCATGGCGGCGGGGGAATATGTCTCCGTCTCCAGCCAGGAGGATGTGGAACAGGCCGACATCGCCAAGGAAAGGCGCGAGCTCAAGCACCACCCCGAGGCGGAACTGGATGAGTTGACCGCGATCTACGAGACCCGCGGCCTGCCGCCACCGCTGGCGCGCGAGGTGGCCGAACACCTGACCGAGGCCGACGCGCTTGGAGCCCATCTGCGCGACGAGATCGGGCTGACCGACCTGTCGCCACCGCGCCCGTTACAGGCGGCGCTGGTCTCGGCCCTGACCTTTGCTGCGGGGGCCTCGATTCCGTTGGCCGTGGGGCGGCGGCCCCGCTCGACAGCCTTCAGGTCTGGGTCGCGGGAGCGACCCTGCTGGCCCTTGGGGCGCTGGGGGCGCTCGGGGCTCAGGCCGGAGGCGCCTCGCGCCGAAGGGGCGCGCTCCGGGTCGTGGTCTGGGGCGTCGTGGCTATGGCCGTGACCAGCCTGATCGGGTCGCTTGTCGGAGCCTCTCTCTAGACGTGCTGCCAGTCGCCACCTGTGGTGAACGCGGTCAGCCCTTCCGCGCCAAGGCACAAAGGCGTGCGGGCCTGCCCGGTTCGATCTTGTTGGGCAGGCCGGTCAGAAGCCGATGCGGCGCGTCGAAGGCCAGCGGCAGCACCTCGGTCAGGGGCGCGCCTGTGGCCGTCGCCATGTGGAGGACCGCATCGATCATGCTGATATCGGCCCCGGCAAGCGTGCCATCAGCCAGCGTGAGCCGCCCGCCCGATCGCTTTATCCGCCGCCCTGCAAGGTTGAATTTGTCGTCAGAGGTTCCGGCGACCGCCATCGCATCGCTGACGAGGATCAGCCTGTCGCGCGCCGCCGCCCATGCCAGCCTTAGTCCAGCGTCATGAACATGCACACCATCCGCGATCAGTCCGATCCAGCGCGCATGGTCGAGCGCCGCGCCGACCATGCCCGGTTCGCGGTGATGAAGGCCGGACATGGCGTTGAACAGATGCGTGACGTGCTTCCCGCCCGCGGCATAGGCGGCCTGTGCGGCGTCATACCCCGCGCCGGAATGCCCCAGCGAGACAATCACGCCGGCCTGCGCCAGCGCCGCGATCTGGCTGGGCGTCACCTGCTCGGGGGCGAGCGTGATCAGAAGACGCGGCAGCCGGGCTGCCGCGCGTTGGTAGAGATCGAAGTCCGCATCGGTCATCGGGCGCAGTTGCGCCGGGTCATGCGCGCCCGTGATGGCGATATGGGGGCCCTCCAGATGCAGGCCGAGAATGGCGGGATCGGTGGAGGCGGCCTGCGCCACAAGATCGATGATGCGCGCGATCTCGGGCGCGCTGTCCGAGATCAGGGTGGGCATCAGGCCCAATGCCCCCCCCGCGCAATGCGCGGCGGCCAGCCGCGAGACATCGCCTTGCGTCCGGCAATCGCCCAGCATCAGCCCCGCGCCGCCGTTCACCTGCAGGTCGAGAAAGCCGGGGCAGACCAAGGCGTTCTGGCCGCCGCGGGACAGGTCGGTCGCAGTCTCGCCGGTTCGGCGAGGGCGAACCTCTTGGATGCGACCGTCCACGATCCTTAGCACCATGTCGGCGCGCAACCCGTCGCCGTCGAGAATGTCGAGCCCGGTATAGAACATCACGGTAGCCCCCGTGCCAGCGCGAGCGCCCCGTCAAGGGCGGAGCCCATCGGCTCTTGCAGGCCTGCCCGTATAGACTTGGCCCAGCGCGGCCTGAGGATACCGGCAAAGCCGCCCGTCAGCGCCCAGGCGCCTCCCCTTGGGATGGCTGATCTGGCGCAGGGCCAAGACCACCTCCGCGCCGACGCGTTCGAGCAGATCTTCTGACCACGGGCTCTCGCATTGCAGGACCAAGGGCGCAAGCGCTGCGAAATCCTCGGGCCGGGCGTCGCGCGCGAAGAGCACCGGATGCGCGCCCAAGGCCTTGTGCAGCACCAAGGTCAGCGGGTCGTCCGCGTAGCGCGGCAGCCGTCCGTCCTCGATCTTGAGCAGTTCGGACAGGGCCAAGCGCCCGAACCATGCCGCCGAGCCTTCGTCGCCCAGCACAAAGCCCCAGCCGCCCTGATGGGTGATCCCGCGCGCATCGCGCCGGATGCAAAAGGATCCGGTGCCAAGGTTGATCAGCGTCCCCTCCGCCCCGCCAAAGGCGCCCTCCAGCGCGGTGACGCTGTCATCGACCACATAGGCGAGAAAGGGCAGGCGGGTGGCGAAGGCATCGGCGGCTCCCGGCAAGCGTCCGCCTGCCAATCCTGCGCAGACGCGGGCATCGACCATCGCGTCGAACCCAAAGCCCCGCGCAGCCAATGCCTCGGTCAGCGCGAGCCTTATGGCGGCCTCGGCCGCCGCCAGGTCGGTCACGATATTGGCCGGGCCGCCCCGCGTCAGGGCTATGGGGCCGCCGTCAAGCGACAGTGCCACCCGGCAGCCCGTGCCGCCCCTGTCGATGCCGATGTCGATACGCCGTTTCATGGACCCAGCCTATACCGCCGCTCAGACCAGCGAAACCGCCTGACCCGTGCGCGCGCTTTCTTGTGCGGCGCGGCCCATGCGGGACGGCAGCCGCGCCATCGGCCAGCGTCACCTCGGGGCGGGCCTGCCGCGAACGACCTCCAGAAAGCGCTCGTGCTGGTAGAAGGTAGACCCGTTGTGGTCGCCCGCCTCCAGAAGGCGCGGATCGACCGGCACCTCGTGCTCGACGGGACCGGTGGGGTTGCGGGGGCTGACGATGACGCGTGGCACGGGCGCGGGGCCAAGGTCATGGTTCCAGAACCGCCCCGGCCCCGGCACCAGCGCCTCGATCTTGCCCGATGGCCCCACTGCGGAAATCTCTTCTTGATAGCGCGCGCCTTCGGCGAACATGCACAGTTCCAGCATCGCGCGGGCACCTCTGGCGAAATCGACGATCACATAGCCATGGTCCCAGATGTCGGGCGTCTCGCCTTCGTAGCGTTCGTCCAGATGGTTCACGGCCTGTCCGGCGCTCGCCATCACGCGCACCGGTTCATCGTCGAGGATCAGCCGCATAAGGTCGAAGAAATGGCAGCATTTCTCGACCAGCGTGCCGCCGGTGTTGCGGTTGAAGCGATTCCAGTCGCCGACCTTTTCCAGAAACGGAAAGCGGTGCTCGCGGATCGTCAGCATCTTGATCCCGCCAGTGGCCGTGCCCGCCATATCGCGCAGAAGCTGCACGGGCGGCATGTAGCGATATTCCATCGCCACCCAGATCGGAGCCGGGTAGTCGCGCGCCAAACGCTCCAGCGCGGGCAGTTGAGCCTCATCGGTGTAGAGCGGTTTTTCAACCAGAACGGGCAGGGGGCGGATGGCCGCGATCTCCTGCAGCTGGCCCACATGCAGATGGTTGGGCGAGGCGATCACCAGCGCGTCGATATCCTTGCGCGCCAGAAGCGATGCGATGTCGGGGCAGCGCACCGCTTGCGGCATCAAAGCCAGCGTCGCCGCCGCCATGCCTGCATCGGGTTCGACAAAGGCGCCAAGCGTCGCGCCGGGCAACAGGGCAATGTTGCGGATATGCTCCTGCCCCATCATGCCGGAACCGATGATGCCATAACGGGTCATGCGCGTCTTGCTCCTTGCCCCAATGTATTTTCCAGTGTCACGGAAGGCGTGCGACATAGGCCGCGCGATCGGGGTCGAACCATGTTGAGGAGACCTCGGCGATGCGCCCATCTGCCGTGAATGCGCGGCGACGGGCAAGGGCCATGATGGCGCCGGGGCGCGCGCCAGACGCTCGCCCGCCCAATCGGGCAGGGGCCCCGCGCCCAGCCGGTCCTCGGCCCGCGCGATCGTCAGCCCGAATAGGTCACGGTAGCTGCGATAGAGCGATTCCGAGACCGTCGCGGGCGTGAGCCGCCCGTTGAACCGCCCGTCGAGCCAGATATCCTCGACCGCCACCGGCACCCCGTCGAGCGCGCGCACACGGCGGATGTTCCATGCGTGGCGTGCCGTGCTGCCCAGATCGGGCAGGTCTTCGGGCTTGTCGCGGTGATCGAGCGCGATCAACTCGGCGGTGGGCAAGCCACCCCCCTCGGGCCTCTCCAGCCGGAACAGCGCATGAGACCGCCTGCCCGGTGTCGCCCGCCCGTATCGTGTTGCCGGACCCCTGTCGCCGCTCCAGAAGGCCGCGGTCCGTCAGCACCGCCAGCGCCTTGCGCAAGGTGGTGACCGTCACGCACAGTTCGGTCGCCATCACCCGTTCGGGCGGCAGGCGGTCACCGGGCGTCAGGCGACCGGCCGCGATATCGCGGGTCAGCCGCTCGGCGATCCGGAGATAGGTGGGAAGGGCGCCGCGCATCGCCTCAGGGCCGATATTGATCTACCATTGATATACGTTGCCGCGAGCACTAACCCTTGTCCAGTCCAAAGGCTTGGGAGGGCCTGCACCATGACCGTCGTTCCCGTCACATCCGCCGATCTCGACGCCGCCGAGGTCAGCTGGTTCGCCGCGCTCTGCTCGGACGATTACGAATATCTCGGCGTGCCCGACGGGCGGCTCAGGTCCAGCTGGGCGCATTGCTCTGGCATCGTGAAACGGGCCGAGAGCCACGGGTTCCGCAACATCTTGTGCCCGTCTTCCTATCAGGTCGGGCAAGATACGCTCAGCTTTGTGGCGGGTTGCGCACCGATCACCGACAAGATCAATTTCCTTGCCGCGGTGCGCTGCGGCGAGATGCAGCCGATCATGCTGGCGCGCACCATCGCAACGCTCGACCACATGCTTGAGGGGCGGCTGACGGTGAACATCATCTCCTCCGATTTCCCCGGCGAAAAGGCCGAGAGCGCCTTTCGATACCAACGCTCGCGCGAAGTGGTCGAGGTCCTGAAACAGGCCTGGACCTGCGACGCGATCAACTACCAAGGTCAGGTGTATCAGTTCGCGGGCCTGATGACCGATCCCGCCAGACCCTACCAGACCGGCGGGCCGCTATTGTATTTCGGCGGCTATTCCCCCGACGCGCTGGAGCTTTGCGGCCAGCATTGCGACGTCTACCTGATGTGGCCCGAACCCAAGGACCAGATCGCCCAACGGATGAAGGACGTGCATAAGGTTGCGGAAAGATATGGGCGCACACTCGACTACGGGCTGCGCGTCCACATGATCGTGCGCGACACCGAGGCCGAGGCGCGGGACTATGCCGAACACTTGGTGTCGAAACTCGATGACGAGTTGGGGCAGTTGATCCGTGAGCGTGCGCTCGACAGTGGCTCTCTTGGCGTCAGCCATCAGGCCAAGGCGCGGGAGCTTGCGGACAAGTTCGGCTATGTCGAGCGGCATCTGTGGACCGGGATCGGCCGCGCGCGCTCGGGCTGCGGGGCTGCGCTGGTCGGATCGGCCGATCAGGTGCTGTCGGAGATCGAGCAATACCAGAAGATGGGCATCCGGGCCTTCATCTTTTCGGGCTATCCGCATATGGACGAATGCGACCATTTCGGGCGGCTGGTCATGCCGCATCTCAAGACCTGCTCGCTGCCCCATGCCTATGGGCGCGTCCCGGCCAGCCCGCCCGTGACACCGCTGGCAACAGGAGAAAGACGCTGATGGACCGTGTGAAACTTGGACCGCTGGACTGCTCCCGCATCGTCTACGGCATGTGGCGGCTGGGCGATGACGCCGACACCTCGCCCGCCCATGTGCAGGCCAAGATCGAGGCCTGTCTGGCCCAAGGCATCACCACGATGGATCAGGCCGACATCTACGGCGGCTATACCGCCGAGGCGATTTTGGGGGATGCGCTGCGCGCGGCCCCCGGCCTGCGAGACCGCATCGAGATCGTGACCAAATGCGACATCATCGCGCCGGTGGGCCGTTACGCCGACCGCCGGGTCAAATACTACGACACGTCGGCCCATCACATCACCGCCAGCGTCGAACATTCGCTCAAGGCGATGGGGATCGAGGTGATCGACCTTTTGCTCATCCACCGCCCCGATCCGCTGATGCATCACGAGGAAACCGGGCTAGCGCTCGACACTCTGGTCACGGCAGGCAAGGTGCGCGCGGTGGGCGTGTCGAACTTCAAGCGCCACGATTGGTCATTGCTGCAATCGGCCATGGAAACGCCGCTCGCCACCAACCAGATCGAGCTGAGCGTGCTGCACCACGCGCCCCTGACCGATGGCGAAGTTGCCTGGATGCAGGAGAAATCGGTGCCGATCATGGCCTGGTCGCCGCTGGCGGGCGGGCGGCTTTCGGCGAGGAGGGCAGCGCGGTGCGCGAGGTGCTGTCCCGGATCGGGGCGCAAGCGGACGTCGGTCCCGATGCCGTGGCAGTGGCCTGGCTCTTGCGCCATCCCGCGGTCGTCTTGCCGGTGATGGGAACCAACAGCCTGCGACGGATCAGCTCGCTTGGCGATGCCGGCAAGGTCTCGCTCGACCGCCAGAGCTGGTTCGAGATCTATACCGCCGCATTGGGGCGCGAGGTCGCCTGAGGCACCGCCCCGGACCGCAATCGCCAACCCCTTCATCTTCCCCCAAATACGGACGGCCGCCGATCGGCCAGAGTGACGCGCGCAGGGGCGGGGGCGCGCCTGTTTGACACGGTCAATCCGATGTGAAGCGATGCCGCATCCTATTGGCGCTGGGTGCCGCAGGGCCTAAGGTAGAACCCATGATCGTAGAACTCGGACATTTCGCCCTGATCCTCGCCTGCATGGTGGCGGTGTTTCAGATGATCGTGCCGCTGGTCGGTGCACACCGCGGCAATGCCGCCTGGATGGCCGTGGCGGACCCCGCCGCGACCACGCAATTCCTGCTGACGGCTTTCAGCTTTGCCGCGCTGACTTATGCCTTCGTCACCTCGGACTTCTCCTTGAACCTGGTGACGGCGAATTCGCACACCGACAAGCCGATGCTCTACAAGATCTCGGGCGTCTGGGGGAACCACGAGGGATCGCTCTTGTTGTGGGTGCTGATCCTGACGCTGTTCGGGGCCTGCGCGTCCTGGTTCGGCTCGAACCTGCCCCCGACCCTCAAGGCGCGTGTGCTGGCCGTGCAATCTTCGGTCTCGGTGGCGTTCTTCGCCTTCATCCTCTTCACTTCAAACCCGTTCATCCGGCTGGAGATCCCTCCATTTGACGGGCAGGATCTGAATCCCTTGCTGCAAGACCCCGGTCTCGCCTTCCACCCGCCCTTTCTCTATCTGGGCTACGTCGGCCTTTCGATGGCCTTTTCCTTCGCCGTCGCCGCCCTGATCGAGGGGCGTGTCGACGCCGCCTGGGGCCGTTGGGTGCGGCCCTGGACGCTGGCGGCCTGGGTCTTCCTGACCATCGGGATCGGGCTGGGGTCTTGGTGGGCCTATTACGAGCTTGGCTGGGGTGGGTTCTGGTTCTGGGACCCGGTCGAAAACGCCTCGCTGATGCCATGGCTGATCGCGGCCGCCTTGCTGCATTCCTCCATCGTGGTGGAAAAGCGCGAGGCGCTGAAAAGCTGGACCATCTTGCTGGCCATTCTTGCCTTTGGCTTCTCGCTGATCGGGACCTTCATTGTGCGGTCGGGCGTCCTGACATCGGTGCATGCCTTCGCCAATGACCCGGAACGCGGCGTGTTCATCTTGATGATCCTCGCCTTTTTCATGGGCGGCGCGCTGCTGCTCTTTGCCTTTCGCGCCGGTGCGATGGAGGCCAAGGGCATCTTTTCCATGGTCAGCCGCGAAAGCGGGCTTGTGGTCAACAACCTGCTTCTGGCGGTCTCGACCTTCGTCGTCTTCATCGGCACGATCTGGCCCCTGATCGCCGAAATGTTTTGGGACCGCACCCTTTCGGTTGGCCCGCCCTTCTTCAACATGGCCTTCACGCCCTTTGTCCTCGGCCTTGCCGTGGCTCTGCCCATCGGTGCGATGATGCCGTGGAAACGGGCCAAGCTGGGCCGTACCCTCGTGGCTCTGGTGCCAGCCTTCGTGCTGGCGCTTGCGATAGGCCTTCTGACTTGGGCGGTGTTCACCGGGCAATCGGCGCTGTCGCCCATCGGCGTCGCCCTGTCGGTCTGGCTGGTCGCGGGCGCGGCCGTGGATCTTTGGTCGCGCACCGGGCGCGGGGCCACCGCCGCGCGCTTCGGTCGGCTCTGGCGGTTGCCGCGCGCGGATTGGGGCAAGACGGTCGCCCATGCGGGATTTGGCGTCACCATGTTCGGTGTGGTCGCCCTGACCGGCTATCAGGTCGAGGATATCCGCGTGGCCGAGCAGGGACAGCCCTACCGCGTCGGTGCCTATGAGATCGAACTGTTGAGCGTGGACGAGAATGTGCGCGGCCCCAACTACATATCGACCATGGCCCATGTCGCCGTGCGAGATGCCGAAGGGCAGCAGATCGCGCTGCTGCATCCCGAGCGGCGGTTCTATCCCGTTGCTGCCATGCCCACCACCGAGGCGGGGATCGACAGCGGCTGGACCCGCGACGTCTACCTTGCGCTTGGCGATCCGCAGACGGGCGGTGGCTGGGCGCTGCGCACATGGATCAAGCCTTTTGCCAACTGGATCTGGGGCGGGACGATCATCATGGCGCTTGGTGGTTTCCTGAGCCTGAGCGACCGGCGCTACCGTTTTGCCGCAGGTGCCGCCAAGGCACCGGCCCAGCCGCAAGGGGTGCCCGCGGAATGAGGGCGCTTGTGCTTGCCCTGATGCTTGCCATGGCGGCGCCCGCGAGGCGCCGTTCAGCCCGACGAGATCTTGCCTGATCCGGTGCTGGAGGAACGCGCGCGCGACATCTCGGCGGGCTTGCGCTGTGTCGTGTGCCGCAACGAATCCATCGACGAATCGAACGCAGAACTGGCCCGCGATCTGCGTCTTTTGGTGCGCGAGCGTTTGGTTGCGGGCGACAGCGACGAAGAGACGGTGGCCTATATCGTCGACCGCTACGGAGAATACGTTTTGCTGCGTCCGACGATGAGCGGGTCGAACGTGGTCTTGTGGCTGGCGCCCGCGCTGATGCTGCTTGTGGGCGGGGGCCTTTCACTGGTGTACATCCGCCGCCGCGCCGCCAGTACCGCCCCGACCGAGGCGGCGCTGAGCCCCGAGGAACAGGCGCGTCTCAAGGATCTGCTGCACGAGTGACGCGGCGTTTCGGCTTTTCGGGGCCGGGGCGCGCGTCTAATCTCGCCCAGGTCACCACCGGGGAGCGGACCATGCTATACCAAACCATCACGCGGCACGATCATGACGGGATGGCGGTCATCACGCTGAACCGGCCCGAGGTGATGAACGCGCTGAACGCCCAGATGCGCGCCGAGATCACCCATGCGCTGCAGGAAGCGGGCAAAGCGGCCCGCGTCGTGGTGCTGACCGGAACCGGGCGCGCCTTTTGTTCCGGGCAGGATCTGGGCGACCGCACCAGCCTGTCGAACATGAACCTCGAACGCACCTTGCGCGACGAATATATCCCGATGCTGATGGCCGTGGTCGATTGCCCGGTGCCGGTGATCGCGGCTGTGAACGGGACGGCGGCGGGGGCGGGCGCGAACCTTGCGTTGGTTTGCGACATCACCATCGCTGCGGAAAGTGCCGCCTTTATTCAGGCCTTCACCCGGATCGGGCTGATCCCCGACGCAGGCGGCACATGGGTTCTGCCGCGCACGATCGGCCTGCAGCGGGCGATGGGGGCGGCGCTTTTTGCCGACAAGATCAGCGCGAATCAAGCGGCTGATTGGGGCATGATCTGGGAAGCCGTGCCCGATGAGGCCTTTGACGCGACATGGCGTGCGCGGGCGACCCATCTGGCCAGCGGCCCGACCGAGGCCTTCAAGCGGATCAAGCAGGTGATGCAGGCCAGCACCGGCAACAGCTTGGAGGAACAATTGTTGCTGGAGGGGCAGTTGCAGGGCCAATGCGGCCACACCCGCGACTTCAAGGAAGGGGTGATGGCCTTTCTCGACAAGCGTCCCGCGCGGTTCGAAGGGCGCTAGGCCCGGCCGGCGCGCGACCGGATCAACCGGGCCAAAGGGCCGTGCCGGGGTGGAACTGCGACCACGCGAACCAGAAGGCCTGATGGCTGCCCAGATCGGATCCATCGGCATCCACCGCACGGATGCCGCCCGCCTCGAGCACAAGACGCACATTCTCGACGCGGACGGTCTCGCCCCGGCTCAGCGCGATCATGGCCGCGCTGCGCTGGAAGGCTACGGGCCTGCCCGAGGCGGTCACGACGCCGAGGATATCCTCATGCACCGGTAGGCGCGGATCGACATCGCCCACCGGAAAGATCGGGCCGTCGGCGTCGCGCCCGTTGCGGAAGTCGAAGTTGCGCCCGAGCGCCAGCGCCTCGACCAGCACGGTGGTCTCAGGATAGGCCATGCGCCAGCTGCGCCAGTCTGTGGTGATGACGCTGGCCTGTTCCAGTTGCAGGCCACGATCGGCCAACGGCCCGGTCACCGCACGCCCGAGGAACGTGTCGAAGACCGAACGGGTCACGACATCATACATCACCTTGTTCGACCGGATCAGCAGGCCCGAGGTGCGCAGGATCGGGCGCTCGACACCGCGGGGCATGTTGTCGGTGAAATAGGCCTGCGCCGCGCCGCACAGCGTGCAGTAAGGGATGGCGAGGTCACGGCCGCCAAGCGTGTCGTTGACCATCTCGCGCACTTCCATGATCTGTCGGGGATAGGCGCGGGCCTCGCCGTTCAGGACGATGCCGAAGACGATGTCGTCATCGTCCAGCCATGTCGCCTCGGCTGCCGTCGAGACATCCGGGTTATCGGCGGCGGGGATGCAGTTGCAGGGCTCGTCGGTGCGGCCAAAGGCGCGGTCATCGATCAGCACGCCGCCCCAGGACACATGCCGCCAGTCGATGTCGCCTTCGACGAAAAGCCGGTCCCAATCGGGCACGAGCGTGGTGAAGATTGCGCGCTTGTAGCGGAGGTAATCGGGCGGCGCCGGGATTTCCCAGGCGATCAGGTGGTTGGTGATCACGTCCCAGTGGTTGGACCGGGGCGCGTCGATATCGAGCAGCGTGGCGGCCGTGTCGGACAGCGCCTGTGTCAGCCGGGGCGAGCTGACAAAGCGCATCATGTCGCTGATGAGCCAGCCAAGCCGTGGATCGCGTGAGGCACCGATCAGGCCTAGGGCCTCGTCTTGCGGCGGTCCCCATTCGGACCGCGTGATGCTGTCGACGAAAGCGGTCTGGAGGGCTGCGCGCAGATCCCCCGACAAGGGGGTGGCGGGCACGGTGGGCGGTGTGCCGAATTCGGCGATGACATAGTCAGGCAAGTCCTCGGTGGCGCCCGCGCCATGGCCGAGCAGCGAGAGGGCGAGGAGGAGCGCAAGGCTTCGCGGCGCATGTGGCATGGACGTGTTCCCGGGATGCAGGTGTGATGCGATTGGCGGGAGCCTCCGTTACTTTCGGAGACTCTGCCAATCACTCTTGCATCAAGATCGGGTGATCAGGGCGCGCGTGCGCCCGCTCTCAGCGTTCCGGCAGCAGGCCGCGTGGGCTGAACCGCAGCACCAGAAGCAAGATCACCCCCATGGTCAGAAGCCGCATATGTGCGACCGCGTCCATCAGGTGACCCCGCAGCCAAGCGTCGGGGTCCATACCCGCCGTGATGCCCTGCATGACGAAGGCGCCGATGGGTTCGACCTGAATCCAGAGCCACCAGATCAGGAACCCGCCCAGAACGGCGCCCCAGTTGTTGCCCGATCCACCCACGATCACCATCACCCAGATCAAGAAGGTGAAGCGCAAAGGCTGGTAGGTGCCGGGCACGAGCTGGCTGTCGAGCGTCGTCATCATCGCGCCCGCCATGCCGATGACGGCCGAGCCGATAATGAAGACCTGAAGGTGGCGCGCCTTGACGTTCTTGCCCATGGCCGAGGCCGAAACCTCGTTGTCGCGGATGGCGCGCATCATCCGGCCCCAGGGTGAATTCCACGCCTTCTCGCTGAGCCAGATCAGCGCGAGCAGGACAACGATGAAAAGTGACGCGTAGCACAGCTTGACGAAAATCGAGGAGAAGATGACCGGGCTGGCTCCGATCCGGGTTGCCAGATCGAGGAACCACTCGGTCTGCTGCAGGTCGACCTCGTAGGGGACGGGGCGGGGATGCCGGTGACGTTTTTCACGCCACGCGCCAGCCAATCCTCGTTCTTCATGACGGCGATGATGATTTCGGCGATGCCCAGCGTGGCGATGGCAAGGTAATCCGAGCGCAGGCCAAGGGCCGTCTTGCCGATGATCCAGGCCGCACCGGCCGCCAGCAACCCGCCCACGGGCCAGGCGAGGATGACGGGCAGGCCAAGCCCGCCCAGATAGCCCGCCGCGGCCGGGTTCACCGCCTCGACCTCCGCGACGCCGGTGTCAAAGACCGAGCGGAAGAGGAAGAAACCGCCAACGAGGATCACGATCATGGCCAGCGCGCGCAAGCGTCCCGGGGGCAGTTTAGACCAGCTGAGGATGGCCAGCACGATGGTTGCAGCACCGAGCACCAGACCCAGAAGTACCTGCACGCCGCCCGCGGCCCAGGCGTCAGCCTGTGGCGGCATTGAGACCAGCACGGCCGCGAGCCCGCCGAGCGCCGCAAACCCCATCACGCCAACGTTGAACAGGCCCGCGTAGCCCCATTGCATGTTCACGCCCAAGGCCATGATCGCGCTGATCAGCCCCATGTTGAAGATGCCCAGCGCGATGTTCCAGGACTGCACAAAGCCGGTGCCGATGAACAGCATCCCCACAAGGGCGAACATCAGGACGGCGCGGGTGTCGAGGGTGCGGGTCATACCGATTTCCCCTTCATGATGCCGGTGGGCCGGAACAAGAGCACGATCAGCAAGATGCCGAAGCTGACGGCGAATTTGTAGTCGGTGGACAGAAGCTGCATCAGGCCATCGGGCGACCAGCCCTCGGGCCCGAGGTACTCGACCACCTTGCGGAAGGCATAGGTCACGCCGACCTCGGAAAAGGCGATGAGGAAGCCGCCCAGGATCGCGCCGACCGGATTGCCCAAGCCGCCAACGATGGCCGCGGCGAATATCGGCAGCAGAAGCTGGAAGTAGGTGAAGGCCTTGAACGACTTGTCGAGACCGTAGAGCGTGCCCGCCGTGGTCGCCAATGCCGCCACGATCAGCCAGGTGATCATCACCACGCGTTCGGGGTTGATCCCGGACAGAAGTGCCAGATCCTCGTTGTCGGAAAAGGCGCGCATCGACTTGCCGGTGCGGGTGCGGTTCAGGAACCAAAACAGCAGACCCATGGCGATCAGGGCCACCACGATGGTGATGCCCTGGCTGGTGCGGAAAGCCAGCCCTTCCTCCAGCCCCGTGAGGTCGCGGAAGGTGCGGGCGGAGATGATGAACCGCTCGCCGTCGGCGAAGCGCTGGTCATCGACACCGATGATGAAGCGCACGATGCCGTTCATGATGAACATCACCCCCAGCGAGGCGATGACATAGATCACCGGTTTGGCCTTTTGCCTGCGGTAGAAGCGGTAGACCACGCGGTCGGTGCCGATCACCAAGAGACCCGTCAACGCGATGCCCACGGGCAGAGCGAGCAGCGCGGTGGGCAGGGGCCCGAAGGTCACGCCCGCGGCTTGCAGGCCCCACGTGCACAGGATCACGATCATGGTGCCAAAGGCCATGGTGTCGCCGTGGGCGAAGTTCGAAAAGCGCAAGATACCGTAGATCAGCGTCACGCCCAGCGCGCCCAGCGCCAGTTGCGCACCATAGGCGGTGGCCGGGATGATCACGAAATTCAGGAGCGTCACGAAGGCGTTGAGAATATCCATCAAAAAAGCCCCTCACAAGGTCCCGAATAGGTCCGGCTGGCCGCTATCGCATTGGGATATTCGGTGTAGCGCCGTGGCCGCATACCAAGCGTCACGGTCACGGTGGCCGGGTCCGACCCCGCAAGGACCGTGCCCACCGGACGCCCCCCCTCGGACAGGAGAAGACGACGATCCGGCCCTGTGATGCGATAGATGGTCTGGCCAACGCGGATCGTTTGGGGCTCGGTCGTTTCGACCACGGACAGGGCCACCGGTGTGTCGTCAAGCATCATCGCAGCCCCGCCATCGACCGTCCAAGACAGACTCAGCGTCGCGCTCTCACAGGGCGCCCCGGGGCCGCAAACGGGGGTGAGATCGCATTGGCCCGAGGGGGCGACCTGAGCATGTGTGGCAGTCCATGTCAGCCCAAGGACGCAACCAAGGACACGGGCGAGGGCTGGGATCGAGCTGGCCGAAGGTCTCATCCCAATGCCTCGCAGGTTCCGAAATAGGTCAGGACAGAGGAGGTCCCATCTAAGAAGTGCAGGCTGAGCAAGGCGGTGCTGTCCCCCTCGATGGTCAGCAGTTCCGCGATGCCGTCGCGCCCCGCTCCTGCATAGGTGGCGGGCAGGGTGCCCTCGGGCGTCAGGCGCAAGACGGGGCTGTCACCCATCGCGGTCGAAAGGAACAGATCGCCCGCATGGTCTGCGGCGATGACCTGCGCGTCGAAGCCCGCGCTGTCACAGCCTTGGGTCAGGTCACATTCGACGGTGAAGGCGCAGGCCCAGGGCTCGGACAGCGCAGGTGTCGCGGCAAGGCAGAGCATGGCGAGCAGCATGCGAAGGCCCCTCATCCGCCGAGGAAACTGCGGCGGACCTCGGGGTCGGCCAGCAGTTCCTTGCCGGTGCCGGTATGGGCATTGCGGCCCTGTACCAGCACATAGCCCTTGTCGGCGATTTCCAGCGCCTGGCGGGCGTTTTGTTCCACCATGAGGATCGGGATGCCGGTGCGGCTGACCTCGATGATGCGGTCAAAGAGCTCGTCCATCACGATGGGGCTGACGCCAGCTGTTGGCTCGTCCAGCATCAAGACCTTGGGTTGGGTCATCAGCGCACGGCCCACGGCAACCTGCTGGCGCTGCCCGCCCGAAAGCTCGCCCGCGGGCTGGCGGCGCTTGTCCTTGAGGATCGGGAAAAGGTGGTAGACCTGTTCCATCGTCGCGCGGATGTCGTCGCGGCGGATGAAGGCGCCCATCTCGAGATTTTCCTCGACCGTCATGGAGGCGAAGATGTTGTTGGTCTGCGGCACGAAGCCCATCCCCTTGGCGACGCGGGCCTGCGGGCTGAGGTCGGTGATATCCTCGCCATCGAGCCGGACGGAGCCTTGGCGGACGTTGAGCATGCCAAACACCGCCTTCATCGCGGTGGATTTGCCCGCGCCGTTGGGGCCCACGATCACCGCGATCTCGCCGGGGTTCACGGCGATGGTGCAGGCGTGCAAAATGTCGGGGCCGTTGCCATAGCCGCCCGTCATCGTGTCGCCGATCAAGAAGGCTTGGCTTGTGTTCATGGCGTGCTTGGTTCCGGGCGATGCGGTCAGGGTGCCGCCACCGGGCTTGCCGATCGACAGGTCCTTGTTGCCGCGGTCGTTCTGGTAGGGGTTGGCTGTGTCGCTCATGTGCCTGCACCCTCCAGCTTGTCCTTGTTCTTCAGGCCGGTGCCCAGATAGGCCTCGATCACCGCCTCATTGGCCTTGATCTCGTCGATGGTGCCTTTGGCCAGCACATGACCCTCGGCCATCACGATCACCGGGTCGCAGAGGCGGCCGATGAAATCCATGTCATGCTCGATCACGCAAAATGTGTAGCCGCGTTCCTTGTTCAGCCGGATGATCGCGTCGCCGATGGTGTTGAGAAGCGTGCGGTTCACGCCCGCGCCGACCTCGTCGAGAAACACGATCTTGGCGTCGACCATCATGGTGCGGCCCAGTTCCAGCAGCTTTTTCTGCCCGCCCGAGATCATGCCCGCCGGGTGATCGGCGAGATGTTCGATGGTCAGGAACTCCAGCACCTCGTCGGCCTTTGCCCTGAGCGCGCGTTCCTCATCGGCGATGCGCTTGCGGCCGAACCAGGTGTTCCACAGCGTCTCACCGGTCTGGTCGGGCGGGACCATCATCAGGTTTTCGCGGCAGGTCATCGAATGAAATTCATGCGCGATCTGAAAGGTGCGCAACAGGCCCTTGGAAAACAGAACATGGGGCGGCAGGCCGGTGATGTCCTCGCCATCCATGACGACGCGCCCCGAGGTGGGGGGCAAGACGCCCGCGATGACGTTGAACAGCGTGGTCTTGCCCGCGCCATTGGGGCCGATCAGGGCAGTGATCGACCCGGTCTCGATGGTCAGGCTCGCGCCATCGACGGCGTGGAACCCTCCGAAATGCTTGTGAAGGTCTTCGACGACGATCATGCGCAACGCCCCTTTATGGTGCGAAACAGCCCGGCTCGCGACCGGGCTGTCTACCTGTCAACGATGGCGTGCCGCGATCAGCGGAAATTGACCGTCTGGATCGCGCCGTCGATGACCTCGATCTCACGGTATGCACCCGCGGATTCGCCGCCACCGATCAGTTCAACGGCTGTTGCGCCAACGTCAATCGATCTCCTGACCTGCCGCGAGCAGTTCAAGCGCGCGTCCCAGCTCTCCCGGCAGGATCGGCTCGCCCGGGCCGTTGGCGACATCCATGATATGCGCCGCATATTCTGCCGGCACGGTCGATCCGGCGGCTTGCATTGCGAGCATGATCAAGGCTGCAGCGTCGTAGGCTTCGGCCGAGAATGCGGCGCTACCGTCGAATCCGGCTGCAGTGGCAAGATCAAAATACATGGCTGCACCTTCGCTGTCGGTTCCGGGGAACTGTCCGAAAGAGCCGTTGATCTCCGTTCCGAAGCGTTCCGTGATCGCGTTGCCGACCATGCCATCGGGCAGCACGAACGTGTCGAAGGCGCCGGTGTCAAGGGCTGCCCGAATGATGCCCGGACCACCTTGATCGATATATCCCGCAACGACGAGGACGTCCCCACCGGCGGCGGCAAGTGCGCCAACCTCGGCAGAATAGTCGGCGCGGCCATCTTCATGGGAGGCGACCAAGGTGACCGTTCCACCAAGTTCCGCGAAGGCGGCGGCGAAACTGTCGGCGAGGCCCTGACCGTAGTCGTTGTTGGTGTAGGTGACGGCCACGGTATCAAAGCCGCGATCCAGAATGTTCTGGGCCATCACGACACCTTGACGTGCGTCGGAGGGCGCCGTGCGGAAGAACAGGCCATTGTCCTCCAGCGTCGAAAGGGCCGGGCTGGTTGCCGAGGGCGACACCATGACCATGCCGTTGGGCATGGCAACGTTTGTCAGCGCGGGGATCGTCGCGCCCGAGCACAAGGCGCCAACGATGCCGCTCACGCCCGACGACGTGATAAGACGCTCAGCGGCCGCAACGGACAGCGTAGCGTCACAGGCCGAGTCGCCGCGCACGGAGGTGACCGATGCGCCACCCAGAAGCGCGCCGCTTGCGGTCACTTCGGCCATCGCCAGCTCGGCCCCATCGGCCATACCCGGAGCGAGCGATTCTGCCGGGCCGGTGAAGCCAAGCAGCACGCCGAGCGAAATGCTCTCTTGTGCGGAGGCGGCACCGGACAGCGCCATCGTGGCCGCAGAGGCCAGAAGGATTTTCTTCATTGGTAGTCTCCCGAGTTGGACAGTTTCTGTCTTATGGCGTGGAACGGTAGCCTCAGGTTTTGAGGAAGAAAAGAGATATCCGCATTCCGCGGCGTCAACGGCTATCTGTCCCGCAGCTGCCATCGTCAGCGGGACAATGTCCCGGCTGGTTGCCTCTGGCGGACCATCTTCCTGTCAACGCTCCGAAAGCCCGCCGCGCGGGGCTCTCTTGCGCCCGGTGGCGGTTTCGCCGGATGCTCGCCACGCGCGGTCCTAAGGCCTCGGGCAGGCGCGATGATTGCGCGGTGACGACACAAGCGGAGGAAAGATGGACGCGACGATCCTTTTGCATTGGGCGGAATTTGCCGCGCGTTGGCTGCATGTCATCACCGCCATCGCATGGATCGGGTCGAGCTTCTATTTCATTGCGCTGGACCTGGGGTTGAACCGCAACGTGCCCAGTGCCCCGCCGATGGCGAGGAATGGCAGGTCCATGGCGGCGGCTTCTACCATATCCAGAAATACATGGTCGCGCCCGAGCGCGATGCCCCGAGCACCTGACGTGGTTCAAATGGGAAAGCTATGCCACCTGGCTGTCGGGGGTGGCGCTGCTGGCGCTGCTCTACTGGGTGGGCGCGGAGATGTATCTGATCGACTGGCGGGTGATGGCACTTGCGCCTTGGCAGGCCATCGTGATCTCGGCCCTGTCGCTGGTGGTGGGCTGGGTCGTCTATGACCTGTTGTGCAAATCGAAGCTGGGAGAGAACCCCACGGCGCTGATGGTGTTGCTGTTCGGGGTGCTTGTGGCCCTGTCCTGGGGCTATGCGCAGGTCTTTTCTGGGCGGGCGGCGCTGCTGCATCTGGGCGCGCTGACCGCGACGATCATGACAGCCAATGTCGCCATGATCATCATCCCCAACCAAAAGATCGTGGTGGCCGACCTCAAGGCTGGCCGCACGCCCGACCCGAAGTACGGCAAGATCGCCAAGCTGCGCTCGACCCACAACAACTACCTGACGCTGCCGGTGATCTTCCTGATGCTCAGCAACCATTATCCGCTGGCCTTCGCGACGGAGTGGAACTGGCTGATCGGTGCGCTGGTGTTCTTGATGGGCGTCACGATCCGGCATTTCTTCAACACGATGCATATGCGCAAGGGCATGCCCTGGTGGACCTGGGGTGCGACCACGGCGATCTTTGCGGTCATCGTCTGGCTATCGGTCCTGCCGCTGATGCGCGATGACCCGGTGCAAGAGGCCGCGCTGGCCCCCGGCCTTCAACGTTTCGCGGCGCATGCCGATTTCCCGCAGGTCGCCGATCTGGTCTACGGCAATTGCGCGTCCTGCCATGCGGCCGAGGTGTTCATGCCGGGGCTGGCGGCGGCAGTGGGGGGCGTGATGCTCGATAGCGACACGCCGCATCGCGGCACCATGCGCAGGCGATCTACCTGCAGGCGGGCGCGAGCCACGCCATGCCACCGGGAAATTTCGCCTTTCTGACCGAGGAAGACCGCGCGTTGATCCGCCGCTGGTATCGTGAGGCCGTGGACGGGGCGCTTTGAGACAATAGGGGCAGGGAAGGGACAATCATGCCGGCACCGAAGAACAGATTGAAACAGGCGATGGCCGAGGGGGCGGTCTTGCGCGGGCTTTGGCTGGCGCTGGGGTCGGAGACCCTGACCGAGATCGCGGGGCGCGCGGGCTTTGACTGGTGCCTTGTCGATGGGGAACATGCGCCCTTCGACCCGGCCATGATCCGCCGCCAGTTGATCGCGCTTGAGCTTGCCGGAACGCCGGCCATCGTGCGCGTGCCCGGCAACGAAGACTGGATCTTGAAACAGGTCCTCGACGTGGGCGCGCAGACGGTGATGGTTCCGATGGTCAATTCCGCCGAGGAAGCGCGTGCCGCCGTCACGCGCCTGCCGCTACCCGCCAGAGGGCATCCGGGGCGATGGCGGCTATACGATGCGCGCCAGCGGTCGCGGCGCCATCCCGGCTATGCCTCCAGCGCGAACGCCGAGATATGCGTGATCGTTCAGGCCGAAACCCGCGCCGCGCTCGACAATCTGGCCGAGATCGCGGCAGTGGACGGGATCGATTGCGTGCTCTTCGGTCCTGCCGATCTGGCCGCCGATCTGGGCTATCGCGACAACCCGACCGCGCCCGCGTTCTGGGAGGAAATCCACCGCGGCATCGACACCATCCGCGCGGCGGGCAAGGCGGCGGGGCATCTTCGCGCCGCCAGATCGCAACCGCGGAAATGGTCGCGGCCGGTGTGACCGTCCTTAGCCTCGGATCGGATGCGGCGCTGATGACGACGACCCTTGGGGCCTTGGCGCGGAGCGAGACGTGATCGATCTGCGCCATGGCGATACGGCCCTGACGCTCGATCCGTCGGTGGGGAACATCCCCGTCTGGCAGGTCGGGGGCCGGGTGCCGCTGCACGTGGCGCCCTGGCGCGATGAGGCGGAGGTCCAAGACGACCCCGCGATCCCGATGGTCAACAAGCGGTTGGCGGGCGATTTCCTGTGCATGCCCTTTGGCCGTGACGATGTGGGGGGCGACCCACCCCACGGGCACACCGCCAATTCCATATGGGAGGTGATCCGGCAAGACGTGGCCGAGGCGCATCTGCGCCTGTCGGTGCCTGTGCGCGGCGCGACCGTGGACAAGCTGGTGCGCATCACTGGCCCCGTGCTCTACCAGACCCACCGGATCGAGGGGGGCGCGGGGGCCGTCAGTTTTGCCCATCACCCGATGGCGCGCATGGCCGAGGGCGGTCGACTGTCCTTTTCGCCCAAGCGCGCAGCGCTGACGGACCCGGTGGCCCAACACGCGGGTCGCAACCTCTGGGCTCTGAATCAGGTCCAGCCCGACCTGATCCTGCCCTGCGAGGATGGCGGCGATTGGGACCTGCACACCTATCCCGCCGGGCATATGGTCGAGGATTTCTGCACCCTCGTGGAGGCGCAGGGCGCTCGCATCGGTTGGACCGTCCTGATGCGCAACGCCGAAGACGACATGCTGGTGGTCCTCAAGGATGCGCGGGTCATGCCGGTCACGATGCTCTGGGTCTCGAACGGGGGGCGCGATTTTTCCCCGTGGAACGGTCGGCATACGGGCGTTTTGGGGATCGAGGATGGCTGTGCAGCGGGCGGCATCGGGCTGGCCGCTGCGATGGGCGAGAACCGGCTGACGGCGATGGGGGTGCCGACGGTGCTGCGACTGGGCGGAAGCCAGATGATCCGCCACGCCATGATCTCCTTGCCGCGCCCGCCGGGCTGGGCGGAGGTACGTGAGATCGGCTTCGCGCAGGGGCAGGTTACGCTGACCGAGGCGGGCGGCGCGCAGTTGTCGGTGCCCTTCGACGCGGGGTTCTTCCAGTGAGTAGCGACCCGGAGGGGCAGCCATGATTCTCGTCGATGCCGATGCCTGCCCGGTGAAGGACGAGATCTACACCGTCGCCTTTCGCCACAAATGCCCTGTGCGCCTCTTCGCGGGCCAATACCTGCGCCACCCCGATCACCCCTTGATCACCATGACCATGGCGGGCGATGCCTTTGACGCTGCCGACGATCTGATCGTGGAACAGGCCGGCCCCGGCACCCTTGTCATCACCACCGATCTGCCGCTGGCCGACCGCGCGCTCAAGGCGGGCGCGATGGTGCTGACCCCCAAGGGCGAGGTGCTGAATGCGCAAAACATCGGCGTGCGTCTGGCCACGCGTGACCTCATGGTGGATCTGCGCGCCGGCATCGAGGGGCAGGGTATCGGCGGCCCGCGGCCCTTCACCAAGGCCGACCGCAGCAGCTTCTTGCAGGCGCTCGATCGCGCGCTGCACAAGCTCGGGGCTTGATGGCGGGGGGGCATGGGGTATCTGCCGCGCTTCTCCAGGCCGGAATTGATCCCATGAGCTTTGTCCTTGCCATCGTCGGCCGCCCCAATGTCGGCAAATCCACCCTGTTCAACCGGCTGGTGGGTAAGAAACTGGCGCTGGTCGATGACCAGCCCGGTGTTACCCGCGACCTGCGCGAAGGGGCGGCGCGTCTGGGCGACCTGCGCTTTACCGTGATCGACACCGCGGGCCTTGAGGATGCGACCGACGACAGTTTGCAGGGCCGGATGCGGCGCCTGTCCGAGCGCGCGGTCGAGATGGCCGATGCGGTGCTGTTCTTGATCGACGCGCGCGCGGGCATCACCCCCAATGACACGCTCTTTGGCGATATCTTGCGCCGGTCGGGCAAGCCGGTGATCCTTGCCGCCAACAAGGCCGAGGGGCGCGCGGGCGAGGCGGGGATGTATGAGGCCTATAATCTGGGTCTGGGCGAGCCTATCGGGTTGTCAGCCGAACATGGTGAAGGCATGGCCGAGCTTGCCGTGGTGCTGCAAAACCTGATCGAAGGGACCGAGGAGCGTCTCGAGGAAGCCGAGACGGACGTCGATGTCGATGTTGATGCAGAGAGTGAAGAACGCCGCATAACGCCCTCCAAACCTTTGCAAATCGCCATCGTTGGGCGGCCTAATGCAGGCAAGTCGACGCTGATCAACAAGATCATCGGCGAGGATCGGCTGTTGACCGGTCCCGAGGCGGGCATTACCCGAGATGCGATTTCCGTCCCCTTCACCTGGGATGGCACGCCGATGCGGATCTTTGACACCGCGGGCATGCGCAGAAAGGCCAAAATCCAGGAAAAGCTGGAAAAGATGTCGGTGGCCGATGGCTTGCGGGCGGTGAAATTCGCTGAAGTCGTCGTTGTGCTGCTTGACGCCGCCATCCCTTTCGAGACGCAAGATCTGCGCATCGCCGATCTGGCCGAGCGCGAGGGGCGCGCGGTGGTCATCGCGGTCAACAAATGGGACCTCGAGGATGAAAAGCAGGACAAGCTCAAGGCGCTGAAAGAGATGTTCGATCTGCACCTGCCGCAATTGCGGGGCGCGCCGCTGATCACCGTCTCGGCCAAGACCGGCAAGGGGCTTGACCGGCTGCAGGCCGCGATCCTCAAGGCCCATGATGTCTGGAACCGCCGCGTGACCACGGCCCTACTCAACCGCTGGCTTGCGGCCATGATCGAGGCGCATCCGCCGCCCGCCCCCTCGGGGCGCCGCATCCGGTTGCGCTACATGACGCAGGCCAAGACCAGGCCGCCGGGTTTCGTGGTGATGTGCTCGCAGCCCGACAAGTTGCCCGAAAGCTATTCTCGATATCTTGTCAACGGCTTGCGGGATGACTTTGACATGCCGGGCACCCCGATCCGGCTCTGGATGCGCAGCCAAGCAGACCAGAACCCGTTCAAGGACCGCAAGAAATCGATCCCCTCGCGGCTGACCAAGCATGTCCGCAAGGGTGAGACCAAAAAGGGTTGAGGCCGAGGGTGGCAGGGCGTCGAACCGTATTGAAGGCGGGTGTGGTCGGCGCCTTTGCGGTCTTGGTGGTTCTGCGGCCTTGGTCCCGGTGGGTCCAACCCGATCTGGCCTTCGAGCCGATCCGGAGCGCAGTCCCTTTCCGTGTCTTCGTTGGATCAGGCGCGGTGTCGGGCGGCGGGGTGGTCGATCCTATGCTGATAGGGCTTTCATCCCCACCGCGATCCGAGGCCGACAGCGACCTTGAGGACCGACTGCGGGGAACAATCTGTGCGCGACTGACCGGGGACTGGGTGCAAGGCGATAGGGTTCCGGTGACCTACTTCACTGATCTGCGCTGTGTGAACTGTGTCGCCCTTGAACGCATCCTCGCCCGCTTGATGGGGACCGATGCGCCGACTATCCGGCTGACGGTGCGGGAATTCCCGGTGTTCGGGCCAACCTCGGAGCTTGCTGCACGGGCGGTTTTGGCAGCCGACGAGCAGGGTGCTGGTGCGGCGATGCGGTCGCGCCTCAGGCGGAGCGCGCCCATAACGGCGGAGGCGGCAATGGAGGCCCATGCCAGCGACATGGGCCTTGATCCCGTCCGCTTTGCGCGCGCCCTTTCCGGCTCCGAAGTTGCCGAAAGGCTTCGGGAAGACCGGGCATTAGCGCGCATTCTGGGCGTACCGGGCACGCCCGCGCTGGTCATCGGACGCAGCCTTGTCATCGGTGTCCAACCGCTCGGCCTTCTCGAAGCGGTGATCGCGCAGGAAGCTGCCGAAGGCCCGCCAGCTCGTGCGCGAGCGCCAATATAAGTCAGCGCAGCGTGCCGTGTCAGGTCGTCGGGCGGCTCACGCGTTGGCTTCGCGGATCTTGTCGGCGGCCGCCTTGTCGAAGCTGATGCCACTCTCGGCAAACAGCGTGTCCAGCTCGCCCGACAGGGTCATCTCGGTGACGATGTCGCAGCCGCCCACGAATTCGCCCTTGACGTAAAGCTGCGGGATCGTGGGCCAGTCGGAATATTCCTTGATGCCCTGGCGGATCTCTTCATCGGCCAGCACGTTCACATCCGGCAAACTCGACGCCCATGTAATTCCAGCACGCCCGCCACGCGCGAGGAAAACCCGCATTGCGGCATCATTTTCGTGCCCTTCATGAACAGGACCACGTCGTTCTCGGTGACGGTCTTGCGAATGGTGTCTTCGGCGCTCATCTGGGAATTCCTTTTCAATCCTGGGCTTGGGCCGGGGCCTTGGTGGTCAGGGCAAGCGCGTGCAGATCGCCGTGGCTGCCATCCATCTTGCCCTTGAGCGCGGCATAGACCGCGCGTTGCTGTTGCACGCGGTTCAGCCCGCGAAAGCTTTCGTCGATGACCTGGGCGGCAAAATGGGCCCCGTCATCGCCCTCGACCTTGATCTGGGCAGCGGGAAAGGCCGCCTTCAGCATCTCTTCGATTTCGCGTGCGGTGATCGGCATCTGGTATCCTCGACTTCTTTTGTCGGAAATGTAGGCCGGTCGTCCGCGCGCCGCAAGCGGCGCGTCGGAGTCGATCAGCCGAAATGCAGCGCAAAGGCCCCGCGCCAGGCGGTTTGCAGATCGGCAAGCGGCGCCTCGGATGCGCCGAACCGCACCATGTCGCCGCCGAACTTGCCAAGGCTGATCAGGGGCACGCCCGCCTGGCCCGCGGCCACCATCAGCGCCTCGGCCTTGTCGAAACTGGTCGCGATGATGTAGCGGCCCTGGTCTTCGCCAAAGAGCTGGCCCATGTCGCCGGTCTCGATCGTCACGCCGACGCCGCCGGCCACGGCCATTTCAAAAGCCGCCAAGGCAAGCCCGCCATCCGACAGGTCGGCGCAGGCGCCGATCCATTGGCGATTGTCGCGGATGAAGCAGCCATTGCGGCGCTCGGCCTCCAGGTCGACGGGCGGCGCATCGCCGTCTTCGCGGTTGAACACCTCGGCCAAAAGGGCCGATTGCCCCAGATGACCCCGGCTTTCGCCCACCAGCAACAGCACATGGCCATCGCGCGCGCTGCCCGCGATCAGATCGTCAAGCGTGCTCAACAGGCCCACGGCACCGATGGTGGGCGTGGGCAGGATGCCTTGGCCGTCGGTTTCATTGTAAAGCGACACGTTGCCCGACACGATCGGCATGTCGAGCGCGGTACAGGCCGCCCCGATGCCAGAGATCGCGCCGACGAACTGGCCCATGATCTCGGGCTTCTCGGGGTTGCCGAAATTCAGGTTGTCGGTTGCGGCCAAGGGCAGGGCGCCCACGGCACACAGATTGCGATAGGCCTCGGCCACGGCCTGTTTGCCGCCCTCCACCGGGTTGGCCTTGACGTAGCGCGGCGTCACATCCGAGGTAAAGGCCAGCGCCTTGCCCGTGCCATGCACCCGCACAACGCCCGCGCCAAGGCCCGGGGCCACGACGGTATCGGCCATGACCATGTGATCATATTGTTCATAGACCCAGGCTCGCGAGCAATAGTTGGGCGATGCAACCAGCGCCTCGAGCGCGTTGATCGGGTCGACCTGCGGCACCGGGTCCATCGCGGCGGCGGGCGGTGTTTCCACCCAGGGGCGGTCATATTCCGGCGCCTCTGACGACAGTTTCGACAGCGGTAGATCGGCCATGACCGTGTTGCCATGCAGGATCAGGAACCGGTCTTCGGGGATGGTTTCCCCGACGATGGCGAAATCCAGGTCCCATTTGTCGAAAATGGCGCGCGCCTCGGCCTCTTTCTCGGGCTTGAGAACCATCAGCATCCGTTCTTGGGATTCCGACAGCATCATTTCATAGGCGGTCATGTTCGGTTCGCGCTGCGGCACGTGATCGAGCGTCAGCTTGATGCCGAGGCCGCCCTTATCGCCCATTTCGACCGCCGAACAGGTCAGGCCGGCCGCGCCCATGTCCTGGATCGAGATGACCGCGCCCGAGGCCATCAGCTCAAGACAGGCCTCGAGCAGGCGCTTTTCGGTGAAGGGGTCGCCGACCTGGACGGTGGGGCGCTTTTCCTCGATCGTGTCGTCGAATTCGGCGCTGGCCATGGTGGCCCCGCCAACCCCGTCGCGGCCCGTCTTGGCGCCAAGATAGACCACCGGCATGCCCACGCCGGAGGCTGCGGAATAGAAAATGCTGTCGGCATCGGCCAGACCGGCGGCAAAGGCATTGACCAGGCAATTGCCGTTATAGGCGCGGTGAAACCGCACCTCGCCGCCCACGTTGGGCACGCCGAAACAATTGCCGTAGCCGCCCACGCCTTCGACCACGCCATGCACCAGCTGCCGGGTCTTGGGGTGATCCTTTTCGCCGAACGACAGCGCGTTCATCGCGGCAATCGGGCGCGCGCCCATGGTAAAGACATCGCGCAAGATGCCGCCGACACCCGTGGCCGCCCCTGGTAGGGCTCGATATAGCTGGGGTGATTGTGGCTTTCCATCTTGAACACCACGGCCTGCCCGTCGCCGATATCGACCACACCGGCGTTTTCGCCGGGGCCGCAGATCACCTGGGGGCCGGTGGTGGGCAGGGTGCGCAGCCATTTCTTGGAGGATTTGTAGGAACAATGTTCGTTCCACATCGCCGAAAAGATACCCAGCTCGGTAAAGCTCGGTTCACGCCCGATGATCTCGAGAATGCGGTCATATTCATCGGGCTTCAGCCCGTGGGCCGCGATCAGGTCTTCGGTGATGACAGGCTCGGTCATGGCAAGGTTCCCCCGTTTGGCGGCTGTTTACGTCAGCCGCCGCGCAGGGGAAGGGGTTGAGACCCGATCAGAGCGCGCGCCCGAACGTGAAAGATGTCGCGCGGTCATAGCCGGGATGGGCGGTTGCCGCCGTCTGTACGAACCCCATGCGGGCAAAGGCCGCGTGGTTTTCGACCAGTTCCACCCGCGATTGCAATTCAAGCCTGGGCAAAGACAGGCGTCTCGCACGGCTTGCGGCAGCGTCGATCAGGGCGCGCGCATGGCCTTGCCCGCGCTGCGATGCGGCGACGGCCAGCTTGCCGATATAGTAGCAATCGGGCCGCGCGGCCCCGAACAGGCAACCGGTCAAATGCCCGTTGTCCCGCAAGATGAACAGGTCTTCGGCCATTGCCTTGGCATGCAGGTCGTCTTGCGACAGCGACATCAAAGAGGATGGCGGATCGATACGCCCCTCCATATAGGCGAATTCCGTCAACAATAGCCGGTGCAGCCCTGCGAAATCATTGAAATCAGGCGGGTTTGTTTCGACATGGGAAACAGTCATCACCCGTATCCTTTGGCGCGTTCTGGGGATCAGCCAAAAAAAAGGCCGAGACGAATCTCGGCCAAAGTCCAACAGGGAGGTAATGGAACAGCGATCTCTCGCTTGGCGTCCCATTACTGCCGAATTAATCAGCACATCGTGTCGGATCAAGGCAAATCACGCCGCACCGCCGCAAAGCGGCTATGTCTGTGGCGCATAGCACACAGCCAAAGACAGAAGAAAATGCGCAGGGAAACGGGTCAGATGGCCGGGCTGGCGTCGCTTTCCTTTTGGCGGCGGCGGTAGGCGATCACCTCTTCCGAGACGAAATCGCGAAACACCTCGACCCGTTTGGATTGGCGCAATTCCTCGGGATAGGCGAGGAAAACGGGCACTTCTGCCGGTTGGATCTCGGGCAGTACGCGCACCAATTCGGGGAAATCCTGGGTCAGGTAATCGGGCAGAACCCCGATGCCCAGGTCATGGATCACCGCCTGCAAGACGCCAAAGTAATTGTTCACCGTCAATCGTGACCCGATGGTATGGGCCATCAGTTCCCGCACCAGGATCGCGCCCGCGCTGACCTGTGCAGAGGTGGCATTCTGGCTGATCAGGCGATGGCTGGCGAAATCTTCCAGCGTTTCGGGCATCCCGTGCCCTTGAAGATAGCGGGGCGACGCGTAGAGCCGCATGTTGATCGTCATCAGGCGGCGACGGATCAGATCGGCCTGGCTGGGTTCCTTCATCCGGATCGCGACATCGGCCTCGCGCATGGGCAGATCGAGCAGTCGTTCTTCCAGCATCAGGTCGATCTTGAGATCGGGGTATTTCTCGTACAGCGCGGGCAGGCGCGGGGCCAACCACAGCGACCCGAACCCGATGGTCGTGGTGACGCGCAATTCGCCAAACACCTCCTCCTCGCTGTCGCGGATGCGGGCGGCGGCGGCATCCAGCCGCTTGGACATGTGTTTGGTCGCATCAAACAGCAATTCGCCCTGTTCGGTCAGAATCAGGCCGCGCGCGTGGCGGTGGAACAGCGTGGTGTTCAACCCGTCTTCCAGGGCGCGGATCTGGCGGCTGACCGCCGATTGCGACAGGTGCAACGTGTCGCCCGCATGTGTCAGGCTGCCGGCATCGGCCACCGCATGAAAGATCCGCAGCTTGTCCCAATCCATCGTGTCGCTCCTGTTTGGATGGTTTCTAGGGCGTGACCAAAGCGCTTGCAAAGAGGGTTATCATGTTTTTCCAAAGGTTTCTTCCCCCGTGCTTCGGGATGCCTCAAAAAACATCGACAGGTCAACATTAATGACCTAAGCTGTGGCAAGGGACGACATCCAAGGTATGCACGGGAGGGCTCGCCATGGGGTTGCAGCAGGTTTCGCTCGACGACCGTTTCGATCTGACAAAATCTCTGGTCCTGTTGAATGGCACGCAGGCGCTGGTGCGGCTGATGGTGATGCAGGCGGCGCGCGACCGCGCGGCGGGGCTGCGCACGGCGGGTCTGGTCACGGGCTATCGCGGATCGCCGCTTGGCGCGGTCGACATGCAGATGGCGCGGGCGAAAAAGCACTTTGCAGGCGGCCGATATCCTGTTTCAGCCGGGGTTGAACGAAGACCTGGCCGCGACGGCACTTTGGGGCAGCCAGCAGGCGGAATTGCGCGGCGAAGGCACCCATGATGGCGTCTTTGGCCTGTGGTATGGCAAGGGGCCGGGGGTAGACCGGTCGGGCGATGTGATGCGCCATGTCAACATGGCCGGCACCTCGCGCCATGGCGGCGTGCTTGATGGCCATGGGCGACGACCACACCGGCGAAAGTTCCACCGTCTGCCACCAATCCGACTGGGCGCTGGTCGATGCGCATATGCCGGTGATCAGCCCGGCGGGCGTGCAGGAAATCCTCGATTACGGTCTCTATGGCTATGCGCTAAGCCGGTTTGCAGGCGTCTGGGTCGGCCTCAAGACCATGAAGGATACGGTCGAGGCGACGGCGGTTGTCGATGGCAGGCCGGACCGCATGGCTTTCGTCACCCCCGATTTCCCGATGCCCGAGGGCGGTTTGAACATCCGCCTTGGCGATCACTGGATCCCGCAAGAAGAACGGCTGGTCGAGCACAAACGCTTTGCCGCCGAGGCCTTTGCCCATGCCAATGGCATGGACAAGCGGGTGCATGGCAAGCCGGGCGCCAAGATCGGGTTCGTCGCGGCGGGCAAGAACTGGCTCGACCTGATGTCGGCCCTGGCACAGCTGGGCATCGACGACGCCGAGGCGCGTGCGCCTTGGCCTGACCACCTACAAGATCGGCCAGACCTGGCCGCTTGACATGAAAAGCTTTGCCGATTGGGCCGAAGGGCTGGAACTGATCGTCGTGGTCGAGGAAAAGCGCAAGCTGATCGAGGTGCAGGTCAAGGAAGCGATCTTTGACGACCGGCGCGGCCGCCGGGTCTATGGCTACAAGAAGGGACGACCGGCGAGGTCCTGTTCCCGTCGCATTTCGCGCTCGATCCATCCGACATCGCTTTGAAACTGGGCCGCATCCTGATCGAGGAAGGGCGCGACACCGATGCGATCCGCGCCAGCCTGGCCCGGATCGAAGACGCGGCCCGCGCGGGCAACACCCCCGACCTGGCCAGCCGCGTGCCATGGTTCTGTTCCGGCTGCCCGCACAACAGCTCTACCAAATTGCCCGAGGGGCGCGCGGGTGGGGCAGGCATCGGGTGTCATTTCATGGTCAAATGGATGGATCGCAACACCGAGGCCTTCACCCATATGGGCGGCGAAGGCGCCAACTGGATCGGCGAGGCGCCGTTTTCGACCCGCGCCCATATCTTCCAGAACATCGGCGAGGGCACCTACAACCATTCCGGCATCCTGGCGATCCGCGCGGCGGTCGCGGCCAAAGCCAACATCACCTACAAGATCTTGTTCAACGATGCCGTCGCCATGACCGGCGGCCAGCACAACGAGGGCGATCTGGACCCCGCCCGCATCGCGCGCGAAGTGCAGGCCATGGGCGTGCGCGCATATCGCGCTCGTCTATGACCCCAAGGAAGACATCGACTGGTCCACCTATCCCGCCGGGCTGGAAAAGCACGCGCGCGACGATCTGATGGCGGTTCAAGAGAAGTTGCAGGACATCAAGGGCGTGTCGGCCATCATCTACGTGCAGACCTGCGCCGCCGAAAGCGCCGCCGCCGCAAGCGCGGCACCTTTCCCGACCCGGACCGGCGCGTCTTCATCAACACCGATATCTGCGAGGGCTGCGGCGATTGCGGCGTGCAGTCCAATTGCGTGTCGATCGTTCCGGTCGAGACCGAACTGGGCCGCAAGCGCGCCATCGACCAGTCGTCGTGCAACAAGGATTTCAGCTGCCTCAAGGGGTTCTGCCCCAGTTTCGTGACCGTGTCAGGGCGCAAAGATCCGCAAGCAGGCGACGGCGCGGGTCGATCATGTCGGATCTGCCACTTGCCGGTCTGCCGACGATCCAAGGCACCCATAACGTGCTTGTCACGGGCGTGGGCGGCACCGGTGTCGTGACCATAGGCGCGGTCATGGCGCAGGCAGCAGGGATCGACGGCAAGGGTGTGGGCATGATCGAGATGGCGGGGCTGGCCCAAAAGGGGGGGGCCGTCTGGATCCACCTGCGTCTGGCGGAGCGCCCCGAGGATATCAGCGCCATCCGCGTGGGCCTTGGCGAGGCGCATGCGGTGATCGGCGGCGATCTGGTGGTGACAGGCGGGGCCAAGACGCTGGGCCTGATGCGAACGGGGGTGACGGGGGCGGCGGTCAATGCGCATGAGATCATCACCGGAGAGTTCACGCGGAACACGGAGTTTCGCATTCCGGGCAATGACTTGCAGATCGCGCTTCAAGCAAGGCTACAAGATCGGCTGACGCTGTTCGACGCCACAGAGCTGGCCCGGATCACTGTTGGCGATTCGATCTATTCCAACATGATGGTCTTTGGCGCGGCCTGGCAGATGGGGATGATCCCGCTAGTCGCATGGCGCGATATCGCAAGCCATCACCCTGAACGGGGCGGCTGTCGAGCGCAATGCGCAGGCCTTCGAGATGGGGCGTTGGGCGGTGTTGAACCCCGAAGCCGCGGCGCGCCTGAGTCGCGGCGGAGGTGGTGGAAAAAGCCCCAGTCGCTGTACGGAAAAGATCGCCTATCGCGCCGAGCACCTTGACCCGCTACCAGGGCGCCCGGCTCGCGCGCGCGCTATCGCCTGATGGTCGACGGCATCGACCGACCCGCGCCTGCAGGAGGCTGTCGCCAAGGGTTACCACAAGCTCTTGGCCTACAAGGATGAGTTCGAGGTTGCCCGTCTGCACCTTGCGACCGAGGCCAAGGCGCGGGCTGAGTTCGAGGGGGATTTCACGATGAGATTTCATCTCGCCCCCCCGCTTTTGCCCGGGCGTGATGGGGCGGGGCGGCCCAAGAAGCGCGCATTCGGGCCTTGGGTGATGCGGCTTTATCCTGTTCTGGCCCGGTTGAAGACGCTGCGGGGAACGCCGCTCAACCCGTTTGGTTACGCCGCCGAACGCAAGATGGAGCGCGCCTTGCTCCGTCAGTTCGAGGCTGACATGGCTGAGTGGCTGCCCAAGGCCGGGCAGGTCGATGCCGATGCGCTGGTGGCCCTTGCCGAACTTCCCCTGTCGATCAGGGGCTTTGGTCCGGTGAAGGACGCCAATGCGCGCAAGGCGGCGGCACGGCGCGCGGAAATCCTGACGCGGTTGCGATCTGGACCGGAGGCGCTGGCGGCGGCGGCGGAATCGGGGAGCTCGCCCCGTCGCGTGCCGCGACCCCCGGGATATTTTCGAAAACGGAGAGAGGCTCTTCAACCGCTTTCTTAGGGTGTGGCGCGCTAGGCTGTAGCCATCGGAACCAGCGCGAGCAGGGAGGGGCGAACCCATGCTGTCGGTTCGATCCATCGCAGAAGAGATCGTGGCGCGTGAAGGCGGCTATGTAAATGACCCCGACGACCCCGGCGGGGCGACGAATTTCGGGGTTACGATCCACACCATGCGGGCCTTGGGGCTCGACCTCGATGGGGATGGGGATGTCGACGCGCGCGATGTGCGCTTGCTGACCCGCGATCAGGCGGTCGACATCTTCGTGCGGCATTACTTCGAACGGCCCCGGATCGGGATGCTGCCCGAGGCGCTGCAGCCGACCGTGTTCGACATGCAGGTCAATGCCGGGGCCAATGCGGTGAAGATCCTGCAGCGGTTGCTCAGGGATATGGGCCTTGATATCGCGGTCGATGGGGTGATCGGGCCGCAGACCGCGCGCGCGGCTCATGCGGCGCTGGCGGCGGCGCCCGGCCATCTGGTCGATGCCTATGGAATTGCGCGGCGCAATTATTACTACGCTATCGGCGACCGGCGTCCCGCCAGCCGCAAGCCCGCGCGCCGCCGCGATGGTGGCAAGGGTGGCTGGATCACGCGGGCCGAGGAATTCATCTCGCCGCGCTTTCACCTGAGCGAGGCCGAACATCGCGCGCGGGTGGCGACATGGGGCTGATCGGGCGCGCCATCGGGGTGGGGCAGGCGGCGGGGGCCATCGGCGAGGCGGCGCAGGGTCTGTCGGAGGTCTTTGTCGCCAATGCCACGCGCGAGATGGAACTGGACGCCGAGATCCACCGCGCCACGATGCAGTCTGCGGCAGCGAGTTTCAGCATGCCGGGACAGGGCCCGTTCGACCGCGTCATCAACGGGTTGAACCGCGCTGCCGCGCCCGATGCTGGCGCTTGGAACGCTGGGCCTGTTTGCCTTTGCGATGGTCGATCCGGGCGCTTTCGCGGCACGGATGGTAGGTCTTGATGCCGTGCCGGAACCGCTGTGGTGGCTGTTGGGGGCCATCGTCAGCTTTTATTTCGGGGCGCGGGAATTGCATTACGTGCGGCGCGTGCCGGTCGCGCAGGGCGGCCGATTGCGCGCGCCATGGCGGCGGGCGGGGGTGCGGCAAGCCCCGGGCCGACGACCCGGTCGCGCATGAATCCCGCTCTGTCGGCTTGGCGCAACGAGGGCGATCACGCCCCAGCGCGCCTCTTTCGATGCCTCGCCCAGATCCCAAGTAGAGCCCGACCATCAGTCCGCGTGCATCGGCGAAAAGTGCGCGCGGCAGGTGTTCGTCCGGGCGCATGCTGGGAACAGCCTGGGTAGGAATGCGGCACCCAGACGGTCGGGATGCCGAGGATTTCGGTGAAGATGTCATTGGGCAGCGACCCGCCAAGCGAGGGCAGGACCACCGGTGCCGCCCCATGGGTGCGCGCGATCGAGGCGGCGGCGAAACGGGCCGCCGGGTGATCCACGGGTGTGGCCGAAGCGCGGAATTCCGCGCCCTGTCGCGTGATCGTGATGTCGCCATGCCCATGCGCGTCGAGATGGGCGCGCAGAGCCTCCTCCAGCCGCGTGTCGTCGATGCCCGGCACATAGCGCAGCTGGACCACCGCTTCTGCCGCATCGGGGATTGCGTTCACCGGCTGGGCGATATCGCCGGCGGAAAAGGCAAGGATTTCGGCAGAATTCCAGGCGTGGATGCGTTCGGCGGGCGTCAGCCCTTCGGCACCCCAATCGGCGTCGACCTCGCCGCCTGCGGGCGTCAGACCGGAAAGCGCGGCGCGGGCGGCCTCGGGCACGCCCTCGGGCACCCAGCCCGATACCCGTAGCGCGCCGGTTGGGGAGGCGATGCTGGCCAGCGCATGGGCCAGTTCCAGCGCCGGGTTTTTCAGCGCGCCACCGAAATTGCCCGAATGCCGTCCACCGATCCGCCGCTTGAGCTGCAACCGAAAGGTCGCGCCGCCGCGTGCGTCCCAGAAAGATCGTGGGCGTGGCCGCGTCGAGGCGCGGCCGCGTCGGAGGCCACCAGCAGGTCGGCCTTGAGCCGGTCCTTCGGCGGTCGCAGACCCTGACGACCCGACGAGCGACCGATTTCCTCGCCCATCTCGACCAGCACATGGGCGTTGAACCCCAGCGATCCGCGCGCGGTCAGCACGGCCTGTAGCGCGGTCATGTTGACCAGCATCTGACCCTTGTTGTCGGCGATGCCGCGCCCGTACCAGCGGCCGGTGGCAGTGTCCTCGGTCAGGGTCCAGGGGTCGCGGCCGTCGGCCCAGCGGCCTGCCATGCCCGGCACGGTGTCGCCATGGGCATAGCCCAGGATCGTGGGGCGCGCTGCATCTCGATCCGCGAGGCGACGGGGAGGCACGCCGTCCGATGTATAGCCCTGCGTCTCGAACCCCATCGCGGCGAAGCCTTGAGCGACATGGGCGAGATAGGCGTGCAAGGGGGCGTCGGGGCTTTTGGAATCGGTCGGGAAGGCGATCAGGTCGGCCAGCGCGGCGCGAAAGGCGTCATCGGTGGCGATGGCGCGGGCCAGTGTCACGGCGGTGTCGCGGCTGGTCGGTGCGTCGAGCATGAATGACCCCTGTGATGTTGGCGCGCAGACTAGATCGGGTGGGGCGTCGGGCGCAATGGGGCGTGCGAGACGCTTGAGCAAGGGGTGATTTCGGCCTGTGGTCAGGGTCCCTTGGACTTGCGGATGCCCAGCACACGGGCGGCGACCGGCGCGCCAAGGATGATCAGGAAGACCCGCGTGACGTGGTGCAGCACGACATAGCCCAGATCGGCGCCCACGACGATGGCAAGGATCGCCATTTCCGCCTGTCCCGCCGGCACAAAGGCCCAGAAACCCGTCCATCGGGGGGGCAAGGTGGAGCAAGATCACCGCCTCGGTGAATAGCGCCGCCACTGCCGCGACAATGATCACAAAGACCAGCCCCGCCACCACGTCGCGCCGGATCTCGGCCATGGTGATGCCGACATACCCCGCCCCAAGGCCAAGGCCGATGAAGAACTGCGCCGACAAGATCGCCTCGGCCGGGGGGCGCACATGGATGATGTCCGAGAGCGACAGGGCGGCCGTAAGAACCATGGGCCCGATGATCGCGGCGCCGAAGAGCCCCAACCGCTCCGCGCCCTTCCAGCCGAGGATGGCAGCGACGGCCATGATCGCCATCTCATGCGGCGGCAAGGTCGCGGCGGGTGCCCCGATCGGGTTGTCTAGCGAGGCGTCGAAGAGGTGGACCAGCACGAAGGGCGTGGCCATCACGATCAAGATCACGCGCGTGGCATGGACCAGCGTGAGCGAGCGCACATTCGCCCCCGCCTCCTGCCCGAAGAGGGTCATGTCGGCGAGGCCCCCCGGCATGGCCGCATACCAGGCCGTCGGCAGGTCATAGCCGTAGAACCGGCGAAAGAAGGGCACGCCGATGGCCGCGATGGTCACGACGTAAAGCGGCACCATGGCAAGCGTAATCATCATCTGCGGCAGGCGCGCGACAAGGTCGGGCGTGATGGAGGCGCCGATGGCCACACCAAGGATCGTGCGCATCAGCTTGCCGAAGGTGCCGCTGTCCTGGACCGGGACGCCTGCCAGCGCTGCGACAAGGCAGGCGAAGAGCGGACCCAGAAGGAAGGGCAGGGGCAGGTCCAGCGCCCAGAAGGCCAGCGTGCCGAGGATGCCGATGGCGATGGTCAGCCCGCGTCTTTGCAGCGTGGTGCGAAAGGTCTTGGCGGTCATGGCCGCTTCCGCCTCAGGTTTCTTCCCCGCCGTTGACCGCGATCATCTGGCCGGTGACGAAGCGCGCCTCGGGCGAGGCAAGAAAGCCCGCGACCGAGGCGATGTCGCCCGGCTGGCCCATGAAGCCCGCCGGGATGGAGGCGGTGCGCTTGGGGTCGTCTTGCGCCAATGTTTCGGCGCGGATCTGGCCGGGCGAGATGATGTTGGCAGTGATGCCATGCGGCGCAAACTCGGTCGAAAGCGCCTTGGTCAGCCCCCAGACGCCATGCTTGGCCGCCGAGATCGGCGCACCCTCGAAATAGCCGCGGATGGCCTTCATACCTGCGAAATTGATGATGCGGCCCCATTTGCGCTCGACCATGCCGGGCAGAAAGGCGCGCGCGGTGCGGAAGGCGCCGGTCAGCGCCACATCGACGACGCCGTGCCAATCGTCGTCGGTCATTTCCAGAAAGGGCTTGTGCGGGCGGCGTGCGGCATTGTTCACCAAGATGTCGACAGCACCGAACCGGGTCAGCGCGGCATCGGTCACGCGGGCCACATCCTCGGGGCGGGCCATGTCGCCCATCGCCACGAGTGCTTCAGTGCCGGTGGCGCGGATGCGGGTCGCGGTTTCCGCAATCGTCAGAGCGGGTCGAGCCGTTCACGACCACATGGCACCCCATCTGCGCCAGACGGAGCGCCACCGCGCGCCCGATGTTTTGGCCGGAGCCCGAGACAAAGGCGGTCTTTCCGACCAGTGGTCTGTCTATCGTCATCGCGGAGCCCCCGTTTTCTTTTTTTTGCAATGCCTTGGGTGCGAGGGGCTTGTTGCCCATCACACCCTTGCAGGCGCGCCGACAACGGCGCCGTCGCTCTGTTGGCTACTCCGAGTGCTGCGGGCATTCAACAGAATATTGTTGACAATCTACAATTCGAGGCCTGATGTAGCACGATGGAAATGCGTCACGACATTCGGGAATCCCTTGCCCGCCGGCGGCAGCGACCGCTCGTGCTGGAGGTGCGAGACGAGCTTGAGCGAATGATCCTGCTGGGTGAGATCGCTGCGGGCGAACGTCTGAACGAGGCACACCTCGCTGAACGGCTGGGCGTGAGCCGAGGCCCCGTGCGCGAGGCCGCGCGCTCGCTGGAACGCGAGGGGCTGGTCGAGGCGGTGGCAAACGAGGGCGTCTATGTTCGCATGCTGTCGCTTCAAGATGGGCTGGAGCTTTACGACCTGAGGTCGATGATCGCGGGCTACCTGTGTGCTGCGTTGGCCGAGCGTGCCGAAGCGGCGGTCAAGGACGAGTTGAAGGGGTTTATCGCCGCAATGGACGGTGCCATCGCCACGGGCGATGAGGCCACCTATTTCGACCTCAACCTCGCCTTCCACGACCGCATCGCCGAAGCGGCGGGCATGGGGCGGGCCCGCGCGCTTTATGTTTCGCTCGGCAAGGAAGTGCGCCTGATGCGGCTCAAGGTGCTGAGCGGGGCGGCGGCCCTGCGCCAGTCGAATGACGAACATGCCCGGATCGTTGCAGCGATCGTGGCGGGCGATGTGGAGGGGGCCCGCGCAGCAGGCGCGGCTCATCACACGAGCGGCAAGCGAAAGCTGCTCGAACGAGCTCCGGCAGGAGGGGGTGCGTGCCACGCTCCGGCCGGTCATGCGGTTCCGATCCCGGAGGAGGGGTTGGCCGCGTCTATGAAAACCGATCTAGGGAGGATCACATGACCCAACTGAACACCACGCTCAAGACCGGCGCTCTTGCGCTGTTCGTGGCGGCCCCACTGGCCATCGCGACACCGGCCATTGCCCAACAATACCCCGATCCGGCGCAGACGCTGGACTGGACCATCGCCTTCGGTCCCGGGGGCGGCAATGACATCATGGCCCGCACCATCGTCGAGATCCTGAACACCTATGATCTCTATCCGGGTGACATCGCCATCGAGAACCGCGCGGGCGGGTCCGGCGCCGTGGGCTGGGGCTACCTGTTCAATCAGGCTGGTTCGGGCTATGGCATCTCGACCACCTCGGGCAGCTTCGTGACCACGCCGCTGCAGGCCGACACACCTTGGGACCCGACCGATTTCACCCCCGTGGCTCTGTTGGCCACTGATGACCTCGTGCTGGTGGTGAACGGATCCTCCGAGATCCAAAACATCGACGAATTTATCGCCTATGCGCAGGCCAACCCGATCACCATCGCGGGCACGGGCACCGTCAACGTCGACTTCATCGTGCCGACGCTGTTTGCGCAGGCCGCAGGGTTCGAATTCGAATATGTCTCGTTCAACTCGATGGCGGATCAGACCACCGCGTTGCTGTCACGGTCGGTCGATGCGATGGTCGGCAACCCGGGCGAGATCCTGGGCCTGATCGACAGTGGCGATCTGCGTCCGCTGGTCTATTCCGGGTCGTCCACGCCCGAGGCGCTTGGCGATGTGCCCACCATGGGTGACGTCGGCCATAACATCGGCGTGTCGATGCCGCGTGGCCTGATCCTTGCGCCCGATGCCCCGGCAGAAGCGCAAGCCTTCTGGATCGAAACCATGCAGCGCGTGGTCGAGACCCCGGAATGGGCCGAATACATCGCCACCAACACACTGACGCCCACCGTGCTTTACGGTGAGGAATTCCGCGCCTTCCTCGACCGCACGCAGGCGGGCTTCGGCGACGTGCTGCGCTCGGTCGGCGCGATCCAGTAAGCTGGAGAACCTGCGGGGTCGGTCGCCGAAAGGGGGCCGGCCCCGCATCACGAACGGGCCTGAGTGGGATCCACAGCAAAATGCGTATCGTCTTTCTGGTGGCCGTTCTGGCCGCCGCCATCTTCTACAGCTACATCGCCTTCGTCGATCTGCAGTTCTTCAACATGCGGGGGCGGCCCGGTGCGGGGTTCTTCCCGCGCATCATCGGTGTGGCGATGACGGTAATGACGCTCTGGGCGATCCTCGATGCACTGCGCGACCGCCGCACCGCTGGCCGCGGGCGGCCCGCCCGGCGCGGATGACGCGCCCGACGGACGCTGGCGCGACTTCGTGCTGCTGATGGTCATGGCGATCAGCTACGCCGTGCTGATCCGGCTCTTCGGAGGCTTCGTGGCGACGATCGTCTATCTCGTCGTCGGGCTCAGCCTTCTCAATCCCGGTCGCCATATCACCAACGCGCTTGTGGCCGTGCTGTTTCCAGTCGCAGTCTACCTGCTGTTCGACCGCGTGCTCAACGCCAGCATGCCGCCCGCCCTCATCGACCTGCCGTTCTGACAGGGACGGCGCCGCCGCCCGTCCAAGGGAGCCAGACATGGATATCTTTTCCGATCTTGTGATGGGCCTGTCGGTCGCGATCACCCCGATCAACATGCTCTACCTTCTGATCGGTGCCATGGTCGGCATGATCGTGGGCGTCATTCCCGGTTTCGGCCCCTCGGCGGGGCTGGCGATCTTGCTTCCCGTGACCTTCGGCATGGACCCGGTCGGCGCGATCATGATGCTGGCCGCGATCTATTACGGGTCGATGTATGGCGGTACGATCACGTCGATCTTGCTCAATACGCCGGGCGAAAGCGCCACGGTCGCCTCGACCTTTGACGGCTATCCGCTGGCCAAGAATGGCCGCGCGGGGCCTGCGCTGGTGATGCAGGCCGTCGCGTCCTTCGTGGGCGGCACGGTCGGGGTGATCTTGATCACTGTGCTCGCGCCCGCCTTCAGCCAGGTGTCGCGCAATTTTGGCCCGCCGGAATATTTTCTGCTGGCCTGCATGGGGCTTTTGACGCTGATCGTGATGATCGGCTCGAACTGGAAGCTGGGGCTGGTGTCGGCTCTGATCGGTTTGGCGCTTGGCACCGTGGGCGTCGATCTGGAAACGGGGCAGGGGCGCTACACTTTCGGCTCTGCCGAACTGATCGGGGGCATCTATTTCATTCCCATCGCCATCGGCCTCTTCGGTCTGGGCGAACTGTTCTACGCCTTCTATTCCGGCATGCACCGCTCTGGCTCCGGCGGTCTGGTGCAATATGACAAGGAAAGCCGGTTCTGGCCCACGGCACATGATTTCATGTCGACCCGCTGGACCATGGTGCGCGGCTCCATCCTTGGCTTTGTCGTCGGCGTGATCCCCGGCGCGGGCGCCACCATCGCCTCGCTGATGGCCTATTCGACCGAACGCTCTGTGTCGAAAACGCCCGGAGAATTTCGGCAAGGGTGAGATGGCGGGCCTTGTTGCCCCCGAGACGGCCAACAACGCGGCTTCCTCGGGCGCGATGATCCCGCTGCTGACGCTCGGCATTCCCGGATCGGCCTCGACGGCGGTGTTGCTCGCGGCCTTCATGCTCTGGGGCCTCAGGCCCGGCCCGCTGTTCATGGAACAGAACCCCGAACTGGCCTGGGGCCTGATCGCGTCGATGTATCTGGGCAATATGGTGCTGCTGGCGATCTCGATCTTCGCCATCCCGCTGTTTGTCCAGATCATCAAGGTGCCCTACCGCATCCTTGGCCCCTGCATCGTGGTCATCTGCGCACTGGGTACCTTCACCGTGCACGCCAGCTTCATCGAGCTTTATTTGATGTTCGCGGCGGGCATCGTGGGCTTCTTCATGCGGCTCTACGGCTTTTCGCCCGCAGCCCTCGTGCTGGCGCTGGTGCTGGGCCCGCTTGCCGAAGAGGCGCTGCGCCAGACCATGACGATCTCGCGCGGGTCCTTCGGAATCTTCCTGACCCGGCCGGCGTCGCTCTGGATCATCGGCGTAACGGTTGCGCTTGTGGTCTTGCTCCCGATCCTGGGTCGGATCGGATCCCGAGCGGGCAAGGCCGAAAGGGCGGGTGGTTGACGCCATGCCGGTCCTGACCGAAACGGATGCGCGGGCGCTGGTCGCCCGCGCGTTTGCTGCGTGCAGGCGTCAGCCCGCCCGACATGGCCGAGGCCGCGGCCCGCCATCTGGTGCTGACCGAGATGATGGGGATCACGACGCACGGGCTGGCGCGCGTCGGCTCCTACATCGGGCGGATCGCAGCGGGGGATCGACGCGTCTGCCGTACCCGAGATAACGGCCTTGGCGCCTGCGTTGTTGCAAATGGACGGGCGCGATGCGCTTGGCGCGAGCGTGGCACAGATCGCCACCGCCCGGACGATGGAGGCCGCCCGGGCCACCGGCATCGCAGCGTGTTTCGTGCGGCGGGGCACCCATTTCCGGGGCCGTCGCGCCTTGCCTCTGGATGGCCGCGGAGGCTGGGTTTGCAAGCTTCATCACCGCCAATCCCGCGCCCATGCTGGCCCCGCCCGGCGGGCGCGACGTGCGGGTTGGCAATGCGCCCACGGGCATCGGTGTGCCCCATGCGGGGGGGCGGCATGTGATGCTCGACATGGCGCTGTCGGTGGTCGCGCGCTCAAAACTGCGCGGTGCGGTTGCGCGCCGGCGAGACGATCCCGGAGACATGGGCCCTGGATGCCGAAGGGCGGCCCACGACCGATCCCGCCGCAGCGCTCAAGGGGGTGTTGCAGGCCATCGGAGGTCGCAAGGAGAGCGGCGCTGGCCGTCACGCTTGACCTGCTTGCCGCAGGGCTGGCCGGTGCTGCGATGCTGACGGATGTGGCCGACAATCACCGCGACCCATCGGCGCGGCCCGATGTGGGCCACCTGTTCATCATGATCGACGCGTCCAAACTGATGCCGCCCGACGCGCTGGCGCAGCGTATGGATCATGCGTCAGATATGGCGGGCAGTGCCCGGCCTGTGCCGAGGGGCGCAGCCCCGCGCCTTCCGGGCGCGCGGGCTGTGGCGGCGCTGAAGCGCGCGCGTGCCGTGGGTATGGATGTGCTCGGCCGCCCCTTTGAACGAGCTGGAGGAGCTGTCGGCGTGAGCCGCGCCCGCCAGCACCCTCAGGACGCGACGCCGTCGGTGATCTCGCGCATCGCCTGAAGGAACTGCGCCACCTCGGCCTCTGTGTTGTAGTGGCACATTGAGACACGGACCGCGCCCTCAAGCCCGAGTGGGGCCAGCACATTGCCCGAATAATGGTCGGCCTTGCGCGTATGGGTGCGGATGCCGCGTTCGCGCAGCGCCGTCACCACATCGGGCGCCGCCATGCCGGCCACGGTCAGCGACACCAGCCCCTCGCGCGCCGGGTTCTCAAGCCCGCCGATGATAGAGACGCCCGCCAGCTCGGCCAGACCCTTGAGGTTGCCAGTGCCGTGGATCATCGCTTCGGTCAGACGTGCCTCATGGGCGTGGATCGCCTCGCCGGCGGCCACGATCCGCGCGCGGCGGTCGGTGGCATCCGAGACCTCGCCGCCCAACCAGTCGAAATAATCGACCACGTCCGAAAAGGTGACATAGGCCCCGGTGTCGCGCGTGCCGAATTCCCATGGGTTGCCGGGCGCGTCGATCAGATGCTCGTGTTTCAGCGCATGGAGGCGGTCGCTGACCCATGCGATGCCGTAGCCGTGGCGCGAGAAGACCTTGTAGGGCGAGACGACATAACCGTCGATGTCGTAGCTTGCGATATCGAGCCGCCCATGCGCCGCATGCTGGATACCGTCGACGATGATGATGCACTCCGGCGCGGTCTTGCGGATTTCCGCCGCGATGCTGGCCACGTCCATGCCCATCCCGGTGACCGGCGAAGTGTGCAAGATCGTGGCCACCCGCGTGTCGGGCGTGATCTGTGGCGCATAGGCGGCGGCGCCTACAGTGCCGGTGGCATCGTCATGAGGCACGAGGATGTGCGGCTTGCCCGCCACCTCGGCCCAGTGATGCGCAGCGCTGCGGGTGGCGGGGTGTTCCAGCGTCGCGCCCAGAACACGGCCCTCGGGCGTTCCGACGATCGCTGTGCGGATCAGACGGAACAGCAGTTCCGTTCCGCTTTCGCCGACGAAGAACTGGCCATGCGGCGCGTTGAAAAAGACGCGCATGTCGTCCTTGGCCTTGTCGATCAGCGCCACCAACGCCTTGGCCGCGGGGTTGTCGCGGCCCTGATTGTCGGGGATGGCCGCGAATTTGGCCGAGGTCGCCACAACCGAATTCAGCGTCAGCGCGCCGCCCGCATTTTCGAAAAACACCCGCGGCCCTTCGAAAGGGCAGGTGTCGACATGGGCGAAACGGGCGCGCACGGCGTCAAGCAGGCCGGGTTTTCCAGTCAGCATTCGGGGTCTCCTTCCCGGGCTCAGCCCGGCATCTTCCAGGTCGCCGTGGCATGGGCGGCAAGCTTGCCATCCTCGCCGTAAAGCTTGCTCTCCATGAAGGACAGGCTGCGACCACGCTTGGTGAAACTGCCCTCGACCGTCACGGTGCCAGCCATGACGGGGCGCAGGAACTGCACCTTCATCTCGATCGTGGCGCCGGGGCCTGCGACCTTGGCCACCAGATGGCCCATGGAAATGTCCATCGCGCTGGCCATCATGCCCCCGTGCAGCGCGCCTTGCGGATTGCGCAACAGGTCGGTCATGGGGAATGTCAGGCGGCAGATTTCCGTGTCGGCATCCGCCGCGCCTTCGGGAAGATAGGCAAAGGACAGGTCCAGAAACCGCGCCAGAAAGAAGCGCTCGAACACCTGTTCATGGGTGTCGAGCGCATCCTTGAGCCGCGCGGAAGCGCTGTCGTGGTCGATCTTGTGACCCATCGGATCAGGCGCCGATGAACTTGGGCGTGCGCTTTTCCATGAAGGCGCGGCGGCCTTCGATGTAATCCTGACTGTCGAAACAAGCCTTCACGCGGGCGTCGCATTCGGCCAGATCGCGCGCGCTTTCCGGCGTCACCGTCTGGCCCACGATGTATTTCACCGAACCCACCGTCATCGGCGCATTTTCAGCGATCATGCGAGCGGTTGCCAATGCGGCCTCGGCCACCTCGGCGTCAGGCACGACACGGTTGACCAGACCCATCACGCGGGCCTCTTCGGCGGTAAAGCGGCGGGCGGTGAAAAAGATCTCCTTGGCAAAGGACGGTCCCACCACATCGACCAGACGCTTGATCCCGCCAAAGCCGTAGCCAAGGCCAAGTTTCGCCGCCGGAACCGCGAAATTGGAGCCTTCGCCGCAGATCCGCAGGTCGCAGCACAGCGCCAGCGCCACGCCACCGCCGATGCAGAACCCATCGATCTGGGCGATGGTGGGCTTGGGGAAGGCTTCGACCATGTCATAGACGCGCTTGGTGGTGGCGTTGTAATGGGCCACACCCTCTTCGCTCGCGCGTTCGCTTTCGAACTTGGAGATATCGGCGCCCGACACGAAAGCCTTTCCGCCCGCGCCCGACAAGATCAGGATACGCACCGAAGCGTCGGCCTGAAACCGGATCAGCGCGGCCTCGACCGCTTCCCACATCTCGAGCGAGACTGCGTTGCGCTTTTCGGGCTGGTTGAAGATGATCCGGGCGATGTCGCCGGACTGCTCGGTCAGGATCTTGTCGGTCATGTCTTGGGGTGTCCCTTTGGGTTCTCAGATGGCGCCGGAGGCTTTCATCGCAGCGATTTCGGCCTCGGAATAACCGACCTCGGCCAGAAGCTCGGTGGTGTGCTGGCCCGCCAGCGGCGGGGGCGACGCGATATGGCTTGGGGTGCGGCTCATGATGATGGGTTGGCCCACCAGCTCGGTCGCGCCGCGTTCTTGGCTGACGACAGGCTGGGCAAGGCCCAGATGGCGCACCTGCGGATTGGCAAAGACTTGAGAGATGTCATTGATCTCGCCCGCCGCTACGCCGGCATCGTTGAAGATGTCGACCCAATTGGCGGTGGACCGTGTCGCGGTGATCGCCTCGATCTCGGCGTTGAGCGCGTGGCGGTGTTCGGACCGCGCGGCGGCCGTGGCATAGCGCGCGTCATCCTTCCAGTCGGGACGGCCCATGCTGTCGCAGAACTTGCCCCAGATCACATTGCCGGTGACGGCGATGTTCATGTGCCCATCGGCGGTCTTGAAGACGCCCGTGGGGATCGTGGTCGGGTGGTTGTTGCCAGCCTGTTTGGGCACCACGCCATCCATCAGCCAGCGCGCGGCCTGAAAGTCGAGCATGAAGACCTGCGCCTGCAGGAGCGAGGTCTGCACCCATTGCCCGCGGCCCGAGGATTGCCGCTCGAAAAGCGCGATCAAGATGCCCTGCGCTGCGAAAAGGCCCGCACACAGATCGGCGATCGGGATTCCCACGCGCATCGGGCCGGTGCCGGGCTCGCCCGTGATCGACATGAGGCCACCCATGCCCTGCGCGATCTGGTCGAAACCGGGGCGGTCGGCCAGTGGGCCGTCCTGCCCGAAGCCCGAGATGGAGGCGTAGATCAGGCCCGGATTGGTCTGGCTCAAGGTCTCGTAGTCGATGCCGAGGCGCGCCTTAACGCCGGGGCGGAAGTTCTCGACGATGATATCGGCGGTATCGGCCAGACGCCTGAACGCCTCAAGCCCCGCCTCCGATTTCAGGTCGAGCGTGAGCGAGCGCTTGTTGCGGTGCAGGTTCTGGAAATCGGGGCCATGGCGGGGGCCGCCAAATTGCGCCTCGTCCACCGGCGCCTCGATCTTGATGACATCGGCGCCCCAATCTGCCAATTGCCGCACGCAGGTCGGGCCAGACCGCACCCGCGTCAGGTCGAGCACGCGCAAGCCCTTCAGCGCCGCACTGGCGGCGGGCAGGGCGCCACCCTTGTCCGAAGCGTCAGATGCGGCCGTTGCAGGCTGTCCTGAAGGCGGTGTCATGCGGTCTCCCCCTTGGTAGTATTGTTGAAAGTGATGTATGTCATCTGCTGATGCATGACAATAAAAATGTTAATTGTTGACAAAATATGGCGTGAGAGGTCAGGTTTGGGCATGAACGAGAGCAAGACATTCGGACCGCGTCGCGCGACGCTGGCCGTCGAGGTGCGCGGCGAGATCGAGCGCATGATCGTGGAGGGCGTACTCTTGCCGCGGGCGAGAAGCTCAACGAACTTGCTTTGTCCACGGTCATGGGCGTCAGCCGCGGCACCGTGCGCGAGGCGATCCGGTCGCTGGCCGACAGCGGGCTGATCGATCTGATCGCCAATCGGGGCGCCTTCGTGCATGAGACCACGCTGGAGGAGGTCCGTAACCTCTATGAATTGCGCGGTGCGATCTTCGGCATGGCCTGTGCGGCAGCGGCACGGCGTGTGGGCGCGGGGCAGGAGCCACGTCTTCTGGCCCAGATCGAGCGCAACCTCGAACAGATGCGCGCGACCCATGCCAAGGTCGACACGGCGCGCTATTACGCGCTCAACATCGAGTTTCACGACCTGCTGCTGCAGGGGGCGGGAAATCCCAAGGCCAAGATGATGTATGACAATCTGGTCAAGGAAATGCACCTGTTCCGCCGCAAGGGCCTGTCGATCGCCAACAACATCGCGCGCTCGATCGCGGAACATGAGGTCATCGTGCAGGCCGTCGCACGCGGCGACGCCGAGGGCGCACGGCAAGCCGCGCTCGATCACATCACCGGCGGCTTTGCCCGCTACACCACCATGATCGAGGCCGACCCTGCCGTCGTCTGAGCGACTGCGGGCAGGGCGGCCGGGGACCCAAAGGACAGGGATAGATCGATGACAAACCCGCTTTATGACGCGCTTTTCGCTCCCCATGCAGGCTCGGACAAGGTGTTCTTGCGGCTGGCGGATGGCAGTTGCCTGACCTATGCCGGCTTTCTGCGGATGGCAGACCAGACCGCGAACGCGCTGGTGTCGCTGGGTGTCGCGCCGGGCGACCGGGTGGCCGTGCACGTGGAGAAATCCGTGCAGGCGCTGGCGCTTTATGCCGCCTGCATAAAGGCGGGCGTCGTGTTCTTGCCGCTCAACACTGCCTATACCGCCAAGGAACTGGACTATTTCGTGGGCGACAGTGGCGCAGCGTTGTTCGTGTGCGACCCCGGCGAGGCCGCGGCGATGACCCCCATCGCACAGGCCGCCGGCGCCATGCTCAAGACGCTTGCGGGTAATGGCAGCGGCACGCTCAGTGATCTGGTGGCCACGATGCCCGCCGAATTCCACCCTGTCGCGCGCGGCGAGGATGATCTCGCGGCGCTTCTTTATACCTCCGGCACCACGGGCCGGTCCAAAGGCGCGATGCTGACGCAGCGCAACCTGTTGTCGAACGCGCAGGCGTTGGTCGACTGCTGGCGCTTCACCGAAGGTGACGTGCTGTTGCACGCATTGCCGATCTTTCACAGCCACGGGTTGTTCGTGGCCACGAACGTGACGCTGTTGGCGGGCGGTTCGCTGATCTTCTTGCCGAAATTCGATGCCGACACCGTGTTGCGCCTGTTGCCGCAGGCCACGACTATGATGGGCGTGCCGACCTTCTACACGCGGCTTCTGGACGATCCGCGCTTCGACCGCGCGCTGACGGCCCATATGCGGCTGTTCGTGTCGGGCTCCGCCCCGCTGCTGGCTGATACCCATATCGCCTTCGAGGCGCGCACCGGGCACCGCATCCTAGAACGCTACGGCATGACCGAAACCTCGATGAACACGTCGAACCCCTATGACGGCGACAGACGGGCAGGGACCGTGGGCTTTCCCCTTCCGGGCGTCGAGGCGCGCATCTGCGACCCCGAAAGCCGCGCACCGTTGCCCAAGGGCGAGACCGGCATGCTGCATGTCCGTGGCCCCAACGTATTCAAGGGGTATTGGCAGATGCCCGAAAAAACCCGCGAGGAATTGCAAGACGACGGCTGGTTCATCACCGGCGATCTGGCTAGGGTCGACGCGGATGGCTATGTCACCATCGTAGGCCGGGGCAAAGACCTGATCATCTCGGGTGGCTACAACATCTACCCCAAGGAGATCGAGCTGTTCCTCGACGCCCAGCCGGGTGTCAAGGAAAGTGCCGTGGTAGGCGCGCCCCACCCCGATTTCGGGGAAAGCGTGGTGGCGGTTCTGGTGCCCGAGGCAGGCGAAACGATCGATCTGGCTGCCATCGAGGCAGCAGCCCGCGCCGAACTGGCAGGCTTCAAGCGCCCGCGCCATGTCGTAATGATGGACGATCTGCCGCGCAACACCATGGGCAAGGTGCAAAAGGCCGACCTGCGCAAGCAGTTCGCGGGCGTGTTCCAGCACAAGGCAAGCTGAAGGGTAGGGGCGTCAGCCCTGCCCGGCGGTGGTGGCTGTGACATCGCGCAGCTTGAGGAAGAAGCCCGTGATCTCTTTGGACGTGGCGCGATCGAGCGCGCCGTCCGATAGCTCCTGCTGGCTCCAGATCGATGTCGCTGCGGGATCGTGCAACATGTCCCAATCGCCGAACACCCGCTCGGGCGTCGGTTCGGCGATATGGACGATGACCTCGAGATGGCGGTCGTCGCGCGCGATCCGGTCCATCGCAGACCTGACCTTGTCCTCGGGTCCCTCAAGCCACTGCAGATAGATGTCGGCCCGACAGATCAGCGCGCCGGTGATCCCGTCGCGCAGGTTCGCGCGCCGGGCATCGGTCAGGATGCCGTTCAGGATGCCGGTGTCGAAGCCGAAGGGCCGTGAGGAATAGACGGCGCGGAAAAGGGTCATGAAGCAAGGATCTCCGGTGGGGTCCATCTTGCGCGCGGCGTCAATGGTCATGTTGCGAAGCCTAGCACGCCCGGACAGCGGACAGTAGGCCCCAGTGACGAAGCCGGGGCGAAGTCGATCTGCAAGCTGCGGACCTGGACGGCTCGGCGCCGCGGACCCGAGAGACTCCGCACCAAGATGTTGTTGAACTCCAGCCAGACCTGAGCCGGGCAGGCCGATAATTTCCACTCAGAACTGAGCCATGTGAGCCTACCCCAAAAGCAGCAAGCGGCAGGGGTAACGGAACGATCCACATGGGACTTTTGAACATCATTCGAGGGATGCATCTGCGTCGGAATCTGTCGATCCGCGAGATTGCGCGCCGACCCGGCTACGCCCTGAGGCTGCCGAAGGCGCGAACATCGCCACCCTGCCGAGGCAGGAAGGGGCAGGTCAGAAAGGAGGGAGGGTCAAAGATTACAGATGTGGTCTGAAATCGAACCGACAAGTGCGGAGCGGGGTACAGGGTGGCGTATTGACGATTGCTCGCCTTACAGTGGCACAGTTACCTTTAACGGGAATACCGCTCACAGAAGCCGTGGGATAGGTTCTCATGGGCAAGGCGAAAGCCCGGCCGAAACTATTTGTGCAGCAGGGCCTATCATGCCACCAAGAACAAATGGAGTTCTTGCCTAGAAGAACTCTCGAAGAAAGGTCTCGAGAGCGAAGACTGCCCAAAGCTTCTTGGAATGATCCCGACGCTGACTCAAATGCTCTGAGAAAAGGCTTTGCAGAGCAGGGCCATCTATCAGATAGCACGTCTTGGCGTCTGGCGAAAGCAAGAGTTCGCTGAACTGTCCAGCCAAGGGACCTCGAAACCAAGAGGCGACGGGCATTTTGAATCCATTCTTGCGCCGTTGAAGGATATCTCTTGGCAACCGGTGATCCATTGCTTCCTTGATGATGCGCTTTGTTGTTAACCCACCAATACGCCAGTGATCTGGGAGCCTCGCAGAAAATTCTGCCAATCGGATGTCCATAAATGGAGCACGTGCTTCTATGGAAGCTGCCATGGTCATTCGGTCCATTCTCTCAAGAAGATTATCGGGTAGCCAAGATGTTTGATCGAAGTGAAGGATTCGTCGGAGCGCAGAAGCGCTGGCGGAAGCCTCAAACGGAAGCGAATCTGTCTGTCGATTTGAGACGGGACCGGTCCAAATTTTGGCTCGTTCAGCAGCGCTGAACACGCCAAACCAAAGCACCATCCGGGTCTCGAAATCCGGCTCGGCTAGCGCACGGCCTGCAATTCGAATTTGTCGAGCTGAGTCAGGAAGTAAAGATGATTTAGCCAAAATCGCTCGCCCAAACCATGTCGTTAATCCCCTGGGTGCAAAGCGACCGAGAACGGCCTCCGCCAAATGCTTCGGATAGCCTGCGAAGAACTCGTCTGCACCTTCTCCAGAAAAAACAACCTTAACTTGTTTGGCTGCCTGTAACGACATCATATAAATGGGTAAATCGGCTGGATTGCCCATCGGCGCACCGCGGTGGCGGCTGAGTTTTGGCAATAGTGAGGGAACGTCTGATCAATCAGTTGGGCTGCGCCGAGCTGTTGGCCTGACGGTTTGACGGGCTCGATACACGTCAGTTTCGAGCGATATCACGGCTTTCCCGGAGTCCCGAGGCCGGTTTTCCCAGATTTCAGACAGATTCTTCCTCATGCCAGCAGCCGTCGTCGGACCAGGAACAGGTTCCCGAGGGCAAACAGGGTGAAGAGCTGTGCCCGGTTCTTGGCCAGCCCGCGGTAGCGCGTCTTCACGTGTCCGAACTGGCGCTTGAGAACGCGGAACGGATGCTCGACCCTGGCGCGCACCATGGCGATGATCCGGTTGATCTCCTCATCGATGGGGTCGAGCGCGCTGCCCCTGGGTGCCTTGCGCATCACGCCCCAGACCTTGCCACCCTTGGTAAACGCGGACTCTCGCTCGGCGCTGACATAGCCCTTGTCGGCCCAGACCGAGGTCTCGTCGCCATGCAGGAGCTCGTTCCAGATGCGACTGTCATGCACCTTCGCCGTCGTCGCCTCGAGGCTGTGAACGGTGCCGCTGTCCACATCGACCCCGACATGGGCCTTCATGCCGAAATACCAGACATTGCCTTTCTTTGTTGACGACATCTCGGGGTCGCGCGCTCGCGCCTTGTTCTTGGTCGACGACGGCGCATCGATAATGGTCGCGTCCACCAGCGTGCCCGACCGCAGGGTGATCCCCTTGTCGGCCAGGTGCCCGTTCACCTCGGCGAAGATCGCCTCGGTCAGCCCATGCCGCTCCAACAGGTGCCGGAAGTTGAGGATCGTCGTCTCGTCCGGGATGCGGTCGTCGCCCAACTCGATCCCGGCAAACCGGCGCATCGCCTCGCTGTCGTAGAGCGTCTCCTCGGCCATCGGGTCGCTCAGGGCATACCAGTTCTGGAGAAAGTAGACCCGCAGCATCGTCTCGATCGGCATCGGTGGCCGGCCGCCTTTCGGTCCCACCTTCGGATAATGCGGCGCGATCAGTGCCAGAAGCCGCGTCCAAGGCACCACCGCATCCATTTCCGCCAGGAACTGCTCGCGCCGCGTCACCTTCTTCTTCATCGCATCACGAAGACCGGGAATGGCGGGCTGCTTCGGCATCGGCGGGGCTCCTTCGGCGTCTTCCCGAAGTCTACCAGATCACAACGAAAGTGCAGGGTTTTTCAGGGGTTCCAAAGATCAGGCCCATCAGCGGCCCGGCCCAAAGCCAGAAAGTGATCTCATCGAACGGCATCCCATGGGCCAAGGCATAGAGTCCCGTGAGGCCCTGCGGCGCAGTGGCGAACAGCAAAGCCAAACCGAACGTCATGCTCGAAGCCGAACTGAAGTTCCGCCAGGGCATCAGGTCGGCCAGCGTCCGGGGTAGCCAATGGGCTCGCAATCCGGTCTCGGTCTCTTCGATCTCCGTCCGCCCCGCGATAGGCCGGTCCCCGATCCGCCCGAACAGCCGGGCGAGGGCAGCACCCAGCGGCATCATCACCGCGAAATGTACCGGCCAGAACGCCAGCGCACCGCCGCGCAGCCGCCCACACGACCGGGAGGACCGTGAAGACGCTCACCGGCAGCAACCACAGCGCCATTCCGATCTGCAGCCGCGGATCAGGCACGCCCGTCCTGTGGTAGATCATCGACTCACCAATGCGGCGGCTTCTGATCGGCCAGCGGCACGGTTCCGTC
>JAGYLB010000071.1 GCA_018401055.1 Roseicyclus sp.
GAGCCGGTCGTCGACGATGCGCCAGAGCGTGGGGTTGCCGGGAACCTTGCCTCCCTGCGCGACGCCATAGGCGCAATGCCCATCGTATTGCGGCGCATAGCGGGCGGGGTCGGACAGGAACCGGTCTGGCGGTTTGCCTCGGACGCAAAGGCGAACTGGGCCCCGTTGTAATCCGCCGTGATCGAGGACAGGGGCTCCGGCAACGGGCTTCTTGTCTGCGGTGGCGCGCCGATGGGCCAGGTTGCGGCAGAGTCGAAATAGGACACGACGTCATAGCCCGAGACGGCAAAGCCGGTACCGTCAAGATACTGGTCGCCGGCGATGGCGAGGCTGGTGGTGGCCGTCAGGGCGGCGAAGGCGAGGGCGAAAGCGGTCTTGCGGAACATGTGGAGGACTTTCCATTTTTAGGGATGCCAAGGCTTTCATGGGTCTTCATCCGGCTCCGTGGCGTGGGGTCAGTGTACGTTAATGGCGGTGGCGGCGGGCGGGTCTCGCCAGGATATGAGGCCGACCGATGGCGCTGCGCCACATCACGGTCACGCGATATCACGACCATGTGGGGCGCCTTTCGGCGCACCCATGGTAGTGCAGTTGCACGTGCATCGGAACAACCGCAGGATCCCCGACCATGAGACAGCGCCCCGCCTTTTTCCTGACCTTGATTGCGGGCCTCGCCGGGGCCCCGGCCCGCCGATGGACCTTCATGCCGAAGGCTGGCAGCAGGTGATCGAGACCGGGGATGGACCTCAGGCGGTCCCCGCCGGGCTGCTGGCTTGGCCGCCGCGCGGCGCAAGGCACGCGGCCGTGGGTCACACAGGCCGGTTCCCACGCAGGCGGTGCGCGAGTGCGCGGCATCGTGATCCCGGAAAACCGGGTGGTCGGTGTGTTCAACAATGATTTCGCGGTGCGTATCCTTGCGCTCAGCACTGCCGCGATGATCGAGGCGCCGATCCGCTTCTACGTGACCGAGGATGCCGATGGCACCGCCACGCTGAGTTGGAAGGAACCGGGGTTCGTCCTTGCCCCCTACGTGAATGAGGGCGGCGCGGAGCTGCAAGAGATCAGCGACCGACCAGCCGAGCGCCGCTACGCCATCACGCCGCCGCGGCCACTGCAGAATGACCGGGCAGTGAACCGCGCTCGCAAACAAGATACAGAACGCCGGACTTCACCTCGGCTGACCCACGCGCCGCGAACACCTGTTCACCGTGGCCCGTTTCGGCAAGATCCGCGCCTGACCCGGACCGCGCGAGCAATACAACCGTTTCCGGGCCCCGGCCGCCCGGCACTGCGGCGCGTCTTGCTCTCCGCCCCGGCGCTTCATATCCCACAGGCAACGCCAAAGCCCCATTCGGGAGATGACCATGATCCTGGTAGTGGCCACCGCGCTCGGTTCTGCGGTCCGGCACTTCGCCGCAGCCCTCCTTACCGCGGGCCTTGCCCGGGCCGAGGTCGACCTGCCCCCCCTTCTCGCGCCCGCCGAGCTTGTCACCGTGATCGGCGAGCATGCTCCGCTCATCCTCGACATCCGCGCGCCCGGTGCGGCGGGTGAGGCAGGCACCTATGCGGCAGGCAAGATCGCGGGCTCCGTGAACGCGCCCTATGCGCCTTCTTCGTGGACCTGAAAGAAACCTGGCCAACTCCCCGTCCGAGGCAGGTTTGACCCCGCGGTCCTGGCAATCGCCGGGCGCGATTGGCCGGACCGGCCCACCGTGACCGTTCATCAGGGCTGGACGTGACTGATTGTGCCGCTGCCCGCGTCTACTTCGTGGATCTGCAATCGAGCGGTGTGAGCAACCTTGCGATCCTGAATGGCGGGATCGTGGTTTGGTCAGCGCTGAACGGCCGGGCTTCGACACCACGCCGGTCACGCCCGAGCCCAGCACGATGGAAGTTACCTTCTCCGACCGCTGGCTTGCGACCGAAACGGATGTCCTTGCCGTGGTCGAGGGGAACGCAGAGGCCACGCTGATCGACGCCCGCCCGGAAGCCTTCTGGCAGGGCCGTCAGGCGCATGCCGCCGCCGCCCGGCCCGGGGCACGGGCTTCCGCAGTCCGGAATTTCTTTTCTCACGCATTCGAACTGGTTCCAGTCCGGCCCCGCTATCGTCGACGCCACGTCGGCCCGGGCATTGGCCGAGCAGGCGGGCTATACCGATGATGCGGCTCTGATCTCGTTTTGCAACTCTGGTCACTGGGCCGCGACCAACTGGTTCGCGCTGAGCGAGAGCCGGGCAGGCGTGATGCGAACGTGCGCCTTTACCCTGAATCCATGGTCGGCTGGTCCAATGCGGGCCATCCGATGGACAATGTCCCCGGCCCCCTGCGGCGCGTGTGGATGCAGATCGTCGATGTCTTCTGATCTCGGACAGCGTCTCGCACCGGCCTGTAGTCTTGGCCGCTGGCCGGAACGGGCGCTGCTCCATTGCCGTCGCACCCCCGCCGCCTTTGCCATTGCGGCGGCGACGGGGCGCGCTTCGGCCTTTTGTTCCTGATCGGGCTTGGCCTTGGCGTGACGCTTGAGGCGCTCCGCTTCGGCTTTGCGGGGCCCTGGCGGCAGATGATCGTGAACCGCGACCCCGCGGGCATTCTGGCGCAACTCTTCGCCATCGGTCTTGTGGCCATCGTGGCAATCCCGCTTATCACCGCCAACAGCGCGGAGCTGATCGGCGCCCATGCGCCAGTGGGCATCGCCATGATCGGGGGCGCGTTTGTGTTCGGCATCGCCATGCAGGTGGTGCTGGGCTGCGGCTCTGGCACGCTGGTCAATGCGGGCAGCGGCAATCCGGTGGGGCTTCTGGCCCTGCCGTTTTTCGCCATCGGCAGTCCTCTGCGGGCGCCTTTCACCTCGATTGGTGGAGCGGGCTGGGCAGCTTGCCGGTGATCGTGCTGGCGGGCACGGGGGCCTCAGACCACCCTTGCCGGGCTTTGCCGCCGTGGCGGCGCTGCTCCTTGTCCTGGCAGCACCAGGTCAGCGCAAGGTGCCCGCGGCGCCTGTGGATCGCGGCCGGGTTGGTGGCGGCGCTTGCCTTGGGCAATCTTGTCGTTTCGGGCCAGCCTTGGGGGGTGGTCTACGGCCTTGGGCTGTGGGCGGCCAAGGGCGCACAGGCTTTGGGTGTAGATCTTGCGGCTTCCGCCTTCTGGGCGGCGGAAGGCAATGCGGAGCGTGTGCGCCAGACGCTGCTCAGCGACACCACATCGTTGACCAATCTGGGGCTGATCGGCGGGGCCTTTCTTGTGGCGGCGTGGCGGCATGGGTTCACCCAGCCGCTGCCGAGCCTGCCGCTGCGCGCATGGGCGGCGGTCGTGGTCGCGGGGCTTGTCTTGGGCTATTCCTCGCGGCTGGCATTCGGCTGCAATGTGGGCGCGTTCTTCAGCGGGGTTTCGACCGGTAGCCTGCATGGCTGGGTCTGGTTTGTCTGCGCCTTCGCCGGATCATGGGTCGGCATCAGGTTGCGCCCTGCCCTTGGGCTGGAGGGACGGCGATGACGCGGGCGGTCACCATGGTGGGTGTCGCCGCCCTGATCGGCGGGCTGATCGTCTTTGACTTGTCGGTCAGTGCAGAGCCCAACCCGTTCCGCGCGCCGCCCCTGCTGGCGCTGGGGTCGGGGCAGGCCGCGGGCGTCGCCCACTGTGCAGCCCCGGCCCCCACGCGCTAAAGGCGTGGGTCAGGCGATCAGCGCCAGCCCCACCCCGCCGAATGCCGCCACGATGACCACCACCCAAGGCGGCAGTTTCCACGCCATCAGCAAGACGAAACAGGCCAGCGCCAGCGCGAAATCGCGCAGATCGCCGATCGCGCCGGTGAAGACGGGGGCATAAAGGGCCGCCCCCAGGATGCCCACGACGGCGGCATTGGCACCTTGCATCAGCGATTGCGCCGAGGCCACGGTGCGGAAGCTATCCCAAAACGGCAACACGCCGATCAAGATGAGAAAGCCGGGCAGGAACACCGCGACAAGCGCACAGGGCCGCCCCGCCACGCCGCTGGGATCAGGCCCGAGAACCGCGCCCAGATAGGCCGCAAAGGTGAACAGCGGCCCCGGCATCGCCTGCGTCGCGCCATAGCCCGCCAAGAACGCCTCGGGCGTGACCCAGCCGGGCGCCACGACCTCGGCCTGTAACAGCGGCAAGACGACATGGCCGCCGCCAAAGACCAGCGCGCCCGCCCGGTAGAAACTGTCGATCATCGGCCCAGCCTTGCCCCAGCCCCGCCAGCAGCGGCAGGACCGCCAGAAGCGCGGCGAAGACCGCCAGCGCCCCGACGGCGACCCCGCGCGTGACCGGCATGACAAGGGGTGCACCGCCTTGCGTGCCCACCCCGCGCCCCAGCGCAAGGCCCGCCAAGGCGCCCAGACCGATCGCGCCGATCATGCCAAGAGCCGTCGGCAAAAACGCCAGCAAGATCACGGCACCGACCGCAATCGCCGCACGCTCGCGGTCAGGGCAGAGGTTTTTCGCCATGCCCCAGACCGCCTGCGCCACGATGGCCACGGCTACGATCTTGAGACCATTGAGCGCCCCGGTGCCCACCGGCCCCGAAATCGCAGTGGCCGTCAGCGCGAAGACCACCAGCACCAGCGCCGAGGGCAGCGTGAAGGCGGCAAAGGCCGCCAGCGCCCCCAGCCAACCGGCCCGCATCAAGCCCAAGGCAAAGCCCACCTGCGACGAGGCCGGACCGGGCAGGAACTGGCACAAGGCGACCAGATCGGCATAGGCGGCATCGCTCAGCCATTTCTGCCGCGTCACCAGCTCGTCACGGAAATAACCCAGATGCGCGATCGGCCCGCCAAAGGAGGTCAGGCCCAGCTTGAGGAAGGTCACGAAAACTTCGGCCGGGGTGCCGGTCATGGGGTGGGGGTCAACCCTGTCGGTGCCGTCGGTCATCATGCCTCCGCGTTTCGGGATGGGATTGCGCGCGTCGCCAGCGTCAGCCTCCGTTTGGCGTGACCATGTGAAATATTTGTGACAAACCCCCAACCCCACGCGATCGCACGAAGAGGCACCGAACACGGTTCGGCGTGAATCGCAAGCCAGCCAACCGACAGCCACCGGAAGCAGGGCATGATATCGCCGCGATCCGGGCTTGGCCACGGACGGGCGATGCAGGATGAAAGGGCGGCGGGTTGAGCGGATAGAGGCCTGCCCCTGCTTGGACAGACTTCAGATGGCCCCCTTGCCAAAGTCCTGGTGCCAATGGCGCCGGGCGTGGTCGCAGGGTGTCAGGCGGCGAGACCCCGATCAAGCCGCGCGCGCAGCGCGGGCGGGACATGGCGGGCCGAGGTGACGCGCGGCGCGACCATCTCGGCGATGGCGCGATCCTCACCGTAGAGGGCAAGGTATGCGCCGTGGTTCTCGAAGGCCTGCCGCCCGACATAGTCGATATAGGTCTCGGCGGGCACACCTTCGGCCAGAATGACCTCATGCGCCTCGGTCTCGACATGGTAAACGGTATAGCCCGCGCCCAGATCGTCCAGCGGCACAAGACGCACGGTGACGTCGTTGACCAACGCGCCCGCATTGACGAGCAGACCATCGATCATCAACGCATGGTCGGGCGTCAGGTGCAGGTCGCGCAGCGGCAGGCCATTGCTCAGCGCACCGGCGTCGATGCAGACGGGCCTGAGGCGGTCGGCGGGCCGAAAGGCGGTGGAGACGCTGCGCCGCCCGATCCATTTGACCGCGACCTGTGCGCCGTCTGCAGTCAGGATGGCATCGCCGATCTGGAGAAGCTCGACCGGGGTTTGTCCCACGGGCGTGGCAATCATCGTTCCGGTGAGGAAACAGGGCGCGTCGAAGTTGGCGGTTTCGTCGACCTGCAGGATCGATGGAATGGTAACCGGATTGAACGTCAGGAACACGACGGATTCATTCGTGTCCGAGAAGTAGAAAGCCGGAAACGTCTGACCGTCGACAAGAGTTGTGCCCAGATACACACCCTGGATCGGGGTCGGGTCCGAGATGGGTGTGGCGGTCGTGACCGTATCGCCCGCATCGAAGACCCCGTCGGCTTCACCGTCGGTGAGCGTTCCGCTTATGGCATTGGTATCGAACGGAAAGTTTGCACCATCACCATTGCCGTCGTAGCTGATCGAATGGGTGAATGTGAACTGTGCCATGATTTGGTCCTTGTTCTGGCCCGGCCTGCTTAGGGGCAAGCGCTGGCGCGTGGTCGGGTCGGTCGCGTGATGCGGACCAGTCTAATTCGTGCCTGCAGTGGCCCAGACAGGGCCGGTACCGCAAATCGGCTAACGTCTTCTTGACCGTCAGGCTAGCCGAAGCCCGCGATCGCCGCCAGCGGTGTCATCTGCCAAAATTCCGGTACTTTGCACAACGTGTTACCTGCTCGCGCCTTCGATGCAATCCTTCCTGTTCAAGATCCTGCGAACGTGTTCAGTTTGGCAAGGCGTTCGCCACCCTCGCGCGACATCGCCCGATCCGTCGATCTTGCTAGCGAGGAAGAGAAGTCCGATCTCACGCCATGACCGAGGAACCGAAAGGCCACGCCCCGAATGACCATCGACCTGATCACCGCCACCGCCGACACGTTCCGCCCCTACGTGGGCGAGAGCTTCACCGTCGACAGCGTGGCGGGCCTCTTGGTCCTGACGCTGGACAACATCAAGATCTTCGAAGGCTCGACCATCCGCGACAACCACATCGAGATCGCGGGCGTGGTCCATCCACCGCGCAAGGCCTTTGCCTTGACGCTGGTCGGGCCGCGCGAGCCTGTGCTGCGGCAAGCGATGATGACGCTGGCCCATCCGGTCATCGGGCCCCTGACGCTGTTCGTGTCGCCCTTCCGGCAAGATCATGACTGCACCTTGTACGAGTCCGTATTCAACTGATCGCCCTCAGATTTCGCGCGGGCCGGTGGCGGGCCGCCATTCCAGCGCGACGTGATGGCCCGTATGTCCGGTCACTGCGAAGCCGTGCCGCTGGTAAAGCCTTAGCGCCGGGCTGGCACGTTCGACGCTCAGCCGCACGGGCACCTTGCCGCCATGCGCCTCGTTCATCAGGCTGCGCAGGATATCGGTGCCGATGCCGCGCCCGCGCGCCTCGGGCAGAAGCGAGAACTCGATGATGCGCAGGCACTCGTCCTGCCGCTGGACGTAAAGGCGCCCGATATCGGCACCGCCTTGCGTGATGATCCGGCGCACCGCGCCGGGAAAGGCCATCTGGTAGTGGCGATCTTGCATCTCGAACTGGCGGCGCAGGAAGGCGTCCTTTTCCGGCTCGGACCAGACGGTCAGCCGAAATTCCCACTCCCGCGTGCTGGCGTAGACGCGGAAGAGCAATTCGGTATCTGCGGCATGGATCACGCGGAACGCGATCTGCCGGCTGTCCGGCTGTGGCGCGTGTTGCAGCGTCACGGCCACCCCCATGATCAGTTGCGCGACGGAAAGATACCAACCAGCGCGATCTGGTAATTCATCACCAGGAACGGCGGCATGCTGTCAAAGGGCAGGCTGCCGCCCACGGGGGTGAGGGCAATGGCATCGCTCGACAACGCGACATTGGGCGCACGCCCGGGCGCGAGGTAGATGTCGGCCTGCGCCAGAAGATTGCCGCTGGGCGAGTTTGCTGAGGCGCCGCCATTCTCGGCCATCAGGACGGCCGTGTGGGTATGATTCGGCATATTGTTGACGGACAGGATCTTCGTCTCGCTGCCACTGGCCTGACCGATGCTGCGCGGCGTCAACCCCGGGCCGGGGCCCTGCCCGATCGGCATGCGACCGCGAAGATCGGGCAGCGCGAAGGTGGTCGTCCCGTTGCCGCCAAAGGCCGTGCCAATAAGCGAAAAAAGTGCCGTGTTCGACGATATCGCCAGAAGCGACCCATCGCAGAAGGCGAACCCGCGCGCCGCAAAGTTAAAGCCGACCAGATACACTTGGCCGATGAACGGCTCCGACATGATGACCCCGCTTTGAATATTCAGATTGAATCTGCATCGCCGGATGTCAGAACTAGATAAATAATTTAATTAGACTTTTTACACGACCGGAGACTGCCTTTCCCTCAGGTAAGACTCAAAATGATAATTCGTCAACCTGTTTGAGATCCGCGAGGCAGTCTTTCGCGTCTTGGGCGGCTCAGGCGGGCGCGCGCACCGCCCCCCGGCTGCCCCACCAGTTCAGGCCAAGGATCACGAGGATCAACGCAACCCCCGCCACCTCGACCCGCAGATCAGGCCAGAACACCGCGATGACGCCGGGCACAAGCGTTGCGCGCTGCCACAGCGGCAGCGCGCGCCACAAGAAGCCTTCGAGGGTGGCGGCGAAGGCGACCAGAGCGATGATGGCGATCAGCCCGCTCCAGATCACCAGCGGCAGGGGACCGCCGAGGATGATCTCTTCGTTGAACACCATGAAGAGCGGGATGAGATACAGGCCCTTGGCGTATTTCCACGCCTGAAAACTGGTCTCCATCGGTTTCGACCCGGCGATGGCCGCGCCCGCAAAGCCTGCAAGCGCCACGGGGGGCGTCACGTTGCTGTCTTGCGAATACCAGAACACCACCAGATGCGCGATCAGGATCGGGATACCGAATTCCTGCGTCAGCGCCGGGCCGACAAGGATGATCAGCACGATATAGGCGGCCGTCACCGGCAGGCCCATGCCCAGGATCAGGCTGGCGATCAGCACCAAGAGCAGCGCCAGCAACAGGTTGCCGCCCGAAAAGGCGATCATCATCGACGAGAATTTCAGCCCCAGCCCGGTCAGGCCCACGACGCCCACGATGATGCCCGCCACGGCGCAGGCCATCGAGACCGCGACCGCGTTGCGCGCGCCCAGTTCCAGCGCCTTAAGCGTCAGCTCAATCCCGCGCCCACACATGGCGACAAAGCCCGCTGCAGTGGGGCGATTGGTGGCATAGGTCCACAGCGCCTTGGCCGCTGCTGCCGCAAGGATCGACAAGATCGCGTAGAACCCCACGCGCATCGGCGAGTAACCCGCCACCAGCAGCGCCACCAGAGCCACCAGCGGCAAGAGGAAATGCCACCCCTCGGCCAATACCTTGCGCACGCTGGGCAGGTCTTCGGCGGCCATGCCGGTCATGCCCTGTTTCACGGCGGCGATATGGACCAAAAGGTAGACCGCGCCGAAATAGAGGATCGCCGGAAAGATCGAGACAAGCACGATGTCGACATAAGGCACCCGGGTGAATTCCGACATCAGGAACGCGCCTGCCCCCATCAGCGGCGGCATGATCTGCCCGCCGGTCGAGGCCGCAGCCTCGATCCCGCCCGCCTGCGCGGGGCGGTAGCCGAGCTTTTTCATCAAGGGGATGGTGAAGGCGCCCGTCGTCACCACATTGGCGATGGCCGAGCCTGAAATCGACCCCATGCCCGCGCTGGCGATGACCGCGGCCTTGGCCGGTCCGCCGCGCTGCTTGCCGGTGGCGGCATAGGCCAGATCGATGAAGAACTTGCCCGCGCCGGTAACTTCCAGAAAGGCGCCGAACAGCACGAAGACGAAGATGAAGGTGGCAGCCACCCCCAGCGGGATGCCATAGATGCCTTCGGCTCCCAATGTCATCTGGCTGGCCAGACGCTCCAGCGAATAGCCGCGGTGGTTGAGGATGCCGGGCATCCAGTCAGCAAGGAAGGGCAACTCGCCCCGGCTGCCTGCAAAGGCATAGGCGATGAAACACGCCCCGATGATCGTCATGCCAAGGCCCACGGCGCGCCGCGCGCCCTCCAGCACCACGACCATGGTCAAGACGCCCATCCAGACGTCGATATCGCGCGGAAAGACCTGATTGGCGATGATGTCGATGTTGACGGGCACCCAGGCGCCGACCAGCACACCGCAGGCGATCAGCACCCCGTCGATGGCCCAGCCAAGCGCGCCGCGCGGGCGGTGGCGGCCAAAGACCGGGTAGATCAGAAAACACAGGACAAGGATGAAGCCCAGATGGATCGGTCGCTGAAAGAACAGGCCCAGCGGTTGCAGACCCGCCGCGTAAAGCTGGAACAGCGACAGCGCGATGCCCACGATGGTGATGACGCGCAGCGCGATGCGGGGCTGCGGGGCCTCATAAGGGCGCACGTCGGGTTCGGTGACCATCAGTTCTCATCTCCTGTCAGGGCGATCCGCACCCGGTCGCGGGGGGCAAGTGCGGACAGCGATACGACCCTGTCGCCGACCTGCAAACGGTGATCGACCGTCGGCCCGCCGGGGCGCAGCACATAGGCGTCGCCGGGCACGGGTTCGTCGATATCCAGAATGAAATATCCGCCCTGGCCGTCCGACACCTGCCGCCCGCGACCGGGGATATGGTCGAGACCGGCCGCAAAATCGGGCAGATGCGCGCGGACCAGCACCATGCGGCCATCGCGGTTCTCGTAGCAGTCCGACACTTCGAACCCCTGAACGGAATGATGCCACAGCACACACCAGCCCGCCCCGACGGGGACGGGCAGGCGCGCGATCTCGGTGCCGTCGGACCGCGTGGCGACAAGCTCGCCCGCGGTCGCGGCGCTCGGGCCGATGAGAAGGAGGAGGGCGAACAGCCCCCTCCGATCCTCGGTCTCACGGACGCAGCGCGTCCGGGATGTCGGCGCCGATTTCCTCGTAGTAGCGAATCGCACCGGGGTGCAGCGGCACGGGGGTCGCGGTCATCGTAAACTCGACCGTGGTCTCGTTGGCCGCCGGGTGAACCGCCTGCAGATCGGCGATGTTCTCGAACATGGCGCGGGTGATCTGGTAGGCCAGTTCGTCGTCCATCTCGGAGGAGACGACCAGAACGTTCGGGATGCCCAGCACGGTGACGTCGCCGTCGACGCCATTGTAGCTGCCGCCCGGCAGTGTGGTGACGGCAAAGGTCGCGTCGGCCGCGCGCGCGGCGGTCAGTTCGGCCTCGGTCATCTCGATCATCACGATGCTTTGGGTGGTCGCGAGGTTGAGGATCGACGAGGTGGGCGCGCCCACCGACCAGAAGCCCGCGTCGATGTCGCCATTGGCCAGCGCGTCGGCGGTCTCGTTGAAGTTGAGTCGCTGTTCCTCGATGTCGTCATAGCTCAGGCCATTGGCCTCGAGAATTGCGGCGGCGTTCACCTCGGTGCCCGAGCCCGGCGCGCCGATGGAGACGCGCTTGCCGCGCAGATCCGCAAGCGAGGTGATGCCGCTGCTTTCCAGTGCCACGATCTGCACCATGTTGGCGTAGACCGAGGCCAGACCGCGCACCATCGGCAGTTGCTGCCCTTCGAACCGGCCCGTGCCGGTGTAGGCCTGCGCGACCGTGTCGGCCAGCGCCAGAGCCAGATCGGCGTCGCCAGTGGCGATCAGACCCATGTTCTCGACCGAGGCGCCGGTGACCTCGGCAGTCGCCGAATAGCCTTCGACCTGCGCATTGATGATCTCGGCCAGACCGCCGCCGATCGGGTAGTAGACGCCGCCGGTGCCGCCGGTGGCGATCGAAAGCTGCTCCTGCGCGAAGGCGGGAACGGCCGTCGCGACGAGCGTGCTGGCTGCGAGGACCTTGAAGAACGACATGTTTGTACCTCCCTGAAAGGTTTGTTGTCCGGCCGTTCTAAAGCCTAAGCCGCCACAGGCCAAGCCCTTCAGGCCCCGGCACGGTCCACCCGGCCGTCGAGATGGGCCCCCAGCACGCTCAGCACCCGACGATAGGCGCGGCGGTGGCGATTGCGCAGGTGCGCGGCGCCGTAGACCGGCTGCACGATCGGAGGAGCCTCGGCCACGCGGCGAGCTCTGTCCGGCGGCTTCGAGCTCGCGCGCGGTGTCGCGGGTGACATAGGTGCTGCCGCCCAGACCCGTCAGCAGGCCGCGGATGACCGCATTCTGCCCGCTAGACACCACGCCGGCCGAAAGCATCGGCAGACGCTCGGCATGGGTGGCGGAAAAGGCGGGGGCGTAGTTGGGCAGGATATAGGTATCAGGCCGGACCTGCGCCAGCGTCGTAGCATCGGTCGAGACCATGACATAGCCCACAGCGCCCAGCGTCTCGAAATGCAGGTCGGGGTGGGGTTTGGGCGTGTAATGGATTGCCACGTCAAGCGCGCCCGCCAGCACGTCGGCGCACATCTGCGCGGAATAATCCGCCTCCACATAGAGGGCCGTTCCCGGCAGTGCGTCCTGCAAGGCGGCGACCATGGCAGCGACGCGGTCGCCCAGCAGATCGTGCTGGATGCCTACCCGCATCGTCATCGCGGCACTGCCGGTGCCTTGCACCGACTGGCGCGCGGCCATCCAGCCCCGCCGCAGGCTGCGCGCCTGCGGCTCGAACCGCAGGCCCTCGGTGGTCAACGCCGTGCCCGCACGGCTGCGGTCTAGCAACCGGCAGCCCAGCGCCTGCTCCAGTGCGTGGATGCGCCCCGAGACGGTCGATTGCGTCACCCCCAGCCGCGTCGCGGTGCGATTGAAGCTGCGCGTGTCGCACAGGTCGAGAAAGGTCTCCAACTGGTCGAAGGTCATGGGCGTTCCTGATCGGTTCAACCGATCAAATCATATGCCGCGACCGAATTGAACTGTTGTTTGCGGCGGCGAATACTCGGGCGACACAGGGCGGAGGACGAAGCGATGGGAAACCTGCCCGACAGCGCGCGCGTGGTGATCATCGGGGGCGGCGTCATCGGTGTGTCGGCGCTCTACCATCTGGCGCGGGCCGGGTGGACGGATTGCGTTTTGCTAGAGAAAAACGAGCTGACGGCGGGCTCGACTTGGCATGCGGCGGGCAATGTGCCCACCTTCTCGACCTCGTGGTCGATCATGAACATGCAGCGCTATTCGACGGAGCTCTATCGCGGCCTTGGCGCGGCGGTGGGCTATCCGCTGAACTACCATGTGACCGGCTCGATCCGGCTGGCGCACAGCGACGAGCGGATGCAGGAGTTTGCCCGTGCCCGTGGGATGGGCCTGTCGCAGGGCATGGCGCTGGAAATTCTTGGGCCCGACGAGATCAAGGCGAAATATCCCTTCATCGAAACCCATGACCTCAAGGGCGCGCTCTACGATCCGGCGGATGGCGACATCGACCCCGCGCAGGTGACCCAAGCGCTGGCCAAGGGCGCGCGCGATCTGGGGGCCACGATCGTGCGGTTTTGCCCCGCCACGGGCGTCAGCCGGGAAAACGGCCTTTGGATAGTGCACACCGATCAGGGCGATATCCGCTGCGAGATCGTGGTGAACGCGGCGGGCTACTACGCCCAGCGCGTGGGCGAATGGTTCAAGCCCTATGGCGGACGTACCGTGCCGATGATGGTGATGAGCCACCAATATCTGATCTTTGACGAGGTGCCCGCCGTGCGCGACTGGGCCAAGGCGGCAGGCCACAAGCTGCCGCTTTTGCGCGATGTCGACACCTCCTACTACCTGCGGCAAGAAAAGAACGGCTTCAACCTCGGCCCATATGAGCGCAACTGCCGCGCGCATTGGACCACGGCAGACGATCCGCTGCCTGAGGATTTCAGCTTTCAACTCTATCCCGACGATCTGGACCGGCTGTCGTTCCAGATCGAGGATGCGATGGCCCGCGTGCCGGTTCTGGCCGAGGCTGGGCTGGCCAAGGTGATCAACGGCCCGATCCCCTATACCCCCGACGGAAACCCGCTGATCGGCCCGATGCCGGGCGTGCCCAATGCCTTCGAGGCCTGCGTCTTTACCTTCGGCATCGCTCAGGGCGGCGGGGCGGGCAAGGTGCTGGCGGAATGGGTGACGCAAGGGGCGACCGAATGGGACATGTGGTCCTGCGACCCACGCCGCTTCACCGATTACACCGACCCCGACTACTGTATGCAGAAGGGCATGGAGGTTTACGGCCACGAATACGCGATGCATTTCCCGTGGCACCGCTGGCCTGCAGCCCCCGACCGGCGCCTGTCGGCCCTGCATGACCGCCTGAAGGCCGCGGGCGCGCAATTCGGCGCTTATAACGGCTGGGAACGCGCCAACTGGTTCGCGCAGCCCGGCGACGACACCTCCGAGGCGGCGACGCTGACATGGGGCCGCGCTGGCCCGTGGGAGGCCCGCATCCGCGAGGAATGCGAGGCCGTGCGCGACCATGCGGGCGTGATCGCGATTTCAGGGTTCACGCGACTTGCGGTCGAGGGGCCGGGCGCGCGGGCGCATGTCGATGGCCTGACCTGCTCGCGCCTGCCGGAGCCGGGGCGCATCGGCCTGGCCTATTTCCCCGACAGCCGCGGGCGCATCCTGACCGAGATGTCGGTGATCCCGCGCAGCGATGACGAGGTCTGGCTGATCACGGCGGGCATCGCGCAATGGCATGACCGCGATGTCCTGCTGAAGGGCTTGCCCGAGGGAGTGCGTGTCACCGACCGCAGCGCGAGATACGATTGCCTTTTGCTGACCGGCCCCGCGTCGCGCGACATTCTTGCCCCCCTGACCGATGGCGACCTGTCGCTGCCCTGGCTCTCGGCGCAGGATGCAACGGTCTGCGGGATCGATTGCGTGCTGTTGCGGGTGTCTTTCGCGGGCGAGTTGGGCTGGGAAATCCACTGCCCCGCCGTCGCGGCCCCCACCATCTGGGACGCTGTGACCGGCGCGGGCGCGAAGCCCTTCGGCATGTGGGCCCTGAACAGCTTGCGCATCGAAAAGGGCTACCGCGCGTGGAAGGGCGACCTGTCGACCGATTACAGCCTGCTGCAGGGTGGGCTCGACCGGTTCATCCGCTTCGACAAGGCACAGGATTTCCCTGGCAAACAGGCCCTTCTGGCCGAGAAACAGGCGGGCGTGGCCAAACGCTTTGTCACGCTGACGGTCGATGCGGGCGCGGCGGATGCGCCCTATATGTCGACGCTCTGGCACGAGGGGCGCGTGGTGGGCGAAACCACCTCGGGAGCTTGGGGCTACCGCGTCGGAAAATCCATTGCCCTTGGCATGTTGCGCGCCGATCTGACCACGCCGGGGACGGAGGTGGAGATCGACATCTTCGGCCAGCGCCACCGCGCCGTGGTGCAGCCCGATGGTCCGCTTTGGGATCCCACCAATACGCGGCTGAGGGGCTGACCCATGACAATCCCCACCCAAGCGCGCGCGGTCATCATCGGGGGCGGTGTCTCGGGCTGTTCGGTCGCCTATCATCTCGCGAAACTGGGCTGGACCGACATTGTCCTCTTGGAACGCAAGCAACTGACCTGCGGCACCACATGGCATGCGGCGGGGCTGGTGGGCAGTTGCGCGCGAGCCAGAACATGACGCGGCTGGCGAAATATTCCGCCGATCTCTACCTGCGGCTCGAAGCCGAGACCGGCATCGCCACGGGGATGCGACAGGTGGGGTCCATCTCGCTGGGGCTGACCGAGGACCGGCGGCAGGAGTTGCTCAGGCAAGCGACGCTGGCGCGCGCCTTTGGCGTCGAGGTGCACGAGATCACCACCGCCGAGGTGCGGGCGATGTATCCCCATGTCGAGGTCGGCGATGTCACCTGCGCCCTGCACCTGCCGGGTGACGGCCAATGCGACCCGGCCAATATCGCCATGGCGTTGGCCAAGGGCGCGCGGATGGCGGGCGCGCGGATCGTCGAAGGGGTGAAGGTCACGCGCGTGAGAGACGATGGCCGCCGTGTGACCGGCGTGGATTGGGAAAGCGGCGGGGACAGCGGCCATATCGCAACTGAGGTGGTCATCAACTGCGGCGGCATGTGGGGGCGCGATCTGGCGGCAGCGTCGCGCGTCACGCTGCCGCTGCATGCCTGCGAGCACTTCTATCTCGTCACGGAACCCATTGAGGGGCTTGGGCATCTTCCTGTTCTGCGTGTGCCGGATGAATGCGCCTATTACAAATCCGACGCTGGCAAGATGATGCTGGGCGCGTTCGAGCCGCGCGCGAAACCCTGGGGCATGGGCGGCATTCCGGAGGATTTCTGTTTCGACGCGCTGCCCGAGGATTTCGACCATTTCGCGCCAATTCTGGAACAGGCGACCGCGCGCGGATGCCGCTGTTTCAGACCGCGGGCATCCACACCTTCTTCAACGGACCCGAAAGCTTCACCCCCGATGACCGCTACTATCTGGGCGAGGCGCCGGAACTGGGCGGCTACTGGGTCGCGGCGGGTTACAATTCCATCGGCATCGTCTCCTCGGGCGGCGCGGGCATGGCGCTGGCGCATTGGATCGCCGAAGGCGCTGCCGCCCTTCGATCTGTGGGAGGTCGATATCCGCCGCGCGCAACCCTTCCAGCGCAACCGCCGCTATCTGAAGGAGCGGGTGACCGAGACTTTGGGCCTGCTTTACGCCGACCACTGGCCGTACCGGCAGGTGGAAACCGCGCGGGGTGTGCGGCGCTCGCCCGTCCATGAGCATCTGAAAGCGGCGGGCGCGGTCTTTGGTGAGGTGGCGGGGTGGGAACGCGCGAACTGGTTCGCCCTGCCGGGTCAGGCGCGCGCATACCGCTACGATTGGCACCGGCAGAACTGGTTCGACAACCAGCGCTCCGAACACATGGCCGTGCGGCAGGCCGTGGGCCTGTTCGACATGACATCCTTCGGCAAGATCCGGGTCGAGGGGCGCGATGCCTGCGTCTTTCTCAACCACCTTTGCGCGAACGAGGTGGATGTGGATGCGGGCCGCGTCGTCTACACCCAGATGCTGAACCCTAAGGGCGGCATCGAGAGCGATCTGACCGTTACGCGCCTGTCGGAAACCGCCTATCTGCTGGTGGTGCCCGGCGCGACCTTGCGGCGCGACCTTGCATGGCTGCGCAAACACGCGGGCGAGCGGTTCGTGACCATCACCGACATGACCGCGGCAGAGGCCGTGTTTTGCGTGATGGGCCCGAAAGCGCGCGACCTGATGCAGGCGGTCAGCCCCGATGACCTGTCGAATGCCGGTTTCCCCTTTGCCACCGCGCGGGAAATCGAGGTGGGCATGGGCCTCGCCCGTGCGCATCGCATCTCTTACGTCGGCGAATTGGGGTGGGAGCTTTACGTCTCCACCGACATGGCCGCGCATGTCTTCGAGACGCTGGTGCAGGCGGGCGCGGATCACGGGCTGAAGCTCTGCGGGCTGCATGCGCTGGATTCGTGCCGGATCGAAAAGGCCTACCGCCATTTCGGCCATGACATCACCGACGAGGATCACGTGCTGGAGGCGGGGTTGGGCTTTGCCGTCCGCACGCAAAAGCCCGATTTTCTCGGCCGCGACGCGGTGCTGAGGAAACGCGAGGCAGGGCTGGCACGCCGGATGCTGCAATTCCGGCTCGATGACCCCGACCCGATGCTGTTTCACAACGAGGCTGTCGTCCGAGACGGCAAGATCGTGTCGATCCTGACCTCTGGCAATTACGGCCATGCGCTCGGCGGCGCCATCGGAATGGGCTACGTGCCCTGCGCGCATGAGACCGCCGAGGATGTGCTGTCCTCAACCTACGAGATCGAAGTGGCCGGGGTCCGGCACGCGGCGCGGGCCAGCCTTGCGCCGATGTACGACCCGCAATCGCAAAGGGTGCGCCAATGAGCGTCGAGATCGAAGACAAGCGTGGAAACCGTCGCGGCGGGGGCCGCGCGGCCCGTGTGGCGACCCGCATGGCGCCCTTGGCCGACGACCTGCGCCCGGTGCGCGCGGGGTTGCCCGGCGGGCAATACAACCCGCTGACCGAGGCAGGCGTGCTGCGCATCCACGAGGCGGCGCTGGACGCGCTGGAACAGGTGGGGCTGTCTCAGGCCCCGCCCTCCGGCGCGGCGGCGATGGTCAAGGCGGGCGCGATCCTTGGCGATGACGGACGCCTGCGCTTTCCCCGCGCGCTGGTGGAGGACATGGTCGCCATCGCCGCGCGGGCCTTTCCGCTCTATGGCCGCGACCCGCGCCATCACCTCGACCTGTCGGGCACCCGCGTGCATTACGGCACGGCGGGGGCTGCGGTGAACCATGTCGATCCGGTCACGGGCGATTACCGCCCCTCGACCGCGCGCGATCTCTACGATGCGGCGCGGCTGGCCCATCACCTCGACAACATCCATTTCTTTCAACGCACGATGGTTTGTTGCGACATTCCTGACCTGATCGAGATGGACCTCAATACGGTTTACGCCTGTCTTGCGGGCACGACAAAACATGTCGGCACGTCCTTTTCCGACCCTGCCGCCGTGGCACCGGGAATGGAGCTGATCCATCTGGTGGCAGGCGGCGAGGCCGCATGGCGCGAGATGCCTTTCGTCTCGCTGTCCAATTGTTTCGTGGTGCCGCCGATGAAATTCGCCACCGAAAGCTGCGAGACGATGGAGGCCTGCATCCGCGCGGGCATGCCGATCTTGCTCTTGTCGGCGGGCCAAGCGGGTGCCACCGCCCCTGCCCCCATCGCGGCGGCCATCGTGCAGGCGGTGGCGGAATGCCTCGCGGGGGTCGTCTACGTCAACTCCATCGCGCCCGGGCATCCGGCGGTCTTCGGCACATGGCCCTTCGTGTCGGACCTGCGGTCGGGCGCGATGTCGGGCGGCTCGGCGGAACAGGGGTTGCTGACGGCGGGCTGCGCGCAAATGCACCGCTTCTACGGGCTGCCCGGGGGGGCGGCGGCAGGGATGACGGATGCGAAACTGCCCGACATGCAGGCGGGTTGGGAACAGGGCATCACGAACGTCATGGCGGGGCTGTCGGGGCTGAACCTCGTCTATGAATCCGTCGGCATGTATGCCTCGCTGATGGGGTTCTGCCCTGAGGGGATGGTTCTGGGCGACGACTTGATCGGGCAGGCGCAACGCTGCGTGCGCGGCATCGACGTGACCGAGGATGCGGTGTCGCTCGACGTGATGAAGGCGGTCTGTCTGGATGGCGGGCCGGGGCATTACCTTGGGTCGGACCAGACGCTGGCCTTGATGCAGACCGAATACCTCTATCCGCAGATCGCCAACCGCATGACGCCCAAGGATTGGGATGGCGCGGGGCGGCCCGACCTTTTGACCAGCGCCCGCCGCCGCAAGGAGACGATCTTGCAGATGGCGCCCCTACAGGTCCCGCCAGAGATCGACAGGGCGGTGCGGGCAAAAGTGGCGATCCGGTTCTGACCTCTGGCGGGAACTGTCACGGCCACTTCATGGGTTCCCCTATATCACCGGGCATGTATGATCCGCGCGGAAGCTGGCGCAGAGGGGTTTGCCCCCGGCGACCGGTGACGTGCAATTTGCGCGCAACGCACCAGGGAGAAACGACCATGACAACACGCATCCATTCCACCCCCGCACGCGGCAGCGTCTCGCGCCGAGGCGTCTTGCAAGGGCCGCCGCAATTGGCGCGGCGGGCCTTATCCTGCCCTATGGCGCGACCCGCGCCCGCGCACAGACCCGCGGCGGCACCTTCCGCGTCGGCATCGGGCATGGCTCGACCACCGACAGCCTCGACCCGGGGCTTTGGGAACATCTCTACGTCCAGACCTTTGCCGCGACGCGCCACAACTACCTGATCGAGGTGGGCGCCGACGGGCAGCTTGCCCCCGAGATCGCGGAAAGCTGGGACAGCGCCGATGGCCGGACCTGGGTCTTTACCATCCGGCAGGGCGTGACCTTCCATTCCGGCAAGGACGTGACGCCCGAGGATGTCGTGGCCTCGATCAACCATCACCGCGGCGAGGCCAGCACCTCGGTCGTCAAGCCGCTGCTCGCGGCCATCACCGACGTGCGCGCAGACGGCAACACCGTTGTCGTCACGCTTGAAGCGCCCAACGCCGACCTGCCATATCTGATGACCGATTACCATGTGCCGGTCATGCCGGCCGTGGACGGGCGCATCGACCCGAATTCGACAGATGGCTGCGGCGGCTATATCGTCGAGAGCTTCGAGCATGGCGTTCAGGCGACCGTCACCCGCAACCCGAACTACTGGAAATCGGACCGGGCATGGTTCGACCGGATCGAGCTTTTGTCGATCCTCGACCCGGCTGCGCGCCTGAACGCGCTGATCACCGGCGAGGTTCACCTGATCGACCAGGTCGATCCGGCCACGATCGGCATGCTCGAAGGCCGCGGCGTTGCGCGCATCCTGTCTATCCCGGGCAATGCGCATTATGGCTTCCCGATGGACAGCCGCGCCGCACCCTACAGCGACAACAACGTCCGTCTCGCGCTGAAATACGCCATCGACCGCGATGCCATGGTCGATGTCATCCTCGGTGGTCATGGTGCCGCGTCGAACGACAACCCGATCGGTCCGGCGAACCGCTATTTCCACGCAGAGATGGAGATGAAGACCTACGATCCCGACCGCGCGCGCTTCCACCTGCGCGAAGCCGGGCTCGACAGCCTCGATGTCACCATCGCCGTGGCCGATGCGGCCTTTTCGGGCGCGGTCGACGCGGGCGCGATGTTCTCGGAAACCGCGCGTGCGGCGGGCATCACCCTCAACGTCAACCGGGTGCCCAACGACGGCTACTGGTCGAACGTCTGGCTCAACCCCAATGGTGACACGCCCTTCAACACCACCTACTGGGGCGGTCGCGCGGTCGAGGATCACATGTTCACCACCGCTTATGCCGCAGGGGCGGACTGGAACGAAGGTCACTGGTCCAACGACCGCTTCAACGAGCTTCTCGTGACCGCGCGCTCGGAGGTGAACGAGGACCTGCGCCGCGAGATGTATCACGAGATGCAGCAGATCGTGTCCTTCGAAGGCTCGACCATCATCCCGATGTACAACAACTACGTGATGGCCGTCGCCAACGAGATCGGGACGCCCGAACGCATCTCGGCGAACTGGAACTTCGACGGCTTCCGCTGCGTCGAACGCTGGTGGATGGCCTGATTTATCCACCTCCCCCGGCGCGCGGGTCGCGCCGGGGGATTTCCTTTTCGACGGCAACGGGGGACCGGGGCCCTGTCGAACCTCATTCGCATGATCCTGACGCGCGTGGCACTTGGGATCGGGCTGCTCTTCATCGTGTCGCTCGTGATCTTCTGGGCGACCGAGCTTCTGCCCGGCGACCTCGCCACGCAGATTCTGGGTCAGGGCGCCACCCCCGAGACGGTGGCGGCCTTGCGCGAACAGCTGGGGCTGAACGATCCTGCACCGCTGCGCTACTGGAACTGGCTGACCGGCGCGCTGACAGGCGATTTCGGCGTGTCCTTGGCCAATGGGCGCCCCATCTCGGAACTGATCGGCGCGCGGCTGGGCAATACCGTATTCCTCGCGCTTTACGCCGCGGCCCTGTCGGTTCCCATCGCGCTGACGCTGGGCATCCTGAGCGCGCTTTGGCGCAATTCGGTCTTTGACCGGGTGGCCAACGCGGGCGCGCTGGGGGCGATTTCCCTGCCGGAATTCTTTGTCGCCTATATCCTTGTGCTGTGGCTGGCGCAGACGGGTTTTTTCCCCTCGATGGTGCGGATCAATACCACGACCACATTCGGCGACCGGCTCTACATGACCTTTCTGCCCGCGCTTACGCTGACGCTGGTGGTGACCGCCCACATGATGCGGATGACGCGAGCCGCGATCATCAACCTGATGGCCAGCCCCTATATCGAGATGGCGCGCCTGAAAGGGCTGTCACCGCTCAGGATCGTACTGCGCCACGCGCTGCCCAATGCGCTGGCCCCGATCATCAACGTGGTGGCGCTGAACCTTGCCTATCTGATCACCGGCGTCGTGGTGGTCGAGGTGGTTTTCGTCTATCCCGGCCTCGGGCAATTGATGGTCGATGCGGTGTCTAACCGCGACATCGCCGTGGTGCAGGCCATCGCGCTGATCTTTGCCGCCGCCTATATCGGCCTCAACCTCATCGCGGATGTGCTGTCGACCGTCACCAACCCGCGCCTGATGTACCGGAGGTAGCGCGATGGGGTTCGCTACCACCGTGACGCTGGGCCTCGCGGGCCTGTTCGCCCTCGCATGGGTTATCCGCGCGGGGGCGCGGGCCATGCTGACCGGCCCGTCGCGCAGCATCGCCAATGACATGCCCCTGACCGCCGCCTTTGGCCTGCTGGTCATCGTGATCTACGCCTTTGTCGCCATCGCCGCACCGCTGCTGGCCCCCTTCCCCGAGCGCGACATCGTGGGCACCCAGTTTCAGGCATGGTCGGCCGAACACCCGCTGGGCACTGACCGGATCGGGCGCGACATGCTCTCGCGCCTCATCTACGGCGCGCGCAACACGGTGGGCATCGCATTCGCGACCACGGCGCTGGCCTTTGTGGTGGGCGCGCTTCTGGGGCTCTGGGCGGCGCTGACGGGTGGCTGGCTTGACCAGATCCTGTCGCGCCTTGTCGATGCGCTGATGGCGATCCCGGCGCTGATCTTTTCGCTCTTGCTGCTCACGATCTTCGGCACATCGGTGCTGTCGCTGATCCTTGTGATCGCGGCGGTCGATGCAACGCGGGTCTTTCGCCTCGCCCGGTCCGTCGCCCAAGGGATCGTCGTGATGGACTACATCGAGGCCGCCCGCCTGCGCGGCGAAGGCGCGTGGTTCCTGATCCGGCGCGAGATCTTGCCCAATGCCATGGCGCCGCTGGTGGCCGAATTCGGCCTGCGGTTCTGCTTTGTCTTTCTGTCGATTTCCTCGCTCAGCTTTCTGGGCCTCGGGATCAAGCCGCCGACCGCTGACTGGGGCAGCATGGTGCGCGACAACGCGACCCTCATCACCTTTGGCGATGTGACGCCGTTGCTCCCGGCGGGCTGCATCGCGCTGCTGACGGTGGCGGTCAACTTCGTGGTCGACTGGCAGCTTTACCGCGCCTCGGGGCTGCGGGAGGGCACGCAATGACCAACGACGTGTTGCTGAAAATCGACGGGCTCAGGATCGAGGGGCGGTCGGGCGACACATGGTCCGAGATCGTCAAGGGTGTGGACCTGACGCTTCACAAGGGCGAGGTGCTGGGCCTGATCGGGGAAAGCGGCGCAGGCAAATCCACCGTGGGGCTGGCGGCCATGGGTTTTGCCCGCGACGGCTGCCGCATCACCGGCGGCGCGATCACGTTCGACGGAATCGACCTGCGACAAGCGTCCGAGGCCGAACGGCGCGCCCTGCGCGGCAAGCGCATCGCCTATGTCGCGCAATCGGCGGCGGCCAGTTTCAATCCTGCCCACCGCCTGATCGAGCAATATGCCGAGGCACCGGTGATCCACGGCGTCATGTCCCGCGACAAGGCCGAGCATGACGCCGTCGATCTTTATCGCAAAATGCAGCTTCCCGATCCGGAGGGGATCGGATTTCGCTACCCCCATCAGGTCTCGGGCGGGCAATTGCAGCGCGCGATGACGGCCATGGCCATGGCCTGCCGGCCCGACCTGATCATCTTCGACGAGCCGACCACCGCGCTGGACGTGACCACCCAGATCGAGGTTCTGGCCGCGATCCGCGACATCGTCCGGCAGTTCGACACCGCCGCCATCTACATCACGCACGATCTCGCCGTGGTGGCGCAGGCTGCCGACCGCATCAAGGTGCTGCTGCGCGGGGAGGAGGTGGAGGAGGCCGCGACGCGGGCGATGCTCGACGCCCCGCGCGAGGATTATACCAAGAGCCTCTGGGCGGTGCGCAGTTTTGCCCGCCCCGTGCAGCCCCCCGCCACCGGCACTCCGGTGCTGTCGGTGCGTGGCGTGACGGCAGCCTATGGCAAGACCGTGGTGCTGGAGGATGTGAGCTTCGACATTCCCGCCGGCCGAACGGTCGCCGTGGTGGGCGAAAGCGGGTCGGGCAAATCGACCACGGCCCGCGTCATCACCGGCCTCTTGCCGCCCACTTCGGGCGAGATCGTGTTCGACGGCGCCGCCCTGCCCCCGGCGCTGAAATCGCGCAGGCGCGACCAGCTCCGGCAGGTGCAGATGATCTACCAGATGGCCGACACGGCCCTGAACCCCAAGCAGCGCCTGCGCGAGCTGATCGGGCGGCCCGCGCAGATGTATCTGGGGCTGCACGGCCGCGCGCTGGAGACCCGCGTGCGCGACCTGCTGCACCTCATTGAGTTGGAGCCCGACACCTATATCGACCGCCTGCCGGGCGAATTGTCGGGCGGCCAGAAGCAGCGCATCGGCATCGCGCGCGCGTTGGCCGCCGAGCCACGCCTGATCATCTGCGACGAGGTGACATCGGCGCTCGACCAGATCGTGCAGGAGGGGATCTTGCAACTGCTGACCCGGCTGCAAGATGAATTCGGGCTGGCCTACATGTTCATCACCCATGACATCGCCACCGTGCGCGCCATCGCAGACGATGTGGTGGTGATGCAAAGGGGCCGCGTGGTCGATCAAGGGCCCAAGGCCCGGATCTTCAGCCCCCCGTACCAGCCCTATACCGAGCTGCTGCTCTCCTCGGTGCCGCAGATGGACCCCGACTGGCTGACCCGTCTGCTCGACAGCCGCGCGTGACTTCCCCGCCGTGGTGCACCGCGGCATGCAATCATGCCGCAGCCCCGGTTTGATCCAGATCAAACACGGTGATTGACCACGATCATAAAAGCCACGGTCAAGCGAACGGACTGTCACGGGAGAGACATGAATGACCATGGAATTCCAGACCAGCCGCCGCGCCTTTCTGGCGCTGGCGGCAGCAGGAGGTGCAGCTGCGACCCTGCCCGCCGCCGAGGCGCGGGCGCAGATGGTGTCGACCAATGCGCGCATCGTCATCATCGGTGCGGGGGCTGCAGGCACGGCATTCGCCAACCGGATGGTCCGACGGCTTGAGGGCGCGCAGATCACAATCATCGACCCGCGCGCCGAACACCTTTATCAGCCCGGCCTGTCGCTGGTGGCTGCCGACCTAAAACCCGCGAGCTACGTCGTCAGCCAGACCACCGACTGGTTGCCGCGCGAGGTGACGCTGGTCACTGAGCGCGTCGCGGCCGTCGATCCAGAGGTGCAGACCGTCTCGACCGAGGGCGGCCAGACGCTGGGCTATGATTATCTGATCGTGGCGCCCGGCCTGATCCTCGATCATGACGCGATCGAGGGGTTCAGCCTCGACATGGTGGGGCAAAACGGCATTGGCGCGCTCTATGCAGGCCCCGAATACGCCGCCCGCACTTGGACGGCTGCCGCGCGCTTTGCCGAGGAAGGCGGGCGCGGCGTCTTTACCCGCCCCGAGACCGAGATGAAATGCGCGGGCGCGCCGCTCAAGCACACCTTCCTGATCGACGACCGCCTGCGCCGCGCGGGCAATCGCGGCAACGCCGAAATCTCCTATTTCGCGCCTCAGTCAGCCCTTTTCGGGGTGCCGATCGTGTCGGAACGGGTGCGGATGCTGTTTGGCGACCGCGACATCGGCTTCACCTACGCGCGCACGCTGCGCGCCGTGGATGCCGACCGCAAGATCGCCACCTTCACCGATGCCGATGGCCTGAGTTACGAGGAAAACTACGACTACCTCCACCTCATCCCGCCGCAGCGCGCGCCGGAATTCGTGGTGCAATCGGGGCTAGCCTGGGCCGACCGCTGGACCGATCAGGGCTGGGTCGATTGCGACCAATACACCCTGCGCCACAACCGCTACCCCAACATCTGGGCGCTTGGCGATGTCGCGGGCGTGCCCAAGGGCAAGACGGCCGCATCGGTGAAATGGCAGGTGCCGGTGGTCGAGGATCACCTGATCGCCGCGATTCAAGGCCGCGAGGGGACCGCCACCTATGACGGCTACACGTCGTGCCCGATGATCACCCGGATCGGCCGCGCCATGCTGGTCGAGTTCGACTACAACAACAACCTCGTGCCCTCCTTCCCCGGCCTGATCGCGCCGCTGGAGGAACTGTGGATCAGCTGGCTGATGAAGGAGGTCGCGCTGAAAGCGACCTACAACGCCATGCTGCGCGGCCAGGCCTGAGAGCGGATCGGAGGAGAGAGACATGGAAGAGCTTACATTCGAGACGATGATCGCAGTCTTCGAGGAAATGTTCGGCGCAGGCCTGTTCTGGGCACTGGTGGCGGCTGCCGTGGTGGTCACGCTGGGCTGGATCTATGTGCTGGTCCGCGACCGGGCACTGGGGATGCGGCAATTCCTGATCGCGCAGCTTTTCATGCCTGTCGGCGCGGTGCTGGCGGTCTGGTTCGTCATGGCGATGACCAGTTCTCATATCGGCGACATCGGCGGGCCAGTCGATGTGATCATCTTTCTCGGCATCGCGGCCATGGGGGCCGTGGGCAGTGCGATCCTTGTCTATGTGATCGAACGCCTCGTGCTGCGCCGCCGCCCGGCGGAGTGACCCCATCCAAGGGCTGAACGACCAAGGGCCGCCCCGGCAGGCGCGGCCCTTTTCCCATGCGGACCCATGGCAAGGATCGCCCTCCTGCGCTACCTTTGTCCTCGTCGCGGCATGACATCCCGCGGCGCGTCACGAGGAGGCCAAGTCCGCGCATGTCCACGCCGACCCTTGTCTATCGCCCCGCCGACACGATCGACTTTCCCGACCTGCGCATTCTGGGCCGGGCAGTGTCGCCCTACGTGCTTGACGCCGAGAATTCGGATTATGTCGATCTGGCCGTGGAATACACGATCGACGCGGATGAGGCGGTTCTTGCCCTGTACCTGTTCCTGCGCGATGCGATGCCGGCCGAACTGGAAAATGCGATGGCGGCACCGGGGGATACGGCCCTGCCCGCTCACATTGCGGCCTTGGGTCTGACCGCGCAGTACGACCATGGCCGTGTCGCAGATCAGCATGAGATCAACCTGACGCTTCACTCCGCTGATCTGGTGCTCGGCATCTTCGCAACCTCGCTGACCCAGGAGGTGACCGAAGCCGCGCTGAGCTTTGCCCTCAGCCAACTGGTGCCGCATTTCCTGCAGGTCGAGTGACCTCGGGGCGCCCAGAATCCTTGACCCAGGGCCAGAAGCGGCGTCTCATATTCGGGATGGTGATCGGCGGCATCCCCGCCGGTCTGAAAAGGGAACGCGGTGCAACCCCGCGACTGCCCCCGCAACTGTGAGCGGCGAGCGACCCCGATGAACCCACTGGGCGAGAGCAGCCCGGGAAGGATCGGGCCAGCCCAGACCCGCAAGTCAGGAGACCTGCCATCGCAGATCAACCCCAAACCCGGGCGGGGCGTCCGGGCAGGAGTGCGAGACATGCGACCGGACCCGTGCCGTTCCCCCTCACATCCCCTGCCGGTCACGGCCCCCGCCCCCTTGAGCGGAGGGCGCAATGCAGACCGAAAAAACCCTGATCCAGCTTCTGAGCCATCCGGCCCCCCGCAACGCACCCGCCCGCGCGGTTGAATTGGGGCAGTTGGGCTACATGCAATGGCTGGGCGCCCTGCCGCCCGCGGCGCCTTATGGCCGCGAAGCGGTGCGCGCGCTGGCACTGGCGCAATCCTTCGAGGTGGCAAGCCCCGCGGTGGCAGAGTTCTGCCGCCTCCTGCGCGTCTCGATCAGCGCGCCATTGGCCCCGCTCGACCTTTGCCCTGCCGCGCCCGCAACGACGCGGCGGAACCCGGATGCGGCGGTTGTCGCTCTGATGCGGCGCTTCCCACCCGAGCGCATCGTCTGCCTGACCGAAGAGACAGTGGAAACGCTCTACCTGCTTGGGGCAGAGGATCGCATCGTCGGCGTCTCGGGCTATGCTGTACGCCCGCCCCGCGTCAGGCGTGAAAAGCCGCGCGTCAGCGCCTTCACATCGGCCGACCTGCCCAAGATCATCGCGCTGGAGCCCGATCTGGTGCTGACCTTCTCGGACCTGCAAGCCGAGATCGCGGCGGGGCTGATCCGGGCGGGCATCACCGTGATGGCCTATAACCAGCGCGACATCTCGGGGATTCTGGCGATGATCCGCCATCTTGGCGCAACGGTGGGATTGGCGGAGCGCGCCGCGCAGCTGGCCGATCACTACCATCAGCGTCTGACCCGCATCGCCGCGCAGGCCGAGGCGCGAAAGGGCCCGCGCCTGGTGGTCTATTTCGAGGAATGGGATGATCCGATGATCTCGGGACTGGCCTGGGTGTCGGAACTGGTGGGCATCGCAGGCGGGCTGGATGCCTTTCCAGAATTGTCGCGCGCACAGGCCGCGAAGGACCGGATTGTGACGCCGGACGCCGTGCTGGCGCGCGCGCCCGACGTGATCCTGGCCTCGTGGTGCGGGAAAAAGGTGCGCCCCGAACGCATCGCGGCCCGTCCCGGATGGGACGCAATCCCGGCGGTACGCGACGGGCGCATCACCGAGATCAAGTCGCCCCTGATTTTACAACCGGGGCCCGCCGCGCTGACCGACGGGCTGGATGCCATCGTGGCGGCGCTGTCCTAGACATAGCGACGAACCATGGCGGCGACATCGACCTTTGCGCCCAGACGCGTCGCCAGCAGGTAAAGCCCACCGATCTTGCGCTGCAAGAACAAGGTATCCGTGGGCGGGATGTGCCACAGCTCGCGCTCGCCGCCGATCTGTGCGCCACGACGGCGCATCTGGTCGGCGAAATCATTGCCCCGGAAGTCGAAGGACCCGGGGCCGCGCAGCAAGGCAAACCCCATCTCGGACATGTCTAGGATCGTCTCGCGGTGGGTGGCCGACAATCCCGGCTTGATGAAGCCGATGCCTTCAAGTGCTGTCAGGACGCCCGGCTGATCGCGCTCGAGACCTGCACGCAAAAGATCGCGGTAAGCCTCTGACATAGATAGGAGAAATCTCGCGGGTTGCACCGAAATCCAGCAGCACGATCTGCCCGGCGCCGGGCCGCCAGCGGTAATTGGCGAAATTCGGGTCGGTCTGCATCAGCCGGAACTCGAACAGTTCGCGCAGGCACAATTCGAGCAGCGCGGTCACGGCACGGTCGCGGATATCGGGCGGGGCATCGGCCAACCGTTCGATGGGCTCCGCAGGCTCGAAACTCATCGCCAAGGCCGAAGCGCGGGTGCGATCCGCGTCCAGACGGGGCACCACGAACCGGTCGTCCCCCGCCAGAAGCGTGCCGAAGCGCGCCAAGGCCGCGCCTTCGCGGGCATAATCGGCCTCCTCGTGCAATTGCGCGCGCGCCTCGGCCATGAGCGGGCGGATATCCAGCTCCGACGGCCAGAGGCCAGACCAGCGGATCAGCGCGGCGGCATTGTCGAGATCGCTGTCGATGGCATCCTTTACGCCGGGGTATTGCAGCTTGATGGCCAGCGCCTGCCCCTCGGGCGTCAGCGCGCGATGCACCTGCCCGATGGAGGCGGCGGCCAGAGGCCTTGTGTCGAAGCTGCGGAAAAGCTTTCGAAAATCAGCGCCATAGGCATCGGCAAGCACCTGTTTCAATTGCGCAGGCGGCATCACATGCGCCTCGGCGCGCAGGCGCGACAGGATCGCCTCCATCTCTGGGGGCAGCATGTCCCCCGCCTCCATCGACAAAAGCTGGCCCAGCTTCATCGCCGCACCCTGCATCTGCGACAGGCGGTCGGCCAGACGGGTGATGTTGCCGGGCGTCATCACCAGATCGGACAGGCGTGGGCGCTGACCTCGCAACAACGCCTGCGCGCCGCCCAGCGCCACGCCCCCTGCCAGCCCGGTGGCCAGCCCGCCCATGCGGCGCGCGCGGGCAAAGCGGCCCGAGGGCACAGGATAGGATCGAGGATCGGGAATATCGGCCATGCCGGGCGTGTCCTTGTCGCATCACAGCATCACAGGTAGCGCCGTCGCCCCCGGCCTCAATCCCCGCCAGTGTTCGGCGTCGACACCCAGCAGATCGCGGCGGCGGCGCGTGAAGCCGCCCGGGGGCGCATCGCCCGCCCGGCGACGCGGCGCGGGCTCTGCCGCACCATGGACCGCATAGCGCCCGCGCCCGCCCCGTTTTGCCGCATAAAGGGCGGCATCGGTATCGGCCAACACCCGGTCAAGGCCGGGGCGCTGATCGTAATCGATGCTCGCCGCCAAGCCGATGGAGGCCGAGATACGGCACAGATGCCCCTCGAAAGGCACGGGTTCCTCGATTGCGGCAATCAGGCGGGCGGCGACAGCGGCCATTTCCTCCCGGTCGGGGCAGTCGCGCAGCAAGACCAGAAATTCATCCCCGCCCACACGACCCGCCACATCGGTGTGGCGCAACTGATGGCGCAAGATCGCCCCCACGCGCTCCAGCACCGCGTCGCCCGCGGCGTGGCCAAGCGTGTCGTTGACCTGCTTGAACAGGTCGAGGTCGATATGCAGCAGCCCGAAATCCTGCGCGGGATCATCAAGGCAGCGCGAAATCTCGGCGTCCATGGCGCGGCGGTTGGCCAGACCCGTCAGGGGATCGCTGAGCGCCTGCGCCTCGGCCTCGGCGCGGGCGGCCTCCAGCCTGCGGGACAGATGCCGCGACAGCGCCATGGTCGAGGTATTGGCCTCGTGCAGATACAGCAGCTCAACCGTCTGGTCACAGGGCGAGAAATCGTTGAGTGTAAGCCCGAATTCGGCGACAGCGCGGGCAAAGGACAGGCCGAGCGAGATGTCGAGGATCAGGCCCGTCCCCTCGGGCAAGGTGGTAAGCGCGCCGCGCAACGGCAGATCGGGCGCATCGCGCAGCGCAAGGCCGAGCCTGTGGCCCGCCAGCGCCATCAGCGCCTGCACCCCGTCAACCCGGGCAGGGCGACGAAATTCCAGAATGTGAAACAGCGGCAGGCCCGTCAGGTCGCCCCGCCGCGCCATCTTGGTCAGCGTTGGCCCGGCTTGCACCACGCGCCCATCGGGGTCGGCCCAGACATGCATCGGCATCAAAACGTCGAGCGCGCCGCCCGACAGGCCGATGACCCGGCTGAGGCTGGGGGGAAGCCCTGTCATGACGCCACCCGTCCCAGATCGAAACTGCGCCCTTCGGAAAACGCGGTATCAAGCAGTTGGACATGCAGGGATTCCACCCCCCGTTCGATCCCATCGAGCCGGAGGAACGCCAGCGCGCCATAGTCATCGGCCATGGCGCGCAGGCAGCCCATCAAGATCGGCGCGATACCCGGCAGGGACCAACGCGCGCGGATGCGGAAACTTGCGGGGTCGATCTGGTCCAGCTCGATCTGCGGCATGTCGAGGTCCGGCACAGCCAGACGGCCACGATCCCCAAGTTCTTCCAAAGAATGGAGAAAATCGAGAAAGCTGGCACCTGAAAAGCGCATCAGCCGACGCAGGGGTTCCAGATGGCTGTCGGTGACCAGCCATGTCCCCAGATCTTCCAGCAAAACATTGGGGTGCTTGTGCAACACATGGCAGGCCGCCCCGAAACAGGCCAGCGTCATCTCGTCGGGATACTCCAGCATCGCCTCGAAATCGGCAAAGGGCAGGCCCGCCTGACTGCGCACCTCGGCCCAGACATCCGGGCCATATGTCGCCACCAAGAACCCCTGCAGGGCGCGGTTCACCATGCCGTGCATGTCACCAACCTCATCGCTACACGCGGGAGCAAAAACGCCACCCGCAGGGCCAGAGATACCGGCGCAAGCGTAAACGAAGCCTTTCGCAACAGGGGCGATATCAAGGCATTTGCAGGGCCCGGGGCGGTCTCAGAAATCGGTCGGCGCGCCACCCTCGCGTTTGCGACGCGCGACGAAATCGGTGAGTTCGTCGCGCAGGCCTGCATCCATCGGCGGCGGCTCGAACTCGGCAATGATGCGCTTGTAGATGCCGTGCGCGCGCTCGGTGGTCCCGACGCTGCCCGCCAGCTGCCACGCCTCGTAATTGCGCCAATCCGACAGGAAGGGGCCGTAAAACGCATCCTGGTAGCGGTCTTGAGTATGCTGGCAGCCAAAGAAATGCCCGCCCGCGCCCACTTCGGCGATGGTGTCGATGGCCAGATCGACCTCGGCGGTGCCAAGGATCTGGGGCTCGAAATAGCGCTGGAACTGCTGCAAGACCTCGCAATCCATCACGAATTTCTCAGGGGACGCGATCAGCCCCCCCTCCAGCCAGCCGGCCGCGTGATAGACCATGTTGGTGCCAGATTGCACGGCCGCCCAGAGCGAATTCATCGTCTCCCACATCGCCTGCGCGTCGGGCACATTGGCGGCACAGACGCCCGAGGACCGCAAAGGCAGGCCGTAGAACCGCGCCATCTGGCCCGTCATCTGGGTCGCGCGGATGTATTCGGGCGTGCCAAAGGCGGGCGCGCCCGATTTCATGTCGACGTTGGAGGTGAAGGTGCCGATGGCCACCGGGCAACCCGGCGCGATCCATTGCAGCAGTGCGATGGCCGCAAGCGCTTCGGCGATCGACAGCATGACGGCACCCGACAGAGTGACCGGCGCCATGGCACCTGCCAGGGTGAAGGGCGTGACGACCACGGGCTGGCCGCGCCGCGCCAGCCGCATCGCGCCGTCAAGCATCGGCCAGTCGTGTTTGAGCGGGCTGACCGAGTTGATGTTGGTATACATGCGCGGCGTCGCGTCGAATTCGGCATGGCTGAGGCCGCCCGCGATGCGCACCATCTCCATCACGTCCTCGACCCGTTCGGGGCCGAGCGAATAGGCGTGCACCACTTTGTCGGTCAGCGTGAGCTTTTCATACAGGCAATCAAGGTGCCGCACGCCGGCATGCACGTCGATGGGCTCAACGGGATAGCCGCCCGCGAAATGCATGCAGTTGAAATACTGGGTGAGCTTGATGAACTCGCGGTAGGTTTCCATGTCGCCGGGGCGCTTGCCGCGCACCAGGTCCCAGGCGTTGGGCGGCGAGGAGACGTTGCCAAAGACGATATGCCCGTCGCCGATGGTGATTTTGCGCGCCGGATTGCGCGGGGTCAGCGTGAAGGAGGGCGGCGCCTTGGCCACCATCTCCTCGACGAAATGGCGGTCGAACCGCGCGGTCTGCCCGTCGATCTTGCAACCTGCGTCGCGCAGGTGGCGCAGCGCCTCGTCGTTGAGGAACTCGATCCCGATCTCGGACAGCACCCGCATCGCGCCGTCATGGATGGCCTGCACACCCTCGGGCGGCAGGGGCTCGGTGGGGCGGTCGGTGTTGAGCGGCACGCGCCATGGCATCTGGTCGATGACCTCGTGACCGGCGCGGGCGGAATGGCCCGCCCGTCCACCGCGTGCGGCGGCGGCGGGGGCGGTGAGGTCGGCAGCGTCGGTCATCGGATGGGCCTTGTGCGGGGCGGCGCCGGGCAGAGCCGGTGCGCGCGGGTCGGGGTTCAACCTCCCCCATCCCCGAGGTTCGGATTGCCCGTCTCCGACGCGAAAGGTCGCATTTCTGCGTCCCGTCCCGCCCCGGTCAGGCGCGCGCGGCCAGCCACCCGGGCAAGGCCCCGATATCGGGCAGGACGGCATCGGCAAGCGGCGCCAGATCATCATGACCCGCCATTCCGGTCAGCACCGCGACCGTGACCATGCCGGCCGCGCGGCCTGCAACAAGATCGTGATGACTGTCGCCGATCATCACGCAAGTCGCCGGATCAAGGTCGAAAGTCATTGCAAAGGCCGTGCACATGCCCGGGCCGGGCTTGGCGCCATGACCCGAATCATATCCGGCAATATAGTCGAATTTGTCAATTATTTCAGCGACTTCAAGGTGCCGCCGCGCTGAGGATTCGGCATCGTTCGTGGCCACCCCTAGGCGCAGACCGGCGTCGCGGAAACTGCCCAAAAGAGGGGCGAGGGGCGTGGCGGGAACCATCCTTGCGCTGGCGGCAGAGCGTACCAGATAGGTCTCGATCTCGGCTGTCGGCCAGTCGGGAAGCGCTGGGGAAAGCACCATGGCCTGTTCCTTGACGGTGCCCGCAATCGACAGGGCACCGGGGTAGAAGGCTTTGTTTTGATAGTCATATTCCAGACATTCGGCGATCAGGTCGCGATGCCCCGGATCGCCCTTCGACAAGGTGTCGATCAGGTCCAGAACCCAGGCCGACCAGCTTTGGTGGAAATCGAAAAGGGTGCCATCCTTGTCGAACAGCAGGCCCGTGGTCTGTAAGGGCAATTTCACAACTCCAGGTTGCTGAGATCAGGAAAGTTTCGCCTGCCATTCATAACGCGTGACAGGATGCGCGCGAGGCTCTATAGCCCAATGCCAGCATGGACGGCACCGGTAAAAAATACAGCCTGCAAGACAGTGTGGGCCATCAGATCACCCGCACAGCCCGGATTCTGGAGCGGCGGGTAGAAGACGATCTGCGCCGCTTCGGCCTGACGCGTGTGGGTTGGTGCGTGCTGGTCGCGGTGGCCGAGGAAGGCAAGAAGAACCCCTCCGACATCGCCAACTTCGTCGGCATTGACCGGACCGCCACGTCGCGCGCGCTTCGGCAGCTGGAAACCGACGGTCTGATCATGCGCGAGATGGGCCGCGACGACCGGCGCACCACCGAGGTGCGCCTGACCGAATTGGGCCAGAGCCAATTCGAGGCCGCCCTGCCCTTCTGCCGCGCGGCTTCGGTCTATTTCCATCACAAGCTGACACATGCGGAGCTGGAGACGCTCAAGGCGCTGCTTGCTGCTGGCGGCGGACGAGCTGCCCTGATTGCGGCGCGAGCCGATCAGGTCCAGTGCGGAAGATCTCCACCGGGCAGGGCTGCGCGGATCTGCATGACCTCCTCGGGTCGCCATCCAAGCGCCGTGGCGCAATCTATGACCCAAGCGTCATCCATCATTAGGAAATCCATCACTGCTGCCAGGAAAACGGGTTCGGCGGCGCGGTGACGCAAGTCGCCCTCGGTGGTCCCTGTTGCGCCCAGAAAGACCGGCAAAAGGCTTTCCTGAGACGCGATCCAGCCCAGCACGCCCAGTGCGCGGGTTTCCGCCAAATCTTCATTCATCCCCAAGAACCACCCGCATACTAAAGACTTTGTTAACCATTCAAGGCCACAACCGTTTACAGTCTGTGGCACCCGGTGTCGACAACGGACAGACGAGTAGCTGGCAAGAGGCGCGCATGACAGGGCGAATACTGGTTGTCGATGATGTGGCGACGAACCGCATCGTCATGAAGGTCAAGCTGGCAGCCGCCTGCTACGCCGTCGACCAGGCCGATTGCGGCACGGCCGCCCTGATCGCCGCCCGGACCAATCCCCCCGACCTGATCTTGCTTGACGTGGTCATGCCCGACATGTCGGGCCTCGAAGTGTGCCGCATGCTCAAGGCCGATCGCGGCACCGCCGACATCCCGGTGATCTTGATCACCGCTTTGGCAGACCGTGAGTCGAAGATGGCCGGGCTGGAAGCGGGCGCCGATGATTTCCTGACCAAACCGGTGGACGAGGTGACGCTTCTGGCGCGGGTACGCTCGCTATTGCGTGCGCGGGACACTGCGCGCGAGCTCAAGCAGCGGGGCGACCCTGCGCTTGGATTTGCCGAGGCCGCCGCCGGGTTCAGCGCAAAGGAAAAACCGGGCCGGATCGTCCTGATCGCGCCGGGCCCCAAGGGTGCGGTGCTGTGGAAGACCGCGCTCGATGACAGGGTGGGCGGCGAGGTGTCGATCTTGCCGCGCGATGCAGCCCTCAGTTCCTTCGGCGCAGATGACGTAGAGGCACCCGATGTCTTCGTCATCGCCGCCGACCTCAGCCATCGCAACGAGGGGCTTCGCCTGCTGTCGGACCTGCGCTCGCGCCCCGCCACGCGCCATGCGGCGACAGTGATGATCTTGCCCGGCGGCGACAGTGAACGCGCCGCCATCGCGCTGGATCTGGGGGCGCATGACATCTTGTACGACCCGTTCGATGCGCAGGAACTGGCCATCCGCATCCGCGCCCAGCTTGGTCACAAGCGGCAGGCCGACCGGCTGCGCGCCTCGCTTCAGGCGGGGCTGGAAATGGCGGTGACCGACAGCCTGACGGGGCTGCACAACCGCCGCTACGGCCTGTTCGAGCTTGACCGGATGCTGACGCGCCCCGGGCAGCGGGTCGGCGTCATGCTGCTCGACATCGACCATTTCAAGCAGGTGAACGACACCCATGGTCATTCGGTCGGCGACACGGTGCTGAACCTCGTGGCGCGGCGGCTGCGCGCACAACTACGTGGCGGCGACCTGCTAGCCCGCATCGGCGGCGAGGAATTCCTGGTGGCCCTGCCCGATTGCGACCGCGCCACGGCGCTTGACTGCGCCGAACGGTTGCGCGCCGCGGTCGCGGATCAGGGCTTTGCCATCGGCGGGGGTGTCCCGCCGCTGTCGGTCACGCTCAGCGTAGGCATCGCGCTGGCAGGCGCTGAAACGGATGAAACGGCCCAAAGCCTGATCGACCGGGCCGATGCCGCGCTCTACGGGGCCAAGGCCCATGGCCGCGATCAGGTCACGCTCTCGACCCTGCCTGCCGCCTAGTGGTCGCGTCCGCCCATCCGGCGCAAGGCCCGGCTCAGACGTCCGGCCAGTTCCGCCCGCTCGGCAGCGGTCATGGTCTCGACCTGATCCAGCAACGCCGAATGCCCCTGCCCCTGCAAGGCGGCGGCCGCGCTGCGCGACCGCTCCAGCGCCGCCTCGGCGGCCGCTCGGTCGAAAGGCTCGGCCACGATGGCGTCGCGCAGCTGCACAAGGCTGCAGCCGCAGCGCCCGCCGTTCGGCGCGCAGCGCGTCGCGGTCGATCCGGTCGGTGACGGCGGCGCGATCCTCACGCGACAGGGCGATGGCGAAAGGGCCAAGGCCCAGCGTCCGCAGGCGCGGATCATCCCCGCCCGACCGGCCCGGTCCGACCGCCAGCAGCGCTCCGCAACCAGCCCGAGGATCCCCAGGTTCACCGCCAATGACAGACCGAGCGCGATCTTGAGGCCGCGACCGGGCTTGCGCGGGCGCCCCTGCCCGTCGGTCGGATCAGACATCGCCAAGCTCCTCCCACGCGCCATCCCAAAGCGCTCCAATCTCGGGCATCGTGCCACCGCCGCCCGAAAGCTCCCAGATCCGCCCGCCCGACCAAGCATCCACAAGGTCAGGCGCGGCAAACCCCATCGCCAGACCGGCCACGCCCGCCAGCGTGACACCCGAGACCGCCCGCCAGCCGCCCATGCCCGCGACAAGACCCTGCACCCAGCCACCGCGACGCGGTGCCGGAGCAGGCGCAGGCCTCAGTTCGGCCTGCACCCGGGCGGCATCGGCCAGCACGCGCGCCACGAGGTCGTCCGGCGGGACGGTCGCGCCCGCGCTGCCGCAGCGACCGCATCGAGTGCGGCATCGTCACGCTCAATCGTCATAGCCAAGGGCCTCCTTCCTGCCGGCAAGTGCGGCGCCAAGCGCGCGCTTGCCCCGGGCGGTCAGGCTTTCGACAGCCTCCACCCCAACATCCAATATCGCCGCGATCTCGGGGTTCGACAGCCCCTCGATATGGCGCAGCACCACCGCTTGACGCTGCCGTTCAGGCAGGCTGGCAAGTGCCGCATCCAATGCCGCCATCCGGTCGGCCTCGACCATCCGCGACGACAACCCCGGGCGCGCCATCGGCGGCCAGATCAGGATCGTCCAGCGGGTCGAGCCGTCCCCTGCGCTGCAGCCGGTCGACGCACAGGTTCGCCACCACGCGGTAAAGCCATGTCGCAGGCTCCGCCCCGCCATCTTGCCGCCAATCGCGCGCCGCGCGCCAGAGCGCATCATCGCCTCCTGCGCCACATCCTCGGCCTCGGCCCGGTCGCCCAGAACCCGTGCGGCATGGCTGAGCGCGCGCGGCAAAAGCCGTTCGGTCAAGGCCCGCGCCGCCCCCGGATCGCCGTTGGCGAAGAGAACCATCAGCGCCCCATCGGAGAGCCGGGTATCCACGGGCTGGTGCAGCGACATGCCGAATGACTACCGTTCCCTTCGGGTCCACGAAAGCGGGATGCGCGCGAAACAGCTTGCGCGCATCCTGCGCGTCGAGGTCAACCAGCTGCCGAGAAGCCGGTGGTCGTGGCCATAGCGACGGTCGCCCCGTTCGCCCCGGCGCTCGCCCATGCGCTCGCCATCGCGCAATCGTCTGCGAAATGGCACCATCGCCATCGGCGTCGATTCGGCCGAACATCCGCTCCATGTTGCTGGTGCGGCGGGCCGCGCGTATCTCTTCGACTCGTGCTCGCGCTGAGGGCGCTGTCGCCGTCGCTGTCAGCCGCTTCGAGAGGCGGTCAACCCCGGCCTCGGCGCGGGTCATCGCTTGCGCGAGCAATTCGGCCCGCGTCACCAGCCCATCAGCATCAGCATCGGCGCGGGTGAAGCGACCCTCACGGGCGGCCTGCATCTCTTCAAGCGTCACGGCGCCATTGCCGTCCAGATCCATCTCGGAAAACAGCATCTCGGGGCCCATTCCGCGCCCTCTCGCCTTTGCCTTGCGCTACCGCGGTGCTCAAGAGAGCCAGAGGGATCATCGCGGCCAGAACGCCTGCCTTGAACATCGACATGAGCACATCTCCTGTTGCTTGCTGTGTCTGCCCTGTTTCACGCAGCGGCGCCGGGGTTCCGTCGCATCTATTTTCCGCATCTGTTTTCGGGGGGCGCGGCGAGACGTCTCTGGACGCAGGCCGCGCGGCGGCGCATCTACCCATCCATGACACACGAAGATGCCAGCCTGCGCCCTGAGTTTCGCCCGGGCCCGGCCGAACGCCCAACCTTCCCGCCATCTCGCGCGGGTTGCGCCGCCGCTGCCCCTGTTGCGGTGAGCCGGGGCCGTCTGACGGCTACCCTGCTTTGCAAAGGCCTGCACCGTCTGCGGCGAGGATCTGAGCCCTGCGCGCGCCGATGACGGGCCGGCCTATCTGTCGATCCTGCTGACGGCCAAGGTGATGGGCACCTTGCAGCTCTTCACCTACGAGATGTTCCAGCCGAGCCCTTGGGTGATGGCGGGTACGTTTTCGGTTGGCGTCATCGCCATGGCCCTCTACCTTCTGCCTCGGTTCAAGGGCATGATCGTGGGGATCCAGTGGGCGAAGCGGATGCACGGCTTTTAGTGGACAAGACCGCCCTCCGGAACGCCGCAACGGTGATCGTGCTGCGCGACGCCGCGACCCGGCCGCGGGTGCTGATGGGCCAGCGCGGCAAGGATGCGGCCTTCATGCCGTCGAAATTCGTCTTTCCCGGTGGGGCCGTGGACGCGGTAGATGCCACGATCCCGCTGGCCGCAGACCCCGCGCCGGTCTGCAAGGCGGCGCTGGCCAACGACTCCGAGCTTGCCCCTGCATCCTTGGTGGCAGCCGCCACGCGGGAATTGTGGGAGGAAACGGGCCTTTTGATCGGGGCGCCTGACCCGCGCGCAGGCAAGATGGACAAGCCGCAGGGCTGGCGCGGATACCTTGGCACCGGGCACCTGCCCGACGGCACCGATCTGACCTTTCTGTTCCGCGCGATCACGCCGCCCGGCCGCCCGCGCCGCTTCGATGCGCGGTTCTTTCTGGTCGAGGCGGACGCGCTGAGGAACGACCCCGACGATTTCAGCCGCGCCGAGGAGGAATTGGGGCATCTGCACTGGGTGCCGCTGGACGAAGTGCGGGGCTACGACATGCCGTTCATCACCGAGGTGGTGCTGGCCGAACTTGCCGCGCGGCTGGATGGGCGGGCCGCACCGGGCGTGCCGTTTTTCGACAACCGGACCGAGGTAAGCCGGTTTTCGCGCCTGTAGGGCTTGCCTTCAGGCGCACCGCGCTTGTGGTCAGGCCAGCGCGCCCAGAAAGATGATGAGCACCGAGACGACCAGCAAGATCGCCCCTGCGATTTCCTTGCCCGAAGACCGTTCCTTGAGCCAAAGCGCCGAGACGAGGAAGGTAAAGACCAGTTCGATCTGTCCCAGCGCCTTGACATAGGCCGCCGTCTGCAGCGCAAGGCGGTGAACCACGCAAGCGACCCCAGCATCGAGGCCAACCCCATCAGCCCCGACACCCCGCCACGACGCCAGCACGCGCCCGATCTGCCCTGCCTCGCGCCAGGCGAGCCACAGGCCCAGCGTCACGGTCTGCACCACGGTCGCCACCAACAGCGCGACCGCCGCGCGCAAAAGCTCGTCTCCCCCCGTCAGGTTCAGTGTCGCGCCGCGGTAGCAGACCGCCGACAGACCGAAGAGAAGACCGGACAAGAGGCCAAAGCCCGAGGCGGCATTGAAGAGCCGCGCCCGGATCGTCAGCGCGACCTCGCCCCGTGGCGGGTCGGACAAGAGCATGACACCGGCGAAGCCCACGAAGATGGCGACCATGACGGGCACCGACACCGCCTCGCCCAGCACGATCAGGCCGAGCCCCGCGCTCAGCACCACATCGGTCTTGGCCAATGTCACGCCGACCGCGAAATTGCGGCGCCCGAAGAGCGTGACCACACAAGCCGTGGCCAGCATCTGCCCCATCGCGCCGATACAGGCATAGGTCCAGAAGGCGGGCGTGGTGGCGGGCAGACTTTGCCCGGTGATCCAGAGCCAGAGGCCCAGCGCCACCACCACCAGCGGCATGGAAAAGGCGAACCGCGCCCATGTCGCGCCCATGGTCGACAGGGTCGTGACCTTCAGATGACGCTGCAGCAAGAAGCGCAGGTTCTGAAAGAAGGCAGCAAGGATTGTGGCAGTGATCCAGACGGGCATGGCCCTTCACATGCGCCGCAAACCCCCGCCCTGCAATCTAATTCTCGGGGTAAAGGGGATGGGGCACTGGGTCTTTTACGCGGAACAGGTGCTGGCGGAAAATCGCGCCATAGCCAGGATAGCTGTAGCCCGCGTTGCGCCCAAGATAGGCCTCGCGGTTGTTCCAGTAGATGCGCGGCAAGCGATACCACGGCAGTTTCGGGTGCATGTGGTGGACCACATGAAGATTGTTGTTGAGAAACAGGAAGGCCAGCGGCCCGCGATCCTCGATGATGACGGTGCGGCCCCGGGCGCGCTCATGAGCCTGATGTTCGAGGAAGGTGCGGATCTTGAGGATGGCAAGCCCCGCGTAGCAGGCGACCAGATAAGCCCAGAGCGGCAAAGGGGAAGCGATGACCAGCGCCACAACCGCGATGGTCGGCGGCAGGTGCCACGCCCAAGCCGCCAGCACCGCCCGGTCGCCCTGCCGGATGGCGCGCCAATCGGCGGCCATGAAGCTCACCTGCCCGATCAAGGGCCCGAGGATCATCCGCCCCGCGAGCGTGTTGTTGGCGTTCAATACGCGTTGGTGCGCGCGCGGCAGCGTCCGCCAGACGGCGGGATCAAGGTAGTTGGTTTCCGGGTCATCATAGGGGTCGGTAAGCCGCGCATCCATATGATGCGCCAGATGCGTGTCGCGGAAGCGCAGATAGGGGATGGCAAGGTTGAAGGAGGGGAAGACCAGCGCCTCGCCCAGACGGCGTTCGGCGAACGGGTGGCCGTGGATCACCTCGTGCTGGAGCGAGGATTGCAGCGCGATGACGAGTATCAGGATCACGATGGCAAGCGCCACGCTCACCCCCGGCAGGACGAACAGCCCCAGCCAAAGTCCGACATAGCTGGCCAGTATCAGCGCCAGCGTCGGCCATTCGATCCGCATAATTTGCCCGCATCCCCTGCAACGGGCCTTTCCGGCCCTTTCAGGTGTAACGGATATGTGACCTTGCGCTTTGCGGGCAGTCGGGGTTTTCTCACCTTAAACTAAACGACGTTTTGGAAATTCAACAATGCTGGGCAAATCAGACAAACGCAGCGTCGCCGCCACATTCCGCGACCGGCTGGCGGCGGCCCTGGCGATCTCGGGCCTCAGCCGGGCGGCACTGGCACGCGCCATCGGCGTCGACCGGTCCAGCGTCACGCAGATGCTGGCGCTAGGCGACACGCGGATGCCGGGGGGGCATGTGGTGGCGGCCTGCGCGCAGGCGCTCGATGTCTCGACCGGTTGGCTCTTGGGGCTGACCGACAGGCCGGAACAGGCGGGCGCGCTGCTGGATCTCGTCGCTGTCGATCTCGGAAACCGGGCGGGCCACAGGGCTGGATGACCAGATCTTTGCCTGGCACCGCGAGGCGGAGGGGTACAAGATCCGCCATGTGCCAGCCACCCTGCCCGACATGTTGAAAACCAACGCGCTGTTGCGCTGGGAATACGCGCCGTTGACCCATCGCCGCCCCGATGCCGCCATCGATGCCGCAGCCGAAAGGCTGGACTGGATGCGCCTGACCGAAGGCGATTACGAGATGGCCATAGCAGTGCACGAGATGGAGAGCTTCGCCAGGGGCGAGGGGTATTATGCCGGGCTGGAGCCTGACATCCGCCTTGCCCAGATCGATTGGCTGTCCGAGGTCTATGACCAGTTCTACCCGTCCCTGCGGATCTTTCTTTATGATGCGCGCCGCGTCTGGTCGGCGCCCGTCACGGTCTTCGGGCCAAAGATGGCGGTGATCTATCTGGGCCGTCATTATATCGCGTTCCGAGACCGCGACCGGGTGCGCACGGTGACGCGGCATTTCGACTGGCTGGTGCGCGAGGCGCAGGTGTCATCGCGCGACATCCCCCGCCATCTGGAGGGGTTGCGCGCGCTGGTGCGTTAGCGGGGCTGGCCCACATGGCGGCCCAAACCCTCGGGCGGGGGCAGCGCGGCATGGGCGCGGGCAGCGCGCATCAGCCAATCGGCCATGGCGGGCGGCGGGGTCGCCGGGCGACGGGCTGCCAGATCGACATGCAAGAGCAATTGCTCGCCGGTGGCGCAAAGCGTCTCTCCCACGAAAAGCTCGTGCCAGATGTGGAACTTGCGGGTGCCACCCTGCAACACACGCGTGGTGACCCGGATGCGGTCGCCGATCTGCACCTCGGCCAGATAGCGGACATGGGTTTCGACGGTAAAGACCGAATGGCCCGCAGCGATGGCGGCCGCGTCCATCCCGGCCCAAAGCAGCAAACGGTCGGCGGCGGCGGAAAAGGCACTGACGAAATGCGCCTCGTTCATGTGACCGTTGTAATCGGCCCAAGCGGCAGGAACCGCCCGGTCAAGCGTCACCGGGGCCAAGCGGCGTGTCCGGGTCCGGCACGGGCGGTGACAGGCGGGCAGCCACGGCATCTGCCATCGCCGCACCGAAGGCTTGGTGCGATGCGGCGTCCCAATGAATGCCATCAACGGGCGAGACCGCGATATGCGCGCCTGCCTCAAGGAAGCCCGCGCCGATCCGCTGGGCAGCGGCGGCAAGATGGGAGGCCAACCCCGCCTGCCGCGCCTCGGCGCCCGCGAAAGCCTCGGCCAGAACGCCGGTCTCGAGGACGGGAACGGGGGCCACGATCATCAGGTCGGCCACCACCCCCTCGGCCCGGGCAGCAAGGCAAAGCCGTTCGACCGAGCGGGCGATGTCGAAGGCACCCACCGCAAAGCGTGGCTTCAGGTCATTGGTCCCCAGCATGACCACCATCAGGTCGATGGGCCGGTGACTGTGCACGATCGCGGGCAGCACGGCGAGGCCGTTGCGGCAGCCACCCTCGACCGGGTCGTCATGGACGGTGGTGCGGCCGGGCAGGCCCTCTGCGATGATTTGCACCCCGGGGCCAAGGCGTGCCGCCATCACATCGGGCCAGCGCGTGCCGGGCGGGTGGCGGTCGATCTGGCCGATCCGGGCAATCGGCGTGGTGCCATGGGTGTTGCTGTCGCCATAGCAAAGCACGACCGGCATCGCTGGACCCCTTTTGCTGGTTGCCCCGCCGCAGTCTTGCGCGGCGGGGGCGTGCTGTCACGCGGATTTGCGGATCACGCAGGTGCGTAGCCTGCAAATCTGGTCGTTAGTGCTTTCCGATTTCCGATATGCAGGGGTGCAAAAAAGAGGAAATCAGGAGTTAATTAGCCTAAATCCGATAAGACCACAGACTTATCCACAGATGCTCAGAATGGCATCGGATGCGCCCGATAGGTCGTGTCGATCTCTTCCAGAAGCTCTTGCGACAGGGTCACATCCAGCCCTGACAAGATACGGGCCAGTTGGTCCGACGTGGTCGCCCCAAAGATGGTCGAGACCGGGAAAGGCCGCTGCACGGTAAAGGCCAGCGCCATGTGCACCGGGTCGATCCCGTGTTTCTCGGCCAATGCCAGATAGGCGGTCACGGCGACAAAGGCGCGGTCGGTCTTGCGCCCGCCCAGATCGCCGTTGCCTACCATCCGGCTCCCCTCGGGGCAGGCGCCGTTCTGATATTTCCCGGTCAAAGGCCCGCGCCCAAGGGCGAATAGGCCAGAAGCGTCACCTGCTCGTTCACCGCCAACTCGCCCAGATCGGTGTCGTAAAGACGGCAGAGCAGAGAATATTCGTTCTGGATCGACTGCACCCGCGGCAACCCGCGCGCCTCTGCCAGCCGCAGCCATTGTGCCGTGCCCCAGGCGCTGTCGTTGGAGAGCGCGAAATTGCGGATCTTGCCAGCCTTGACGGCGGCGGCGGCGGCCTCCAGCACCTCTTCCATATGGGCAAGCGTGGTGGCGCGGTCCTGTTTCGACGGATCGAAGCGCCAGTATTGCCGGAAATGGTAGCTGCCGCGGTTGGGCCAGTGCATCTGGTAGATGTCGATTACATCGGTCTTGAGCCTTGCAAGCGAGGCGTCGATGGCGGCGGTGAAGCTTGCGGCCGTGATATCCTCACCGGGCCGGACGAAAGCCGCGTTCTTGCCGGTGATCTTGGTGGCCAGCACATAATCGCCGCGCCGACCGGGATTGGCCGCGTTCCAGTTGCCGAGGATTTCCTCGGTCACGCCCACGGTTTCGGCGCGCACGGGGTTCACCGGATACATCTCGGCGGTGTCGACGATGGTGATGCCGGCATCGAGCGCCATGTCCATCTGCCGGTGGGCATCGGCCTCGGGCGTCTGGTTGCCCCAGGTCATCGTGCCGAGGCAGTAATCGGTGATCATCGTGTCGGTCGAGCCGAGGGCGATCTGGCGCATGGTCTTGTCCCCTTGTTCCGTTCGGGCCGGACCCTAGCCACCGGGCCGGGATGTGCAAGGCCGGGACTTGAGAACATTTAGCGAACATCTATACTCTCGCCCATGGACCTGACGAAACTGACCCGCCAATCCCACCGCAACGACCGCCCCGGCGTGTCGCTTCTGGGCCAGTTTCGGCTGGCGGCGCGCGCGCGCATGAAATCTGCGGCCGCGTCGCGGCGGCGACTGGCCTTGTGGCTGGCGGCAGAGACGGCGGGGCCAATCCTGTGGATCAGGCCCGCATGGCACCCCGACCGGCTGCACATGGCGGGCGTCCGGGCCGAGATCGACCCCGGCCGCCTGATCTTCGTCGAACCCGACCGGCCCGAGGATATCTTGTGGGCGATGGAGGAGGCCTTGCGCGCAGGCGTCGTGGCCCTTGTCGTGGCCGACCTGCCCGATCCGCCCGGCCTGACCCCGGTCCGCCGGTTGCATCTGGCGGCCGAGGCGGGGCTGGAGGCGCGGGGCATGGCGGGGCTGGGCCTGATCGTGACGCCGGGCGACGGGGGCGGCGGGGGTAGACAGCCGCTGGCGGCTCGACCCCGCACATGGGCCGGAGGGGCGGGCTGGCGGCTTGCGCGGCTGAGGGGCCGGGACGCGCCGCCGGGGGAATGGGCGGTGAGGCGGGGGCGGACGGGCGGCCTGTGGTGGCACAGCGGGCCACGGAACCGGCGTAATCGTCATCATCGGGGCTACCCGGTTCGATGACGAAAAAGAAACGTGCAAGCGGCCCCCGCGCCCGCTACGACAGGTGGGACAAGACCTAGAGCACGCCTGCAGACCATGCGCCTCATCATCTCCTTCGCCGCGCTGTTCCTGTCGGTGCTGCTGTTGCAGCTCTCCTCGGGCGGAGTCGGGCCGCTTGACGTGCTGTCGGGGACCGAACTGGGCTTCACCAACGGGCAGATCGGCCTTTTGGGCTCGGCACATTTCCTCGGCTTCTTCATCGGCTGCTGGTGGGCGCCGCGCGTCATGGGACAGGTGGGCCACAGCCGCGCCTTCGCGGCCTTCACCTGCCGCGTGGCGCCATCGGGCTGCTGGCGCATATGATGGTCGTCGATCCCTACGCCTGGGCCGTGATGCGGGCAGCAACCGGATTTTGCGTTGCCGGCTGCTACACGGTGATCGAGGCCTGGCTGCAGGCCAAGACCGACAATGCCAACCGGGGCCGGACCATGGGCACCTACCGGATGGTCGACACCGGCGGCAGCCTTGTGGCGCAGCTGATGATCGGGGTGCTCGCTCCTGCCTCCTACGTCTCCTACAACCTCTTGGGCATGTTGTGCATCGCCGCACTCTTGCCGCTGACACTGAGCCGTGCGCCCCAGCCCGAGACCGGCGAGGCGCCGCGCCTGCGCCCCGGCCTAGCCTGGAAGCTGTCTCCGCTGGCCGTCGCCGGGGTGATCGTGTCGGGCGTGTCGGGCGCAGCGTTTCGCATGGTCGGGCCGCTATACGGCGCGCAGGTCGGGTTGACGGCGGACCAGATCGGATTGTTTCTGGCGGCCTATGTCCTTGGCGGCGCCTTCGCGCAATGGCCCGCGGGCTGGGCTGCGGACCGGCATGACCGGCGCCATGTCCTGATCTGGTTTTCCGTGGGCTCGATTGCGGCCTGCGCGGTGACGGTCATGTCCTCGGGGATGGGGGTGGCGGCGATCTTTGTCGCGGCGCTGGTTTTTGGGGCGGCGACATTCCCGATCTACTCGATCTCGGCCGCCCATGCCCATGACTGGGCCGAGGATGACCAGAGGGTCGAACTGTCGGCGGCGCTGATGTTCTTCTACGCCATCGGCGCGACGGCCGCCCCCCTTGTCACCGCATGGCTGATCGCGGCCTATGGACCGGGCGCGCTTTTTGCCCTGATCGCGGTGGCGCATGTAGGACTCGTGATCTTCGGCATCATCCGCATGCGCCGCCGCCCCAGCGCACAGCCACGCGGGCCCTATGTCTGGATTCCGCGCACATCCTTCCTCGTGGGCCGTATTTTCCGCCGGACCGGCAAGGACTGACCCCCGGTCTTGACCCAGGACAAGGCGGCCCGCCCTGCCCTGTGGCAAGCTGGCGTCATCGGACAGAGGCCAGGAAAAAAGGGAGACATCCGCATGGATATTCGTTTCGACGGGAAAACCGCCATCGTCACCGGCGCCGCATCGGGGATCGGGCTGGCCATCGCCCATGATCTGGCGCAAAGCGGCGCGCGCGTCATCCTCGCCGACCTCGACGAGGGCAAGGCCCGCGACGCCGCCAAGGCCGTAGGCCATGGCGCGCTGGCCATCGCAGTTGACGTGGCCGATGCCGTGCAGGTCGAAAAGATGGTCGAGTTCGCGGTGCGCGAGACCGGCGCGCTGCACCTGCTGGTCAACAATGCCGACATCGGCGGGCCGCTGGAACCCGTGGGCAACTACCCGCTGGATGGCTGGCACAAGGTCATCGACGTGAACCTCAACGGCGTCTTCTACGGAATGCGCTACGCTATCCCGGCGATGAAGGCGGCAGGCGGGGGGCGGTCGTCAACATCTCCTCCATCCTCGGCTCCGTGGGCTTTGGCGGCGCGGGGGCGTATGTGGCGACGAAACACGCGCTTCTGGGTCTGACGAAAGCGGCGGCGCTGGACCATTCTGCCGACAACATCCGCTTCAACGCGGTCGGACCGGCCTTCATCCATACACCGATGGTCGAGGCGGCGCTCGACGCCGACACGCTCAAGGCGCTGGAAGGGATGCACGCGCTGAAGCGGATGGGCACGCCTCAGGAAGTGTCGTCGCTGGTGTGCTACCTGCTGTCGGACCGCGCATCCTTTGTCACTGGGTCCTACCATCTGGTCGACGGCGGCTACACGGCGCAATAGCGCCTGCCCTCTGGCCTCCGGCCCCGCGCAGCGCTACACGAAGCGCAATCGCAGACCGGAGGCCAAGATGGCACGCATCCTCATCACCTCGGCGATCCCCTATATCAACGGGATCAAGCACCTGGGCAATCTGGTGGGCAGCCAACTGCCCGCCGACCTCTACGCCCGCTACAACCGCGCGCGGGGGCATGAGGTACTTTTTCTATGTGCCACCGATGAACACGGCACACCCGCCGAACTGGCCGCCGCCAAGGCGGGCAAGCCCGTGGCCGAGTATTGCGCGGAGATGTGGGCCGTTCAGGACGCGCTGGGGCGCGGATTCCGCCTGTCCTTCGACCATTTCGGACGGTCCTCAAGCCCGCAGAACCACCGCCTGACCCAGCATTTCGCGGGCCGTCTGGCCGAGGCCGGGCTGATCGAGGAAGTCAGCGAGAAACAGGTCTATTCCATCGCCGACAGCCGCTTCCTGCCCGACCGCTATATCGAGGGCACCTGCCCGAATTGCGGCTATGACCGCGCGCGGGGTGACCAGTGCGAGAATTGCACCAAGCAGCTTGACCCGACCGACCTGATCAACCCGCGCTCGGCAATCTCGGGCTCGACCGATCTGGAGGTGCGCGAAACCAAACACCTCTACCTGCGCCAATCCGCGATGCGGGGCGAACTGCGCGCCTGGATCGAGGCGAAAACCGACTGGCCAGTGCTGACCACCTCCATCGCGAAGAAATGGCTCAATGACGGCGAGGGCCTACAGGATCGCGGCATCACCCGCGACCTCGACTGGGGCATTCCCGTCAAGCGCGGTGCGGAGGATTGGCCGGGGATGGAGGGCAAGGTCTTCTACGTCTGGTTCGACGCGCCGATCGAATACATCGCCTGCGCCGCCGAATGGGTCGAGGCAGGCAAGGGGGCGGATTGGGAACGCTGGTGGCGCATCGACAAGGGCGCGGAGGACGTGCGCTACGTGCAGTTCATGGGCAAGGACAACGTGCCCTTCCACACGCTGAGCTTTCCCGCGACGATCCTAGGGTCGGGCGAGCCGTGGAAGCTGGTGGATTACATCAAGTCCTTCAACTACCTGAACTATGATGGCGGTCAGTTCTCGACCAGCCAAGGCCGTGGCGTGTTCATGGACCAGGCGTTGGAGATCTTGCCCGCCGATTACTGGCGCTGGTGGCTTCTGTCGCACGCCCCCGAGACCTCGGACACGGAGTTCACCTGGGAGGCCTTCCAGCAAGACGTGAACAAGGATCTAGCCGATGTGCTGGGCAATTTCGTCAGCCGCATCACGAAATTCTGTCGCTCGAAATTCGGCGCGCTGGTGCCCGAGGGCGGCGATTACGGCCCGCAGGAGACGGCACTGATCGCCGATCTCGAGGCGCGGCTCCGGCGCTACGAGGCTCATTTGGACACCATCGAGATCCGCAAGGCAGCGGCCGAACTGCGCGCGATCTGGGTGGCGGGCAACGAATACCTGCAGTCGGCCGGCCCCTGGACCGTGTTCAAGGACGACCCTGCTCGCGCCGCGGCGATCACGCGGTTCGCGCTGAACCTCATCCCGTTCTATGCAGGGCTTTCGGCCCCTTTCATTCCCGATGCCGCCGCGACCATGGCGGATGCGATGGGGATGGAACCGACATGGCCCGAGAGCGCAGAGGCGGCGCTGTCCACCCTCGCGCCGGGTCATGGCTTCAAGGTACCCGAAGTCATGTTCGCCAAGATCGACGATGAGACACGGTCGGACTGGGCGGCGCGCTTCTCCGGCGTCCGGGCCTGACGGAAAGGGTGGAGGGGGGCCAGCCCCCCGTCGCGTTCCGCGACCTCCCCGGGATATTTCTCAAACAGAGAAGGCTCTTGACGCTTTCTTAACGATGCCGCCTCCAGATTGACGGCGCGGTACAGGCAGGGACGCCGATGACCGTAAACGGAGAAGCCCCGGCTGGTCGTACAACCGGTCGGGGTGGACCGCACCACATTCTCTGGTTTGCAAAATATCCCCGCCGGAGGCTCCGCATCCGCCACCCGTGCGCGGCCGGGCACGCGGAGCCAACGGCCCCATCGCCCCCAAGCGCGCGTCCGAGTGGCCCCAAAGGGGCCCGGGCCGCGCGCCGCCGGGTCGGGGCCAGCAAGGCCCCGAAACCCCGTCAGGCGCGCAGAACCGCGCCGGGATTGAGGATGCCCTTGGGGTCCAGCGCCGTCTTGATCGCGCGCATCGCCACCAGCTTTCCCGGATCACCGTAGCGCTCCAGATCGTCGACCTTGAGCCGCCCGACCCCATGCTCGGCCGAGACGGACCCGCCCAGTTCCATCACAAGGTCATGCACCGCCCGCTTGATCGCGCCGCGTTGATTCTCGTGGTCGGCGCGGGATTTTCCGGGCATCGGAAAAACGTTGTAGTGCAGGTTGCCATCGCCCATGTGGCCAAAGCAGTTCAGTCGGAACTCGCCCACCGCACCGATGCGCGCCGGAGCCTCGGCGATGAAGCGGGGCACGCTGGCCACAGGCACCGAGATATCGTGAGAAGAGACCGCGCCGATGCGGCGGTTGGCGGCGGGGATGTTTTCGCGAAGCGCCCAGAACTCGGTCCGCTGCGCCTCGGACTGGGCGATGACGCCATCGCTGACCAGACCTTGCTCGAAGGCCTCGGCAAAGAGCATCTCCAATGCTTCTTCCGGGCTGGCCCCCGCCCCCATGCCGAGATCGATCAGGCAGATCCAATCGGGGCGCGGGTCGAAGGGCTGGCGCGTTTCGGGGCCGACCGCGTCAAGGAACAACAGCCCCTCGCGCCCGATCAGCTCGAAGGCAGAAAGCGACGGGCCGACATGGGCCTGTGCCAGTTTCAGCAGCCCGAGCGCCGCCTCGGGGTCAGGCACCACCATCATTGCCGCCCCCGTGGCGGCTGGCTTTGAGGAAGAGCCGCAGCGAGGCGGCGGTGATCACGCCCAGCGTGCCTTCAGAGCCGATCAGCAGGTGGCGTATGTCGTAGCCGGTATTGTCCTTGCGGAGCGGCGAGAGCGTGTCGATCACCGTGCCATCGGCCAGTACCGCCTCGACCCCCAGCACGAGGTCGCGCGCATTGCCGTAGCGGATCACGTTGACGCCGCCCGCATTGGTGGCGAGCAAGCCGCCGAGCCGGGCCGACCCCTGGCTTGCCAGCGTCAGCGGAAAGATCCAGCCTTCCGTCTCGGCGGGTGGCATGTGATGTCGGACAGGATCGCGCCAGCCTCGACGGTCATCGTGCTAGGGCCTCGGCGTCGAAGCCACGCACCGCGCGCATCCGTTCCATCGTCAAGATCACTGGCGGCGTGCCCTCCCCGGCCAATTGGCCGCCGACAAGGCCAGTGCCCCCGCCATAGGGATGACAGGCGCGCCCAGATCGTTGCACAGCCGCAGGACGGCGGCGACCTCGGCCACCGATCCGGGCGCCACGATCGCGGCGGCCTGTCCCTGCCAGCGCCCGCGCGGTTCCTCCAGATAGGCGGGCGCGGGATCGCGCAAGGCGGCCGCGGGCAAGATCTCGGCGAGGCGGGCGGCGATGTCGGTCATCATCTCTCCTGTGGTCGTCGGACCGGCTTGGCGTCGGACTGGTTCAACCGATGTCGGTGCGTCCGCGGCGGTCATGGCGCAGATGGGCATATAGAACGTGATTGCGCCAGCGCCCGCTGATCTGCAGGTAGCTTTGCGCGACACCTTCGTATTTGAACCCGGCCTTTTCCAGCACACCGCGCGAGGCGACGTTTTCGGGCAGGCAGGCGGCCTCCACCCGGCTCAGGTCCTGCATGCGGAAGGCATAATGGACCACCGCCTCGATCGCCTCGCGCATGTAGCCTTGACGCGCATGGGTCGCCCCGATCCAGTATCCCAGCGTGGCCGATTGCGCCGGGCCGCGCCGGATGTTGTCGAGCGTGATCGCCCCCAAAAGCGCCTCATCTTCGCGGCGGAAGATGAACAGCGGCACGGCATTGCCCTGGTTCACCGCACGCTGCGCCCAGTAAACGCGCCCGGTGAAGCTTTTGCGGCTCAGGTGATCGCTGGCCCAAGTCGGTTCCCACGGCACAAGAAAATCGCGCGAGGCCTCGCGCAGCGCAGCCCAAGGCCGGTAATCGGCATGGCGCGGCAGGCGCAGCGTCAGGCGCTCGGTATCCAGCCTGAGATGCCGTTTTCGAGACAGCATCAGGCGGCCAGACGCCCCACGACCTGCGCCAGATCGGGTGCCTTGGCGACCGGACCGTAAAGCGCCATGGCCGCACGGGTCGAATGCACCAGCGCGCCCGCGTGATCGCGCAACCCCGCCAGCGTCACCCCGTCGATCGAGGCCACGGTTTCCTCAAGCGGCGGCACCCGGTTCCAGATCGCCACAACGCGCGCCAACCGTTCGGCGCGCGAGGACGGGCTTTCCAGACCCATCAACAGCCCCGCCTTCATCTGCGTCCGTGCCCGCGCCAGTTCCGCCTCGCTCATGTCGGAGGCACTGCGGCGCAATTCGTCGATCGTCAGCCCGACCAGTTGGGGCAGATCCTCGGCCGAGGTGCCGGCGTAGATCGTGAGCATGCCGGTGTCGTCATAGCTGCCGACCTGCGCATAGATCGTGTAGCACAGCCCGCGTTTCTCGCGGATTTCCTGAAACAGCCGCGAGGACATGCCACCGCCCAATGCGCTGGCATAGATCTGCGCGGTGTAGATATCGTCGGACCGATAGCCCGGCGCTTCGAGCGCGAGAGTGAAATGGGCCTGTTCCAGTTTCTTGACCTTGCGCCGCTCGCCGCCCGCGAACTTGCCCGGTTGCGGGATCATTGGGCTGGACGGCGGCAGATGGCCGAATGCCGCCTCGGCCAGCCGCACGATCTGGTCGTGGTCTACCGCGCCCGCCGCCGACAAGATCAACTGGCCCGGCCCGTAATGCTGGGCCACGAACCGGTCGAAATCGGCGCGGTCAAAGGCGCGCACCCGCTCGGCAGGGCCCAAGATGGTGCGGCCCAGCGGCTGGCCCGGATAGGCCTCCTCCTGAAGCCAGTCGAAGATGATGTCGTCGGGCGTGTCGGCGGCCTGCCCGATCTCTTGCAAGATCACGCCGCGCTCCACCTCGATCTCGCGCGGGTCAAAGACGGGGTTGAGCACGATATCGGCGATGAGGTCGAGGGCGAGCGGCACATCCTCACGCAGCACGCGGGCGTAATAGGCCGTCACCTCGCGGCTTGTATAAGCGTTGATATAGCCGCCCACATCCTCGATCTCTTCGGCGATCTGCAAGCGCAGAGCGCCGCGCCGTGCCCTTGAAGGCCATGTGTTCGAGGAAATGCGCCACGCCGTTTTGCTCGGGCGCCTCATGCCGCCCACCGGCCGAGACCCAAAGGCCAAGTGCTGCCGATTCCAGCCCCGGCATATGCTCGGTGACAATCCTGAGGCCATTGCTGAGCGTGTGGAGTTCGACGGTCACTGGGCCAATGCCTCACGGATCAGGGTTTCGATCTGGGTCAGATCATCGGGCACGCGCGTCATCCGCTCGGGCCGGTCGAACAGGTCGGCCATCCGGGGCGGCAGCGCGGGGCGGATGCCTGTCGCGGCCTCGACCGCATCGGGGAATTTCGCGGGATGCGCGGTGGCCAGCGTGACCATGGGCGTGGACCCGAGGAAGTCTTGCGCCACATGGACGCCGACGGCGGAATGCGGGCACAAGAGCTCGCCCATCTCGGCGCGCGCGTGGGCGATCATGGCAGCGGTCTGCTCCTCGGAGGCGCGACCGCTGGCGAAATCGGCCCGCAGGCTTTCCAGCGCGCCTTGGCTGATGCGGAAACCGCCGCGCTTCAACTCGTCCATCAACTGCGCCACCGCCGTGCCGTCACGGCCATAGGCGTCAAACAGCGCCCGCTCGAAGTTGGAGGAGACCTGAATATCCATCGACGGGCTGATCGTGGGCGTCACCCCATGGGTGACGTAATCGCCCGAGGACAGCGCGCGGTGCAAGATGTCGTTGTGGTTGGTCGCCACCACCAGCCGCTCGATCGGCAGGCCCATCCGTTTGGCGAGATAGCCCGCGAAGATGTCGCCGAAATTGCCGGTGGGTACGGTGAAACTGACCGCCCGGTGCGGCGCCCCCAAAGCCACGGCGGCGGTGAAGTAATAGACGACCTGCGCCAGAACGCCGGGCGAAGTTGATCGAGTTCACGCCCGCCAGCCGCACCTCGTCGCGGAAGGTGAAGTCGTTGAACATGTCCTTCAGGCGGGCCTGCGCATCATCAAACGTGCCGTCGATGGCGAGCGCATGGGCATTTGCCTCCGACACGGTGGTCATCTGGCGGCGCTGCACGTCCGACACCCGGCCATGCGGGTAGAGGATGAAGACATCCACGTTGGAAAGCCCGCGAAACGCCTCCATCGCCGCCGATCCGGTGTCGCCGCTGGTTGCCCCTACGATGGTCACACGCTCGCCTGACCGCGCCAGCGCGGTCTGGAACAGCTGACCGATCAGCTGCATGGCGAAATCCTTGAAGGCCAGCGTCGGGCCGTGGAACAGTTCCAACAGGAAATGGTTGTCCTGCAACTGCTTGAGCGGCGCGCGCGCGGCATGGCCAAAGCCCGCGTAGGCGCGCGCGATGCAATCGGCGAATTCCGCATCGGTGAAGCTGTCCCCGAGGAAGGGCCGCATCACGCGAAAGGCGACCTCCTCATAAGGCAGACCGGCCAGCGCGGCGATATCCGCAGGGGTCATCCGTGGCAGCGTCTCGGGCACGTAAAGCCCCCGTCGCGCGCAAGCCCGGTCAGCATCGTCTCTTCAAAGGTAAGTGCCGGGGCCTGCCCCCGGGTGGAGATATAGCGCATGGGCCGCAGGTGTCCCTCAGTCAGATCGCTGCCTGATACGCCAGAGCAGAAACACTGTCATCCCCAACCACACCAGCGCCAGCAAAAACCAGGTGATGGCGTAGCTCAGGTGGTCGTTGGGGATATTCTCAATGGTGACAGGCAAGGGCGTGACCGACGGCTCAGACGGTGACATCTCGCGCGCGATGACCAGTAGCGGCTCGGTGCCCAGATGATTGGCCAGCGTTGCCACATCGCGGGCGAACCAGATGTTTTCGGCCAGATCATTCTCGGGGGTGAAGCCATCGCGCTCATCGGGCCAATGCAGGTTGCCGATCACGGTGACGGTCATTTCGCCCCCCGGCACGGGCGGCATCGCCTCGGCAACCGGCAGGATGCCCCGGTCGACCAGCACGCGGCGCCCCTCGGTAGTCTCCAAGGCCGAGATCAGGCGGTAGCCCGCCCCGACGCGCCGCTGGCTGACCAGAACGCGGACAGTGGCATCCCCGATCAAACCCGCGACATGCACCGGCAGATAACGGTCGGCTTCCGGGTCGGGGGCTTCGGGCAAAGCCACGGGCGCGGCCGCGATGCGCGCCTCGATATCGGCCAGCACGGCCTCTTTCCACGCCAGCCGCTGCATCTGCCAGACGCCCAGCGACAGGAGGATGGCGACCCCCACCGCGCCGAATACCAGCACACTGATCACACGCCCCATGGACCTGCCTTTCAAGGAAAAGGCCCGCCGCTTGGGGCAGGCCTTCACGTTTCATCAAGCTTAACGCGCGCCTTCTTCGTTTTCCAAATATCCCGGGGGGAGATGCGCAAAGCGCAGCGGGGGGCAGAGCCCCCCACTTGTGCCTCAGCCGATCACGACGGCCTGACCCCAGATATAGACGGCCAGGAACAGGAACAGCCAGACCACATCGACGAAGTGCCAGTACCAGGCCGCCGCCTCGAACCCTATGTGCTTTTCGGGGGTGAAATGTCCCTTCAGCACCCGCAGCCAGCAGATGAACAGGAAGATCGTGCCGATCACGACATGCATGCCATGGAAGCCGGTGGCGAGAAAGAAGGTCGCAAAGAACTTGTCGCCGCTGAAGTTCCAACCGTAATGCGCAATCAGCTCGTAGTATTCAAAGGCCTGCAGCGCGGTGAAGATCAGGCCCAGCACGACGCCGAGGATCAGGCCGTTGGCCACATCCTTGCGCGGCCCTCCATGGACCAGCGCATGGTGCGACCAGGTCACCGCGCAACCCGACAGGAGCAGGACCAGCGTGTTGATCAGCGGCAGGTGGAACGGGTCGACAGCATAGATCTCGGGCGGCACATAGCTTGAGGCCACATATTCGTTCATCGGGTAGAGCGCATGTTTGAAAAACGCCCAGAACCAGGCGACGAAGAACATCACCTCGGACATGATGAACATGATGAAGCCGTAGCGCAGGCCGATGCGCACGACGGGCGTATGATCGCCCGCGCTGCTTTCGGCCACCACGTCGGCCCACCAGCCGAACATGACGTAAAGCGTGGCGACGAACCCCATCAGGAACATCCAGGGCGCGCCGCCATGCATCCAGTTCACCGCCCCGAAAAGCATGACAAAGGCGGCGACCGCCGCGAGCAGCGGCCAGATCGAGGGGTTTATGATATGGTAGTCGTGGTTCTTGGCGTGGGCCATGGGTGTCGTCCTCGGTCCGGTTTTGTCTCTAGTTGGCCACGGGCGCCTGAGTGGCGAGCGCGGCATAATCTTCGGGCATGTCGGTCACATGAAAGGTGTAGGACAGCGTGATGGCGGGCGTCCACCGCGCCTCTGGGTCGTCGAGGATGGCGGGGTCAACGAAGAAGGTCACCGGCATCTCGACGCGCTCGCCGGGTTGCAGCACCTGCAACTCGAAACAGAAGCAGGCGATCTTGACGAAATAACCACCGGTCTCGAAAGGCGCGACGTTGAAACTGGCGGTGCCTGCGATGGGCTGGTCGGTCGGATTGTAGGCCTCGTAGAACGCCAGCCCCGTCTCGCCGATGCGGATGTCCATATGCGGCTGCATCGCGCGGAATTCCCACGGCATGTCGCGCGCGCGGCTGGCATCGAAGCGCACCCGGATCGTCTGGTCTAGGATCAGGTCGCTGCCCTGATCGGCCACCTGCGTCGTGCCGCCAAAGCCCGTGACGCGGCAGAACCAGTCGTAAAACGGGACCGACGCCCAGGCGAGCCCCGTCATCAGCACCAGCACACCCAACAGGCGGGTGACGATCGCGGTATTCGACATCTTGGCGGGCGCGCTCATTGGCCCGTCTCCACCGGGGGTGTGACGGACACGCGCGGCGTGTGGTCAAACGCCTCCATCGAGGCGCCTTCGCGGATCTTGGCGACGGTCAGTCCAAAGACGATGGCGGCAAAGCCCACAAGGCTGAGCGCGACGCCCACGTTGCGGCCAAGCCGGCGCTTGTGAAGGTCATGGGTCTCGGTGATGGGCATCAGGCAATCCCCCAGGCGCGCAGGCCGGCATCGGCCAGAAGCGCGCCGAAATGCAAGAACAGGTAGTAGAGCGAAAAGCGGAAGAACCGTTTTTCGACGACATAGGCATCGGCCTCCGCCTGCACTTCTGTGCGGCGCCAGATGGCAACCGCACCTTTGAGGAAGATCAGGTTCAACACGATGGCCGCTGCCATGTAGACCGGCCCGGCGACGGAGGTAAGCCCGAGGCCCAAGGCAACCGGCACAAGCACCAGCGTGTAGATCAGGATCTGGCGCCGCGTCTCGGCCCGGCCATGGGTCACGGTCAGCATTGGCACCTTGGCCTCATGGTAGTCCGATTTCATGAACAGCGCGAGCGCCCAGAAATGCGGCGGTGTCCAGACGAAGATCAGCGCGAACATCAGCACCGCCTCAATGCTGACCGGACACCGGTTGCCGCCGCCCAGCCGATCATCGGAGGAAAGGCGCCCGCCGCGCCTCCGATCACGATGTTCTGCGGCGTGGCCCGCTTGAGCCACATCGTGTAGATCACCGCATAGAAAAAGATGGTAAAGGCCAACAGACCGGCCGCCAGCCAATTCGTCGCCAGCCCCAGCATCGCCACCGAAATCGCCGACAGCCACAGGCCCAGCGACAGCGCCTCGCCTGCCGTCACTCGGCCCGCAGGCACGGGGCGGCGCGCGGTGCGGCGCATCACGGCATCGATATCGGCGTCATACCACATGTTCAGCGCGCCCGAGGCCCCGCCGCCCAGCGCGATGAACAAGATCGCGGTAAAGGCGATCATCGGATCGACCGGCACGGGTGCGACCATCAGGCCCACCAGCGCCGTGAACACGACCAGCGACATCACGCGCGGTTTGAGAAGCGCGATGTAATCGCCGAAACCGGCCTCGCCTTCGGCGGCTTTCGCGGTGGTGTTGGTCGTCAGATCGGTCATGTCAGGGTCTTTGGTCTTTCTGGGTGGGCCCGAAGCCGAGTATAGCAGAAGGGCCGGGCAGGATGCCCGGCCTGTCGCATCACTCGGCGGAGGCCAGTTCGATGGTCCCGACCGGCGCGCGCATGTCGCCGATGGAGGCGAATTCCTGAGCCTCGCCCGCGATCCAGGCGTCGTATTCTTCCTGCGTCACGGCAAAGACGGTGATCGGCATATAGGCGTGGTTCACGCCACACAATTCCGAGCACTGGCCGAAATACACGCCCTCCTGCCCGACATCGACCTCGAACCACAGTTCCGCCAGACGGCCCGGAACGCCGTCCTGCTTCACGCCGAAGGCCGGCATGGCCCAGGAATGGATCACGTCGGCGGCCGTCACTTGCACCACGACGGTTGCGCCGGTCGGCACCACCATGGCGGTGTCGGTGGCCAGAAGGTATTCGTCGCGGCCATAGCCGAATTCCGCAAGCTCATGCTCTTGCAGCATGAAGCTATCGTAGACGATGCCGTGCTCGGGGTATTCATAGCCCCAATACCATTGGTAGCCGGTGGCCTTTACCACCACATCGGCCTCGGGGATGGTTTGCTGCTTGAACAGGACCGGCAGCGAAAAGGCACCGATCACCACCAAGATGACCAGTGGCACAACCGTCCACGTGACCTCGATCTTGGTATTGTGCGTGAAGGTCGCAGGCACGGGGTTGGCCCGCTCGTTGTGGCGGAAGATCGACCAAAATAGCAGCGCGGTCACGAAAAGCACGATCACCGCCATGATGACCAGCAAGAAGGTGTCGAGCGCCCGGATGTCGCGGGCCAGTTCCGTCACCCCGGGCTGAAAGCCCATGGCACCCGGCGTCGGCGCGCCGATGATCTCGAGACCCTCGCGCAGACCTGCGGTCTGGGCGGCTGCCGCGCAAGCGGTCAGGGTTGCACCAATACCGGCCCATAGGCCGGTCAGCGTCGTGCGAAGCGTCATGTCGGTCTGTCCTGTCGTTCCCGGTATACCGCCCTTTTGTGGTCGCGGTCGGCATACCGTTGCGTTCTGTCTGGGGGGGACCATATAGCTGAGGGCGGGCCAAGGCATTTGGTCTAAATGTCTCACCCCCGGCAAAGTTGATCTGAATCATTTTGCAGTTGCAGCAAACCACCCCCGGAGGCCCGATGTCCGACCCTACCCCGTTCCGCCCCTTCGACACCCATCTGGACGAGGGCGCAGCCCTGTCGATTCTGCGGGCCGCAACGGATGGCGCCGAGGATGGCGAATTGTTCTTCGAACGGCGCCGGTCCGAAATGTTGTTGTTCGATGACGGCCGGGTCAGAACCGCCAGCTATGATGCCGCCGAAGGCTTCGGCCTGCGCGCCGTGAAGGGCGAAGTGGCCGGTTATGCCCATTCCACCGAGATTTCCGAGGCGGCGCTGCGGCGCGCGTCCGAGACCGCGCGGCTGGCCGTCGGCGCGGGCGGCGGCACGATGGCCGAGGCACCCAAAGGCACCAATGCCCGGCTCTACACCGATGCCGACCCGATGGCGGGGGCGGAATTCGGCGTGAAGCTCGACACGCTGGCCGCGATCGACGCTTACGCCCGCGCGCTCGATCCGCGCGTGGTGCAGGTCTCGGCCTCGATGGCGGCAAGCCATCAGGAGGTGGAGATCTTGCGCCCCGAGGGCGGCCGGGTGCGCGACGTGCGCCCGATGGTGCGGCTCAACGTGTCGGTGATCGTCGAGGAAAACGGCCGCCGCGAATCGGGCAGCGCGGGCGGTGGCGGGCGGATCGGGCTGGCGGGCCTGATGACGCGCGACCATTGGGAGGGGATCGCCCGCGAGGCGTTGCGCATCGCGGTGGTGAACCTGTCGGCCGTGCCCGCGCCTGCGGGCGTGATGGATGTGGTGCTTGGCCCCGGCTGGCCCGGCATCTTGCTGCACGAGGCGGTGGGCCACGGGCTTGAGGGCGATTTCAACCGCAAGAAGCAATCGGCCTTTGCGGGCCTGATGGGTCAACGCGTGGCCGCCCCCGGCGTCACAGTGCTGGATGACGGCACCATCCCCGACCGGCGCGGATCAATCAGCGTCGATGACGAGGGCACGCCCAGCGGAAAGAACGTGCTGATCGAGGATGGTATTCTGGTCGGCTACATGCAGGACCGGCAATCGGCGCGGTTGATGGGGGTGGACCCGACCGGCAACGGGCGGCGCGAAAGCTATGCCCATGCGCCGATGGCGCGGATGACCAACACCTACATGCTGGGCGGCACTGCGGACCCGGCGGGGATCGTGGCCGATCTCAAGGACGGGATCTATGCCGTGGGGTTCGGCGGCGGTCAGGTCGACATCACGAACGGCAAGTTCGTGTTCTCCTGCACCGAGGCCTACCGGGTGAAGAACGGCGTCATCGGGGCACCGGTCAAGGGTGCGACCCTGATCGGCGATGGCGCGACCGCGCTGCAGCAGATCCGGGCCATTGGCAACGACATGGCGCTCGACCCCGGCATGGGCAATTGCGGCAAGGCGGGCCAATGGGTGCCCGTGGGCGTGGGCCAGCCGACGCTGATGATCGGCGGGCTGACCGTCGGTGGTTCTGCGGCATAAGGGGCTGGGCCATGGTGCGTCGCTTTTCGCCCATCCGGACCAGCGCTCCTGTATCCAACAGCCAGTTGATCGCGGCAGGATCGGCTGCCTTGTCGCCCTGATCCTTGCGCTTTTGCCCGTATCGCTTCTGTCGCCCTATTCGCGCCTGCTCGATCGGATCGAATTTTTCGTCTATTTCGGATGGGTCGCCGGTCTGGTGCTGCTGCTGCCCGCGCTTTTCCTTGCGCGCATCGCCAATGCGAGAGGCGTGAACGGTTGGCTCGTGACCATCGCCCTCGGGGCTGCGCTCGGCGCGGCCATCGCCGAGATCCTTGCGATGGATGCTGGTTTCATACTGGGTTCGGCGGCAATGGGTGCGCTCTATGGTCTGTGCTTTTGGGCCATCGCCCATGGATTGGCGGTCCGGGCCGGGCGCAAGACCACGTCCTGAGCAGCACGGGTTTAGCGACACGGCCCACCCGCAAGACAATCGGCACCGATCGGTAAGCAAGCGTTAACCACTTCTTGCAACGCTGTGATGATGTGGAGCCTGTCCGATTCCTTTTCGTCTGCCCCTTCCCGGTTCACCGACTGGGCGGAGGATGCGTTTTTCGAGGCCCCGGTCGCCTATATCCCGCCCGCACCGCGCGACGACGGCGAACGTCTCGCCCGTCTACGCCTGATCCGCTCGCGCCGGGTCGGCCCGGCGACCTATCTGCGGCTGATGGCGGAACATGGCGCGGCACAGACGGCGCTCTTGGCCCTGCCCGACATCGCGCGGGCGGCGGGCGTGGAGGGCTACACCCCTGCCCCGAACCCGTGGCGCTGGCCGAACTCAAGGCCGCGAAACGCGCCGGGGCGCGGATGCTCTGCCTTGGTGATGCTGACTACCCGGCAGCCCTCGCCGAAATCGCGGATGCGCCGCCCGTCCTTTGGTGAAAGGACGGGTCGAGTTGCTTTCTCGCCCCATGCTGGCGGTGGTGGGCACGCGCAACGCCTCGGCGCTTGGCACGCGGATGGCGCGGCAGCCTTGCCGCCGATCTGGGGGCGGCGGGCTTCGTGGTGGTCTCGGGCCTTGCGCGCGGGATCGATGCGTTGGCCCATCGCGCGGCGCTGGAGACCGGGACCATCGCGGTGATGGCGGGCGGCCTTGACGTGGTCTACCCCACTGAGAACACCGATCTTGCGCGCGACATCGGGGCCAAAGGTCTAGCCTTGAGCGAAATGCCCTTCGGACTTGAGCCGCAGGCGCGCCATTTTCCCGCCGCAACCGGATCGTGGCGGGTCTGTCCCGCTCGGTGATCGTGGTCGAGGCCGCCGTTCGGTCAGGCTCGCTCATCACGGCGCGGATGGCGCTGGAACAGGGTCGCGAGGTGATGGCCGTGCCCGGCCACCCGATGGACAGCCGCGCAGGCGGCGGCAACCTGCTCATCCGCGATGGCGCGGTTCTGGTGCGCAGCGCCGAGGATGTGATCGAGGCGCTTGGGGGCGCGGTTGCCCCGGTCGCCCGACAGGTTGCGCAGGCCCCCTTGCCCCCGCCCGCGCCCAAGGCGCCCGAGGGCGGCGTCGAAGGCGCGATCCTTGCCACACTGGGCGAGACCCCGGTCGCCGAGGATCAGTTGATACGCGATCTCGGTCACCCGCCGCGCGCGGTGGCCCAAGCGCTGGCGATCCTTGAAATGGCAGGCCGGATCACCCGCAGTGCAGGCGGTCTTGTCGCCCGGACCTGAGCCCGCCCGCCCCCGCCGCAAAAACCTCATTGTAAATGAGGGGTTTGCCCCCATCCCCTGCCGCATTGACAAGCCGGGGCCTGACCCCACATGGTCCGCCGCCACACGGCCCCCCGGCCAAACAGGAAGTTTTGCATGCCCGTCGTCGTCGTCGAATCGCCCGCCAAGGCCAAGACAATCAATGGATATCTGGGCAAGGATTACACGGTTCTTGCATCCTACGGCCATGTCCGCGACCTCCCCTCCAAGGATGGATCGGTTGATCCCGACCATGGATTCGCCATGGAATGGGAAATCGCGGCCGATAGCAAAAAACACGTCAAGGCCATCGCCGACGCGCTGAAGGACGACCCGGTGCTGATCCTAGCGACCGACCCCGACCGCGAGGGGGAGGCGATCAGCTGGCACCTGCAAGAGGCGCTGACCAGCCGCAAGGCGATCAAGGCGGGCATGCCGGTCAGCCGCGTGGTGTTCAACGCGATCACCAAATCCGCCGTGACCGAGGCGATGAAGAACCCACGTCAGGTCGACATGGAACTGGTCGAGGCCTATCTGGCCCGCCGCGCGCTCGACTACCTTGTGGGCTTCAACCTGAGCCCCGTGTTGTGGCGGAAACTCCCCGGCGCGAAATCGGCCGGTCGCGTTCAATCGGTCGCGCTGCGTATCATCACCGACCGCGAGATGGAGATCGAGGCGTTCCGCGCCCGCGAATACTGGTCGGTGCGCGCCATGCTCGACACGCCGCGCGGCCAGAGCCTTGAGCTCAGGCTGACCCATCTGCGCAGCAAGAAGCTCGACCGCTACGATCTTGCCACCGCCGCCGAGGCCGGGCTGGCGGTTCAAGCCGTCTCCTCCCGCGCACTGGCGGTCACCGATGTCGAGGCGAAACCGGCCAGCCGCAATCCGTCACCGCCCTTCATGACCTCGACCCTGCAGCAAGAAGCGAGCCGCAAATTCGGCATGGGCGCGCGCCAGACGATGAGTGCGGCCCAGCGTCTCTATGAGGCGGGCCACATCACCTACATGCGGACCGATGGCATCGACATGGCGCCCGAGGCGGTCCATGCCGCACGCGACGCGATCAAGGCGCGCTACGGGGCGGACTACGTGCCCAGCGCGCCGCGCATGTACAAGAACAAGGCCAAGAATGCGCAAGAAGCGCATGAATGCATCCGACCCACCGACATGGCCAAGGCGCCCGGCGACATCCGCCTGTCGGAAGACGACCAGCGCAAGCTCTACGAGCTGATCTGGAAACGCACCATCGCCAGCCAGATGGAAGCGGCCCGGATGGAGCGCACGACCGTGACGGTCGCCAGCCTTGACGCGCAGGTCGAATTGCGCGCGACGGGTCAGGTCGTGCTTTTCGACGGCTTTCTCAAGGTCTACGAGGAAGGCCGCGACGACGAGGCCGACGAGGACAGCCGTCGCCTGCCGCAAGTGGCGCGCGGCGACAAGCTGACGCCCGCCAAGGGCGCGCTGGCGGGCGAATGGGCAAAACTCGCGGCCCAAGACGACGCCGTCATCGAGGCAGAGGCCACGGGCGATCTGCGTAAATCCGAGGCGGCGCTTTTATCCGCCGATGGCGCGACACTCGGCCAGCAGCATTTCACCCAGCCCCCGCCCCGCTACACCGAGGCGACACTGGTCAAACGCATGGAGGAACTGGGCATCGGGCGGCCGTCGACCTATGCCAGCATTCTCGACACGATCGTGGCGCGCGGCTATGTGCGCAAGGACAAGAACCGCCTGATCCCCGAGGACAAGGGGCGGCTGGTCACGGCCTTCCTTGGCAATTATTTCGGCAAATACGTCGAATACGACTTCACCGCCGATCTGGAAAACCAGCTCGACGAGGTCAGCGCGGGCGACCGCGCCTACAAGGACGTGCTTGATGCGTTCTGGCGCGATTTCTCGGCGGCGCTGTCAGAAACGGCGGAGCTGCGCATCACCGACGTTCTGGAAAAGATCAACGAGGTGCTGGCCCCTCATCTGTTCCCGCCCCGCCCCGACGGGTCGGACCCGCGCGGCTGCCCGGTCTGCGGCGTGGGCCGCCTGTCGATGCGCACGGCGCGGTCGGGCGGCGCCTTCATCGGCTGCTCGAACTACCCCGAATGCCGCTACACCCGCCCCTTTGGCCCCCCAATCCCGAGGGCGAGGATGGCACCGGCATCGGTCTTGACGGCAAGATGCTGGGCGTGGACCCCGATACCTCGGAGCCTGTGACGCTGCGCGATGGCCGGTTCGGCCCCTATGTCCAACTGGGCGAGGCGACCGGAGGACAACCCCAAGCCCAAACGCGCCTCGCTGCCCAAGGGCTGGTCGGCCGAGGCGATGGATATCGAACAAGCGCTGAAACTGCTGTCGCTGCCCCGCATGGTGGGCGCGCACCCCGAGGATGGCGCGCCGGTGGAGGCCGCGATCGGGCGCTTCGGCCCCTATGTCAGCTACAAGGCCAAAGAGGCCGCCAAACCGCTCTACGCCAACCTGCCCGAGGTAGACGAGGTCTGGACCATCGGCATGAACCGCGCGGTTGAATTGCTGGCCGCCAAGGCGGCAGGGCGGTCCGGGCGCGGGTCCGCGGCGGCCCCGCTCAAGGAATTGGGCGAGCATCCCGAACATGGCGGGCCGGTTCAGGTCATGGCCGGGCGCTATGGGCCTTATGTCAAATGGGACAAGGTCAATGCGACCTTGCCCAAGGATGTGGAGCCAGGGGCGCTGAGCCTGGAACAGGCGGTGGAGTTGATCGCCGAGAAGGCGGCAAAGGGCGGCAAAGGCAAGGCGAAAGCCAAGGCGCCCGCCAAGGCGAAGGCTGCGGCAAAACCAAAAGCCGCCGCAAGCCGAAGGCTGCGACAAAGCCGAAAGCGAAGCCCAAGGCCAAAGCCGCCCCGAAAACGGCCTGACGGCTGCACGGAGCGACCGAAAAACGCGCGTTTTTCAGGGCGGAGAACCCGGGTTTTCCGCCCCCCTCTACAGACGGCAGCTTTTCCCCTTGATCGACCCGCTCGAGCCATGACATGAGCGGCATGGATACACGCACCCCCTCGATTCCTGCTCGCCCGCCGCTCGGTTCCCGTGCGGATGCTCTCCACGCCAATCCCCGACGATGCGACGCTCACGCGGCTGCTGACCGCCGCCGCCCGCGTGCCCGATCACGGCAAGCTTGTGCCCTTTCGCTTCGCCGTTTTGCGCAAGCCCGCCGTCGACCGTCTGGCCCGGATCACGCGCGAGGTCGGAACGGCGCAAGGCCGCGACCCCGACAAGCTGGTCAAACAGGCCGCCGCTTTCGACGACGCGCCGATGACGGTCGCCGTGATCTGCACCCCGCGCGAGGGCACGCCCATTCCGCTGATCGAACAGGAACAGACCGCAGCGCTTGCCTGTCTAAGCCTTGTGAACGCGGCCGAAGCGGCAGGCTTTTCGGGCCATTGGCTGACGGGCTGGATGGCGCGCGATCCCGATTTCCTGCGCGCAACCTTCGACATCGGCGCACCGCAGACCGTCACGGGCTTTGTCCATCTGGGCACGCCAAAAGGCCAACCCATGGAACGCCCCCGTCCCGATCTCGACACGATCACCGACTGGATCGACACATGATCCTGCAGGCCTTTGTCAAATCCCTCGGCCAAGTGTCCGACCGTCGTTTCCTGATGGTTCTGGGCCTTGGCGTCGGGCTGACACTGGCGCTTTTGATCGGCTTCTATGCGGGCTTCGTCACCTTGGTGGGTTGGTTTGTGCCCGACAGCTTCACCCTGCCCTGGATCGGCGAGATAACCTGGGCCGATGCGGCAATCAGCTGGGCGGCGATCCCGCTGTTCTTGCTGTTGTCGGTTTTCCTGATGGTGCCCGTGGCCTCCGCCTTCATGGGCATCTTTCTGGAACAGGTCGCGGACGCGGTGGAGGATGTGCATTACCCCGGCCTTCCCCAAGCGCGCAGCGTCGGCATTCTCGAAGGGATTGGGGATGCCGCACGGTTCCTTGGCGTCGTGATCGGCGTGAACCTCGTGGCGCTGGTGGCCTACCTGCTGTTCGCCCCCATCGCGCCGCTGCTGTTTTGGGCCGTGAACGGGTTTCTGCTAGGCCGGGAATACGGGCAGTTGGTCGCCTTGCGCCGGACGGATGCGGCAGGCGCGCGCGCGTTCCGTCGGCGCAATTCAGGGACGCTGTTCGTGGCGGGAGTCTTGATGGCGGTGCCGCTGACGATCCCGGTGGTCAACCTGCTGGTCCCGATCCTTGGGGCCGCGACCTTTACCCACCTCTATCACATGCTCAATCGGGCTGGCCCATCCCGAAGCGCGTGAACAGGTCGATGTCGTCGATGGTGACGGCGCCCGACAAGATGACGCCCGCGATCACTGCCCAGATCCCCGCCGCCACGCCCGAGGTGACAAGGAAACGGCGCTTGAGCTGCGGGTTCACCGGGGCCGAGCCGTGGGTGCCCATGACCCGCTCGCCAGTGTCGGATTGGCTGGTCACACCCACCTGCAGCACGACGAACAGCGTCATGAACCAGATGATCGCGTAAAGAACGATGCCGGTGACGACCCCCATCAGACCTGCTCCAGTTCCACAAGCGTTCCGTTAAAATCCTTGGGATGCAAGAACAGCACCGGCTTGCCATGCGCCCCGATCTTGGGCTCGCCGGTGCCCAGAACACGGGCGCCTGCGGCCTGCAGACGGTCGCGCGCCGCCAGTATATCATCGACCTCATAGCAGACATGGTGGATGCCGCCCGAGGGGTTCTTGTCGAGAAACCCCTGGATCGGAGAGTTCTCGCCCAAGGGATACAGAAGCTCGATCTTGGTGTTGGGCAGTTCGATGAAGACCACGGTCACGCCATGGTCGGGCTCGTCCTGGGGCGGGTTCACCTTGGCCCCCAGCGTGTCGCGGTATTGCGCGGCGGCGGCCTCCAGATCGGGGACGGCGATGGCGACATGGTTCAGGCGGCCGATCATGGGCGGATCTCCTTCTTGGCGTGGGCGAGATATGGCCCGCATGGCCCCGCAAGCCAAGGGATGAAGCGCCGCAGGCGCTTGCATTAACCGGCGGTCAACCTTGAGCGGCTCTACTGGGACGGTGACGGAGATTCGGCGCGCTGGCGCCGCTTGGCATGCATCGGACAGGGGACGACACATGGATGACGACCTGACACATAAGGATTTTCGCCCGCGACCCACGGCGGAACGGCCCTTGCTTGGCCTGACCATCCTTGTGGTCGAGGACAGCCGCTTCGCGTCTGAAGCCATGAGGCTCTTGTGCCTGCGCTCGGGCGCGCGGATCCGGCGGGCCGATTGCATCGCCTCCGCCGAACGGCATCTGAATGTCTACCGACCCTCTGTCGCCATCGTCGATCTGGGGCTGCCCGACGGGTCGGGCCATGACCTGATCGCGCGCATCCACGCCATGCGACCGCGTGTCCCGATCTTGCTGGGCACCTCGGGCGCCGACCGCGACACCGCCGAGGCCGAGGCGCGCGCGGCTGGCGCCGACGGCTTCTTGCCCAAACCGGTCGAGGCGCTGGCGCTGTTTCAGGCCGCCATCCTGGACCATATGCCCGAGGCGATGCGCCCGCGCCTGCCGCGTCTGGTGGACCCGAGCGCCGTCACCCCCGACCTCATCGCCTACCGCGAAGATCTGACCCATGCGATGGAGTTGCTGGCGCTGGACGATCCGCCGGTGGGCTACCTGCGGCGGTTCCTGCTGGGCGTGGCGCGCACGGCCCGCGACGACGGGCTGGAGGATTGCGCCAACGGAATGCCCCCCGCGCTGGACCAAGACGGGCGCAGCACCTTGCGCCACGCGCTGTCGAGCCGGATACAGGCCTTGCCCATGGCGATGTGACCAACAAGCCCGATATGTCCCGCCACAGAGAGAGAAAAATTCCGACCCCAAGGACGGCTTGATCGAGCCATTTCTGCCCCGAAACTAGCACAAATCCAACACCCTGTGGATAAGCTGTGGATCAATCCCGCGGAATGACTCTCAGCCCCAGCTCCATCAATTGGTCGCTGGTCGGATCAGAGGGCGCGTTCATCATCAGATCCTCGGCCCGCTGATTCATCGGGAACAAGATAACCTCGCGGATGTTGGATGTGCCAGCCAGGATCATCACCAGCCGGTCGATGCCCGCCGCACATCCGCCATGGGGCGGCGCGCCGAACTGGAAGGCATTGACCATGCCGCCAAAGCGCTTGCGCACCTCGTCCGCGCCATAGCCTGCAAGCTCAAACGCCTTGAACATGATCTCGGGCTTGTGGTTGCGGATCGCGCCGGAAATGACCTCGTAGCCGTTGCAGGCAAGGTCATACTGGTAGCCCAAGACGCCCAGCGGATCGCCCGAGAGCGCGTCGAGTCCGCCTTGCGGCATGGAGAAGGGGTTGTGGGAAAAGTCGATCTTGCCGGTTGTCTCGTCCTTCTCGTACATCGGGAAATCGACGATCCAGGCAAAGGCGAAGCGGGATTGGTCGATCAGGCCCAGTTCCTCGCCGATGGCGGTGCGGGCGCGGCCCGCGATGGCCTCGAACTCCGCCGGTTTGCCGGCCAGGAAGAAGGCGGCGTCGCCCGCCTTCAGGCCCAGTTGCTGGCGGATCGCCTCGGTGCGTTCCGGGCCGATGTTCTTGGCCAGCGGGCCTGCGGCCTCAAGTTCTCCGAAGTAGACATCATGCAGTTTACGAACTTCATTGAGGTCACCGTTGGAAATCGCATTCTCGATCTTCGTCTTGCCTTCAGCGGCTTCCAGACGAGCCATGTGGACCTTGATCGCCTCCAAGACCTCTCCATATTCCGGAGTGCCTTCTTCGTATCGACGATCGTCCTTGTGAGATTTCAAAAGAAGCGCTCTCGCATTAGACCATGCATTGTCGGTTGGAAGATCTGAACGCTCGCGCCAGAAGATATAGCCCATGCCGGGCAGCCCCTGCCCCTGCGCCCAGGCGTTCATGCGGTCGCAGAACTTGCGCGAACCGCCCGTGGGGGCGGGGATGGCGCGGACCTCTGTGCCGTCTTGCTCGAGGATCTTGGAAAAGATCGCGAAACCCGAGCCCGCGAAATGCTCGGACACCACCTGCATCTCGATCGGGTTGCGCAAATCGGGTTTGTCGGTGCCGTATTTGAGCGCCGACTCCGCGTAGGAGATGCGCGGCCAGCTTTGTGCCGGATCGACGCGGCGGTCGCCGCCGAATTCCTCGAACACGCCCTGCAGCACGGGGCCGACGGTGCCGAACACGTCTTCTTGCTCGACAAAGGACATCTCGAGGTCGAGCTGGTAGAAATCCGTCGGCGAGCGGTCGGCGCGCGGGTCCTCGTCGCGGAAACAGGGCGCGATCTGGAAATAGCGGTCGAAGCCCGAAACCATCAGGAGCTGCTTGAACTGCTGGGGCGCCTGCGGCAGGGCGTAGAACTTGCCGGGATGCAGGCGGCTCGGCACGAGGAAGTCGCGCGCGCCCTCGGGCGAGGAGGCGGTGATGATCGGCGTCTGGTATTCGCGGAAGCCAAGGTTCCACATGCGCCGCCGGATCGAGGCGACGACATCGGAGCGCAGCACCATGTTGGTCTGCATCGCCTCGCGCCGCAGGTCGAGGTAGCGGTATTTCAGCCGCGTTTCTTCGGGGTAATCCTGATCGCCGAAGACCTGCAGCGGCAGATCACCCGAGACCGCGCCCAGAACCTCGAGATCACGGACATAGACCTCGATCTCGCCGGTCGGCAGTTTCGGGTTCACCAGCGAGGCATCGCGCGCCTTTACCACGCCGTCGATGCGGATGCAGAATTCCGCACGCAGTTTTTCCATCTGTGCAAAGACCGGGCTGTCAGGGTCGCACAAAACCTGCGTGATGCCGTAATGGTCCCGCAGGTCGATGAAGATCACGCCGCCATGGTCGCGCCGGCGATGCACCCAGCCCGAAAGGCGGACGGTCTGACCGGCATCGGCAGCGGTCAGGGCGGCGCAGGTATGGCTGCGATAGGCGTGCATCATCGGTCCCTTCGGGCGGATCTGGCGTCGCGCCGATAGACCGCCGGTGCGCGGTGAAGTCAACCCCGGCGGGGGTGCGGGGGGACGGACCGGCCCCGTATTTGGAGGAAGATGAAGCGGCAGGTCTCAGTCGCGGCAGGCGAGCGCCTCGGTCATGGCCCCAGGCGAGAAACGGGCGATGTCGCGGCTGACCAGATCGCCCGAGGGCAAGAGCACGGTGGCCATCACGCGCGACCAGTCGGCGTTCGCGGTCAGCATCTCGGGGCCGTTGCCGCAGTCGCGCTGGCCGCCGGTGATGAAATCCTCGCCGATGCGGTGGTTGGTCAGGCCCGGCAGTGCCGCAACCTCTGTCAGGGTGGCGTCGCCCCGCGCGTCGTACCCGATGCGCCACACGCGCAGGGTGCGCGCCAGATGCGGGCGGTCGATATATGCCAGTTCCATGGCCCCGTCGCCGTCCAGATCAGCTTACCGCGACCGGGGCGAGCCAGCGGAAGCGCTGGCCGATCCAGGGTGTGCTGGCCAGCGGCTGAAGGGCTTCGAGCCGACGCGCCAGATGGCGAGGCGCGCGCCGAGGCTCTCGTGGGATTCGACCGTGATGATCTCGGGCAGCGCGTCGCCATCCAGATCGGCAAGGCGGGGGGAGAGATCCTCGAAAACCACTGGCACGTCCCATGTGGTGCGCAGCGTGCGGCCATCGGGCAGAGTCACGGCAAGTGTGGTGTATTCGACGTCATCGCCCAGCACAGCATGGGGGTAGCGTGTGGTGGGCCCCTCGTAGGTGGCGCTGTATCCGGTCTGCGCGGGGGTGGCTGCGGCGGCCGCCAGCCACAGGCCAGCAGCCAGCCCGGCGCCGCGGGCGGGAGGCGCGCCACGGGCGGGCGAGCCGACGCGCGGCGCCACAGTGGCCATTCAGATCTGCTTTTCGGGCATCTGCACCACAAGGCCGTCGAGCGCGTCGGAGACCTTGAGCTGGCAGGTCAGGCGCGAGCGCTTGGGGTCGGGCTGGTAGGCGAACTCCAGCATGTCCTCTTCCATCGGGTCGACCTCGGGAAGGCGCGCAACCCAGTCGGGGTGGACATAGACATGGCAGGTGGAACAGGCGCAGGCCCCGCCGCAATCGGCCTCGATGCCGGGAATATTGTTGTCGCGGGCGCCTTCCATCACGGTCAGCCCGTTGGGGACCTCCACGACATGCTCGGTTCCGTTATGCTCGATATAGGTGATCTTGGCCATCTGGTTCCCTGCTCTGGCGGTCTGAATGGATCGATCGTGACGTAATACGCGGGGCGCGTGCTTTCCAGCCCGAATTGGACAGGTTGCGCCACGGGCTGAATGTTCTACATATGTTCCATATGGAACCTCTGCTGAGCCCCTCGACTGGGCCCGCGCGCACCGGTCTGCCCGCCGCACCACCTGCTGCATCTGCCGCCCGAAGGGGCGCGGGTGGCGGTGGCGGGGCTGGTGCTGGTGCGCCAGCGGCCCGGAACGGCCAAGGGCGTGATCTTCGTCACGCTGGAGGATGAGTTCGGGGTCTGCAACGTGGTGGTCTGGCAAAAGATCTACCAACGCTTTCGCCGCGCGGTGATCGCGGGGCGGCTCTTGCGGGTCACGGGGCGGGTTCAGCGGCACTCGGGTGTGACCCATGTGGTGGCCGAGGAGGTGGAGGATATCTCGGCACTGCTCGACGATCTGGTGCGCCTGCATGAGCCGACGCGCGCCGCCGATCAGCCGTGAGCGACAGGGCGCTTTCCCGGCGGGGCGAAACAGGGTACCGTGCCTGTCAACAACAAGACCAAAACGCGGCGAGCAGCCCACAATGCGCCACAAAATCCTTTTGCCCGGGCTTTTGGCCCTCACCGCCTGCGTGCCCGCAGGCGAGCGCACCGCCTTTTCCCAACCTCTGACGGCGCGCGAAGGCGCGATCGAGGTGATGCGCGGCGCAGGCCCGCCCGATGCCGACCCGAGCGCGTGCTATGCCAATGAATCGACGCCCGCGGTGATCGAGACGGTGACCGAACAGGTGATGATCCAGCCGCCGCAGATCGCCACCAACGGCCGGGTGCTGGAACCTGCCGTCTTCGTCAGCGAAAGCCAGCAGCGCATCATCCGCGAACGGCGCGAATTGTGGTTCCAGATTCCGTGCGAGATGCAGGTGGGCGATGCCGACTTCATCGCCTCGCTGCAACGCGCCCTGGCGGCACGCGGGCTCTATCAGGGGCCGGTGACGGGCGAGATGACCCGCCGGACCGAGCGTGCGATCCGCGCCTATCAAGAGCCGCAGGGACTGGACAGTGCGATCCTGTCGCTGGCCGCGGCGCAGCAGTTGGGCCTGTCTTTGTGGAATCCGGAACTGGCAGCAGGCGGCGGTCAAGGCTGAGACCCTGACACGAAAAGGCCCCGGGCATCGGACCGAGGCCTTTCAGGACTTCTGATGGAGCGCCTCAATCCTCGAGGCTGATCGCCACGAAGCGGGGGTTTCCGGCGCGGCGGATCAACAGCAGGATCGACTTTTGCCCATTGTCGACAGCCGTCTCAACGCGCGCCGCGAAATCGGCCACGTCGGTCACGGGTTGCTGTGCGACCTCGGTGATGATGTCACCGGGCTCCAGCCCCTTGGCGCCGGCGTCCGAGGCAGGGTCCACCGCCTCGACCACCAGACCGCCCGCCACGCCTTGTGCGCCCAGACGCTGTCGCAGCTCGTCGGTGAGGGGCACCAGTTCCATTCCCAGCACCTCGGAGGAGGGGGTGGGCGCCGGCGTGCCGTCGGGCGCGGTGGGGGCCGCGACGCCTTCGGCGGTTTCGCGGCGGCCCAGCGTCACGCGTAACGTTTCGGTCGCGCCGTCACGCACGACGACGATGCGCACCGTCTGACCCTCGGCGCTTTCGCCGACCATGCGGACGAGGGCGCGGGTGTCCCCGATCTCTTGCCCGTCAATGCTGAGGATGACGTCGCCCACGGCGATCCCGCCCTCGCGTGCCGGACCCTCGGGCACATCGGTCACAAGCGCACCGCGCGCCTGTTCCAGCCCGAGGCTTTCGGCGATGTCCGAGCTGACGTCCTGGATGCGGACCCCAAGCCAGCCGCGCCGCGTCTCGCCGAACTCGCGCAGTTGCGCCACCACATTGGTCACGACATCCGAGGACATGGCAAAGCCGATGCCGATGGAGCTGCCGGTGGGCGACAGGATCGCGGTGTTGACCCCGATCACCTCGCCGTCGAGGTTGAACAGCGGGCCGCCCGAGTTGCCGCGATTGATGGCGGCATCGGTCTGGATGTAGTCGTCATAGGTCCCCGACAGCGCCCGGCCGGAGGCCGAGACGATGCCGACCGAGACGGAAAATCCCTGGCCCAGCGGGTTGCCCATGGCCATGACCCAATCGCCCACGCGCATCGCGGCACTGTCGCCGAAGGGCACGAAGGGCAAGGGCTGGTCGGCCTCCACCTTCAAGAGAGCGATGTCGGTGTTGGGGTCGGTGCCGATCAAGGCCGCCTCGAGGGTGAAGCCGCCGCGAAACTCGATCAAGATCTCGTCGGCACCTTCGATGACATGGTTGTTCGTCACGATATACCCGTCTTCCGAAATCACGAACCCCGAGCCCAGCGCCTGGCTGCGGCGTGGGCCCTGTTCGGGGTTCCGCCGATCAAGGAAGTCATTGAAGAAATCCTCAAGCGGCGAGCCTTCGGGCACCGTCGGGCCGGGCCCCTGCCGTCCGGCGACCACGGCCGAGGTGGTGATGTTGACCACCGCATCGCCAACCTGATCGACCAGATCTGCAAAGGTGGCGGGCGGGGCGGATTGCGCGCGCGCAGGCCCGCTGGCCACGATTGCCGCCAGCACGATCATGGCGGCAATCAGCGCGAAGAGGGCGCGGCGGTAGAGCGTCTGAACCGCATCACGCGGGGCGGCAATCGCGCGGGCACGGGGCACTTGCCGCGGGTCTTGGGCCTGTTGGATCGTCACGAACTTCCCTCCTGTCAAGCCATGCGGGGGCGGGCACGTCACCTGCCTCCGGACCCTTCTGATATTCGGTCGGAAATCGCCGGGTTCAATCCCCGGCTGCAAATTGCGGGTGACACATCCGTCACGTCGGCGTGAGCATCATGTTTCCGACCCGCAGACGGGCCAATTCAGAGATCGTGTCACGCCCTTGGGATTTGCGCAAAGGTGGATTTGCCTGCCCGGCGGCGGATCGCTGACCGGCCGGGACGTCACAGCAGCCCGGAGCTCAGGGCCCATGACACCAAAACCGCGCCGATGGTCATGGCGGCAAGCCCGATGATGCGCCGGGTTTCCACCGGGATCGCCGCAAGTGCGCGCAGCAGGTCCTCGAGACGCGAAGGGGCCAGTGCGAACACCAGCCCCTCGATCACAAGCACCATGCCCAGCCCCAGTATGAAGGCCCAAAGCAGCATGTCGGCGGCGTTACTGGAACGGCGCCGGTGTGGCGATGCCGGAATTGCCAAGGTATTCAAAGAATTCGCTGTCCGGCGATATCACCATGGTCGAGTTGCGCTGCATCAGCGCGCGCTCATAGGCGGTCATCGAACGGTAGAATTCAAAGAATTCCTGGTCCTGGTTGAAGGCGTTGGCAAAGATCGCGTTGCGTTCGGCATCGGCCTCACCGCGGATGATCTCGGCCTCGCGGCGGGCATCCGAGACAAGCTCGACCACGGTCCGGTCGGCCTGTGCACGGACCCGCAATGCTGCTTCCTCACCGCGTGCCCGCTCGTCGGTCGCTTCCCGTTCCCGCTCGGCACGCATTCTGGCAAAGGTCGCCTCGAGGTTCTGCACTGGCAGGTTGGTCTGCTTGAGACGCACGTCCAGCACTTCAATCCCCAGCGCCGCAGCGCGGATCCGGGCCTCGGCCGTGATCTCGTCCATCAGGCGGGACCGTTCGGCCGACAGGATTGTGTTCGACGTCACGCCATCGGCACCGAGGATCGCCCGGATCGTCGGATTGATTATCGCCTCGAGCCGTTCCTCGCCCGCGCGGATGCCTCCGGCGCCCACGGCCTGACGGAACTGCACCACATCGTTGATGCGGAAGCGCGCGAAGGCGTCGACCACCAGACGACGGTCATCGGACGGCGTCACCTCGATCGTGGCGGTGTCGATCGACAGGATGCGGTCGTCGTAATAGACCACCTCCTGAATGAACGGGATCTTGAAGTTCAGGCCCGGTTCCTCGATCACCTGACGGATCTGACCGAATTGCAGCACCAGCGCGCGCTGGCGTTCATCGACCACGAAGATCGAGCTGAGCAAGACGACGACCGCCAGAACGATGACGGGAATGATATAGGTGATACGGCGCATCAGTTCGAACTCCCCGTCGTGGTGGTGGTGCCGGGGTTCCGGCGCAACTGGTCAAGCGGCAGATAGGGCACGACCCCGTTCGATCCTCCGCCATTTTGGTCGAGAATCACGAGGTCCACATCGCCCAGCACCCGCTCCATCGTCTCGAGGTAGAGACGGCGGCGCGTGACTTCGGGCGCATCACGATATTCGGTCAGAACGGCAAGGAAGCGCGACGCCTCACCCTGTGCTTCGTTCACGACCTGGGCACGGTAGCCTTCGGCCTGTTCGAGGATCTGCGCGGCTTCGCCTCGGGCGCCGGCAAGCACCTGGTTGGCGTAGGCATCGGCGCGGCGTTCCAGCTGATCACGGTCCTGTTCGGCGGCCTGCACGTCGCGGAAGGCGTCGATCACCTCGGTGGGCGGGTCGGCCCGGTCGAGGTTCAGACGGACGATGTTGACGCCACTGTCGTAGCTGTCGAGCGTTTGCTGGGTCAGTTGCAACACGGTGTCGGCGATCAAGCCGCGGTCGCGGTTGAGGATCGGGGCAAGTTGCGACGCGGCAATGACTTCGCGCATCGCTGCTTCGCCGACGGCGCGGATGGTCATTTCCGGATCACGCAGGTTGAACAAGAACAGCGACGGGTCGGTGATGTTCCAGACAAGCTGGAAATCGATGTCGACCACGTTCTCGTCCGTGGTCAGCATCAGGCCATCATCGCTCGAGCCCTGCCGGCTGACGCCGATGGCTTCTGTCCGTTCGGAGGTGACGTTGACGACCTCGGCGGTGATGATCGGCCACGGCGCGAAATTCAGGCCGGGCTCGCCGACGGCATAAAATTCGCCGAACAGCAGTTCAACCGATTGTTCTTCGGGACGCACCGTGTAGATCGAGTTGAAGGCCCAGAAGCCTACAGCGGCGACAAGGCCCGCGATCCAGATGGTGCGCGGGCTGATCGGGTTGTCCCCGCCACCGCCGCCGCCGCCGGTCCGGCCGCCGCGCCCACCCATCAGGACGCGCAGCTGTTCCTGACCCTTGCGAACGATCTCGTCGAGTTCCGGGATCTGCGGTTCTGGAGCCACCGGGCCGCCTGCCGCCGGGACCGCCAGAGCCGTTGTTGCCGCGGTCACCGCCGCCGCCGGAGCCGCCACCGCCGCCCCAAGGTCCGCCATTATTGCCAGCCATCGATCGTCGTTCCCCTCACATCTCTCGCCGTCATTGTCGTGTATATGGGGCGCACGCCCCCGATTGCACCGCAAGCTGTGCGTTTTTCCGTTCAATTCAAGCCGAGCGCACCGGCGTTTTCATGGTCACCAGTTCTTCGGCCATGGTCGGATGCACGGCAACCGTGCGGTCGAAATCCTCTTTCGTGGCGCCCATCTTGACCGCGATGCCCGCCAACTGGATAATCTCGCCCGCATTGGGCGCGACGATATGACAGCCCAGAACCTTGCGCGTCGCCTTGGAGACCACAAGCTTCATCAAAACCCGGTCGGTCCGTCCGGCAAAGGCCGTGCGCATGGGCCGGAAGGATGTGCAGTAGATCTCGACCGGCTCGATGTCGCGCGCCGCCTCCTCGGTCAGGCCAATGGTGCCGAATTCGGGCTGGGTAAAGACCGCCGACGGGATCAGGTCATGATCGACCGGCGTCGGGTTGCCGTTGAACACGGTTTCCACAAAAGCCATCCCCTCGCGGATCGCCACGGGCGTCAGGTTCACGCGGTTCGTGACATCGCCGATGGCATAGACCGAGGGCACGGCGGTCTGGCTGAATTCATCCACCACGATCTCGCCCCGGCGACCGATCCCGACGCCCGCCTCCTCCAGCCCCATGTCCGTGGTGTTGGGGCTACGCCCGGTTGCAAAGAGCACCGCTTCATAGCTGCGCTCCAGCCCGTTCGAGCCCTTGACCCGGACCTTTCCGCGCGCGCCGCCCCATGGTGTCTGGTCAGGTTCCGAGACCGGCGCACCCATCCCCTCGCCCTCCGGGTCGCCGGGACGCTCGGCATCGGCCCGCGCCATCTCCACGATATTTGTGCCAAGATGCAGCGCCACACCGTTTTCCTGCATCTGGTCGGCGATCACGCCGCGCGCCTCCTCATCGAAGCCGCGCAGGATCTGGGCGCCGCGGTAGAATTGCGTGACCTCGACGCCGAGGCCGTTGAGGATGCAGGCAAACTCGCAGGCGATATAGCCGCCACCAACGATCAGGATGGATTTGGGCAGCTGGTCCATCTGGAACAGGTCGTCCGAGACCATGCCAAGATGCGCATTGGGCATCTCGGGGCGCTGCGGGCGGCCGCCGGTGGCGATCAGGATATGCTTGGCGGTACGGGTCGCCCCGCCCGCAAGTGCCACGGTATGTGGGTCCGAGAGCCGCGCGCGGGTATCGAATATCTCCACCCCCGACCCCTCCAGCAGCTTGCGGTAGACGCCTTCGAGCCGGTCCAGTTCGGAATTCAGATGACCGGAAAACCGCGCCCAGTCGAAATCACCATCCTGCACATCCCAACCATAAGCGCGGGCATCGGCGAAAATTTCGCGGTATTCGCTGGCAAAGACCATCAGCTTTTTCGGCACGCAGCCGCGGATCACGCAGGTGCCGCCCATGCGGCTGTCCTCTGCAAGCGCCACCTGCGCACCGGTCGCGGCCGCCACACGGGCCGCGCGCACGCCGCCCGAGCCGCCGCCGATCACGAAAAGGTCGTAGTCAAAATCAGCCATGAGGGTCTTGCCGTTCCTGCCATCCGTCGCGGCCAAGGGTATTTCACGGACAGGCGCGCGATGCCAGCCTGACAGGGCCGCTTTCGACAGCGGCTATTCCGCGCTGTCGACGAACAGGTTCTCGGTATCGGTGATGTCGATGCGCTCGTGCTCAACGGTGCCGTTGTTTATGTCGCGCACCTCGACTGTGCCGTCGGCTTTGCCGATCACCAGCACGTCGCAGATATCAAGAAACAGGCCGTTTTCCACCACGCCCGGGATCTGGTTGAGCACCAGCGACAGTTGCGCGGGGTTGGCGATGCGGCGCAGGTGCAAATCCAGAATATAGTTGCCCTCATCGCTGCGATAGGGCTCGGCCCCGTTCAGCCGCAGGCTGGCCGACCGGCCCAGCACGTCGACATTCGACAGCATTTCCTCGATCAGCGCCTTGGTCGTCTGCCAGCCGAAGGGGATCACCTCGACCGGCAGGGGAAAGGCGCCCAGCGTGTCGACCTGCTTTGACAAATCCGCGATCACCACCATCTGGTCCGAGGCCGTCGCCACGATCTTCTCATGCAGCAGCGCGCCGCCGCCGCCCTTGATGAGGTTGAGGTTCTGATCGTATTCATCCGCCCCGTCGATGGTCAGGTCCAGCCAGCGCACCTCGTCGAGCGTCTTGATCGGCACGCCGACCTCGCGCGCGAGCTCTGCCGTGCGCGTCGATGTGGCCACGCCGGTGATCTTCATCCCATCGTCGCGGATCAACTCACCCAGACAGCGCACCATCCAGGCGGCGGTGGAGCCCGTGCCAAGGCCCACGCGCATCCCGTCCTCCACGAATTCCACCGCACGGCGGGCGGCGATGTACTTGGCCTTGTCGATGGGGGAAAGCGCTGCGGTCATGGGCTGACGGGTCCTGTGCCGGGGTCTGTCACGCGACGTTCATACCCAACCTGCGGCTGCGGTGCGAGACCAAACTGACGCGCCCGCTACAGAAGCGGTGACGGATTGCAGATGCGCGCGCGGCACGATCACCAGCATGCCGGGCGCATCGAAGGCAAGCCTCAGCGGCCCGCGCGCGACGCGGTTCGAGGTGCCGATGCGGCGTGCGGGATCGAAGATGATATCCTCGATGGGCCATTCGAGCCCGTGATCGCGGCCGGACACCGGAGCCAAGGGAAACAGCGACAGGCGCGTGCCTTGAGGAAGGTCGAGGACCAACTCGGGCGGCGCATGCAGCACCAGATCGCGCGCGCCGATCACGATGCAGCGCGCCTCAGAGCGGGCCACAAGCCCATGGTAGACGGCCAGTTCGTGATCGACCCGGTCGCCGGTGAACCCAGCGGCCAGCACCACGGGTGCCCGGATATGGCGCAGCGCCTTGTCGAAATCGGTGCTGTCTTGTTCAAGGATCGTGTGGACGGACCCCGGCGGCAGGCGGTCGCGCGCCTCATCGGTCAGGCTGTCCATGTCGCCGTAGACGGCCTCGGGCATGCACCCTGCTGCAGCGCCGCAGCGGCCCCGCCATCGGCCGCCACAAGACGCGGAGCAAGGGCCAGCGCTGCGGCCAGATCACCCGGCCCCAGAAGACCGCCACCAAGCAGCGTCACACCTGTGTCGGACCGGAACAGCGGCGCGTCCGATGGCACATTGTTGCCCATATTCGGAATAATCTCCTTTGAATGGCCCCATTCCTGTCGCGTTTGTGCGGAATCACTTTGGCAGACAAGGAACAACAGGTAAGAAAATCCGGCCTCGTCCGGTCGAGCAGAATGGTTGAGACCTATGAGTGACGCGAACAAGATCCTCACGGTGTCCTATGGCACCTTCTCCTGCACCCTGGAAGGGTTCGACGAACCGTTCCACGCGATGAAGGCGATTGCGGAATATTTCCGCGACCTTGCCGCTGAAGACAGGTATTTCGGCGCCGAGCCGCCCACCCCCGATACAGAGATGCTGCACCGCATCACCGAAGCCGCGATCCAGCGCCGTGTCGAGGCGCGTATGATGGAAAGCGGTCTCTTGCTGCGTCAGCACGACGAGGCCCCCGCAACGCCGGTGTCGGAGCCCGAGCCCGAACCCGAGACAATCGAAGTCGCCGCAAGCGAAGCGTCGACCGTCGCCGAGGCGGACGAGGCCGAGATCGCGCAAGAGATTACGGCCGCGCCTGCGGACATCACAGACGAAGCCGAGATCGAGGCCGACATCGAAGAGGAAGACGACGTCGAGGCCGACATCGAAGAGGAAGACGACGTCGAGGCCGAGTTCATCGCCGAAAGCGACGTCGACGCCCAGGACGATTACGCCTACGAAAACGACCTCGCGTATGACAACCTGCCTTTGGCCCTTGCCGAGGACACCCTTGCCGACGACACCCCGGTCGAGACGGAAAATGCCATGCAGGGCGCGCCCGAGGCCATTGTCGGCTCTCGACACACTCGCAGCCGTTGCTGCTGCGATGGCCGACGACATGCTCGAGCAAGATGAGGACGGAGAGAACGCCGCCGACAATCCGGCCGAGGACGCCAACCTGTTCGGAGCGGTCGACGGCGACGACGCCGCCGACCTCGAGGATGAGGGCTTCTTCGCTGCCGCCGCACCGCTCGACGGCGCGTCAGTCGCAGAACGGCTTGCCAGCATCCGCCGCGCCGCGACAAGCATGGCAGAGATCGAGGATGCGGAACTCGCGGCCGACATCGATGCGAGCCATGGCGATGACATGGGCCCGACAGCGGAAGACGGTGATCTGGATGTCTATGACGACGCCGACACCGGCTTCGACGATGACAACGCCCCCACCGACGACGATGCCGCAATCGCCGCCGCCATCGCTGCAGCCACCGCCACCACCCCGGTCGCCAACGCAATCCCGGCCGTACAGCAGGCAGCGCGCACTCGGGAGGCCGATCTAGAACCGCTTCGCGCCGCGCTGGACGATGCGTCAATCGCCGCCATCAGCGCCACGCTGCGCGCAGACGAGGCAACCCCCGCCGACGTGACCGCGCCGCAGAGCACGGAACAACACCCCGAGGCTGCCACACATGACATGCGGGCCCTGTCGGACGAGCCCGAGGCCGATCGCCTCTTCAACGCCACCGATGCCCGCCTGTCCGACGCCGACACCACGCGCCGCCGTGCCAATATCGAGCATCTCAAGGCCGCCGTTGCTGCCCGCAGCGCCGACCAGCAGCTAGCCCCGACGGCCCGGAAGCGCAGGATGACGGCACCGGCGACTACCGTGAGGACCTGGCCCATGCGATGCGTCCCCGCCGGGTGCGAGTCGATGTGACCCGGCGCCGTGGCGAGACGAGCCGCCCTGCACCGCTGGTGTTGGTGTCCGAGCAGCGCGTCGACGCCGAGGACTCCGTGGAGACCCGCAACGAACCCGTGCGCCCCCGCCGCGTCAGCACCGGCGAGACGGCCAGCCCTGTGCGCCTTGCCGAGACCGCGCCCGAGGCCGCCATGCCCAAGCCGCGCCAGATGGCCAACAGCCTTGCCCAACTGGCCCAGCGCGCCAGCATGATCATGAGCCTTAGCCGCGGCGGCAACACCGCCCAGGCCTTCGACACCGAGGCCGAGACCGAGGTTGCGCCGGCACCCGTTACGACCTTGCGCGCCGCCCCCGCACCGCAGCCACGCCCGACACCAACAATCGCCCCTGAACCTGCGCAAGAGCAGGTGGTCGCGGCTGACACCGCTGAGTTGGCACAGACGCCCACGCAGATCGAAGAGGACACCGTCAACTACGACGAAATCGCCCTGACGCACAGCGAACGATTTGCGCTCCGCCTCGAGGACAGCGACGCGGTCGAAATCGACGAGGTCGTTGAACTGGCGGCTACTTACGCCGACGCGGAATTCGGCACGGGCACATTCGACCGCCCTGACCTGTTCCGGATGATCTCGGAGGCGACGGACAACTCGATCAGTCGCGAGGACATGCTGCATGCTTTCGGCAGCCTGATGCGCCGTGGCCGGATCGAACGTGTGTCGCGCGGGGCCTTCCGCCTTGTCGCGCAGCGCAACGACGCCTGACCCCTTAGCCATAGAGCGAAGCGCCCGCCGCAGGACCCTGCGGCGGGCGCTTTGCATTACGGCGGCGTCATTCGTCGCGTGGTGCGTCGGGATCGGCCTGTCCCACGCCCTTGAACACCGCCTTGAGCGGAAGGCCCAAATCACGCCCAAGCCCGTGTAAATCGCCAGCTCCAGCCAGAGCGAGGGCCGGTCGAACAGGCTCATGATCCACCAAGCCATCGCGATATAGGCGGGCAGGCCGAAGAAAAGGATGATCAGCGACAGGCGCCGCCGGCTCTTGTAGCTGAGCGCCATGGTGCTCCCTCCGGGCTCGGATGCAGATCAGTCCACGAACGGATCGGTCACGAGGATGGTGTCGTCGCGTTCAGGTGACGTGGAGAGTAGGGCCACCGGGCAATCGATCAACTCCTCGATGCGGCGCACGTATTTCACCGCCTCACCCGGCAGGTCGGCCCAGCTGCGCGCGCCTTCGGTCGAGGCGGACCAGCCCGGCATTTCCTCGTAGATGGGCGTGCAGCGCGCCTGCGCGTCGGCGGCTGTCGGCAGGTAATCGAGGCGCTGCCCGTCGAGGTCATATCCGACGCAGATCTTCAGCGTCTCGAAGCCGTCCAGCACGTCGAGCTTGGTCAGCGCGATGCCCTTGACACCCGAGGTGGCGCAGGTCTGGCGCACGAGACAGGCGTCGAACCAGCCGCAGCGCCGCTTGCGCCCCGTCACGGTACCGAACTCGCGGCCGCGTTCGCCCAGCCGCTGGCCGTCGGCGTCGGTCAGTTCGGTCGGAAACGGCCCCTCGCCCACGCGGGTCGTATAGGCCTTCACGATGCCCAGAACGTAGTCGATCGCGGTCGGGCCGAGGCCCACCCCGGTCGCCGCCTGCCCGGCGATGACGTTGGAGGAGGTGACAAAGGGATAGGTGCCGAAATCGATGTCGAGCAGCGCGCCTTGCGCCCCTTCGAACAAGATGCGCTTGCCCGCCTTGCGCTCGTCGTTGAGCACTTTCCACACCGGGGCGGCATAGGGCAGTATCTCGGGCGCGATGGTGCGAAGGGCCTCCAGCAGGGCCTCACGGTCGACTTCCGCGATGCCAAGACCGCGCCGCAACGGGTTGTGGTGTTGCAGCGCGCGGTCGACACGGGCGACAAGGGTGGCGTCATCGGCCAGATCAGCGACGCGCACCGACCGGCGGCCCACCTTGTCCTCATAGGCAGGCCCGATGCCGCGGCCGGTGGTCCCGATCTTGGTGCTTGGCGCTGGCGGCTTCTTCGCGCGCGCGATCCAACTCGCCATGGATCGGCAGGATCAGCGGCGTGTTTTCCGCGATCATCAGCGTCTCGGGTGTGATCTCGACGCCCTGCACGCGGATCGCCGCGATCTCGCCCACCAGATGCCATGGGTCCAGCACGACGCCGTTGCCGATGACGCTGAGCTTGCCGCCCCGCACCACGCCCGAGGGCAGAGCGTTGAGCTTGTAGACCTTGCCATCGATCACCAGCGTGTGGCCGGCGTTGTGGCCGCCTTGGAAGCGCGCGATCACATCGGCGCGTTCCGACAGCCAGTCGACGATCTTGCCCTTGCCTTCATCGCCCCACTGGGCACCTACGACGACGACATTAGCCATGGCGGATCCTCCGGTTCTGCGGCCCCGGGCGGCTATACCGGGGCGCGGCCCGGGTGGAAAGCGGAGTCCGTCCAAGAGGCCCTGCGCCATCGACCAAGTGCGACACACCGCCGCACCCGGTCGGAAAAAGAGGGCATCGGCCCTGCGCGGTATACTTTTGCACACGAAGTTGTCTTTCGCTTCACCTGCAACAAAACACTTGCGCAACGATCCGTGACTCGCGCTATGGTTGTTGGTGTAGGGCTTGCGGCGGCATGCCGCATCCCATAGAGAGACGCGAAATTACGAGCCCGGCCTCGCAAAGGGACCCCGCCCATGGAAAATGTGATCCTCGTCGTCCATCATGATCCTCGCGATCTGCCTGATCGGAGTGGTGCTGTTGCAGCGTTCGGAAGGCGGCGGCCTGGGCACTGGGCGGCGGCGGCGGCGTGATGACCGGCAGGCAGGCCGCAACCGCGCTGGGCAAGCTGACTTGGGCTTTTGCCATCGCATTCCTTGCCACCTCGATCACGCTCACGATCCTTGCGGCGCAGAATTCCTCGGGCGGTTCGGTGCTGGACCGCATCGGCAACGTGCCCGCGTCGGACCTTTTGCCCGAAGCTGTCGCACCGGCACTGCCGTCGGGCGGCGACCTGCTGCCGCCGGTCACGGGTGACGCGCCCGCCCTGCCGCCGCGCGCCGACTGAGGCAAAGCGCGCCAGAAATCCAAAGCATATCTGGGGCCTTGGCCCCAGCTCTCAACAGGATATAGCGGTTCGGCTTGCGGGTCTTGGCCGAATCCTGTTACCATCTAATCCCGTGGTACTGGGAATGGGACTGGCTCGCGGACAGATCGCGAAACGCCCGACACGGGAGACTTGTCTGACATGGCGCGGCTTTATATTCATCACCGGCGGTGTGGTCTCCTCCCTTGGCAAAGGGCTGGCCTCGGCCGCCTTGGGCGCGCTGTTGCAAGCGCGCGGCTTTACCGTCCGCCTGCGCAAGCTCGACCCGTATCTGAACGTCGACCCCGGCACGATGTCGCCCTTCGAGCATGGAGAGGTCTTCGTCACCGATGACGGGGCCGAGACCGACCTCGACCTCGGCCATTATGAACGCTTCACGGGGGTTGCGGCACGCATGACGGACAGCGTGTCCTCAGGGCGGATCTATTCCAACGTGCTGGAGAAGGAACGCCGCGGCGATTACCTCGGCAAGACGATCCAGGTGATTCCCCACGTCACCAACGAGATCAAGGACTTCATCCGCATCGGCGAGGATGAGGTCGACTTCATGCTCTGCGAGATCGGCGGCACCGTCGGCGACATCGAGGGCCTGCCGTTTTTCGAGGCCATCCGCCAGTTCAGCCAGGACAAGCCGCGCGGCCAGTGCATCTTCATGCATCTGACGCTGCTGCCCTACATGCGCGCCTCGGGCGAGCTGAAGACCAAGCCGACACAGCATTCGGTCAAGGAACTGCGCTCCATCGGGATCGCGCCCGATATCCTTGTCTGCCGGTCCGAGGGGCCGATCCCGCAGAAGGAGCGCGAAAAGCTGGCGCTGTTTTGCAACGTGCGCCCCGATGCGGTGATCGCGGCGCAAGATCTGCCGTCGATCTATGACGCGCCCTTGGCCTATCACCGCGAGGGGCTGGATCAAGCCGTTCTCGACGCCTTCCAGATCAGCCCCGCACCCCGCCCCGACCTGTCGATCTGGGAAGATGTGGCCGACCGCATCGCCAACCCCGAGGGCGAGGTGCGCGTGGCCATCGTGGGCAAATACACGCAGCTGGAAGACGCCTACAAATCCATCGCCGAGGCGCTGACCCATGGCGGCATGGCCAACCGCGTGAAGGTGCGCGCCGAATGGATCGACGCCGAGATTTTCGAGCGTGAAGACCCCGCGCCCTATCTGGAAGGGTTTGACGCGATCCTCGTGCCCGGCGGCTTTGGCGAGCGCGGCACCGAGGGCAAGATCAAGGCAGCCGAGTTCGCGCGGACCCGCAAAGTGCCATATCTGGGCATCTGTCTGGGCATGCAGATGGCGGTGATCGAAGCAGCGCGCAATCTGGCCGATCTTGGCGATGCCGGGTCCGAGGAGTTTGACTTTGAGTCCGGAAAAAAACGTTTCACGCCCGTGGTCTACCACCTCAAGGAATGGGTGCAAGGCAACCACAAGGTCAGCCGCAAGCTGACGGACGCCAAGGGCGGCACAATGCGGCTGGGGGCCTATGACGCGGTGCTCAAGGCAGGGTCGAAGGTGGTCGAGCGTCTACGGCAGCCTTGCGATCGAGGAACGCCACCGCCACCGCTACGAGGTCGACATCAAGTACCGCGAGGCGCTGGAGGCGCAGGGGCTCAAGTTTTCCGGCATGTCGCCCGACGGCCGCCTGCCCGAGATCGTCGAGGTGGAGGATCACCCGTGGTTCATCGGGGTGCAGTTCCACCCCGAGCTGAAATCCAAACCCTTCGCCCCCCACCCGTTGTTTCGCGATTTCGTGCGCGCGGCCAAGGACAATTCGCGGCTGGTCTGACGACAGAAGCTACTCTGCCGCCTGTGCGCCTGCTCCGAGGATCTCGTCGCGGATGATTGCCGCGATAAGCTGCGCGTCAGCCTCGGAAAATGTCAGCGGCAGGCGCATGTCGATCAGCCCTGCAAGGATCGCATCCGTTCGCGGCAGGCGCTGCGCAGGCGCATAGCGCCAGCTGTCGTAACGCGAGGTGAAGGCCACGGGTTCCGACGCCCCGAACCATTTCAGTTCCACACCGCGGGCGGCACAGGCCCGCACCAGCGCCCGCACGGCATCGGCAGGCCAGCCCGGCAGGAGAAACTGAAAGGACGATCCGACAATGCTTTCTTGCGGCGGGCGATCGATGATCTTGAGGCCCGGCAGGTTGCGCAAACCGTCCTCCATCGTGCGGTAAAGCGCGTTCCAGCGTGCCACCTGCGCGGGCAGATCGGCCAGTTGCGGACGCAGGATGGCAGCGCGCAGATGATCCATCCGGCCCGAGACATTGGGAGTCTCGTACTTTACATTTTCGAACCTATCCACAGAAGGACCCACAGAGTGGCGGCCGAAAAGCATGTAGGAACCCGACAACATGATGGCACGCGCCATGATGTCGGGATCATCCGACACGATCAACCCGCCCTCGCCGGAATTCATGTGCTTGTAGGTCTGGGTGGAATAGCAGCCGATCACGCCATGCCGCCCCGACGGCACGCCCTTCCACGCAGCCCCCATGGTATGAGCGCAATCCTCGATCACCTGCAGGCCATGGGTGCGCGCGACCTCCATCAAGCGGTCCATGTCGCAGATATGGCCCCGCATGTGGCTGAGCAGCAGGACCTTCGCGCCCGACGCCTGCGCCTTGAGCGCCAGATCGTCGATGTCGATGGTCAGCGCCTCGGTCGTTTCCACGAAAACCGGCTCCGCCCCCACGCTGGCGATGGCACCGGGCACGGGGGCAAGCGTGAAGCCGTTCGACAAAACCTTGTCACCATGGCCTACGCCCAAGGCACGCAGCGCGCAGCCCATCGCATAGCCGCCCGAGGCGACCGCGAGCGCGTATTTCGCCCCGGTGAAGGCAACAAATTCGCGTTCCAGCGCCGAAACCTCGCCCTCTTCCTCGCCGATCAGGTTGTAGCGGTGCAGACGGCCCGAGCGCAGGACGGCCACCGCCGCCTCGATCGCGGCCTCGGGGATCGGTTCTTGCTGCGTGAACTTGCCGGTGAATACGGATTTTTCCATGGGCGAAGAATTGGCGGGCGCTTCGGCGCTTCGTCAATGCCTGTCACGGGATCAACCGGTCGACGATGGCATCGAGCCCATCGTAATGGTCGATCAGGGCCTCGGGCTGCAGGTCCGCCACCGCGCGCCCTGTCGGCCCGAAGGTGACCGAGCGCACAGGGCCGTGCGGCCGCGCGCGCGGTTTCACGATCGGTCAGGTATCGCCGATCAGGATCGAGCGATCCCTCGCACCGCGCCGCGCGCCACGCGCCTCGAACAGGGGCGCGGGGTCGGGCTTGCGCACGGGCAGGGTATCGGCGCCCACCAGCGCCGCAAATTCCCCCCTTATGCCCAAGCGCATCAGCAGCGTCTGGGCCAGCCCCTCGGGCTTGTTGGTGCAGATGCCGACCGCGACCCCCTTGGTTTCAAGCGATAAACCGCCTCCATCGCGCCGGGAGTAGAAGCGTCGTATGGCAGTCGATCGCGGCCCCATAAGCCTCGAGCAGAAGCGGATAGCCCGCCTCGACCATGGCCGTGTCGCCGGTCAGCCCCAACCGCGTGCCCGCCAGCCGCAGCATCGCCCGACCGCCGCGAAAGGCGGTGGCATCATCGGCCCCCATCACCAACTTCGGGGCTGGCCCATGGCCCGGCCAGCGCGGCGTTGCAAGCGGCGATCAGGTCGCCCGCCGTATCGGCCAGCGTTCCGTCGAGGTCGAAGATCACGCAGCGCATCGGCATCCTTTCGGGGGGCATTCGGCAGGTTTTCGCGCCCGCTTGTAACAGGGTGTCGGGCAAAGTGAAGCAGCCCCCGCTTGCGCCAAGGCCCGCCTGCGGTAAAACACGGTCAACCACAAGAAAGCAGGCGACCCATGTCCGAAACTTCCAGCCCCCGGCCCGTAGCCCTGATCGTGCTCGCCGCGGGGCAAGGCACGCGGATGAATTCCGACCTGCCCAAACCTGTTCACAAACTTGGCGGCCTGCCGCTGATCGCTCATGCGCTGTTCGCAGGCGCGGCGCTGGACCCGGCGCGGATCATCGTCGTCACGGGTCACGGCGCGGCAGCGGTCGAGGCGGCGGTCGACGACCTGATGCCCTTTGCCACCTGCGTCCGGCAGGACCCGCAGCTTGGCACCGGACATGCAGTGTTGCAGGCGGCGGGCGCATTGGACGGGTTCGAGGGCGACGCCATCGTGGTCTACGCCGACACGCCCTTTGTCCGGGCCCAAACGCTGGCCGCAATGCAGGCCGCGCGCACCACCCATGACATCGTGGTACTTGGCTTCGACGCCGCCGATCCCGGTCGCTACGGGCGACTGATCCTGAACGGCGACCGGCTGGAGCGGATCGTCGAGGCCAAGGATGCCACGCCCGCTGAACTGGCCGTGACCACCTGCAACTCCGGCCTGCTGGCCGCCGATGCGCAGACCCTGATGCGGCTGCTGGCGCGCGTCACCAACGACAACGCGGCAGGCGAATACTACCTGACCGATGTGCCCGCGCTGGCCAGCGCCGAGGGCCTGCGTGCCACAGCAATCTTGTGTCCCGAGGGGGAAACGCTGGGCATCAATTCCCGCGCGGAACTGGCCATGGCCGAAGTCGCCTTTCAGGCCACGAAACGCGCCGAGATGCTGGAAACGGGCGTGGCGATGCAAGCCCCCGACACCGTCATCTTCGCCCTCGACACCTGGGTCGGGCGGGATGCCGAGGTGGAACCCCATGTCGTCTTTGGCCCCGGCGTCACGGTGGAAAGCGGCGCGCAGATCCGCGCCTTTTCCCATCTCGAGGGCTGCCACGTCAGCGCGGGTGCCGTGATCGGCCCATATGCCCGGCTGCGCCCCGGCGCCGAGATCGGAAATGACGCCCGCATCGGCAATTTCGTCGAGGTGAAAGAGGCGCAGATCGGCGAAGGCGCCAAGGTCAACCACCTGAGCTACATCGGCGATGCCGAGATCGGCGAAGGCACAAATGTCGGCGCGGGCACAATCACCTGCAACTACGACGGCGTGATGAAGCATCGCACGACCGTGGGGCGTCACGCCTTCATCGGATCGGACACCATGCTGGTGGCCCCCGTCACCGTAGGCGACCGCGCCATGACGGCCAGCGGGTCGGTCATCACCGAAAACGTCCCCGACGGCGCGCTGGCGCTGGCGCGGGCGAAACAGGTCAACAAGCCGGGTCTGGCGGTCCGGCTGATGGAGCGGTTGCGCGCCATCAAGGCATCACGGAAAGGGTAGCACCATGTGCGGGATCGTCGGCATTCTGGGCACCCACGAGGTCGCCCCCCTGATCCTCGAGGCGCTCAAGCGGCTGGAATACCGCGGCTATGACAGCGCGGGTATCGCCACGCTGGATCAAGGCCACCTCGACCGCCGCCGCGCTGTGGGCAAGCTGATCAATCTCTCCGACCGTCTGGTGCATGAGCCCCTGCCCGGCAAGACCGGCATCGGCCATACCCGCTGGGCCACCCATGGCGCCCCGACCGAGGCGAACGCCCACCCCCATCAGACAGGCCCCGTGGCCGTGGTCCATAACGGGATCATCGAGAATTACCGCGACGCTCCGGGCCGAACTGGCCGGGCATCGAACTCCGAAAGCCGAGACCGACACGGAAACCGTCGCCCATCTGTGCGCCCACTACATGGCAGGCGGCATGGACGCGCGCGCTGCGGCCGTGGCCACGATCGCGCGCCTTGAAGGGGCCTTTGCGCTGTGCTTTCTCTTTGACGGTGAAGAAGACCTGATCATCGCCGCGCGCCGCGGCTCGCCCTTGGCCATCGGCCATGGCGAGGGCGAGATGTTCGTGGGCTCGGATGCCATCGCGCTCGCCCCCATGACCGACAAGATCACCTATCTGGACGAGGGCGATTACGCCTTCGTCACCCGCGCCGGCGCCGAGATCTTTGCCGAGGACGGCACGCCCGCAACCCGCCCCCTCGCCCGGATCGAGGCCCGCGCGGCGGTGATCGACAAGGCGGGCTACAAGCATTTCATGGCCAAGGAAATCCACGAACAACCCGTGGTCTTTGCCGAGGCGCTGGCCCGCTACGCACCGGGCGCGCTGCCGGTTTTTCCCGAGGCACTCGATTTCACCAAATTCGACCGGGTCGTGCTGGTGGCCTGCGGCACGGGCTATTATTCCTGCCTGACCGCGAAATACTGGTTCGAGCAGGTTGCCGGCCTGCCCTGCGAGGTCGATGTCGCCTCCGAATTCCGCTACCGCGAACCGCCCGTGGCACCGCGCACGCTGGCGCTCTTCGTCAGCCAATCGGGCGAGACCGCCGACACACTTGCCGCGCTGCGCTACATGCGCGGCCGCGCCGATCTGGTGGCGAGCCTCGTGAACGTGGGCACCTCCTCTATCGCGCGCGAAAGCGACGTCGCGCTGGCGATCCTTGCGGGTGTTGAGGTCTCGGTTGCCTCGACCAAGGCCTATGTCAACCAGCTGGGCGTTCTGGCCATGCTGGCGCTCCATGCGGCGGGCCAGCGCGGCGCGATGACACCGGCGCAGATCGCCACGGACCTCGACGCGCTGCGCCATGTTCCCGACCAGATGCGGCAGGTGCTGGGGCTGGAACCCGAGATCGCAAACATCGCGCGCGGGCTGGCCGAAGCGCGCTCCGCGCTCTTTCTGGGCCGCGGCGTGATGTACGCGACAGCCCTTGAAGCCGCGCTGAAACTCAAGGAACTCAGCTACATCCATGCCGAAGCCTATGCATCTGGCGAGCTGAAGCACGGCCCCATCGCGCTCATCGACCGGACATTGCCCGTGCTGGTGATAGCGCCCCATGACGCGCTCTTCGACAAGACCGTGTCGAACATGCAAGAAGTCATGGCCCGCGGCGGGCAGGTCACGCTGATCACTGACAGCAGGGGCGCCGCAATCGCCTCCGAGGGCACGTGCGCCTTGCTGACCCTGCCGCTTGCGGGCCGCCTGACCGCGCCGATGCTTTACGCCATCCCGGCACAGCTTCTGGCCTATCACACCGCCATCGCCAAGGGCACCGACGTGGACCAGCCCCGCAATCTGGCGAAATCGGTGACGGTGGAATGACCCGGCTGGGGCCGCCGGACCCTGACGCTGAGCGGCTCACATGTGCGGCTCGTGCCGCTGTCGCCCGACCACGCCCTTTGCACTGGCCGAACAGGTGGCGGCGGGCCGCCTGCATGAGCTGTGGTATACCTTCGTCCCGCCGCCCGACGGCATGGCGGCCGAGATCGACCGCCGCCTTGCCCTGCGTGACCGGGGGGAGTTGATCCCCTTCACCGTGCTGGACGCCAGCAGCCAGCCAGTCGGCATGACCACCTACATGCACATCGACCACGCCAGTCCGCGGGTCGAGATCGGCTCGACCTGGCTCGCCCCCTCGGCCCAGCGCGGCCCGGTGAACACGCAAGCCAAACGCCTGATGCTCGCCCATGCTTTCGAGGTCTGGGAATGCTTGGCCGTGGAATTCCGCACCCACCGCCTGAACCATCAATCCCGCCGCGCCATCGAACGGCTGGGCGCGCAGCTCGACGGCATCTTGCGCGCCCATCTCAGGATGCCCAATGGCACGATCCGGGATACGGCGGTGTATTCGGTGACGGCGACGGATTGGCCCACGGTCAGGGCGCATCTGGATTGGCAGATCGACCGGCCGCGGTGAAGCGGTGCCGAGGGGTAGCGGGGTGACCGCCCCGGCTTGCGCGTGCGGAGCGGTTGCGGCGAGACTGCCGCCTATGCGCAATCTTGGACAGATTCTACGTGCAACGGCGGTATCGGTGGCCTTGGCCCACTGGCTGGAGCTCTGGTACCGCTTTGGCGCGACCCATGTGCCGGAGCTGTTCTGGGGTGCCTTCGCGCCCTACGCGCTGATCGCGCTGGCCTTTCACGCGGCGCTGCAGGTGCTGCCGCGCGCGCCCATCTGGCTGTGGCTGGCCTTGGGCTGTCTTCCCGGCATGGCGCTGGAATGGTTCGTGATCGGTAACTCGCCCTGGGACAACCCCGCCGCGCTGCAATCGGCGATGGAGCTGTTTCATGGCGCCTGGCCGATCTGGGGCCGGATGTTCGACAGCGCGTGGTTCCGCCCCGGCCAGCGCCGGGCAGCGCTGTGGGTCATGGGGGTGGCGACAGTCGCGCTGCTGCCAGGGTTTCTGATCGCCGATCCGGACTGGCGCTTTGCCTTCTTTCTGCTGCTGCCGCTGCCGGTCTATCTGGCTCTGTGGATCATCGCGCTGTGGCCGCGCCCGGCCGCCGCCGGGGCCATGCCGTCGTGATGGCGTCGTTATGGCGTCGTGATGCCAAGACCATGGATCGGGGCATGAGGTTTGTGTGCATGACCATGACTTGCCCACCAAGCCCGTTTCTCCCATCTTCCACCCATCCCAAGATGGCGACATGACGCGAACCCCATGACCCCCGCCGATGCAATCGCAACCCTCCGCGCCCATGCCGACCCGGCCCGCGCCGCCGAGATGGCCGCCTATCACAAGCAGACGCGCGAGGTTCTGGGCCTGTCCAACGCCCTGACCGGCGAACTGGCAGAAATCTGGCGCAAATCCCTCGACCAGCCAGGCCTCGTGGCGCTAGCCCAAGGTCTCTGGGCCAGCGACATCTTCGAGGCGCGGATCGCAGCGGGAAAACTCTTCGTGCAGGCGCGCATGCGCCCCGATGATGCCGCAGCCTGGGATTGCATAACGGGGCTGGTGCCCGATTTTGACAGTTGGGCCATCGCCGATGCCGTGGCCATGGGCGGCCAAAAGCGCCTGCTGCAGGACCCCGCCCGCCTCGACGATCTCGAACCCTGGATCACCTCGGACCACATGTGGACCCGCCGCGCGGCGCTGGTCTTCACCCTGCCCTTCACCAAAGCGCGCCACCCGACCCCGATCGAGCAAGCCGCCCGCGCCCGCGTTCTCGGCTGGTGCGAGGCCCTTGCACCCGACCGCGACTGGTTCATCCAGAAGGCCATCGCCTGGTGGTTGCGCGAGCTCTCCAAGCGCGAGCCCGAGCGGGTCGCTGCGTGGCTTGCCGCCCATGGCCACACCCTAAAACCCTTCGCCGCCAAAGAGGCCGCCCGCCTCCTCCCCCATTAACGCCGCATCAAGGTTAACGCGCGCGCCCGTCTTCTCTGTTTCAAAATATCCCGGGGGAGGCGCGCAGCGCGCGACGGGGCAGAGCCCCCTCTTTTCAGCATCGCGGGCACAGGGCCCTCACACTTTTGGCACACCGCCCTGCATCACGGTCAAGAACCAGTCGGTATCGATGTTGCCGCCGCACAAGATCACCCCGACCTTGCGCCCGGCCATCCGGTCCCGCTCCTGCATCAACGCCGCCAAAGCGGCCGCCCCCGCCCCTTCGGCCAGGTTGTGGATGTCGCGGTAGTAGATGCGGATCGCCTCGGCGACCTCGGCATCTGACACCGTCACGATCCGCGCAGCACCTGTCCCGTAGATGTCGAGCGCCGCCTGCACCGGCACCCGCACCGCCATGCCGTCCGCGAAGGTGCGGGCGCTCGCGGTTTCGATCAGCCGCCCGGCCTCGGCTGAGAGTTTCGCAGTCTGCGCGGTCTCGCTCACCACGCCCACGATCTGCGTGTCCAGCCCCAGCGCGTCGCGCGCGAGGATCGTGCCGCAGATGCCCGAGCCGCAACCGATCGGGACATAGACCGTGTCGAGGTCCGGCACGGCGCTGAGCAGCTCCAGCCCGTAGGTTGCGACGCCGCGCACCAGTTCGGTGTGGAAGGGCGGCACGATCACCAGCCCCTCTGCCTCGGCCACGCGGTAGGCTTCCTCCCGCGCGGCGTCAAAATCATCCCCGAACTCGATCACTTCGGCCCCAAAGGCGCGCATGGCGGCGTTCTTTTCCGAGGAATTGCCGCGCGGCACATAGACCTTGGCGATCAGGCCCGCCGCCACCGCTTGCCGCGCCTGCCCCTGACCGTGGTTGCCGCGGGTGGCGGTGCAGATGCCGCGCGCATCGGAATATGTCCGCGTCACCCAGTCGATGAAGGTGATGGCGCCCCGCAGCTTGAAGGCGCCCGTGGCTGAGTGGTTCTCGTGCTTGACCCAGACCTCGCAGCCGGTGCGCACGGCCAGTTGCGGCCAGGCATATTGGGGCGTTGGCGCCATGTGGCGGGTGACCAGCGCATGGGCGGCGGTGAGCTCGTCGAGGGTGAAGCGCATCAAGATCTCCTTTTGCTCATGAGCCTCGCGCGGCCCGGGCCGGGTTGCAATCCCCCGCCCACCCGTTACCCCTGTCGGGAACCAAAGGAGGCGGGGCATGCATGTACTGATCACGGGCGCCAACCGCGGCATCGGCGCGGGGCTGGCCACAGCCTATCGGGCAAAGGGCGCGGAGGTGACGGCGACCGCGCGCGAGGCGCCGGGGCTGGTGCCGCTCGACGTGACCGACCCGATGTCAGTGCGGGTTCTGGCCGACAAGCTGGGCGACCGGGCACTCGATCTGCTGATCTGCAACGCGGGCGTCTATCTCGACAAGGGCCAAAGCCTCGACGACGGCTTCGCCCCCGACCTCTGGGCCGACACCTTCGCGGTGAATGTCACGGGCGTGTTCCTGACGGTGCAGGCGCTGTTGCCCAACCTCGCCCGTGCCACCGCGCCCAAGGTGGCGATCATCGCCAGCCAGATGGGCTCCTCGACCCGCAACACCGGGGGCAGCTACATCTACCGCGCCACCAAGGCGGCGGCGATCAATCTGGGCCGTAATCTTGCCACCGACCTGAAACCGCGCGGAATTGCGGTGGGCATCTACCACCCCGGCTGGGTCCGGACCGACATGGGCGGCGACAGCGCCGAGATCGGGACGGAGGAGGCTGTGTCCGGCCTGATGGCACGCTTTGCCGCGCTGGGGGCCGAGACCACCGGCTGTTTCGAGACATGGGACGGGCGGCCGCACGCCTTTTGAGGCGTTTCGCGGCCTATGCCCGGTCTTGCAGGCGGGCACGCGCCGCCGTATGAGGCGCGGCGTCTGGGAGAGGGACGGGACATGTCCATTCTGGTGATGAAATTCGGCGGAACATCCGTCGCCACGCTCGACCGCATCCGCCGTGCCGCCAAGCGCGTCGGCCGTGAGGTCGCAAATGGCCATGACGTGATCGTCATCGTCTCGGCCATGGCAGGCGAGACCAACAAGCTGGTGGGCTTCGTCGAGGAGACCTCGCCTCTGTATGACGCGCGGGAGTACGATGCCGTGGTGTCGGCTGGCGAGAACGTGACGGCAGGGCTGATGGCGCTGACGCTGCAGGAGATGGAGATCCCCGCCCGCAGCTGGCAGGGCTGGCAGGTGCCGTTGATCACCACCTCGGCCCATGCCGCCGCCCGGATCGAGGAGATCCCGACCGCCAATATCCTCAAGAAATTCGACGAAGGCATGAAGGTCGCCGTGATCGCGGGCTTTCAGGGCATCAGCCCCGAGGGGCGGATCACCACGCTGGGCCGGGGCGGGTCTGACACCAGTGCCGTGGCCTTTGCGGCTGCGTTCGAGGCCGTGCGCTGCGACATCTATACCGATGTGGACGGGGTCTACACCACCGACCCGCGGATCACGTCCAAGGCCCGCAAGCTCGACCGGATCGCCTTCGAGGAGATGCTGGAACTGGCCTCGCTGGGCGCCAAGGTGCTTGCAGACCAGATCCGTGGAACTGGCGATGCGCTACAATGTGAAGCTGCGTGTGTTGAGCAGTTTCGAGGAAATGTCGGATGACGCGGGCACGCTGGTATGCGCCGAGGAGGATATCGTGGAAAGCAATGTGGTGGCCGGTGTGGCCTTTTCCCGCGACGAGGCCAAGATGACCCTGCAAGGCGTGGAAGACCGCCCCGGCATCGCGGCGGCGATCTTTGGCCCCTTGGCCGAGGCGGGCGTGAACGTCGACATGATCGTGCAGAACATCTCGGATGGCGGCACCACGGACATGACATTCTCCTGCCCGATCAACGAGGTGAAGCGCGCCGAAAAGGCGATGGCCGATGCCAAGGCCGCGGGCGCGATCGATTTCGCGGGTCTCGTGGCCGACACGAATGTCTGCAAAGTGTCCATCGTCGGCATCGGGATGCGCAGCCATGCGGGTGTCGCGGCCAAGATGTTCCAGACGCTGCGCGACGAGGGCATCAACATCAAGGTCATCACAACCTCCGAGATCAAAGTCTCGGTGCTGATCGACCGCAAGTATCTGGAACTGGCGGTGCAGGCGCTGCATGACGCCTTTGGCCTCGACCGGGCGGCCTGAACGCCGCCCTTGCGTCAGGCGCAATGCTGCATTGCAGCAACGGCCCTAACCGGCGCGGCCCGCAAGGCCTATTCTGTGTCGTGACACATGTTTACCCGTCACCCACAGAGGTTCCCATGACGACGCAAACCCTGAACAGCCCCGCCTTTCCGCCGCGGATCGTCTCGCAGGTCATCGCCTTTTTCGCCGCCCTCGCCCGCGCCTTCGCGCAGGCCAGCGACGCGCAGGCCCGGTTCGACGAAATCCAGATGCTTCAATCGTTGAGCGATGCGGAGCTTGCCAAGCGCGGCCTGACCCGCGACACGGTCGTGCGCCACGTCTACGCCGACCTTCTGGCCGACTGATCCGACCACCCGGGCAATAGGGCGCGCCATTCCCGTTGCGCGCCCCCTGCCCGCCGCGCTATCCCTGATCCCCGGAACAGGGGCCGCTTCCGTCAAGCGCCTCATGGGGCGAAAGTGATGGCACAAGGCACCGAAACAGAGAGCCGCAAGCTGCTCAGCCGCTTGCAGGCCGTCACTGGCGGGATGCCAGCGCGGGCCAGGAACGGCTGGACCGCATCACCCATCTGATCGCCGATTCGATGGGCACAGAGGTCTGTTCCATCTATCTGATGCGCGATGTCGACACGTTGGAGCTGTGCGCCACCCAAGGTCTGGCGCCCGAGGCGGTCCATGTCACGCGGATGCGCATCGGCGAGGGCCTTGTCGGTCGGGTCGCCCGCACCGCCCAACCGGTCAACACCGCGAACGCGCCCGCCGAACGCGGGTTCCGCTATATGCCCGAGACCGGTGAGGAACGCTTCACGTCGTTTCTCGGCGTGCCGATCCAGCGGCTGGGCGAGCGGCTGGGCGTGCTGGTCGTCCAGTCCAAGGACGCGCGCGACTATTCCGACGACGAGATCTACGCCCTCGAGGTCGTGGCCATGGTGCTGGCCGAGATGACCGAACTGGGCGCCTTCATCGGCGAAGGCGCGGCGCTGGCCGAGCGGCACAAGCAACAGGTGATGATCCGCGGCACCTGCGTGCAGGAAGGCACGGCCATGGGCCATGTCTGGCTGCACGAGCCGCGCGTGGTCGTCACCAATCTGGTGGCCGAGGACCCCGAGGCGGAACTGACGCGCCTGAACGCGGCGGTGGACCGGCTGCGCGTCGATCGTCGACGACATGCTCGACCCAGGCCGCCGGCGGCGACAAGCGAACAGCGCGAGGTGCTGGAAGCCTACCGCATGTTCGCCCATTCCCGCGGCTGGATGCGCCGGATGGAAGAGGATATCGCCCGCGGCCTGTCGGCCGAGGCCGCGGTGGAAAAGGAACAGTCGAGCGCGCGGGCGCGGATGGAAACCGTGCCCGACGCCTATCTGCGCGAGCGGTTGCACGATCTCGACGACCTGTCGAACCGCCTGCTGCGCCGCCTGACCGGACAGGGGCGCGACACCGGGGCGGAACTGCCGGCCGATCCGGTGCTGGTGGCGCGCAACATCGGCCCGGCCGAATTGCTCGATTACGGCCGCCGCCTGCGTGGCGTGGTGCTGGAGGAGGGCTCGGTCGGCAGCCATGCCGCCATCGTGGCGCGCGCGCTGGCGATCCCGCTGGTGGTCCATGCCAAGGCGGTGCTGACCGAGGCGCTGAACGGCGACGCGATCTTGCTCGACGGTGATCAGGGCATCGTGCATCTGCGGCCCGAGGAGGCCGTCGCCTCAGCCTTCCGCGACAAGATGGCGATGCAGGCCGAGGCGCAGGAGCGCTATGTCTCGATCCGCGACAAGCCAGCCGAGGCGCTGTGCGGCACATCGGTGTCCTTGCAGATGAACGCAGGGCTTATGGCCGACCTGCCCTCGCTGCCCAGTTCGGGCGCCGAAGGCGTGGGGCTGTTCCGCACCGAATTGCAGTTCCTGACCCGCAACAAGGTGCCGCGCCGCGGCGAGCTGGCCGCCCTTTACGCGCGCGTCATGGATGCGGCGGGCGGCAAGCGCGTGGTCTTCCGCACGCTCGACATCGGATCGGACAAGGTGCTGCCCTACATGAAGAAGACGGAGGAGCCGAACCCCGCGCTCGGCTGGCGGGCGATCCGCGTCGGGCTGGACAAGCCGGGCGTGATGCGGATGCAGCTGCAGGCGCTGATCCGCGCGGCCAACGGGCGGCCGCTGACGGTGATGTTCCCCTTCGTCGCCCAGTTCGAGGAATTCACCCAAGCCCGCGATCATCTGTTGCGCGAAATGGACCGCGAGGCGGCGCTGGGCCACACCTTGCCCGAACGGCTGGAAATCGGCGCGATGCTGGAAACGCCCAGCCTTGCCTTTGCACCGCGACAGTTCTTTGAATCCTGCGATTTCATCTCCATCGGCGGCAATGACCTCAAGCAGTTCTTCTTCGCCGCCGACCGCGAGAACGAGCGGGTGCGCCGCCGCTACGACACGCTCAACGTCAGCTACCTGACCTTCCTCGAACAGATCGTGCACCGCTGCGGTGACATCGGCACGCCGCTCAGTTTCTGCGGCGAGGATGCGGGCCGCCCGGTCGAGGCGCGTGCTTCGCCGCCATCGGGCTTGCGCGTCCTGTCGATGCGCCCCGCCTCGATCGGGCCGGTCAAGTCGCTGATCCGCCGGATCGACCTTCGCGAGGCGCGCGCGGTGATCAACGAGGCGCGGGCAAGCGGCGCGCAATCGGTTCGGCCGGCGGTCATGGAATGGCTCAGGCGGCAGGGCTGAGCCCCCTGCACCCGCCACGACCACGGCGCAAGGATGCGACCGGCCGAAGATGACGGGGGACGGCCCCGGCGGTGCGGCCGCAAACGTGCCCGATGCTGACACCCAAGCTGCTGACCACCTTGCCGCAAAGCACGCCCAAAAGTGTGCTTGCGGATTTCATCGCGGGCGTGACCGTTGCCATGGTCGCGCTGCCGCTCAGCCTTGCCATCGCCATAGCCTCGGGGGCGGCGCCTGAAACGGGTCTGGTGACGGCCATCGTGGCGGGCTTCTTGATCTCGCTTTTTGGCGGCAGCCGGGTGCAGATCGGCGGGCCCACGGGCGCCTTCATCGTCGTGGTCCATGGCGTCATCGCCGCGCATGGCTTTGACGGGCTGGTGCTGGCCACGCTGATGGCGGGCGTGATCTTTGGTCATCGGCGGCTTTCTCAAGGCGGGCAACCTGATCGCGCTGGTGCCCGAGCCGGTCATCAACGGCTTTCACCATCGGCATCGCCGCGATCATCGCGCTCAGCCAATTGCCCGATGCCATGGGCATGGTCTTGCCCGAGGGCACCCCGCCGAGGCGCTGGAGCGTATCCCCGCGATGTGGGCGGCGCGCGGCACGATCAGCCTTGCCAGCCTCGCCATCGGGCTGGGCGCCATCGTGCTGATCGTGGCGCTGCGACGCCTCTTTCCACGGTTTCCGGGCCTGATCGTGGCAGTCGGCATCGTCTCGGCGGCAGTGGCGGTCTTTTCCTGCCGGTCGACACGCTGTTCGGTCGCTTCGGCGCGCTGCCCGACCGGCTGCCCCTGCCCCGCCTGCCCGAGATCACGGTGGCGCGGCTGATCGAACTGCTGCCTTCGGCGCTGATCATCGCCTTTCTGGCGGGGATCGAATCGCTGTTGTCGGCCATGGTGGCAGACCGGATGGTGGCAGGGCGTCACCGTCCGAACGCCGAGATCCTGGCCCAAGGCTTGGCCAATATCGGCTCTTCCCTCATGGGCGGTCTGCCTGCCACCGGGGCCATTGCGCGCACGGCGACGAATGTACGGGCGGGCGGGCGGACGCCGCTTGCCGGCATCTTCCATGCGGCGGTGATCCTTGGCGTGATGATGCTGGCCGCGCCTCTGGCGGGATACCTCGCCATGCCTGCGCTGGCGGGGCTGTTGCTGGTGACCGCCTGGAACATGTCGGAACCGCAGCATTGGCGCGGCTACCTGACCACGGGGCGGGTGTCGGACCGGGTGCTTCTGGTGCTGACCATGGTGCTGACGGTCTTTGCTGATCTGACGGTCGCCATCGGTGTCGGCGTGGCGCTGGGGTTGGCGCTACGATTGAGCCGCCGGGGCGTGCCGCCCGCGGACTGGACGCCGCCCGACCGGTAAGGGTAGACCGGGCCGAAGGGGACGGAGGCCGCCATGCTGACACAGGATTTCAGCGACTGGGATGTTGTAATCGTCGGCGCTGGCTCGGCAGGCTGTGTGCTGGCCAACCGCTCTCGGCCGATCCCAAGTGCCGGGTCCTGCTCTTGGAGGCGGGCGGCAGCGACAACCGGCTCTGGGTGCATGTGCCGGTGGGATATCTCTATGCGATGGGCGACCCCTCGCTCGACTGGTGCCTCAAGACCGAGGCCGAGCCGGGCCTGAACGGGCGCGCGCTGAACTATCCCCGCGGCAAGGTTCTGGGCGGCTGTTCGTCCATCAACGGCATGATCTACATGCGCGGCCAAGCCCGCGACTATGACCTGTGGGCCCAGATGGGCAACACCGGCTGGGGTTGGGACGATGTGCTGCCCTATTTCAAGCGCTCCGAAGGCTATCACGGCGGCGCGGACGACGCCCATGGGGAAAGCGGCGAATTGCGCGTCGAACGCCAGCGCCTGACCTGGCCGATCCTTGACGCCGTGGCCGAAGCGGCGGGCGAGTTGGGCATCCCCGCAGCGCCGATTTCAACCGCGGCGACAATGAGGGTGCCGGGTATTTCGAGGTCAACCAAAGGCGCGGGCTGCGCTGGAATGCGCGCAAGGCCTTTCTTGACCCGGTGCGCCGCCGCCCCAATCTGCGGATCGTGACGGGGGCCGAGGTGCTGCGGCTCGCTGGAGGGCAAGCGTGCGACGGGCGTGGTGTTCCGGCAGGACGGCGCGGCCTACCATGCGCGGGCGGGTGGCGAGGTGGTGCTGGCCGCCGGTGCCATCGGAACGCCCGCGATCCTCGAGCGGTCGGGGATCGGGCGGGCCAACATGCTGCGTGATCTGGGGATCGACGTCGCCCAGGACAGCCCAGGCGTCGGTGAAAACCTTGCCGATCACCTTCAGATCCGCACAATTTTCCGCATCACCGGCGCGCGCACGCTGAACGACTGGTATGCGAGCCTCTGGGGCAAGATGCGGATCGGGCTGGATTACGCGTTGAAGCGCTCAGGGCCTTTGGCCATGGCCCCCTCGCAACTGGGCATCTTCACGCGCTCAAGCCCCGAGCATGAGACGCCCAACATCGAATACCACGTCCAGCCCCTGTCGCTCGACGCCTTCGGCCAGCCGTTGCACCCTTTCCCGGCGCTGACCGTGTCGGTCTGCAACCTGCGGCCCGAAAGCCGCGGGTCGGTGCATGTGACCAGCCCCGATCCGAGCGCGCGCCCTGCGATCCGGCCCAATTACCTTTCCGCGCCCGCCGACCGGCGCGTGGCGGTCGAGTCGATCCGCCATGCCCGCGCGCTGATGGCGACGCAGCGCATGGCTGAGTTCCGGCCGACCGAGATCAAGCCTGGGCCAGAGGTCGACGGCGAAGACGCGCTGCTCAAGGCCGCGGGTGATATCGCCACCACGATCTTCCACCCGGTGTCCACCGCGCGGATGGGCGTGGATGCGGGCGCGGTCGTCAGCCCGGCGCTGACGGTGAACGGGATTGCCGGCCTGTCCATCGCCGATGCCTCGGTCATGCCCGCCATCCCAAGCGGCAACACGCATGCGCCGGTGACGATGATCGCGGAAAAGGCGGCCGAGATGATCGCAGGGCGGTTGCACGCCTGACGCGGCAAAACTCGAGTTTTGCCGCCCGAAAAACCCGGGTTTTTCGGGCAGGAAAACGCGCGTTTTCCTGACCCTCACCGCGCCCAGCGCTTGACCTTGCCGGTTTTGCCCGCCCAGTCGCCAATGCCCAAGACACGCGCCGGGTTCGTTGGCGGCGGCATCTCCACCCCCTCAAGCCGGGTAAAGCCGAAGCGGCGGTAATAGGGCTCATCGCCCACCAGCATGATGCGCGGCCAGCGGTCTTCGGTGGCGCGCGCCATCCCTTCGCGCATCAGCAGACCACCCAAGCCTTCGCCCTGCCGGGTCGGGTGGACGGCGACGGGGCCCAAAAGCAGCGCCTCGGCCCGGCCCACGCGCACCGGCCAGAACCGGATCGCCCCCGCCAGGATGCCATCGGGATCACGCGCGACCAGACACAGGCGCGCCACCGGCGGCACTCCGTCACGCAGCCGGTAAGACGACAGCGCCTCGCGCCCCGGCGCAAAGCAGGTGTCGTAGAGCGCCTCCACCTCCCAGCGGTCCGCTGATGTTTCCTGCTCCAGCCGATACATAGCCCGCCGTGCCTTGCCTCTGGCCCATCGCGTAACACGCCGCTAGGTCTTGCACAAACCCGAGCAAGGCTCCCACAAAAAGGAATGCCCGCGATGTTCTACCGCCCCGCCGATGGCCACGGCCTGCCGCACAACCCGTTCAACGCCATCGTCACGCCGCGCCCCATCGGCTGGATTTCCACCCGCAGCGCCGACGGCTCGGAAAACCTGGCCCCCTATTCCTTCTTCAACGCGGTGGCTTATGTGCCGCCGCAGGTGATGTTCGCCTCCACCTCCGCCAAGGAGGATCGGGGCGACACCAAGGACAGCGTCGCCAACATCCGCGAGACGGGTGTGTTTTGCGTGAACGTGGTGGAATACGCGATGCGCGATGCGATGAACCAGACCTCCGGGCCATGGCCGCGCGAAACCGATGAATTCGCGCTGGCGGACATCGCGCGGGCGGAGTGCGAGACCATCGCCTGTTCCCGCGTGGCGGGCGCGCCCGCGTCGCTGGAATGCAAGATGACACAGATCGTGAAACTGGAAGGTGCAAACAATTTCGCCGTTTTCGGCGAGGTCACCGGCGTGCACATGCGCGACGATTGCCTCCGCGACGGCACATTCGACGTGCTGGCCTTCAACCCGCTGACGCGGCTGGGCTACCGCGACTATTCAGTGATCCGCGAGACCTTCGGCCTGAAACGGCCCGGAGAGTGAGGGCGCGCCGGGTGCCAGCGTGGCGCCGTCCGTATTTGGAGGAAGATGAAGGGGCGGGGCTTGCAGCAAGGCGGCAGCGGTGTTTGGCTGGCGCCCGGTAACGGATCGAAGGAGCATGAGGCGATGCAGACCATGATCGGAGTGATCGGCGGGTCGGGCGTCTATCAGATCGACGGGCTGGAGGGCGCGGACTGGGTCGAGGTGCAAAGCCCCTTTGGCGCACCTTCGGATGCGGTGCTGACCGGGCGGCTTGGGGGAGTGCCCATGGCTTTTCTGCCACGGCATGGGCGGGGGCATGTGCATAGCCCGACCTCCGTGCCCTACCGTGCGAACATCGACGCACTGAAGCGTCTGGGCGTGACCGATGTCATCTCCGTCTCGGCCTGCGGGTCGTTCCGCGAGGAGATGGCACCCGGCGATTTCGTCATCGTCGATCAGTTCATCGACCGCACCTTCGCGCGGGAAAAGACCTTCTTCGGTCCGGGCCTTGTCGCCCATGTGTCGGTGGCGCATCCCACCTGCCCCCGGCTGGGTGCGGCCTGCGCCGAGGCCGGGCGGGCGGAGGGGATCACGGTTCACGAGGGCGGGAGCTATCTGGCGATGGAAGGGCCGCAGTTTTCCACCCTCGCCGAATCGCGGCTTTACCGCGAGGTCTGGGGCTGCGACGTGATCGGGATGACCAACATGCCCGAGGCGAAACTCGCCCGCGAGGCAGAGCTATGCTACGCCTCCGTCGCCATGATCACGGATTACGACAGCTGGCACCCCGATCATGGCAGCGTCGACATCAGCGACATCATCCGCGTGCTGAGCGGCAATGCCGAGAAGGCGCGCGCGCTGGTGGCGTGTCTGCCGGGGCTTTTGGGGGCTGACCGCGCACCCTGCCCGCATGGCTGCGACCGGGCGCTCGAGCATGCGATCTTGACGGCGCCGGGCGCACGCGATGCCGCCATGGTGGAAAAGCTTTCGGCCGTGGCGGGGCGCGTGCTGGGGGCAGCAACGCCCTGATTTTGGGCAAGCCTGCAGATGTCTGCTCGCGGCCGCCCTGCCGCCTTGCGGTTGCGCGTGACAAAGCCCGAGCTTTGCGGATTGAGTGGCGCGCAACCCTCATGCGGGAGCCCGCGCCCATCATGCCCCTCGACAGCTGGCTCGCCTTTGTCGCAGCCTCCGTTGCGATCCTGGTGCTGCCGGGGCCCACGGTCATGCTGGTCATCTCGCTGGCGCTGACGCAGGGGCGGCGTGTGGCGTTGGCCACGGCGGCGGGCGCGGCGTTGGGCGGGTCGGTCGCGCTGAGCCTGTCGCTGGCAGGCGTCGGCGCGCTTGTGATGGGGTCGCCCGCGCTGTTCACGGTGCTGAAATGGGTGGGGGTGGGCTACCTGATGTGGCTGGGCATAGGGCTCTGGCGCAGCGCGCCGCAGGCGGGCCTGACGCTTGCCGCCACCGGCCATCTGGCTGCGCGCGACAGTTTCGCCCGGGCCGCGACCGTGACGGTGCTCAACCCCAAGGGCATCGCCTTTTTCATGGCCTTCGCGCCGCAATTCATCGACCCGGGCCGCGCCTATGCCGCGCAGGCCGGGGTGATGGTGCCGACCTACATGACGCTCGCCGCGATGAATGCGCTGGGCTATGCGCTGACGGCGGATCTGGCGCGAGCGCGCTTGCTGCAGCCTGCCGTGCTGCCTTGGGTCGCGCGGATGGGGGCTTTGGGCATCATCGCCATGGCGCTGCTGATGGCATTTGTGGAACGCGAGGGCGGGGCGTGAGCACGCGGATCGACGCGGAGCGGCTGCGGGCCCTGCTGGGGCTGTCGGGCGCAGAACAGGGCCCGCGGCAGCCGATCCGGGGCCGGTTGAGGCGCTGGGGCCGCACCGTCTGCAGCGCGTGACCTTCCGCGGCGCGGGGCCGATCCAGGGTCTCTACCTGCGTCCCGAGGGGCCGGGGGCCGCACCCCGCCGTCCTTTACTGCCATGCCCATGGCAATCGCTACGAAACCGGCGCAGAGGAGCTGATCCAGGGCCGCCCCGCGCTGCAGGGTCCCTATGGCCCGGAGCTGGCCGATCTGGGCATCGCCAGCCTTGCCATCGACCTTGCCCCCTTCGGCGCGCGGCAGGGCGAAGGACCGGAAGGCGCGCTGGCCAAGGCCGCGCTATGGCGAGGCCGTCCGCTCATGGGGCGGATGCTGGCGGAGTTGCTGGCCGCCCATCGCTGGCTGGCCGCCCGACCCGAAATCGCGGCCACCCGCATCGCTACGCTGGGTCTGTCGATGGGCGGCACGCATGCCTATTGGCTTGCCGCCCTTGAGCCGCGCATCAGGGCCTGCGCGCATCTGTGCGTCTTTGCCGATATCGCGCCGCTGATCACCACAGGCGCGCACGACCTCCATGGTCTTTACATGACCGTCCCCGGCTTGCTGGCCACGGGCGACATGGGCGATGTCACGGCCCTGATCGCACCGCGGCCGCAATTCGTGGGTCTTGGTGGCACCGACCCCCTGACGCCCGAGGTGGCGCGCACGCCCGCGCTGGCGCGTCTGGCGGCGGCCTATGGCACAGGCCCTTTGGTGGTGCACCTTTCGCCCGACACCGGGCATGTCGAGACACCGGCGATGCGGGCGGCCGTGCTGGCCTTTCTGCGCCAGCATCTGCTGGGTTGAGCCGTGCCGCGGTCTGCGCGCAACAGGGGAGCGGGATCGTGGTGCCACCGTCTTGCACGGCGCGCACGCTTGCCGTCACTTGATCACATGCGATCTTGCCTGTGCCTTGCCCTGTGTGTTGCGCTTGCGGCCCCAAAGGTCGCGGCGCAGGAATATATTTCCGTGCCCGGCCTGATCTCGGACGAGGATTTCTACCGGCTTGTGGCCTGCGCCGCACCGCCCGGCGGCGATTGCGCCAAGCCCCTGATCCGTTGGCCCGAAGCGCGCCGCCTGAACCTGAGGATCGGGATCGCGGCAGTGGCCGACAGCTTTCCCTCCTACAAATTCGACCTGATAGATGAAGCCATCGACATCGCCATCGCCGAGATCAACACCAGCGGTGCAGGCCTGTTTCTCAGCCGCGCCTACGAGGGCGAGCTCGATGTGCCGGTCTATCTGGTGAACACGCCGCAGGGCGGCACCATCTCGGGGACCAGCCTGCCCGATCTGGATGGCGCCGACATGGCCATCGCGCGCGTGGCGCTCCGCTCGCGCGGCGAGGATATCGTGTCGGCCGCCATCGCCATCAGCCAAGACATCAACCGCCGCGAGATCGCTTCGGTCGTGCTCGAGGAACTGGTGCAGGCGATGGGCCTGCCCACCGACATCGACGGACCGGCCTATCAGCGGTCGATCTTCGCCGAATACAGCAATTCGACCGTCTGGCTGCGCGGTCAGGATGCTGCGGCGCTGCGCCGACATTACCCACGCCCCTGATCGTGCTTGCCTGCCTCACAAGGACCCATACCCCGATGCCCGACCCCAAAACCGTTCAGGATTACATCCGCACCATCCCCGATTTTCCGCATGCGGGCATCTTGTTCCGCGATGTGACCACGCTGTTTCAGGATGCGCGCGGGTTCCGGTTGGCGGTGGATCAACTGCTGTCCCCCTATGTGGGCGCGCGCATCGACATGGTCGCAGGGCTTGAGGCGCGCGGCTTCATTCTGGGCGGCGCGGTGGCACATCAGCTGTCCAAGGGGTTCGTGCCGATCCGCAAGAAGGGCAAGCTACCTGCCAAGACGATCGAGCAGGAGTATGCGCTGGAATATGGCCGCGCCACGGTCGAGATCCATGACGACGCGGTCGAGCCGGGGCAGAAGGTGCTGATCGTCGACGACCTGCTGGCCACAGGCGGCACCGCCGAGGCGGGCATCCGCCTGATCGAACGGCTGGGGGCCGAGGTGGTGGGCTGCGCCTTCGTCATCGACCTGCCCGATCTGGGCGGGCGTGCCCGTCTGGAGGCCATGGGCGTGCCGGTGCACGCGATCTGCAGCTACGAGGGTCTCTGACCGACTGGCGGCCCGCCGCAGAGCGCGAGGATCGTGTCGACCGACAGCTCCGGTCCACCCAGCAGGGCGCCATCCGCCACCACCGAACACACGGCACCCGGCTGCGCGGCGCGGGCACGCAGCATGTCGGGATCGGTCAGGCGGTCCCGGCGCGCCGCGATCCCGCGCGCCGAGACGGCGGCGACGATGGCCCCGGCGCGGGCCTCGAGGCTGGCGTATTCGCCGGTGGTCTGCACCACCAGCCCCGGGCCCAATGCAGCGGCGCGCTGGTGCCAATCGCGCGGCAGGCGCGGCAGGGACAATGGCCCTTGCAGGATGCGGCCGACAAGCCGGGTGTCGGCAGGCCCCTCGTCCAGCGTCAGCCAGCCCCGCCCGGGCGCATGATCGCGCGAGATCAGACCGGCCCCGCGGCCGATCAACGCCAGCACAGCGGCAAACCCGTAGTATCGCGCGAATCCTTCGGCGACCGACCAGAGCCGCGCCGCGCCTTCTTGCGCCAATGGCCCCGGTGCTACCCGCAGATCATGGACGATGAGCGCGCGCCCTGCCCCGTTGATCGGACGCCAGGTCAGCTTGCCGGGCTGGAACAAGATCAGCCCCTCATGCGGCGGCTTGAGCAGGCGGATCTGCAACCCTTCTGCAAAACGCGCCATCAGCCAGTCGCGGTCATGCGGCCCATGGGGGGCCGACAGGGCGGTATCGATCCGGGCGAAGTCGGTCCGCTCGAAGCTCGGTGGCGAAACCACCACCGTATCCCGGCCATGATGAGACATGGACCCTCTCCTTGCCGTCACAGACTGCGCGTCCGGGGTCAGGATGCCGCAGGGCAGCCCGCGCCGCCTTGATCTGACGCAAGGTCATGTCATGGGCACGCAAGGGGCGCCCGCGATTGCAAAGCCGGGGCCGAACGGCTAGCGATGCAGGCCATGCGGGCGTGATGGAATGGTAGACATATCGGACTTAAAATCCGTGGGCCTTTGTGCCGTGGGGGTTCAAGTCCCCCCGCCCGCACCATCTTTGATTGCCGACCGCCTGCGGCTGCGTGAGGCGAGGTGCGCGCCGACCGCCCTCGGCTGCCTGAGGCGGGGTGGCGTCTCTCAAAACGAAAAACGCGCCCTGCAGGCGGGCGCGTCTCTCAAGATCGGCCAGCGGATCGGTGGATCGGCTCAGGCCGCTTCGGCCTCAGCCTGGTGGCGGCGTTCACTTTCCTCGCGGCTCAGCGCGACCGAGGTGCGCACGCCCTGCGTGACAAAAGCCATCAGACCCTTCACGACCCGCTCGTTGGGGTCGATCCCGGCGCAGCTCAGCACCTCGCGGCCATCGCGCGAGCGGGCCCAGCGGGCGATCTGCTCGGGGCCGTTGCCATATTTCTTGTCGTCTGCGATCGCGTCATCGAGCGCAGCGAGAACAACGGCGGCGAACAACTTGCGTGCGCGCTGACCCTGTTCGAAGTTGAAGGCGGTGCCATCAACGAAATCTCGCATTTCGTCGTCCTTTTTTGCTCTTGCATTTCCGGCGTGAGAACCCTTCTGCCTGAAATCCGTGCGATTCTGTGATGCGATTATCACATGTGTGGTATTCCTCAAACGCATAGCTTAAGGATAACAAACGCAGATTCCGGTAGGGTGCAGGGCGCTTGAAGCCTAGATATAGGTAATGTCATCGACCCATCAAGTTTTTGACAAGATTTCGCCATATCTTTCGAGATTGACTTTGGCGGGAATCCCGCAGCCGCCGTTCAGTTGCTGCGCCCGCCCGACCATGGCCCGCGCGGCCCCCGGCGCGTGCCGCTGCGCGGAATCCGCGCCAGATCGGCCAAGGGCCGCGTTGCGGCGCGATCTGTGCGCACACGCCGGATTCGCGGGATCGGGCTGCGGCGGCCCCGCTCCACCACGTACTCGACCTCGTCATGGGGGGCTTGCCGTGCCAGTGCGCCCAATAGGCCGGACCACCACGGCGCAGCCACAGCGGCAGCACCAAAACGACGCCCGCCACAAATCCCCCGGCATGCGCCCAATAGGCCACGCCACCGCCCGCCACATCCATGGACAACCCGTTGACCAGTTGCAGGCCGAACCACAGGCCCAGCATCAACCATGCGGGGATGGTGAAGATGCGCACCAAAACCACGATGATCACCAACACATCGATCCGCGCGCGCGGAAAGAACAGCAGATACCCCCATCACCCCGGCAATTGCCCCCGAGGCACCCACCATCGGAATCGTCGACTCCGGCCCGGCGAGGATCTGGCCACCTGCCGCGGCGAGACCCGCGATGACGTAGAAGGCCAAAAACCCCATGTGGCCCAGCAAGTCCTCCATGTTGTCGCCGAAGATGTAGAGAAACAGCATGTTGCCGATCAGGTGCATCCAGCCCCCGTGCAAGAACATCGAGGTAAAGACCGTATGCCTGTCCGTGCCGTTCAAAACCTCGGCCGGAACCAGCGCCCAGTCGGCGTAGAACCCTAACAACTGACGCTCGGAGCCCGACAGGGCCGGGTAATAGCTGAGGAAGACCAGAACATTGACGACGATCAGCGCCCAGGTGACGGCGGGCACGCGGTTCGACGGGTTGTGGTCGCGGATCGGGAACATGCGCCTAACCTCGGGTGCGGTCTGCCCCCGGTCAAGGGCGCCATTGCCAGCGGGCGCAGACGCGCCCGCCACGCCGGTTACTCGAATTCCTCGGCGGCCAACGCAAGGCGGATCTCGCGCCGCACCATCTTGCGCACATTGCGCGTGATCCGCTGGCCAAGCGCGCCTTGCAATTCCTCACGCACAACCTCGGCGATGATGTCGCGCAGCGTCTCCTCGTCCAGCAAACCATCCTCGGTTTCGGGGAAGGTGAAGGGCTGGCGTGCCTCGCCCAGATCCTCGACATGGCCGTCTTCGGCGCTGTTTTCGGAATGGCGCTCGTCCTCGTCCTCGTCCTTGTCCTCGATCTCCGCGTCGACCGCCTCGTCGACGGAGGGGCGACGGACGTCGATCCGGCGCGAAAAGACCGGCGCGAAGCCCTGTCGCGGTGCGGCGTCTGCCGCCTGCGCGGTCTGATCTTCGGTCATGCTGGTCAGTGCCTCGCTGTCGGTCGTGTCGTCGACCTCTTCCGCGCCGCTCATGAATTCTGTCGCGGTGTCCGCGACCGGCTGGGCCGTGTCGGCTTGCGTGGCGTCATCTGGGGCGGGCATGTCCGCCGCCGCTTCGCCGCCCTGCCCGCGCACGAGAACCAGATCGTGCAGCGCACGTCCGGCGCTACGGTCGGGCCAATCGACATCGCCCGTCTCGGGCTCGAACTCTGCCGCGACCTGCGGCGGCACCGCGAAACCGGCCGACAGATCACCATCAGCCCCTTGATCCAGCTCAGCCAGCATGTCGGGCCGCGGCGGCGCCTCGGGGCTGGCGGATTGTTCGGCAATGGCATCGGCCACGGCCTCCTCCGCGCTATCCTCGATCTCGCCCCAGTCAGACAGCCGATCCTCGAGACCCCAACTCGGGTCTTCATCCTCGGACATGGCGGTGTCGGCGGATGCATCGGAGCCCGGCGCGGGGATCGGTGCCCAAGGATCATCCGGATCAGCCACGCGCAGGGCAGGCGTCAGCACCAGCCGCGGCGCGGCCTGCGCATCCACCACAGGTGCGACGTGGCTTTCTGAGACAAGGCGCCGGATCGAGGCAAGCACATCCTCGATCTCACGGGCGGATTTCGCTGGGTCTGACATCACCGCTCACTCCTCGAACGACCTATCAGGCTTCATGCCCCGGAGCGCACAGACTGCCAAGCCGATCAGCCCCTCGGACGGGGGCCTTTCAGCACAAGATAGCGGCAAGCACCGCATCGCACAACGGATAGCTAAATTTCGCATCACAGCACGCGGCGGTGCGGCGCGGTGGTCACTCTCGCCCGATCGCCTGCAACAGCGTGTCGAGCCGGTCGCCCTGCGGGGATGCCACGCGCACCCGCCCGCCCGGGAAGGCCGCACCATAGGCCGCGACATCGTATTCCGGCACCGGCAATTCCAGATGGCGTACCGTCATGAGGCCCGAGGCCGCCAGAATGCCGTAGGAGGCCGCGTAAAGATCGCCCTGCGCCTCGATCCGGCTGATCCGCGCCTCGAGCAGGTCCTGTTCGGCATCGAGCACATCCAGCGTGGTGCGCGCGCCCAGAGCGGCCTCTTCCCGCACCCCCTCGAAGGCCAGCTGGGCCGCACGGATGCGCTGGTCGGACGCCTGGATCTGCGCGCTGGCTATGCGCAGGCGGGCATAGGCGTTGCCGACGGCCTGCAGGTTCAGCAGAACCTGTTGGTTGAGGCCGAACCGCACCGCCTCAACCTGTGCCAGCGCCTGCCGCTCCAGCGAGGGAAGCTGACCAGCCCGGTAGATCCGGTTGCGTCAGGGTCAGCGACAGGGTGGCACTGTCGCCCTCCAGCCGGGCCTCGGGTGCCTGAACGGTCTGCCCGACGGACAGATCCAGCGAGATGTTGGGCCGGGATGCGCCGCGCGCTTCCTCGGCACCGAATTCGGCCGCCTCGACCTCGAACATCCGGGCCTGAACGGCAGGGTGAACCTGCCGGGCAAGGCGCTGCGCCTCATCCTCGGAGGACGGCAGGTGTGGCACACCACCGGGGTCAGCCAGACCGTTGGGGTAGCGCCCCACGGCAAGATTGTACAACTCACGCGCGATTTCCAAAGTGCCCTCGGCCGCGGCCAGCGCAGATCGCGCGGTCGCCAGTTGCGATTCGGCCTGCGCGACATCGGTGCGGGTGTCCTCGCCCACCTCGAACCTGTCGCGCGCCGCGCGCAGCTGCTCAGACAGGACGCGCACGTTGCGTTGGCGCACCTCGACGATCTGGATCGCCTCCCAAACCTCCAGATAAGCGGTGACGGCATCGAGCAGCACCTGCTGCTCCAGTCCGATCAGCTGCTGGCGCGCAGCATTCACCGCTGCGCGGGCACCGAGCCTTGCGTTAACCCGCGCCCCGCCCTCGTAGATCGCCAACTCGCCCAGCAGCCGGAAGGTGGTCGTGCTGGTGTCATTGACCAGATCGCGCGAGGTGGAGGCCACGAAACTGAGCGTCGGCATCAATGCCGAGAAGGTCTGGTTCAGCGTCTCGTCCTCGATCCGCAGAAGGTAGCGACTCTGCTCCAGAAGTTGCGAGTTGCGATAGGCATGCGCCATCGCGTCCCTGAGGGTGTCGGCGGCGGCCATGCCCGGCGCCACCGACACCAGCGCACCGGCAAGTGCCAGCCTGCGCCCGAACCCCATGATCGTGGTCTTCATAGCCTCAATCCCCTTACCTGTCGGCTGCGCCGGCCACCCCCACCTGTAGAGCCGGAATGACGTGGTGTCAGAACACGAAACCCGGTGTGCGGGCAAAGTCCGGCAGAACCGGGGCGGTCGCGTTGAATTCCATGTGCCACGATACGATCCCATGGGTCTTGACGCCCTTGCGCACCTCGCCCAGCGGGCCCTGCATGAACAGGGCAACGATCCGGCCGCCTTCCTTGAGCTGATCGACGATGGCTTGCGGCACATGCTCGACCCCGCCGAAGAGGATGATGGCGTCATAAGGGCCATTGCGCGCGGAGCCTTCGACCAGTGGACCGGTCAGGATCGCTGCATTGTCGACCTCTTGCGCCGACAGCGCCGCCTCGGCGTCGCGCGCAAGGCTGGCGTCTTCTTCGACGGCGACGACCGCCTCGGCCATGCGCGCCAGAAGGGCGGTGGTGTAGCCCATCCCCGGCGCGATCTCGAGCACGAGGTCGGCAGGCGTGACATCCAGCGCCTCGAGCATCTTGGCGATGGTGCGCGGTTCCATCAACTGGCGTGTCGCGGTCAAGGGCACGGGACCGCCGACATAGGCCAGATCACGGGCGTCATCGGGCACAAACGCCTCGCGAGGGGTCGACAGCATGGCGTCGATCACGGTGAAGCTGGTCACATCCGACGGCCGGATCTGTGTGTCGACCATCGTGCGGCGGCGTTGCGCAAAATCTGCCATTGGAACTGAACCATTCCGTCTAGTTGCCCTGGAAAAGTCTTGGCACAAGCCGCCGGGGCACGCAACGCCCGCTTGCCGCAATGCGACGACGAACCCCGTCCTGATGCAGCTACGCGAGGGCCGACCCCGATCGCGACTTGCACCATGCTGAGGCTTGCGGTAGGTCGGTTGCCACCACCCCGGCGGCGAGTTGGCGGAGAGGTTACGCAGCGGATTGCAAATCCGTGTAGACCGGTTCGATTCCGGTACTCGCCTCCAACTTCCCCAAGCGATGCCGGATTTCAGCCCCTCGCCTCGGCCCCAAGCGCCGCCGACAGATCCGCCGCCGCCCGCGCCACCGCCTCGGCCAGCCGCGGTGTTTCGCGCACCGACACCCGGCTGACCGGCCCCGATACCGACAAGCCCGCCACCGCCTCACCGTGATGGTCAAAGACGGGGGCCGCGATGCAGCGCATCCCCTCGTTCTTTTCCTCGTCGTCGATGGAATAGCCGCGCGCGCGGGTCTCCTGCAGGTCGGCGCGTAGGTTAACGGGATCGGTCAAGGTGCGCTGCGTGAACCGGTCCAGGGGTGCGGTGGCGATGTAGCGCGACAGCCGGTCGTCGGTCATCTGCGCCAGCAGCGCCTTGCCGATCCCCGAGGCATGCATGGGCGAGAGCGATCCGGGTGGAAAGAAGGCCCGGATCGAGGCGTGGCTTTCCACCTGACTGACGAACAGCACATGGGTATCGCGCGCAATCCCCAGATTGGCGGTCTCCCCCGTCGCCTCCATCAGCCGACGCAAAATGGGCCGCGCGCGGTCCACCACGGACGTGCGGCGCAGATAGCGCGCCCCGATCAGGAACGCGCGCGGCCCGATGTGCCACAGCTGCGCGCCCGCGTCGAATTCCACCAGCCCCCTCGATTCCAACGTGGTCAGGATGCGGTAGGTCGTGGCGGGCGACTGATCGGTGTCGGCGGCCAGTTCGGACAGGGTCGCGCCCGGCATGGTCGAAAGATGCTCGAAAACAGCCATGGCGCGGTCGAGCGACTTGATCGTATTCTGGTCTGTCTTGTCATCCCATGCCTTGGGACGACCCCGAGGGCGCGACGCGCCGGGGCGGGGGGATTCGACCTCTGGATCGTCACGCATCTTGGCCTCGCTGCAGTGCAGTGAAAAACACTTTCACCCTGTGAAAAAATACAAGCCATTGATAGATAATGACTTCACCCCACACTAGCATTTCTGAAAAACCTTTTCAAAAAAATTGTGCGCGGCAGGGGCAAAGGTTAAAGTGAGGACAAGAGATGAGGAGAGACCCCGATGAGCCTGCAGAACCCGGTTTTCATTCCCGGCCCGACCAACATGCCCGAAAGCCTGCGCCGGGCCTGCGACATGCCGACGATCGACCACCGATCCGACCTGTTCAAGGATATCCTTCACCCCGCCCGTGACGGCGTGAAGCGCGTGCTGAAATCGGCCAATGCCGAGGTGTTTCTCTTCCCCTCCACCGGCACTGGTGGCTGGGAAACGGCGATCACCAACACACTCACGCCCGGCGACACGGTTCTGGCGGCGCGCAACGGCATGTTCTCCCAGAAATGGATCGACATGTGCCAGCGCCACGGCCTGCATGTCGAGATCGTGGAAACCCCGTGGGGCGAGGGCATCCCCGCTGCACGGTTCGAGGACATCCTGACCGCCGACACCGCCCACAAGATCAAGGCGGTTCTCGCCACGCACAACGAGACCGCGACCGGCGTGCGCTCCGACATCGCCGCCGTCCGCCGCGCAATGGATGCCGCCAAGCACCCCGCGCTTCTGTTTGTCGACGGCGTCAGCTCCATCGGCTCCATGCCGTTCGAATTCGACGGCTGGAAGATCGACGTGGCCGTCACCGGGTCGCAAAAGGGCTTCATGCTGCCCGCAGGCCTCGGCATCGCGGCCTTCTCGCCCAAGGCGATGGCGGCGGTGGAAACCGGCGGCCTGCCCCGCACCTATTTCGACATCCGCGACATGGTGAAGGGCTATGCCATCAACGGCTATCCCTACACCCCCGCCGTGGGCCTGCTGAACGGGCTCAAGACCGCATCCGAGATGCTGATGGAGGAGGGGCTCGACAATGCTTCGCCCGCCACACCCGCATCGCCACCGGCGTGCGCGCCGCCGTCGACGCCTGGGGATGGATCTGTGCGCCGCGCGCCCCGACCTCTATTCCGACACGGTCAGCGCCATCCGCACGCCCGAGGGTTTTGACGCGGGCCGCATCGTCACCCATGCCAGCAAGCGCTACGGCATGGCCTTCGGCGCGGGTCTGGGTCAGGTCGCGGGCAAGGTGTTCCGCATCGGCCATCTGGGCAGCCTGACGGATGCCATGATGCTCTCGGGGCTGGCGACCATGGAAATGGTCATGGCCGATCTGGGCCTGAACATCCGCCTCGGCTCCGGCGTTGCCGCCGCGCAAGATGTGTATCGCAAGACCGCCGCGCCCGTAGCACTTGCAGCCGAATAAGGGGATCATCATGAAAGACGCCATCGAGACCCATATCCCGACCTACGACGACGTTCTGGCCGCCCACGAACGGATCGCGCCCTATATCCACCGGACGCCGGTCCTGACCTCGCAATTCATGAACGAGTTGACCGGGGCAGACCTGTTCTTCAAATGCGAGAACTTCCAGAAGGCCGGCGCCTTCAAGGTGCGCGGCGCGTGCAACGCGGTCTTCGGCCTGTCCGACGATGTGGCGGCCAAGGGCGTGGCGACTCACTCCTCGGGTAACCATGCGCTGTCGCTGTCCTATGCGGCGGGCCGTCGCGGCATCCCCTGCCACGTCGTGATGCCCCGCACGGCACCCGAGGCGAAAAAGGCCGCCGTGCGTGGCTATGGTGGCATCATCACCGAATGCGAACCCTCGACCACCTCGCGCGAAGCGGTCTTTGCCGAGGTCCATGCCCGCACCGGCGCCGATTTCGTCCATCCCTACAACGACCCCCGCGTGATCGCGGGCCAGTTACAGCCTGCTCGCGCGAGCTGATGGAACAGGTCGAGGGGCTCGACGCCGTGATCGCCCCCATCGGCGGCGGCGGCATGGTGTCGGGCTGCTGCCTGACGCTCAGCAACATCGCCCCGCACGTCAAGATCTACGCCGCCGAGCCCGAACAGGCCGATGACGCCTACCGCAGCTTCAAGGCGGGCCACATCATCGCCGATGACGCGCCGGTGACCATCGCCGATGGCCTCAAGGTGCCGCTCAAGGAAACCACCTGGCATTTCGTGTCGCACCACGTGACCGACATCCTGACAGCATCCGAGCAGGAAATCATCGACGCGATGAAGCTGACCTGGGAACGGATGAAGATCGTGATGGAACCGTCCTGCGCGGTGCCGCTGGCGACGATCATCAAGAACCCCGATGTCTTCCGCGGCAAGCGTGTCGGCGTCATCGTGACGGGCGGCAACGTCGACCTCGACAAGCTGCCCTGGATGTAAGGGCAAGACCATCATCGGTGGCGGATCGCCCACCCTACACCGCCCGTAGGGTGGGCGATCCGCCCACCTTGACCGGGCCGGAAACGCAAACCGGGAGAGACCCCATGAAAGACGTCATCGACATCGAAACCCTGGAAGTCGGCTACGATATCCCTGCCCTGCCCGGCATGGACGAGGCCGATATCCAGACGCCCTGCCTGATCCTCGACCTCGACGCGCTGGAGCGCAACATCAAGAAGATGGGCGATTACGCGGCCTCGCACGGCATGCGCCACCGCGTGCATGGCAAGATGCACAAGTCGGTCGATGTGGCCAAGTTGCAAGAAAGCCTTGGCGGTGCGGTCGGCGTCTGCTGCCAGAAAGTGTCGGAGGCCGAGGTCTTCGCCCGCGGCGGCATCAAGGACGTGCTGGTCTCCAACCAGGTGCGCGACCCGGCCAAGATCGACCGCCTTGCCCGCCTGCCCAAACTCGGCGCGCGCGCCATCTGCTGCGTCGATGATCTGGCCAATGTGGCTGACCTGTCGGCGGCGGCCGTGAAGCATGGCACCACCATCGAATGCCTGGTGGAAATCGACTGTGGCGCGGGCCGTTGCGGCGTGACCACCACGCCCGCGGTGATCGAGATCGCCAAGGCGATCGACGCGGCGCCGGGCCTCAAATTCGCTGGCATCCAGGCCTATCAGGGCGCGATGCAGCACCTCGACAGCTATGACGAGCGCATGGCCAAGACCACCATCGCCATCAACATGGTGCGCGACGCGGTCGACGGCCTGAAGGCCGAGGGCCTTGAGTGCGACATCGTCGGCGGCGGCGGCACCGGATCGTATTATTTCGAGAGCAATTCCGGCGTCTACAACGAGCTTCAGTGCGGCTCCTACGCCTTCATGGATGCCGATTACGGCCGCATCCTCGACAAGGACGGCAACCGCATCGACCGTGGCGAATGGGAAAACGCGCTGTTCATCCTGACCAGCGTCATGTCCCACGCCAAGGCCGACAAGGCCATCGTCGATGCGGGCCTCAAGGCCCAGTCGGTCGATAGCGGCCTGCCGGTGATCTTCGGGCGGGATGACGTGAAATACGTCAAATGCTCGGACGAACACGGCGTTGTTGCCGACCCCGAGGGCGTGCTAAAAGTGAACGACAAGCTGCGCCTTGTGCCCGGCCATTGCGACCCGACCTGCAACGTGCACGACTGGTATGTCGGTGTGCGCAACGGCAAGGTCGAGGTGGTCTGGCCCGTGTCCGCCCGCGGCAAGGCCTACTGAGGATGGACGGCGGAAAATCCCCCGCCCACGAACTGGCAATCGTCCCGGAAGGGATGATTGCCGACCTCCTGACCCGCAAGGCGTCTTTCGATGCGGTGGAAAAGGTCTTCGCCGCAATGGCTTCGGGCGATGCGGTGAACTTTCCTGTCGTCCGCGAAGCCTTGGGGCATGAGGATGCGCTTTACGGCTTCAAAGGCGGCTTCGATGCCGCGGGTGGCGTTCTGGGCCTGAAGGCGGGGGGCTACTGGCCAAACAATCTCGAGCGGCGCGGTCTGATCAACCACCAGTCGACCGTATTCCTGTTCGATCCGGACTCGGGCCGGGTCAAGGCCATGGTTGGCGGCAACCTGCTGACCGCGCTGCGCACCGCCGCAGCCTCCTCCGTTTCGATCAAGCATCTGGCACGGAAAGACGCCAAGGTTCTGGGCATGGTCGGCGCTGGCCATCAGGCGAAATTCCAGCTGCGCGCGGCGTTGGAGACGCACAGCTTCGACAAGGTCATCGGCTGGAACTACCACCCCGACATGCTGCCGGGCCTTGGCGCCGTGGCCGAGGAGATGGGCCTGCCCTTCGAGGCTGTCGATCTGCCGGGCCTGCGCGCGGCCGATGTGATCATCACCATCACCTCGAGCTTCGCGCCCTCGCTGATGGCCGAGCATGTGTCACCCGGCACGCATCTGGCCTGCATGGGCACGGACACCAAGGGCAAGCAGGAGGTCGAAGCCGCCCTTCTGGCCCGCGCGACCGTCTTTTGCGACGAGGTGGCGCAATCCGTCACCATCGGCGAGGCGCAGCATGCCATCGCCGCAGGCCTGATCGCGGCCGAGGCCGTGACGCCCATCGGCGCGGTCATCAACGGCGCGCATGCGGGGCGGACGTCGGACGACGAGATCACGCTGTTCGACGGCACTGGCGTGGGCTTGCAGGATCTGGCAGTGGCCGATGCCATCGTGACCGAAGCCGTGGCGCGCGGCATGGCGACGCTCGTCCCGCTATGATCCGAAAAGGGGGCGCTCCCGCGGGTTTGGCCATCGCTGCGCGATGAGCCTCACCGCTTGGGCCCGGCACCCGCGGCGCGGGTGCGGTCGCGCGCCACGTCTGACGCTTGCGCGGGGCATCGACTGCGGGAGCCTCCGGCGGGGATATTTTTGAAACAGAGAAGGCAGGGCGCGCGCGGAAGCTCAGGCGTCGCGCACGGTATGGGGTGTTTCGAACCAGTATTCCTCGAGGTTCGCGCCCTCGCCGATGCGGTCGATCACGGCGAAAAGTCCCGGCGCATGAAGCGGCGTCAGCACCCCATGCCAGGTGTTGCGCGCGATGTTGATCCCCTGTCCCGGCGCGGTCCGAAAGGCGCGGGGGTTGTCCGGCGTGCCGCCCGCGTCGGAGGCGACGATCACGAGGAAAGGGTCGTGCGACATGGGCAAGAAGGCCTGACTGCCCAAGGGGTGACGCTCCACCATCTCGAGCCGGTAAGGCAGAGCGCGAGTTTCCGAGCGAAACAGGCTCAGGCCGGGCCGCCCGTCGAGGATGTCCAGGGTCGCCCGGTCGTGCCAGCGGCCGCAAAGGCCCGCGTTGATGATCTTGTCGGGCGCGCCTGCGGTTTCGAGCACCTCGCCGAAGGGCGCGAAGGCCCGGGCGGTGAGGGGTTCGATGACGATATCGGTGCTCATCCCAGCTTCTCCTTCAGGCGCAGTTCCGCGATGCGTTCGACCTGTCGGCAGGCCTCAGTGAATTCCGTGTCGCGGTCCTGAAGGGTGCGGCGGCGAAAGGCGGCAAGGATCGTGGCCTTGGTGTTGTCGCGCACCGCGATGATGAAGGGAAAGCCGAATTTCTCCGTGTAGCCCTCGTTGAGCGCGGTGAACTCGGCCCGTTCTGCATCGGTCAGCGCATCGAGGCCCGCGCTCGCCTGTTCTGCCGTGCTGTCCGCTGTCAGGCGCTTGGCCGCCGCCAGCTTGCCCGCAAGATCGGGATGGGCGCGCAAGACCCCCAGCCGTTCCTCGGCGGAGGCGCTGCGGAAGACGCGGGCGAGCGCCGAATGGACGCCCTGCGCCCTGTCATGGGTGGGGCCAAGCTCCAGCGCATGGGCGCGTTCGGCGATCCAAGGGGAATGCTCGTAGATGCCGCCGAATTCGGCAACGAAGGTCGCGCGGTCCATTTCGGACGGACACGCGCGGGCGATGGGGGGATGGACGCGCGCCCAATGCTCGGCGATCTGGAGCCGCGTGGCGAACCACACGCCCTCATGGCTTGCCATATGGTCGATGGCGCGTTTCAGCCCCTGCGCGCGGCCGGGACGCCCGGCCAGGCGGCAATGCAGGCCGATCGACATCATGGCGGGGCGGCCCGCCGCACCTTCGGCATAGAGGCAATCGAAACTGTCGGTGATGTAGCGCTCGAACTGCGCGCCCTCGGCATAGCCCGCCTGAATGGCGAAGCGCATGTCGTTCACATCCAGCGTATAGGGCACCATCAGCTGGTCGCGGTCGCCAAAGCGTCGCCAATAGGGCAGGTCATCGGCGTAATCGTCGGCGATATAGGCGAAAAGCCCGGTTTCAGCCGCCAAAGGCACGGAATTCATCGAAGAGCGCCCGGTATACCAGCCGCGCGGAGGCTCGCCCGTCACCTCGGTATGGAGCAAGATCGCCTCATGCATCAAGGCGCGTTCCTGGTCCTCGGGCATATCCTTGTGTTCGACCCATTTCAGGCCGTGGCTGGCGATTTCCCAGCCCGCCGCCTGCATCGCGGCCACCTGTTCGGGGGCACGCGCCAACGCGCTGGTCACACCATAGACCGTCAGGGGCAAGTGCGAGAGCATGCGGTGCAGACGCCAGAACCCCGCCCGCGCGCCGTATTCATAGATCGATTCCATGTTCCAGTGCCGCATCCCCGGCCAAGGCTGCGCGCCGGTGATCTCGGACAGGAACCCTTCGGAGGCGGCATCGCCATGCAAGATGTTGTTCTCGCCGCCTTCCTCGTAATTCATCACGATCTGGACCGCGATCTTGGCCCCCCCGGGCCACTGCGGATCGGGGGGCGTGGCCCCATAGCCGGTCAGGTCGCGGGGGTATCGCTGCATGGATCGTGTCTCCGGTGTTGGCGGCTCAGCTTTGGCCAAGCGCCGGGGGGGTTGCAAGGGGCACGGCCTTGCGGAACTGTCGAGCGCAGCACAGGAGGTGTGAAATGCCCGGATTTTTGACGACCCATGTTCTCGACACGGCGCGCGGTTGCCCGGCCGAGGGGGTGCGCATCGTGCTGTACCGTGTTGCGGGCACATCGCACCGCAAGATCGTCGACATGGTGACCAATGGCGACGGGCGCACCGACACGCCGATCCTGCCACATGACCAGTTCCGGACGGGCCAGTACGAGCTGGTGTTTTTCGCAGGCGACTATCTGCGCGCCAGCGGTCAGTCGGGGGTGGAGCCGCTGTTTGTGGACGAGGTGCCGATCCGCTTCGGCATGGCGCTGGAGGATCACTATCATGTGCCGCTGCTGCTCTCGCCCTACGGCTATTCGACCTATCGCGGCAGCTGACGCGCGCCCGGCCTTGCGTGGCATCCCCTGACGTGACGTCCGGTCGGAATTCGTTTCCCGGTGGCAGGAACATGCGCTAGCGTCCCCGGTCAGGGACGAGGTGAGAGGGGAGGCTCATGCAACATCCGGACAGGCCGTGGACGGCCTTCTACCCGGCCTGCGCGCGCGCCGAGATCGCGGCCACCGCCTATCGCAACCTCGCCGACATGATCCGGAGCGTGGCCGAGACCTATGGCCCTGCGCCAGCATTCACCTGCTGCCTGCCCAACGGCATGAACGGCACGCTCAGTTTCGCGCAGGTCGACGAGATGTCGGATGCGCTGGCCGTCTACCTGCGCGAGGTCGCGGGCCTGAAACAGGGCGACCGGGTGGCGGTGCAATTGCCCAACGGGCTGTCCTTTCCCGTCGTCGCCTTTGGCGTGCTCAAGGCGGGCTGCGTGCTGGTCAACGTGAACCCGCTTTATACTGCCGATGAAATGGCCAAGCAATTCGCCGATGCCGAACCCCATGCGCTGATCATCGTCGACATGTTCGCCGACAAGATCCCGGCGGCCACGGCCGGTCACCCGATCCCCAACATCATCGTGACCCGCGTTGCGGAATTCCTGCCCGTCCTGCCGCGCGGCATCGTGGGGCTCGTGCAGAAATATTGGGACCAGTCCGTCAAACCCATCGATGTCGCCCACACCCGCTTGCCCGACGCGCTGGCCGCTGGGCGCGCGAAGGCGCTACAGGCTCGGATCGAGGTCGACGCCTACCACCAGAGTGTCACCGGCGATGACGTGGCCGTGCTGCAATATACCGGCGGCACCACGGGCGTCTCCAAGGGCGCGATGCTGACCCATGCCAACCTGCTCGTGAACATGGAGCAGGTGATGGAACTGCTTGTGGGCGATCTGGACAAGGGGCGCGAGGTCGCGCTCACCGCGCTGCCGATGTATCACATCTTCGCCTTCAACGTGAACCTCTTGGGCTTCTGGTGGCTTGGCGCGCGCAACATCGTGATCCCGAACCCGCGCCCCTTGGTGAGCCTCAAGCGCGCTTTCGAGAACTACAAGATCACCTGGATGAGCGGCGTCAACACGCTGTTCAACGGGCTCACGAACGAGGTCTGGTTCACCGATAGCCCGCCCCGGCACCTGAAATTCGCCAGTGCAGGGGGGATGGCGCTGCAATCCTCGGTGGCCGAGAAATGGGAAAAGATCACCGGATCGCCCGTGATCCAGGGCTACGGGCTGACCGAGACCTCTCCCGTGCTGACCTTCGAGCCCTTGGGCAAGGCGCGCCCGGGCTCCATCGGGGTGCCGGTGCCGGGGACGGAAATCGCCTGTCTCGATGATGCGGGCAACCCGGTGGCGCAGGGCGCACCGGGCGAGATCGCAGCGCGCGGGCCGCAGATCATGAAGGGCTACTGGAAGAAGCCCGAGGAAACCGCGAAAACCATGCGTGGCGACTGGTTCCTGACCGGCGACATCGGGGTGATCGACCCCGATGGCTATATCCGGATCGTCGACCGGAAAAAGGACATGGTCGTGGTGTCCGGCTTCAATGTCTATCCCAACGAGGTGGAGGATGTGCTGGCCGCCCATCCCGGCGTGCTCGAGGTCGCCGTGATCGGCGTGCCCGATGCAGGCACCGGCGAGGCTGTCGCGGCCTATGTGGTGAAATCCGATCCCGGCGTGACGGCGGAAACGCTCCGCGCCTACGCCAAGGACCATCTGACCGCCTATAAGGTGCCCAAGCGCGTCGAATTCCGCGACGAGCTGCCGAAATCCAACGTCGGCAAGATCCTGAGAAAAGACCTGCGCGCCGAGGTGATGGCGCAAGTGGCGGCGGAGTGACGTAGATGGTCGGAGCCTTCGAACAGGCGCTGCTGGCGCTCATGATCTTCGTCATCATGCTGGGCATGGGCGCATCCCTCACGCCGCGCGATTTCTGGCTGGCGCTCAAACGCCCTTACGGCCTGATGATCGGCGTGGTCTCGCAATACGGCATCATGCCCTTCCTTGGCTTCCTGCTCATCACGCTTTTGCCGCTTCCGCAGGCCATCTCCGTGGGTGTGCTGATCATGGCCTGCATGCCGGGCGGCACCACGTCGAACATCTTCACCTATTTCTCCAAGGGCAATCTGGCGCTCTCGGTGCTGATGACCGTCACCTCCACCGTCACGGGCGTCATCCTCATCCCCATCATCTTGCTGATCTACGCCACTGCGCTCGAGCTCGAGATCCCCCGCGAGAACATCATCATCACGCTGGTTCTGCTTCTGGTGCCCGTCGCCATCGGCATGGTGCTGCGCAAGCTCAACGCCAATATCGGCGCGGTGACCGAATTCATGGGATCGCTTCTGGCGCTGGTCTTCATCGCCTTCATCGCCATCTCGTGGATCCCGCGCAACTGGCAATTCCTGCTGACCACCACCCCCGCGACCTATGTGGCGGCCGTTGGTCTGGGGCTCTTTGGCATCACCATTGGCTACGGCTTCGCCCGCGCCCTGAAACTGCACCCCCGCAACGCGCGCACCGTGGCGCTGGAAACCGGCATCCAGAACGGCCCGCTTGCCATCGCCATCATCGCCTTCACCTTTTCCGGCGACGAGGCGCAAAGCTACATGGCGGTGCCCGCGCTCTATTCGCTGTTCATCGTCATCGTCTCGACACTGGTCACGCTGGTCTTCCGCAGGGCCAACACCGCCGCCGAGCAAAAGATGCCCGACGGGCTGCTCTAGGGGGCATGCGTAGGGCGCCACTACTTAATTGACGCCGGTAACAAAGTCACCGACAGCGCCCGCCCCTTGGCGTAACCCTGTCTCCAATCAAGGAGACTCATGCCATGTCCAACGTTCTCACACGTCCCGCAGACCAATGGTCGCCGCTCTACTTCCTCGCCTCTGTCGGCGCAGGCGGCCTGTCCGTCACCTTCTACATGTATCTCATGCATTGGGTGCCCCACCCCGGCCGCACCGTGGCCGTGTTCGAAGACATCACAGCCGCGCTGGCCTCGGGCAACCCGGCCCTGACCGTCGCCATCATCGTGGCGCTCACGGGCATCGCCATCTTCGGCGCGCTGAACCTGTCGCTGCTGATCTGGAACCTGCGCAAGATGCGCGGCTTCTGGGCCTCCGAGAAAGGCCAGACGCTGGCCAATTCCAACGCCCAGACCCAGATGATGGCCCTGCCCTTGGCACTCGCCATGTCGATCAACGGCGGCTTCATCCTTGGCATGGTCTTCGTGCCCGGCCTCTGGTCGGTCGTAGAATACCTGTTCCCGCTGGCCATGCTGGCCTTCCTCGCCGTGGGCTACCTTGCCTTCAAGCAACTCGGCCAGTTCATCGCCCGCGTCACCGCCTCGGGCGGCTTTGACTGCGCGAAAAACAACTCCTTCGCGCAGATGCTGCCCGCCTTCGCGCTCGCCATGACCGGCGTCGGCCTGTCAGCCCCCGCCGCCATGAGCACGAATGTCACCGTGGCAGGCATCGCGCTGATCTTGTCGAGCTTCTTTCTTGTCGCCGCCGTCCTGATCACCCTCGTCGGCCTGATCCTCGGGTTGCGCTCGATCATGGAAAACGGCGTCGCCGCCGAGCAGGCCCCGACGCTGATGATGGTCGTGCCGATCACCACGATCCTCGGCATCTTGATGCTGCGGCAAGCCCATGGCCTAGGCGTCAGCTTCGAGGCCGAAATGGCCGCCGCCGACCGCATGATGCTGCTCACGCGCCTGTTGTCGGTCGAGGTTCTCTTCGCCGCCTTCGGCCTGACCGTGCTGGCCGCCACCGGCTACGTCCGCCGCTTCCTGACGAGCGAGGCGATCAGCCCCGGAAATTACGCGCTGGTCTGCCCGCCCGTCGCGCTCTCGGTCCTGACGCAGTTCTGGGTCAACAACGGCCTCGTCGCCGCTGGCCTGATCGAGAAATTCGGGGTGGCCTATTGGGTGCTGACCGCCCTGGCGCTGGCCCTGCAAGCCGTTGCCGTGGCGCTGGTGATCTTCCTGCACCGCCGCCACTTCCGGGCCACTCAAGGCGGCGCGCTGCGCACCGCCTGACCCGCCCGATCCCGGCGAAACGCCGCGCGGCCCCTCAGGCCGCGCGGTTTTCCGTTTGCACCACGGAGCCAGACAACCGCGCACGCAAGGCAGGCGGCAGCATCCGGGCGGCCGCGATCCGCGGCAGGCGCATCTCGGGTATCAAACGTTCGGCCCCGAACAGCGCCAGATAGCCGTCGAAATTGTCATATCCGGCCCGGCCCGCGTAGCACACGAAGCTTTCGGTCGGCGCGCCCTCGGCCAGCAAAACCTCATGCGCCTCGGTCTCGATGTGCCAGACGCGGTAGCGCGGCGGCAGGGCCTCGCGCGCAACGGGGCGGATCGTGTCGCCATTGACCAGCGCGCCCGCCGTCACGATGACGCCGTCCAAAATCATCCCGTGATCGGCCGTCACCACCAGATCGCGCAGCGGCAGCCCCCGCCCAGCGCACCGGCCGCGATCTGGATCGGGCTGCGGTCCTGATGGGCAAAGCCGCGCCGCAGCGTCTGGATACCCACCCAAAGGATGGGCACCGCGCGGCCATCGGCCGTCAGCACCAGATCCCCGGGGGCAAGCGTCTCGACCGCAACCTCGCCCGAGGGCGTGGCGATCCGTGTGCCTTCGGCGAAACACATGGCGAAGCTGAAGTCTTCATTCTCGTTGATCGTGGTCACATCCAGCGCCTGCGGCAGCGCGGCGGCGGTTTGCGAGAACAGGTAAAGGTCCCCGAAGAAGATGCTTTCGAAGACCGGCATGAACTCACCGTTCACCACGATCGTGCCGACATAGGTCAACTCGACCGAGATGCTGGGGTCTTCGGGGTCGGGAAACAGCGTGAAGCTCTCGGTGACCTGGAATGTATCGTCATCGGCCATCTCGGGCCGAAGCGCGCTGCCGTTGATCGGGTCGCGGATCACCCCGCCTGCGCCATTGTATTGAAACCGCATGAATCCGCCAAAGAACGGATCTTCGCGGTAGGAGGTGTAGGATGCGTAGGTAAAGTTGCTCATCGCTGGGTCCGTGCCTCGGGTCGGTCTTGTCGCCGTCGCGCTTGGATCTGCGCGACAATTGCGGCCCTCGCACGGCAGCGTTTCGGTCATTTCTGGGAAAGCGGCCCTGTAGACCGCGCGACCACCCCCGTGATAGATCGTGCGAGAGCGCCCATGAGAAGGCCCGGAGAGCAGGCATGAAACATCTCAAGCCCGCGTCGAAACACGGCACTGTCATGGCCGTCTCGATGATGAAGGACGAAGCACCCTTCCTGATGGAATGGTTCGCCCATCACCTTGCCGTGGGCTTCACCGACATCCTCGTCTACACCAACGACTGTGCCGACGGCACCGACGAGATGCTGATGCGGCTCGAGGAACTGGGGCTCGGCTACCACCGCCCCAATGTCATCCCCGAAGGGATCAAACCGCAACCCTCGGCGCTCAATCACGCGCAGAACGAACCGCTGGTGGGCGCTGCCGATTGGGTGCTGGTCTTCGACGCCGACGAATTCCTGTCGGTCAACCACCCCTCCGGCAATCTCGAGGGGATGCTGGACGACACGGTGGCCCGCGGCGGCACAGGTGTGGTCATCACCTGGCGCATCTTCGGCTCGGGCGGCGTGGTCGACTGGTCGCGCGCTCCCGTGACCGAGCAATATACCCGCGCCGCACCCCCGCTGTGGAACAAGGGCTGGGGCGTCAAGACGCTGTTCAAGTTCGACCCCGAATACTGGAAACTCGGCATCCACCGCCCCACGATCAAGAACAAGCATCTGGAGGACGGTTTCCCTGACACCGTCCATTGGCTCAACGGCTCAGGGCTGCCGATGGAGGATTACTTTCCAGTTCCGCGGCTGGCGCTCGATCCGGCGCACCATCGGCTACACTTGGGCGCAGATGAACCATTACGCGGTGAAATCCGTCGACAGCTACGCCGTGCGCAAATTCCGCGGCAATGTGAACAACAAGAAAGACAAGTACAACGCGGACTACTGGTCGCTGCAGGACCGCAACGAGGTCGAGGATCGCGCCATCCTGCGCCATGCCCCGGAACGCGCCCGCATCATGGCCGAACTGCTCAAGGACCCGGTCCTGAACAAGCTGCACTTTGCCGCTCTCGAACGGGTCGAGGCACGGCTTGACGACTACCGCCAGACGCCCGCCTATCTCGAACTCAGGAACAGCCTGATCGCCGCCTCCAACGTGCCCATCACCAATGTCGAGGCCAAACCGCCCATGGCCCGCGACCCCGCCAAGATCGCGGCGCTCATGAGCGAGGTGGAACAGAAATCCCAGTCCCGCCCGAAAGAGGAACGGCGCACGGAAACCATCGCAGGCTGGGCCGTCGAAGGCGGCGATCCCTACATGCCCGCCCCCATCGACCTGAGCCAGGACATCCCCACCGACTGGATCCCCAACCACGAGATCCCGCTGCCTGCGGATTCCGCGTCTTCCGCCCCGAAGCCTTGACCGCCATCGTCGCGGGCCGGTTCGAACGCCGCCACGCCCGCAATATCCCCGCCCTATCTCCGAAGGCTGCGCCCGCGTGCTGGAGATCGGGACCGGCGTGGGCTTCCTGCCCATCCGCGTGGTGCAAGTCTCCCAAGGCGTCACAATCATGGCGCAAGACCTGCGCCCCGGAACTGGTGGCACTCGGCCAGAGATCGAGCGCGCCGCGCGGGCGTGGGAAAACTCCGCCCGCCTGAAATGGACCGACGGGCCGTTGCGCTTTGCCACCGACGAGGGCGCGCAGGCGAGCGGCCTTGCCGCCTACCTGCGCGATTTCCGCCCCATCGCGCTGCGCCTCAACCGCCCCGCCGATGTCGCGCCCGAGACCCTCGCCGCGCAGGACCTCGGCACAATCACCCGCGTCCTCGTCCCCTTCGTCTCGGAGGAGGAGGCGGCCAAGCTCCGCGCAGGCTACGGCCCAGTCCTCGAAGCCATGGGCTTCATCGAGAACGTGGAACGCGCGGGCGGCGGCAGCCTGCAATTCGACGGCAACAGGGCGTGACGCGGGCCGCCCGCTCCCCTAACCTTACCCGATAGCGCCAAAGGGGGCCACGTGAGCACAGAGGACCAAGACGAACAGCCGATCGCGGGCCATGGCGTCATCGTGCGCGCGGCCAATGGCGACGTGATCCGCTACGACCCCACCGGCCTCGTGATGCGCCTGTCCGACAAGGTCATCGCCGACATCGCGCTCCGCCTTGGCCACAGGGGCGAGACGGACCCGGCACCGCGCCAGACCTCCCCAAACCCGCCACCGCCCCGATGACCTGCTCGACGGCATCGACGCCTGGGCCATCACCCAAGACGGCGACTGGCTGCGCTTCACCGCCCGCCTGCCCGGCGCGCAGGGCGTGCGCGGCTTCCGCCGCCACATCGACGGCGGCGCCACGCTTGGCGACGGGCCGGGCGCCGTCCTCGGCATCCTCGGCCTTGGCGGCCCCGCGCGGCCCCTTGCCACCCCCGGCGCGCCCGCCTTTCCCCACCACATCACCGCCCCCGCCGATGATATCGGTGCCGTCGGCATGGCCGGGATTGAGGCCGCCCCGATCACCGACCGGCTGGAACCCCTGCGCGAGGCGACCCATGAGGCGTTGGTGGCCGAGACCATCCTCCATTGGCAGATCGAGAAATTCGCCCCCCTGCCCCTGATCGTCACCCGCGTGGAAACCGACGCTTCCCCCAGCGCCGCCGATCTGGCGCGCGGGCACGCGGTCCAGAACCTCCTGATCGCCGCCGGCAACCTGAAAGCCGCCGCCACCCGGATGGGCAAGCGCGCCAAACTCCTCGGTATCTGCCTTGATTACGCGCTGGAACATGTCACCGGCGACGCGACGGCCTACCGCGACGGGATGCTGGCCACGATGCGCGCGCTGGAAAAGGGCCTTGGCGCACTTGGCTTCGACCGCCCGCTGTTCGTTGCCCGCTTCGAGGCCGGGCTCGGCCCCGCCACCGCGGGCGCCGTCCTGCAAGGCCAATGGGAACTGGTGTGGAACCACGGCGATCACCGCCTGATCTTCTCTTCCCCCTCCTACCCTTTCGCCCGCGACGCATACGACCGACCGACCGACGACGCCCGCCGACAAATGGCCGAGATGACGGCCGCGGCTCTCTCCGAAGGCGAAAGCTGGCGCTGCCCCACCCTGATGCTTGCCGAATGGGAACCGGGCGCGCCGATCATCCGCGTGACAGCACAATCCGAGGGCCCGCTGGTGATCGACGGCGGCGGCACGGCGGGCTTTGCCGTGATCGGGGCCGAGGGCATCACGGTCGAAACCGTCACCCTCGCCCCGACGACCCGCAGGCGCTGCTCGTCCGCGTCAGCAAACGCGCCGACGGCCTGCACCTCAGCTACGCCGCGGGCACCCCGGCGCGCTCCGCGATACATGGTCCCTCGACAGCCGCACCGGCACCCCGCTTCACCGGTGGGCGCTGCCTGCGATCTTGCCTGTCCATGAGGGCAGAGACTGGGGGCGCCATGCGAGCTTCCCGATCGCCTGCCCTCCGGCGCGGCTGCGCGATGCAAACGCCGATCTTCTGGCCGAGATGCTTACAGAAACCCAAGCGCTGTGGTGGACCGGCGCGGATCTCACCGCCGACCGCACCGGCGCGGTCACCGCATGGCCCGACCGCCTCACTGCCCGGGTGGCGCGCCCGACCACCCCAAACACCGGCAACGGGTTGATCTCCGAGGCGGGCGACCTTGCCGGTCTGCAGTGCCGCGACGGCCTCCATTGCGGCTTGGTGGCCGAGGATGTGGCGCAGGACGCCGCGACCGTCACGCTCGCCGCCCGCTACCTGCCGCCCTACGGCGAGGATGCCAAAACCATCCTCACCTTCAACACCGGCGGCGGAGCCAAGAAATCCGCGTCCGAAAACTACCTGTTTTTGTCCGAAACCGACGGCTCGCTGACCGTCAAGGATGACAAGGGCCTGATCGACCTGACCCTGCCCGCGCCGCCCCCGACCTGACGCGCCTGATCCTCGTCACGCTCGACCGCACCGGCTGGCGGTCGAGGTGATGGGCGGTGCCGCCGCAACGCGCCGAGGCCCGCGCCCCGTCCTTACCGGCCCCGCCAGCCTGTTCATCGGCTGCCGCAACCAGCGCCCCGGCCTGACGAAAACCCTTGGCGGCGCGCTGATCGCCGATGTCTGGCTCTGGCCCGGCCGCGCGCTCTTGGTGTCAGATGATCCCGCAGACCGGACGGCGCTGACGGCGCTCCGCCGCTTCGTGCTCTGGTCGGACGAAGCCTGATGCCATTTGACCGCGACAGCCTGACCGGCGGCCATATCGTGGTGATCTGGGTCGACGACCTGATCGACGTCTACACTTGGCGCGATGCCTTTGGCCTGCGGATCCAGACCCCCAACCTCGACCGCTTCATGGGCCGCGCCGCCCGCTTCACCAATGCCTATGCCACCGTCCCCCTTTGCGCGCCCTGCCGCGCCGAGGTGGCGACCGGCATCTCGCCCTTCCGCTCAGGCCTTGTCGACCTCAACCGCTTCTGGCGCGACGTCTACCGCCCGGAAAAGGCGTGGCAATACGACCTGCGCCGGGCAGGCTGGCACACCTTCACCACCGGCAAGGTCGACAGCAACTACAAGCCCATGCCCGAGGATTACCGCCGCATCCTCTTCCACGCGGAGCCCGAGGCGGATGACGTCGCCAAACGCTCCCGCGTCAAGACCTACCTCGACCGCGGCCCCGGCATCAAAGGCGTGAACCACCCGAACGATGATGGCGCGCAGGACGACCGCTTCTACGACTACCACGTCGCGCAAAACGCCATCGACCATGTCACCCGCGCTGATCCGAACCGCCGCCACCTGATCCAGCTTGGCTTCAAGCACCCCCATTACAACCTGATCACGCCCGACCGCTTCTACGCCCAATACGACCCGGCCGAGATCCGCTGGCCCTCAATCGCGCATGCCGACGATTACCACGGCCCCCAACCCGGTTTCGCCGTCTACGAGGCCGCCTATATCGCCAACGGCCAATGGACCCCCGAAAAGGCGGGCGACGAGGCATGGCGACAGGTCGTGCGCGCCTATTTCGCCGCGATCTCCCACATGGACTTTGAGCTTGGCCGCTTCCTCGACGCGCTGGCCGCCTCGCCGCTAGGCGCCAACACCACCACCGTCTTCTTCTCCGACAACGGCTTCAACCTCGGCACCCACGACAGCTTTCACAAGATGTCGCAGTGGGACAGCGCCGCCCATATCCCGCTCGGCATCCACCACCCAGCGATGACCGAGGGGCAGAAGATCGACCTCCCCGTCTCGCTCCACAACATCCCGAAAACCGTGATGGACCTCGCAGGCCTGCCGCCGCGCCCCGACTGGACCTCGGGCCAATCGCTCCTGCCGCTGATCGACGCGAGCTTCGGCACACTACGACCGCCAATGGTCGCCCGTCACCTGCGTCTTCGGCACGCTCTCCGTCCGCCCCTCGACCGACGGGCTCACCCACTACCGCTACTTCCGCTACCCCAATGGCGAGGAACATGTCTACGACCTCGCCACCGACCCCGGTGAGACGACGAACATCGCCGCCACCGCCCCCCTGGCCGAGCTCCGCGCCGAACTCGTCAAGGGCGCGCTCAACCTCGGCCTTGACCTGCGCGGGCCTGCAAAACCCCGCCCAAGGCGTCAACGCGATGATGGCGGTCGACGGCTCCGTCATCCTGGCAGGCGGGCGCGGCGACAACGACTACTGGGCCTATGGCGCCGACGCCGAAAAGATACGTGGAGGAGAAGGACGGCGGCACCGACACGCTGTGGTACATGGCCGGCCCCGACGATTACATCCTCCACCTGCCCGCCAATGTCGAAAAGATCCGCATCGCCACCGTCGTCTCCCGCCACGAGGAAGGCCCGCTGGGCGAGGGCCAGCAACGAGCCGGAAAACCCATCCGCATCGTCGCCCACCCCGACAGCCCGATCGAATTCGAGACCTCCGAACGGGTCGAGATCGACCTGAGGGGCTCCGACGGCGACGACATCATGATCGGCCCCAAACACGGCGCGGCCACGTTCTACGGCGGCGCCGGAAACGGACCTCCTGATCGCCAAGGCCAAACAGGCCAACCGCCGCCACGCCTTCTACGGCGAAGCGGGCAACGACACGCTGCACGGCGGGCCGGGGCGCGACACGCTCGACGGCGGCACCGGCGATGACGTGATCTTGGGCTTTGAGGGCCGCAACCACATCTTCGGCGGCCACGGCAACGACGTGATCGAGGATGGGGAGGGCGCATCGACCATCGACCCCGGCCCGGGGCGCAACATCGTGCGGCTGGCCGAGGCGCGCACGAGGTCCATGTCGGCACCGGCGTGACCGAGATAACTGCCGCCCCCGGCTCCAAACGCTTCCGTCATCCGCTGGGGCGGCGTCTGCATCATCCGCGGCTGGGACGGGGCCCAAGTCTACGACCTTTCGGGCTGGCCCTTGCCGCCAGAGGTGCAGGACATGGGCAAAGGCGTCTGGCGGTTGCAGCTGGGCCTCGGGATCGTGGAGGTGACAGGCGTGGCCGAGGGCGTGGATTTGGCGAGGCAGGTGGTCTGAGGGGTCATTCGGCCTTTAGCCGTCGGTCGGGTTTCTGCGAGCGTCGCTCTGCGGCTTTCAGAGTGCCGCCACCCATTGACTTCCCGATTATCCAAGCCCGGTCCCTCGTGCGGACTGGACGCCTCTGAACCACGCTTACAACGTCGGCGAATGGGCCTGATACAAAAAGATGCTCAGCGTGGGGCTCCGGTGCCGGTTGCCGCCCGCTCGATCGCCGACATCAGGTCTTCGACCCGCAAGGGCTTGCTCACGTAATCGTCCATTCCGGCGGCCAAGTAGCGCTCCCGGTCACCCGCCATCGCGTTGGCCGTCAGGGCTACGATCCACGGTCGTCCCGATTGCAGGTCGGCCCGGATGCGCTGCGTGGCGGCAATGCCGTCGAGTTCAGGCATCTCGATATCCATCAAGACAAGGTCATATGGCTTGGCGGCACAGGCGGCCACGGCCTCGCGCCCGTTCTCCCGCAGATCGATGTCATAGCCGAGCCGCGCAAGAACCCTGTTGCCGACCTTGCGGTTCATGGCGTTGTCGTCGACCAGCAAGATGGACAGCGGGAAACGCAGGGCGAAGCTGGCTTCCAGAGGAGCCTGAGCGGGCGCTCGGGGGAGGGCCTTTGCCGCGCCGCCCTCGATCAGCCGCACCAATGCCGCCAGAAGCTGACGCGGCTTGATCGGCTTGACGAGGAGTTCCGCCCGATCCAGACGCTCCAGCCGCAACCGTTCCTCGGGCGACAGGAGTGCTGCCGAACTGTAGAGCAGGATCGGCATGTCGCGCCCGGCCGGCATGGCGCGTAGCGCGTCGGCCAGTTCGAGCCCGGTCATTCCCGGCATCCGCATGTCGAGAATGGCGGCCGTCGGCGCGGGGCCGTCGGCGAGCAGGGCGATCGCCTCGGACGGGGTCGCTGCGTCCAGCGCCGTAGCGCCCCAGGATTGGGCATTGCGGTGCAGGATCAGGCGGTTGGTGGCGGAATCGTCGACGATTAGGAGCCGCGCTCCGGCGGGGAGGCTGCCGGTCGGAGCCGTCGCCGCGGGGGCCGCGACCTCGGCGCGCGCGCAGGGTGAAGGCAAAGATCGAGCCTTTGCCGGATTCGCTTTCGACGCGGATCGCCCCGCCCATCAGTTCCACGCAGGCGGCGGCTGATCGCAAGGCCAAGGCCGGTGCCGCCGTAGCGCCGGGTGGTTGAGGCGTCGACCTGGCTGAAGGATTTGAAGAGCCGATCCATGCGGTCGGCGGGGATGCCGGGGCCAGTATCGCGGACCGAGATCTGCAAGTCCCAGAGGGGCGCGGCAACGTGGCTGCCCGCCACCCTCGCGCCTTCAACAGTCAGCACCACCTCGCCCGCGTCGGTGAACTTGACCGCATTGTTCAGCAGGTTCAGCAAGATCTGGCTTAGCCGCGTGGAATCGACAAGGATGGCCACGGGCAGGGCCGGATCGATGACATAGGCAAGGTCGAGCCCCTTTTCGGCCGAGCGCGACGCGATGAGGTCGAGCGAGCCCTCGATGCACTGGCGCAGGTCCGTGGGCGTCGGGTCGAGTTCCAGCTTGCCGGCCTCGACCTTGGAGAAATCGAGGATGTCGTTGATGATCCGCAACAGCGTCTCGGCGGCCTCGTCGATGGTGCCGCAAAAGTCGCGCTGTTCGGGGGTCAACTCGGTTTCCAGCATCAGCCGCGACATGCCGATGATGCCGTTCAGCGGTGTGCGGATCTCGTGGCTCATGGTGGCGAGGAAGGTGCTCTTGGCCTCGTTGGCGCTTTCGGCGGCATCCTTGGCGACGACCAGAGAGCTTTCCAATTCGCGCATGCGGGCAAGGTCGGAGGCGGTGACGGCCAGCAGCCGCTCCGTTTCCTCGACCAGGCGGGTGCGCTCCAGCGCCACGCTCATCGCGGCGGCGATGGAGGACAAAAGCCGGACGTCGTCCTCGTCGAAGGCATTCTCGCGGTCGAGGTTCTGGATCGAGATCACCCCGCGCGTCTGCCCGTCGCGGGTCAGGGGCACGAAGACGAGCGATTTCGCAGGCTCACCCTGCCGGACCGGCGGATTGCCGTAGGCGACGCTGGCTGCCTCGACATCGCTGCCGATCAGCAGCGGCGTCCCGGTCGCAAGCACATGGGCGCGGAACCCGACGCGGGGGTAGGGTTCGTCCGGGTAGCGGATGCCGCGCTCGATCGTGTAGGGAAAGCGGAAGGCATCGGTGGCCTCGTCGTACAGGCCGATGTCCAGCACATGAGCATCGAAAATCTCGTTGATCTTGTCGCCGACCACTTCGGAGATCTGCGCGAGGCTGAGGCCAGAGGCCAATGCCGTCTGGATGTCGGCCATGTAGGCCAGTTCGGCGTTGCGGCTTTCGGTCAGGTGCAGCAGGCGCTGCGTCTCGTCGAACAGCCGCGCGCTGCGGATCATCACGCCAAGACTGCCGCACAGCGCCTGCAACAGGCGCACATCCACATCCGAGATCGCATAGGGGCGATAGGACTGCACGCTGACGACCCCGATGGCCACGCCATCGACCAGGATGGGGACACCAAGGTAGCTTTCGGTGACGTCTTCCTCGAACAGGAGGTAGGAGATACCGGCCTGTTCCTCCTTGGTGTGCAGAAGCACCGGCAGGCCCGTCGTCAGGACCTGCGAGGTCATCCCGAGGCCGAGGGGGAAGGGGTCTACGGTCATGTACCGGGTTTTGAAAAACGAGTAATGGACGTGGATCATCCGGGTTTCGGGATCCAGCATCAGGATTTCGGTGGCATCTGCCCTCAGGGTGTTGCGAACGCGGTCGCCCATGGCGCGGTAGACGCCGTCAAGGTCGAGACCGGCGGTCAGAACCCCTTGGATCTCGGACAGGAACTCGATCTCGCTGCGCTGGGCGCGGACGGTCTCGGCCAGCCGGGCGGTGCGGATGCCCTCGGCGGCCAGCGCAGCGACAAGGCGCCGCCGCATCGGTTTCGGCAGGGTCCAAGGGCGCTGCGGCGCGGCGGGCGACCGTCAGCACGCCGAGGTGTTCGTCCCCGGTGCCGATGGGAAGGCAGATGCCGGCAACGTCCGGCGCGTCGGCCGGACCGAAGGCCAGTTCGGTTCCGGCCTCGTTGGCCCGTTCGGCAAGCGGCGCTGTCGCGGCACGCGCGTCCTCGGCCCCCTCCGGTCCGCCAAGGGGCGGCAGCGGGCGCAGGCGTCCGCCTTCCACGAGATCAAGCAACAGCCAGCAGCCGGGCAGGAGACGTTTGGCCATCTCGGTCACAGGGCCGAACCGCGCGGGGATCTCGGCGGTCCGCTCATCATGCTGCGGTGTCGCCGTGTTCATGGCGTGCGCTCCCTTGTAGAAGATGGGTCTGCAGGCGTCGGCTCAATTGCCATGCCTCGCGCCGCCCGTCTGCGCCTTGGTACAAAGCGCACCTCGACATCCTCGGCCTCGCGCTTGGGCCCGACCATGGCAAGCCCCACAAAGATCAGGGCCAGAGCCGTCATCGTGACGAGGCTGAGCGTCTCGTCCAAAAGCAGGATGCTCCAGCCTATGCCCGCCGCGGTCGAGACATAGCTGCCTGGCTGCCAAAGACGGCACCCGCGACCGCGATCAGGTAGACGTAGCTGACGAAGACGACCGCCGTGCGAAGACCCTGCATCACGATCAGGGCCGCGCCCTCGCCAAGGGCAGGTGACAACATAAAGACCTGTCCCGCCAAGGCCGCCACCGGCAGCGTCAGGATCGCGGAAACAAGCAGCATAATGCCCACGCCGGCAGTCGGGTCGAGCGTCGCGGGGTGCCGTTGGTCGACCAGCACATCCATCAATCCGTAAATGATGGGAATGGTGAGCGCGACCAGGATCCAGAGCCAGTCGTTCACCCCCTCCAGGCTTTCGCGGGCGACCAGCAAGACCAGCACCCCCGCCAATCCCGCCACAAGCCCCATGAAGCGCCGCGTGGACGTTTCCTCGATCCGCAAGATGGCGGCGATCAGGAACACGGTGAACGCCTCCAGCGCCAGGATGATGGACAGCATGATGCCGGTCACCCGGCCTGCCGCCTCGAACATGATCACGGTGCTCAGACCATGCAGCACGGCCCATGCAATCAGGAAAGCCATCAGCGCGGGCGTGAACCTGCCAACCTTGCCGCGCGCGAGTGCCACCCCAAGGCACGCAAGACCGGCCACGAAGTTGACCCAGAACGCAAGGCCCAAAGGCTGCTCGATCCGGTCATAGAGCATGATCGAGAGCGGGGCCTCCAATCCTCCCATGATCCCCATGAACAGCAAAAGCGCAGTGCCCTTGGCGGTGCGGATGTTGCGTGCAGCTGGCGCTCGCGGTCGTAGACCTGTTCGGCCATGTCGCGGAACACCCGCCCCAGCCGCCCGACCGCGTCGGAGCGCGCCGCCACTTCGGTCAGACCCAGCCGGTCGGGGTGAAAGGTCGAGGATTCCATCCGCTCCGCCGCCGTGATCAGCCGGTCGACCTGCCGCAGATGGTCAAGCTCGGCCCGGCGAAGCCGCGCCTTTTCGATGCACGATTGCACCCGCGCGCGAAACACCGCGGGCTCGAACTGCTTGGGCAGGAAATCCGACGCGCCAAGCTCGATCGCCTGCGCCACGCTGTCCGCGTCGCCATCAAGCCCCGAGATGACCAGCACCGGGATCTCGGCCAGCACCGGATCGGCCTGCATGTGGCGCAACACCCCGAAGCCGTCCATCCCCGGCATCAAGATGTCGAGCAGCACGAGGTCAAGCTCGGCCCCCGCCATCTGCGCCAGAGCCGCCTCGCCAGATGCGGCCTCGGTGGCCTCAAGGCCCAGAGTGCGCAGCGCCAGCACCAGCTTTCGGCGGCTGGACGCGCTGTCATCGACGACAAGAACCCGTGCGCCCATGTCGGTGGCCTACAGGTCGAGTTCGGCGTCGAGCGCCGCGCACAGATCGGGCCAGAGCGCCAGCAGCGCCGCGACCCTTCCTGTCATCCCGTCGGCCGGTTGCCCGGCTATCAGGTCGGCCTCGATCGCAGCGCACAGATCGGCGAAGGCGATTGCGCCGAGGTCGCGGGCATTGGACTTAAGGCTGTGTGCTGCCCGCTTGAGCGCGGTGCCGTCCCCTGACGCAGCCGCGACCTGCGCGTCGTCGAGTATCGTCTGACCTTCCTCGAAGAACCCGCGCACAAGGTCCTTGAGGTCCTCGGGGCCGCCGCCGATAAGCTTCTGAAGGGTGTCGAGAGCCTCGCGCCGGATCATCATTTCAGTGGCTGCCGCATCGGTGCAGGCCTCACTGCCCGGCCGACTTTGGGCCAGCCACGCAGCAAGCTGGACCGAAATCCGGGCGAAGCCGCCGTAAGCGGAAAGGCCCGATCACAAAACGTAGAGCGCGGCGTCTGTGGCGGCTTTGGTCAGGTCCATGACGGAGAAACCGGAGCGGGTTGTGCCACCGTTCAATTCCCCGCGGTCGTCCAATGATCCTTGGTACTCCATCACCCGGTTCATTCATGGCCGATCTCAAGAGCCCGCAAAGTTCCATGACCACCGAACCATCGATTCCTGAAAGACAAATTTGGAAAGAGCATTTGTGTGCGCTGACCGCCTGTCAACTGTCCATGCCGTCGGCATTTCAGAAACTGGCCGCTCCCGGGCCCATGCGGCAGTTGAGATGCTGCACCCGCAAATAGCCTCCGCCCGAAGCTGCCGCTCGACACGGCATTGCTGCGACACTGCGGCGTGCTCGTAGCGGGCGACGAGATTTGCAACCTCGGATCGCGCCGCTCTGCGGGCCCTGTCGATTTCCCCGCAGCTTGCCCATTTCGGACGGGTCGGCAGTCACGGCGAAAACCCCGGCGCGTAGGCGCCGGGGTCCGGATCGTCAATGCTCAGGTCAGGGTTCGCCTACTCCCCGGCATGCTGCCGCCGCCATGGCCGGACAGCCCGCCCGAGACTTCCTCGGTCGCCTCGGCCGCAAGGTCCTTGGGCAGCAGGAGGTTCAGCACGATGGCGATCAGCGCCGCGGGCAGGATGCCCGACGTGGCCAGGACCTTGACCGTCTCCGGCAGGTACTGCAGCGCCTGCGGCTCAAGCTGCAGACCCAGACCCAGCGACAGGGAAATTGCGAAGATCACCATGTTGCGCCGGTTCCAATGCACATCCGACAGCATCGAGATACCGGCCGCGACGACCATGCCGAACATCACGATCACGCCGCCGCCCAGCACCTCGATCGGCACCGTGGAGATGATCGCCCCCACCTTGGGCACAAGGCCGCACAAGATCAGGAAAACCGCGCCGATGGTCACGACATGGCGGCTCATCACGCCGGTCATGGCGATCAGGCCGACGTTCTGGCTGAAGGAGGTGTTGGGCAATGCGCCGAAAACGCCCGAGATGGCGGTGCCAAAGCCGTCGGCATAGGTCGCGCCCTCGATCTCGCGGTCGGTCGCTTCGCGGCCCGCGCCGCCCTTGGCGATCCCCGACACATCGCCGACGGTTTCCACCGCCGAAACGAAGGACATCAGGCAAAACCCGATGATCGCCGCGACCGAGAATTCAAGCCCGAAATGGAAGGGATCGGGCAAGGCCACGACCGCCGCGCGCCCGACCGCTGCGAAACTGACCATGCCGAAAGCCCATGCCACCGCATAGCCCGCCAGCAGGCCGATCAGAACCGCAGAGACCGAAAGCATCCCGCGCGCGAAGAACTTGAGGCCCAGCGTCGCCACGATCACGGTGCCCGCGACGGTCCAGTTCTGCAGGCTGCCATATTCGGGGGTGCCGATGGCGGGGACGCCGCCCGCGGCATACTGGATGCCGACCTTGACCAGCGCCAGCCCGATCATCATCACCACCAGCCCGGTCACCAGCGGTGGCAGCGCAAAGCGGATCTTGCCGATAAACAGCCCGAGCACGGCATGAAACAGGCCGCCCACCAGCACGCCGCCCATCAGGACCGACATCGCCTCCACGCCCTGGCCCGCGACCAGCGGGATCATGATCGGGATAAAGGCGAAGGATGTGCCCTGCACGATCGGCAGGCGCGCGCCCACCGGGCCGATGCCGACGGTCTGGAACAGGGTGGCAATGCCCGCAAAGAACATCGACATCTGGATCATGTAGATCATCTCGGGGAAATCGGGCGAGTTCGACCCGAAGCCGAAGCCTGCCGCCCCGCAAACGATGATCGCGGGCGTCACGTTCGAGACGAACATCGCCAGCACGTGCTGAATGCCCAGCGGCACGGCCTTGACCAGCGGTGGGGTGTAGTTGGGATCGCGGAGCTGCTCCGGCGTCCCGATGGACCTGTCTGCCATGGTGTTTCCTCCCTTGTGTGGCGCCCCGGCACGCGGGGCCGTCGTGTGACGGGGTCCGGCTCCTCCTTCCGGGCCCCGTCGCGGGTATCGTCTCAGCCGAAGCGGCCCGGCATCTCGGCGTGCCGGTTCACGTCCTTGTAGAGCAGGTAGCGGAACCGCCCCGGCCCACCGGCGTAACAGGCCTGCGGGCAAAACGCGCGCAGCCACATGAAATCGCCCGCCTCGACCTCGACCCAGTCGCGGTTGAGCCGGTAGACGGCCTTGCCCTCCAGCACGTAAAGCCCGTGTTCCATCACATGCGTCTCGGCAAAGGGGATGCAGGCGCCGGGTTCAAACGTCACCACGTTCAGATGCATGTCGTAGCGCAGATCCGCCGGATCGATGAAGCGGGTGGTGGCCCAACGCCCCTCCGTGCCGGGCATGGCGCTTGGCGCGATAGCGGCCTCGTTGGCGAAGATCGGATCGGGGCGGTCCAGCCCCTCGACCGCCTGAAACCGCTTGCGGACCCAGTGAAAGAGCGCCGTCACCTCGCCCGCATTGCGGATCGTCCAGTGGCTCCCCGCTTAAGCAGATAGGCGAACCCGCCCGGCGTCAGCGCGTGATCTTGCCCGTCCAGCGTCACCGTCACGCTGCCCTGCACGACAAAAAGCGCGCCCTGCACGCCCGCCTCGGGCTCCGGCCGGTCCGACCCGCCGCCCGGTGCGATCTCGACGATGGATTGGGCGAAGGTCTCGGCGAAACCTGTCATGGGCCGCGCCAGAACCCAAGCCCGCGTGCCGGTCCAGAACGGGAAGGCGCTGGTGACGATATCGCGCATCACGCCCTTGGGGATCACCGCATAGGCTTCGGTGAACACAGCGCGGTCGGTCATCAGCTGGCTTTGCGGCGGGTGGCCGCCAAGGGCGGTGTAATAGCTGGCGGAGGCTTGGGTCATGCGGGCAACAGGTCCATAATGCGGTGGCGAGCGATGCGTTCGACCTGGCGGCAGGCCTCGGCGAATTCGGTGTCGCGGGAGTTCTCCAGCCGCGCCTCGAAGGCCTGCAGGATACCCGCCTTGTCGTGGTCGCGGACCGCGATGATGAAGGGGAAGCCGAAGCGCGCGACATAGCGGGCGTTCAGGTCGGTGAAGGTCGCGCGCTCTGCGTCGGTCAGGGCGTCAAGGCCCGCGCTGGCCTGTTCGGTGGTTGACTCGGGCGTCAGGCGTCGCGCCGCCGCCAGCTTGCCCGCAAGGTCCGGATGCGCCGTCAACACGCCCAGCCGATCACGATCCTCGGCCATCCGGAACACGCGCGTCAACGCCGCATGAAGCCCGCGCGCAGTGTCGTTCGCCGCGCCGATCCCCTCGTCCCAGGCCTGCTCCGCGATCCAGGCCGAATGCTCGAAGATGCCGCCGAAACGCTCCACGAAACCCGCGCGGGGCAGCTCGGACGGGATCAGCGCCGGGCGCCGCGGCGGATGGGTGCGGGCCCAGTGCTCCGCGATGTCGATGCGACGCGCGATCCAGACCCCTTCGAACCCCTCGATATAGTCGAGAAAGCGGCGCAGCGCCGCGATGCGTCCCGGCCGCCCGATCAGGCGACAATGCAGACCGATCGACAGCATCTTGGGCGCGCCGCGAAAGCCTTCGTCGTAAAGCGTGTCGAAACTGTCGCGCAGGTAGGTCTCGAACTGGTCGCCCGCGTTGAACCCTTGCGCCGTTGCAAAGCGCATGTCGTTGGCGTCGAGCGTATAGGGAATGACCAACTGGTCACGCTCGCCTACGCGCAGCCAATAGGGCAGATCATCGGCATAGCTGTCCGAGACATAATCAAAGCCGCCATGTTCGCCGATCAGCCGCACGGTGTTCATCGAACAGCGCCCGGTATACCAGCCGCGCGGGGCCTGCCCGGTGACGGCTGTGTGCAGGCGTACAGCTTGGGCGATGCTCGCGCGTTCCTCGGCCTCGGTCATGTCCTTGTGCTCGACCCATTTCAGACCGTGGCTGGCGATTTCCCACCCGGCGTCCTGCATCGCGGCCACCTGATCGGGGCTGCGGGCCAGCGCGGTGGCCACGCCAAAGACCGTCACGGGCAGATTGCGCTCGGTGAAAAGCGCATGCAGCCGCCAGAACCCCGCCCGCGCGCCATATTCGTAGATCGATTCCATGTTCCAATGGCGCTGTCCGGGCCAGGCCTGCGCCCCCACGATCTCGCTCAGGAAGGCCTCGGAGGCCGGATCGCCGTGGAGCGTGCAATTCTCGCCGCCCTCCTCGTAATTCAGGACGAACTGCACCGCGATGCGGGCCCCGCCGGGCCAGTTGGCCATGGGCGGTTGCCCTGCATATCCCCTGAGGTCGCGTGGATAGACTGCCAAGGTGATCCTCCCCGAAATCACCTTATGGATAAACCAAGGTGAAAAACCGGTCTTTCAAACGAATCTTGAAAGTGTTTCGCGATGTCCGCGCTTCTGGCCAGCGCGGGGCTGCGGCACACGGAGGACAGAGATGGAGAGCGCGCGATGACCGGATACCTGACCACCCATGTCCTCGACACCGCCCGCGGGATGCCAGCCAGCGGGATGCGGGTCCGGCTCTATAGGCTGGACGGCGACCACCGCGAAGGGCTGGCCGACATGATCACAAATGCCGATGGCCGGACGGACACGCCCATCCTGCCCGCCGATGCCTTCGCGCCGGGCGAGTATGAGCTGATCTTCGCGGCCGGTGACTATCTGCGTTCGTTGCAAGCGCCCGACGGCTTTCTCGACCTGATCCCGCTGCGGTTCCGAATGGACGAGGCCGCGCATTACCACGTGCCGCTGCTGCTTTCGCCCTTCGGCTATTCCACCTACAGGGGCAGCTGACCGCCCGCCGCATCGCCGCGCAGCGATGCCTTGATCCGGGCCACCATGAAGTCGATGAAAAGCCGCGCCTTTGGGTCCTGATTGCGCTTGTGCGGATAAAGCACAGCCAATTGTGCGCGGGGGGGCGGCGTCTGCGGGCAGACCGGCACTAGGCGCCCCGCCGCCAGATGATCGGCCACGTCAAAGACCGGCTTGTTGATGATGCCACGCCCGTCGAGCGCCCATTGCGTCAACACATCGCCGTCATCGCAACTGACCGGCCCCGACACCGCGAAGGATTGCGGCCCATCCGTCGTATCCAGCATCCAACGGAATTCGGTCGATCCGGGGAAGCGCAGCAGCAGGCAATCGTGCCGGTCGTTCAACAGGTCAAAGCCCCGCTGCGGCGCTCCGCGCCGGGCGATGTAATCGGGTGAGGCGCAGAGCACTCGCGGGCATTCGTCGATCACCCGGATGCGATGCGCGGAATCGGGCGGGTTGCCCAGCACAAAGGCAAGGTCCAACCCTTCGGCCATCAGGTCGATCTTGCGGTCCGACAGGCGAAGACGGACGTGGATGTCGGGATATTCGGCCTGAAACTCGGCGATATGGGGCGCGACCAGCCGCCGCCCCACGCCCAGCGTCGCCGCGACAAACAGCGACCCGCGCGGCTTGCGCGTGATCTCATGCACCGCCGCCTCGGCCTCGTCGACGGCGTCAAGGATCGCCACCGCCTTGTCGTAGAAGATGCGCCCCTGTTCGGTGGGCTGGATCGACCGCGTGGTGCGCGTGAACAGGCGCACACCCAGATGTTTCTCCAGCTCTCCGATCCTGCTGGAGGCGACGGCCGCCGAAACGCGCAGGTCGCGGGCGGCGGCCGACATGTTCTCAAGCTCGAAGACACGCACGAACATGCGGACGTTGTTGATGTTGTTCATGCCGCCATTCTTCTGGATTTCTTGAAGGTGCTGCAGATAATCAGGAATTATCACGGAATTGCGCTTCGGCCTAGTGTGCTGCCGGAACCAGACCGGGGATGGAGCCCAGCGATGTACGATCTTGCCATCATGACCGACTGGATCGCCTTCGCGGTCCGCTGGCTGCACGTGATCACGGCGATGGCCTGGATCGGGTCAAGCTTCTATTTCATCGCGCTCGACCTTGGGCTGCGCAAGGCAGACGACCTGCCTGCAGGTGCACATGGTGAGGAATGGCAGGTCCATGGCGGCGGGTTTTACCACATCCGCAAATACCTCGTGGCGCCCGCCGCGATGCCCGAGCATCTGACCTGGTTCAAATGGGAAAGCTACAGCACATGGCTGTCGGGCGCGGCGCTGTTGATGCTGGTCTACTGGTCCGGGGCCGAGATGTTCCTGATCGACTATGACAAGGTCGAGCTTGCGGTCTGGCAGGCGATCGGCATCTCGGCGGGCTCGCTTGCGCTGGGCTGGCTGGTCTACGACCAACTGTGCAAAAGCCCGCTGGGCGCGCGCCCCACGCTGCTGATGCTGATCTTGTTCGTCATCCTCGTCGCCATGGCCTGGGGCTATGACCAGGTCTTCACCGGGCGGGCCGCGATGCTGCATCTGGGCGCCTTCACCGCGACGATCATGACGGCGAATGTGTTCCTAATCATCATGCCCAACCAGCGCATCGTTGTGGCCGACCTGCAGGCCGGCCGCAGACCTGACCCCAAATACGGCAAGATCGCGAAACTCCGATCGACCCACAACAATTACCTGACCCTCCCGGTCGTGTTCTTGATGTTGTCAAACCATTACCCGATGGCTTTCGGCACCGAATACGCATGGCTGATCGCCAGCCTTGTCTTTCTGATGGGCGTTCTGATCCGGCATTATTTCAACACCCGCCATGCGCGGGGGGGCAACCCGCACTGGACATGGGGCGTCACGGCCCTGCTGTTCATCGCGATCATGTGGCTGTCATCGGCACCAATGCACCGCGGGATCGACTGGGAGGCGGAGGCCGTGGTACCCGAGCACCTCGTGCCCGTGGTCGAGACGGCAGGCTTCGACGAGGTCGCCAGCATCGTGATGGGGCGCTGTTCCATGTGTCACAATGCCGAACCGGTCTGGCCCGGCATCCACTGGGCACCGCGCGGCGTGCGGCTGGACACCGAGGCCGAGATCGCCCGCTATGCCACCACGATCTATCTGCAGGCCGCCACCAGCCACGCGATGCCCCCCGGAAACGTGACCCAGATGACGCCGGAAGAACGCAGGGTCATCGCCGAATGGTACAGAACCGAGTTGGGCGTGCAGCGGCTTGCGGCTTTCGCTGGCCAATGAGGCGGCCCGTGATGTGCGCCGCTCGGCTCTTTCCGGACGCTCACCTGTAGCCGACCCAGCCGCGATCGTCGGTAAAGGCACGCGCGGCCGAAATCTGTGCCGGCGCGTAGCCCTCCGGCAGGAAATCCAGATCGGCCAGCGGCATGGGCGAGGCGGCAAGCATCACGTTGCCCCGCCCGTTCGGCCCCAAAGGTCCGCGCACGGCGACGACATGCGGATAGATCTCGCGCAAGATGGCGTGGGTGCCACGGGCCAGCGGGCCGTCCGGCGCGTCGATCAGGTTGACGTAGATCGGCCCGTCCACGATCGCCCGCAGCCGGGCGAAGGTCTCGCGCGTGACAAGGTGGGCGGGAACCGAGGCCGACGAGAAGGCATCCATCACCGCCGCGTCATAGCGGCGCGTGGTCTCGTTGAGATAGATGCGCCCGTCCGCGTGCACGATCCCGAGCCGTCCGGGCGGTGCCGCGCCCGGCGGCGCCTCGATCGAGGCGTCATAGCCCGCACGGGTGATCATCTCGGCCGCCTGTGGCAGGTTCTGGCGCACGACATCGGTGATCAACGGGTCGATCTCGACGGCCACGGCATGCGCCTGAGGCCGAGACGACAGCAGGCGTGTCGGCAGCGTGTAGCCCCCGCCCCCGATGAACAGGACCGAGGGCGCGGATCCAAGATCGGCGTCCATGCGCGCCCAGATCCACTGCGTATACGGGATCACGAGGCCCATCGGGGCGTCGGGCGCATCGCCCGCGCGCACGATCAGCTCGGCCGCCTGATGCGTGCGGTCGGAATAGAGACTGATGGCCCCGCCGGTTCGGGTGATGTCGATGCAAGACAGCCCGGACTCGTAACGGCAGACCGGCCCGAGGGCCGCGCTGCCCACCACAAGGGCCGCGATCGGCAGAAGCGGGGCGAGCGACGGGGCCTGCGGTTCCTTTGCTCCGGGACCCTGGCCACCGCCCTGCCCGGTCTCCCGCAGGAACGGCACACACAAAAGCGCCGCCGCCCCACAGGCTGCGAATGTCGCCACCGACCCGGCAAAGGGCAAGGCGACGAAGCCCGCAAGAACCGCGCCAAGGATCGCCCCCAGCGACCCGGCCGCCAGCACCATGCCGAGCGATGACCCCTCGCGGCCGGGCCGGGCCTCGACCGCGAGCCGCGCAAGCAGCGGCGAGGGCGCGCTGATTAGGACGGATGCCGGGAAAAACGCCAGCACGACGCTGATCAGCATGCCGGATGTTCCGCGTGCGCCGAAGCTGTAGAGAAGCGCAAGAATGGTCGGAGACAGGGCCGCCAGAACCGCCGTCGCCACCAGCACGCCGCGCATGCTGCGCAGCGCGACCCGCCGATCCCGCTCGGCCAGGAGGCCCCCAAGCGCGTTGCCCAGCGAAAAGCCCGCCAGCACCGTCGCGATCACCGCCGTCCATGTCACCAGCGAGGTGCCGAAATACGGCGCCAGCACCCGACCCGCCGCGATCTCGTAGGTGAGACCCACCGCCGACAGGACCAGTATCAGGGCGATGGCCATCCAGAAGTGCATTCGTAGCTTCCCGCTTTAAGGTCCGGCACCCGCGCATCCGTACGGCCACCGCTCTAGGCGACATAGCTGCGGATGTCATGCAGACGAGCATCGAACACCGTGCTTTGTCTGGCGCTTCCTTGGTCCGACATGCAGACGACGGGCGTGTCACATGCAGCGCCACGAGGGGCTTTGCGCGTACGCGGGCTGTTCGTGACGCGACAGATCGATGATGGCCACGGTCTGGTCAACGTCCGCTCCCCGTCCCCTGCGTCGGTGTGCTCTACGTCGACGCGCTCGGCCTTTTGCAGATGCTCAGCCCATCATCTGCGCGGCAGTGCAGCGTCCAGAACCAGTGGCCGCGCATCGCCATGGCAACGAAGAAAAGTGCCAATCCTCCGGCTTGTTTCTCGCTCCATCAAGAGCTTGGCTATTCTTGGCTCGCCGTAATCGTGCTGGGGAGATTGCCTAGCGATTCTGCCAGCTTTGCCATGCGGGAACCTGCGGGGGCCTGCAACATCTCCAGCCTCACGCTCTGTACGAGATGGTTGGCCTGACGCAGGGTGCCTCACAGAAAGTCGGACACCCAACCGGGATCGACGGGAGCCCTGCCTTTTACGATAAGTGTGGTTGCGCTGTCGGTCAGGACGTAGCCCGGCTTTCCCGACCAGACGCTGCCGCCCATTTCCTCGGCAATCAAGACACCGGCTGCGTGATCCCAGGGTTTGGGTCTGGGCGCCACGATCAGGTCCGCGTGGCCCAAAGCCAGCGTCCTGTATTCATGGCACGAACATCGCAGGCTGGTCACACGCCCCCAATCGGGCAACCTTGCGGCGATCCGGGCTCGGTCGGAGGGCGGGTAGAGAAAGAGCGGGACAAAGGCATGGGCCTCGGATTTGGGGCGCGACGGCGGGCCGTGTAATCCAACGGCTGCCTCGGCGGGGCGGCAGAACCAAGCACCCCGGCCGCGCTCCGCCATGACCCAGTCGTCCATGACAGGATCATAGAGCAATCCGAAACCTGTCTGCCCATCCTCGACCACGGCAAGAATTACACCGAAGAGCGCAAGGCCCGAGGCGTAGTTCCATGTCCCGTCGATCGGGTCGATCAACACCGTGCGCCCGCCGTGCTTTAGGCGCTCTAGGATGCTCGGGTCTTCCGACACCGCTTCCTCGCCCACGATGGCCGCGTCGGGCATGAGCGCGCGCACCGCGTCGTACAGCACGCGCTCGGCGGCGCGGTCGGCCACGGTGACGAGATCACTCGGTGATGTCTTGGTGTCGATATCCCCGGGCGCAAGCCGCCGGAACCGCGGCAGGATCTCGGTCCGGGCCGCGGCGCGGACTGCGGCGATCAGGCCGTCGCGTTCTGTCTCCGACAGGGCCATGGCTCAGACCAGCGCCTTGAGGGGTTCGAAATGGTGCATCGTCTCGAAGTTGCAGAATTCCACCGGGCCTAGCGGAATATCCGACAGGGGCGCGCGGTAGCGTTCGGTCAGCTCTGCACTGAAGGCCACCAGCGCCTCGGCCGTTGGAAGGGTCAGCCAGTCGATCAGATAGGCCAGCGTGATGTGAAAGACGTGGTCATCGTAATCTGCCGGGTTGATCCCGGTGGCCGCGCGCAGCCTGTCGCGGTCGGCCCGGAACGGCGCATCGCCATCCGGCCCCGTGCCCGTCATGGTCAGGCTGTGCCCGCAATAGAGATCCGCCACGCGCGCCTGCCGGTTGGCGGGCAAGGTCAGCCCCTCGACACTTTTGAGCAATTCGGCGCTGACCGTGTCGCGGCGCGGGCCGCGCGGCTCGAACCCGGGGGACATGCCGCCAAGGATCGTCATGTGAAAGGAACTGGGCGGCAGAAAGGTGAAGAAGCGCGCGAAGCGGCTCATCTTAACCTCTTCTTGCAGGCCGCGGATGGCGTCATGCGCGGCGCTGTCGGGCAGGACATGGCACACGAAAGTGTTGCCCGCCCAAGTCTGCACATGGCCATCCGTCGCGAACTTGCCGCCTTCGCCCGGAAGCGAAATACCCGGCGGGCGGAGGGTGCCGTCGAGCCTGCCCGTGAGATAGGCGATGGGATCGGGGCGGGATGGGTCGGTCCTGTCTTTCATGGGGTCTCCAGTCGTAGCCCTGTTGCGGGATCGAACAGGTGCAGGTGGTCTTGCGGGAAATCGACGGTGATGGTGTCGGCGGGGGCCAGATGCATCCCGATCGGCGTGGCGACCTGAACCTCCTGCCCGCCCGACAGTCGGGCGACGATGGCGGTGTGCGAGCCCAGATCCTCGCGATACACCACCCGGGCCGCGAAGCCCTTGTCGCCGATCGAGATCTTTTCGGGCCGGATGCCCAGCAGGACCGGACCCTCGTGGCGATGGCGGGCCAGTTCGGCGCCGTCGTCCAGTCGCAGCACACCGTCGCCGCCCGTCACCGGCAAAAGGTTCATCGGTGGCGCCCCGATGAAGCCCGCCACGAAACTGGTGGCTGGCCGGTGGTAAATGGCCTGGGGCGTGTCGAACTGCTCGATCCGGCCCTTGTTCAGGATCAAAACCTTGTCGGCCAAGGTCATCGCCTCGACCTGGTCATGGGTGACGAAGACGGTGGTGGCCCCGATGGTCCGGTGCAACTGGCTCAATTCCATCCGCATGCCGTGCCGCAGCTTGGCATCGAGATTGCTGAGCGGTTCGTCGAACAAGAGCACTCGGGGCTCGCGCACGATGGCGCGCGCGATGGCAACGCGCTGGCGCTGCCCACCCGACAGTTCGGAGGGGCGGCGGTCGAGCAGGCCGCCCAGTTCCACCACCCGCGCGGCCTCGGCCACGCGGCGGGCGCGTTCGGGTCCACGCACGCCCGCGACCTTCAAGGCATAGCCGATGTTGTCGCCCACCGTCATATGCGGATAAAGCGCGTAATTCTGGAACACCATCGCGCAGCCACGATCCTTGGGCGGCAGGTCCTGCACCTCGCGCGCGCCGATGCGGATCTTGCCGCTGTTTAGCCTTTCCAGCCCCGCGATCATGTTCAGAAGCGTGGACTTGCCGCAGCCCGACGGCCCGAGGATCACGGTAAACTCCCCGCCCCCCAGCGTGGCCGTGATGGCGTCGATCACGGGCGTGGCGCCGAAGGATTTCGTGACGGCGTCGAGATGGATGGGGTCATCGGCCACGCTCATTTCTCCGACAGGTTGAGGCCGCGCACGATCTGCCGCTGCATCAGGGCGATCAGCACGACGGGAATGAAGGACACGAAGAGCGCGCCGGTCATCAGCATCGGCACTTCGGGAATGCGATCCGGCTCGGAGGTGGCCAGCCGCGCCAGCCCCACGACCGCCGGTTGCGCATCGGGCGTGGAGGCCGCAACCAGCGGCCAGAGGTATTGCGTCCAGCCGCCGATGAACCAGAACATGAAGGTCGCCACCAGCGGGGTCCAGGACAGCGGCAGCAAGATGTCCCACATGAAGCGCCACGGCCCTCGCCCCGTCCATCGCGGCCGCCTTGGGCAGGTCGCGCGGCAGCGACAGAAAGAACTGCCGGTAGATGAAGACGCTGGTCGATCCGCAGGCGATGGGGGCGGCCACGCCGATATAGGTGTCAAGCAGGCTGAGCCGCAGACTGCTCCCCAGCCCCGTGATTTCGCCGAGACCCGTCAGCGACAGGACCCAGTTCAGCGGCATCGCGATATTGGCCACGATCTGGTAGGTGGTGATGACGACCAATTCCAGCGGCAGCATCACCGTCACGAGGGTCAGCGCAAAGACGAGGCGGTTCAGCCGGTTGTCGAAGAACACGAGCGCAAAGGTCGCGGTGAAGGCGAAGGCGCATTTGATCGCCGCCACCAGCGTCGAGATCACGATGGAGTTCCATAGCTGTGCAGGCAACGCCGTCTCGGTCCAGATATGGGCGAGATTGTCGAGGAAATGCCCGCCGACCTGCAGCGTGATGCCGCCGTTGCGCACGAATTGCTCGTAGGACAGCGTGGCGGTCAGAAAGGCGATCACCAGCGGCGCGAGAATGAAGGCGACGCCGACGATCAAGACGATCCGGGCGACGATGTCGATGCTGCGGCTGCGTTCGATCATCGGCTCATCTTTCATACTTCACATGCTTTTCAAGGCGGAACTGCAAGGCGACCATGATCAGCACGAACAGCATCAAGATCACCGTCTGCGTCGCGGCCCCCGACAGGTCATAGGCTTTGAACCCGTCGACATAGATCTTGTAGATCAACAGCGTCGTGGCCCCGCCCGGTCCGCCCTCGGTCATGGTGTCGATCAGGCCGAATGCCTCGACCACGGTGCCGACGAATTCCAGCACGAAGGTCAGGAACAGCTGTGGCGTCAGCAGCGGGATCTGGATGTCCCGGACCCGTCGCCACGGGCTTGCGCCATCCATCACCGCCGCCTTGGTCACGGTGTCGGGGATGGTCTGCAGACCGGACAGCAGGATGATGAAGTTGAACGGGATGCCGTTCCAGACCTGCGCCACGACGATGGTGATGAAGGCATCGGTGCCGTCGATGCGCGGATTCCAAAAGCCCGGCCAGATCTCGTTGATCGGCGCGAAGATGCCCAGAAACGGGTTGAAGACAAAGACGAACACCACCCCGATGGAGGCCCCGGCGACCGCCTTGGGCCAGATGAGGATGTTGCGCGCGGCAGCCGACCCGCGCAGGCCCCTATCCGCGGCCAGCGCCAGCATCAACGAGATCCCGATGGCAAGGCTGGGGGCCACGATCATGAAAATGGCGGTGCGCTTCAGCGCGTCCCAGAATTCCGGGTCCGACAGCACCCGCGCGAAATTGTCGAACCCCACGAACTGCGAACCACCGCCGAAGGGACGCTCCAGAAACAGCGACCAGAAGAAGGCCAGCCCAACCGGCACGTAGAAAAACAGGAAGATCAGGATCAGGATCGGCGCAACAAGGGCCGCATAGGTCCACTTGCCCGAGTAAAAGCCCTTTTGCATCGTCCCGCTCCGAATGAGGGACACCGGCGCAACGCGCGCCGGTGCCAGAGTTCTTGTGCCGGGCTCAGGGCAGGGTGACGCCCTGGTAGGTCTGCTCGAAGCGACGCAGAAGCTGGTTTCCCCGCATCACGGCGCTGTCGAGCGCGGCCTGCATCGTCTGCTCGCCGTTGAAGGCGCGCTGCGTCTCCTCGATGAAGACATCGCGGAACTGCACGTAGAAGCCGAGGCGGATGCCGCGCGAGTTCTCATTGCCCGGCTGATTGAGCGAGGCAACGCCCATTTCGGCGGTGGCGAATTCCGGTTCCGCGGCACGACCGCTGGCCACAGCGCGTTCAGGGCCGCCATGGTCACCGGCAGGTTGCCGGTCATCCGGGTCATCTCGATCTGCTGTTCGGTCTCGCGCACGAAGTTGAGGAAGGCCACCGCCGCCGCGTAATCGGCCTCGTCATGGCCCTTCATGACCCAGATGGAGGCGCCACCGATGAAGGTGTTGCGGCGCTCGACGCCCTCGTACATCGGCGCCATGCCAAGCGCTGCGGCATCGCCCAAGGCGGCCCGGATCGCGCCGAAGGACCCGGCTGGAGGCCTCCATCATCGCGCATCTCGCCCGCGTTGAAGGCCGCGACGTAGTTGCCCGCCGCCGTATCGGCGTTCAGGCGCACCAGACCCTCCTCGCGCCAAGCGGCGAGATTGGCGAGGTGGTCGGCCACCGGCCCGGTGTTGAAATTGTATTCGGCGTCCAGACCGGCGTACCCGTTGTTGTTTGTCGCAATCGCCGCGCCGTGGCGGGCCGAGAACTGCTCCAGCACGCGCCAGGGATGGCCGTCGGTGACGAAGGGGCAGGCATGGCCATCGGCCTGAAGCAGGCGCGACACCTCGATCACGCGTTCCCAGGTCTGCGGCACCTCGCTCACGCCGACCTCGCCCAGCATGTCCATATTGGCATAGAACACGAGAGTGGACCCGTTGTAGGGCTGCGAGAACATCGCTCCGGTCGAGGTCTCGTAATAGCCGCGCGCGCCGGTGTTGTAGTCGGACCAGTCCACATCGGGCATGATGTCGGACACGGGCAGCACCGCGTCCGACAGCATCAGGTCGAGCGTGCCGGCATCGAAGAACTGGATCAGGACGGGATGCTCGCCCGAGCGGTAGGCGGCGATGGCGGTCTGCATGCCTGCCTCGTAGCTGCCCTGACCGACGCAGGTGATCGTATGGGCGTCCTGCGCGGCGTTGAATGCCTCGCAATGGCCCTGAATGGCCTCTTCGGTGACGCCGGTATTGCCGTACCAGAACTCGATATCTGCGGCCTGCGCGGCAGGCGCGAAGGCGCTGAACGCCAGAACGGGCAGGATGAAGGACTTGATGGTCATGGGGAACCTCCCAGGGGTTGCGGAATCGCCGGAGACGAGATGTCAGAAACATTTGTTACACTTTGTGTGTGACAATGGAATGACGAAATACTGCCGCTGGAAATCCCGCCGGACGCCGGTATGCTTCCGCGATGATCCGCGCGACCGACTATGACCCATGGACCTACACGCCCGCCCGTTTCCGACGCGCGCCCGACCTCGCCGAAGCGGTATCCGGAAACGAGCGTCTCGTCCTGTCGCATGTCTGGCGCAGCGCGGGGCTGGCACGCTCGGCGCTTGGCGCCCGGCTGGACCTGACGCAGCAATCCATCCACCGGATCATCGCGCAGCTTGCCGATCGCGGTCTGCTGATCCTCGGCGATCTCGAGCCGCCCGCCTACAAGGGCAAGCCCAGCCCGCGCCTGTCGATCAACCCGCGCTTCGCCTGCGTGGCCGGCATCTCGATCAATACCGACAGCGCGGGCATCGCCGTTATGGACTTCGCAGGCGGCGTGCGGACGCGGTCCGTTCCGATCAGTGACCTGACGCTGCAAGAGGGACTGGCGCGGGTCGGCGCCGTGATCGCTGAGTTGCGCACCGAGGCGGGTTTCACCGCCGAGGACCTGTTCGGCATCGGCTTCGCCATCTCGGGCTTCGTGATCGAAGGGTCACGCTACAACCCGCCCGAGCCGTTGTTGCACTGGTCGGATGTCCAGCTTGGCCCGCTCCTGTCAGAGCATTTCGGCCTGCCGGTCTGGACAGAAAACGGCGCCAACACCGGCGCGATCTGCGAGCAGATGTTGGGCGTCGGCCGCGAGGTCGACAATTTCGTCTACCTGTCGTTCAACTACGGGTTCGGCGGCGGGATTATCCTGGACGGAGAGCTTGCCCGTGGGGCCTTTGGCAACGCCGGCGAGTTGTCGGGGATGTTCACCCCCGCCGAGATGCCCGACAGGCCGGCACTGCGGAGCCTGCTGGAAACATTGCAGGCCAACGGGGTGGACGTGACGACGATTTACGACCTGTCCCGGCGGTTCGAGATCACATGGCCTAGCGTCGCGGACTGGCTGGACCGGGTCGAGCCCTCTCACAACCGCATCGTGAACGTCCTGAGCGCGGTGGTCGATCCCGAGGTCATCGTCTTCGGGGGCCAGATCCCGCGCGCCTTGGCCGAGGCGCTCATCGCGCGCACCGCATTCTGGGATCAGCCGCGCCACGGGATCCGCCGTCGCATGCCGCGCCTGCAGGTCTCCGAGATCGGCGGCGAGACTGCGGCCATTGGTGCCAAGCCGCGATGGCTCTCAAGAAAGGCTTCTTCTGAGGGCCCCATCGACAGCCCGCGTTCACGGATTCGGCACGTGCCGACCAACTCATTGAGGTGCGGCTCTGCTCCGCTCTACCAGCAACTGTCCGGTTGCCGCCCCCTGTGGTGGTGACGGCGGCACCGGGCTGCCGCCCGGCCCTCTTCCGCCCCTTGATGGGCCCCGGTCGGGATGTCGGTGCTGGACGCATGCTCCGGCCCGCCGCCACTGCAGGCGACGGGAGCTTTTCGGTGCGGTTCTTCAGGCCTTGCGCGGCGGCGAAGCGCGGTCATCGCGCCAAGTCCCGCGATCATCATCCAGCCCGCGGCGGGCAGCGGGATCGGTGCGCATTGCGGCGGTTGCGGTCACGCCCGCAGGCGTCACCGAATACCTGATGTTGTCGATGCCCCAGCCGAATGACGACGCATCCGGCCCCAACCGGATTTCGATACCGACGGCCGAAGACAGGTTCAAGAAGCTGAAGGCATTGCGGGCATCCCGGACAGTCGTCGAGGCCACTGTGTCCGAAACGGAGGCGAAACCGTTCACCGGATCGAGATCGTTGATGGTGAAACCCGAATCGTTGTTCCCAAGGGCTGTTGACAGCCAGTTGGACGCGACAAGCTCGAAGCCCTGCAGCCCCACCGTTGCGCCATCCAGGGCGCGCAGAATGATCGAGGCACTTAGAATGTTGCTGCGGGCATTGGCGAAATTATCGGCATAGAACGTATTGCCGGTCGAAATCGCGGTGATCAGACGCTGCTCGCCGAGGTCCGCGTTTGCCCGCCACTCGACATCCACCCCCGGCTGGTCCCCATAGGTCAGACCGATATTCGTCGTGAGGAAGGCGCAGTCGGTCAGTGTCCCGTCGGGTGTGGAGGTCACGAAGGAACTCGTGCAGACGCCACCGGTGTCAAAGTCCATAACGTAATTTACGGTGGTCGCCTGAGCCGGCACCGCCGCGCAGCCCAGAACGGCCGCAATCATCAAATGTCTCATGTGCGTTTCCCTGTTATTGCTCGCGTCGCCGCTAGGCGCGCTGGAAAGGCTGCGCACCGCCGGCGACCTGTCAACGAAGCTCTTCAGCGCGCCAGTTTTCGTCAGGCAGTACACGGTGTGGTTTACGCAGAGGCAACAATCGCGCCGCGGCAGCGGCGCCAGCCGGGCGGATTGGCACAACTCAGGACTGCGCCAAAACCCCGGGTTCGCCGCCGGACTCTTTTTCGCAATGAAAAATCAGTCCTGCTGCGTCCAGGGGCGCGGCCAGTCCTTCGGGCGGCTGCCTTCTTGCGCATAGAGCGTGATGATTCGGTCCACCGCGCGGCGCGTGATGTGCTTGTGATCCTCGGTCAGGCCGAGGCTCGCGACCATCTTCCAGTGGCCGTACATCAGGCAGGTGAACAGATAGGAGATCTCGGCGCAATGGTCGAGTGTCAGCTGCGGATGCACGATCTTGATCTCCAGTGCCAGCACCTGCCCCAGCAGGGTGTACTGGTCGCGCAGCGCCGCGCGCACCTTGGCAGATCCGGCGGCATAGGCCATCATCGCGTCATAGGCCTGATCGTCACGCGGTTTCGGAACTTCGTCGACAAGGTCGAAGTAGAAATCGAGGATGAAGTCCAGCCGCGCCTTCCCCTCCAGCCCGTTCACCCCGTTGACCAGCGCCATGCGATAGGCCTCTGCCAGACAATCGCAGACGGCCAACAGCATGTCCGTCGGCTCGTCGAAGTAATAGCGGATCAACTGTCGCGTCGCAGATGTTCCCGCCGACAGCTGCCCCAACGACGGCAGCGTCGCGCCGTGATGCGCCAGATGTGCGGCAACCTCGGCCGCGATCTTTTTCTTTGGCTCGGTCGCCCTGTGCATTTCTTCCCCCCTTTCGTGGCTGATGGTCCGAGAATGCCGACCATTGCCAAGACACAACGATACCGCACAGCAACGCGAAACTTGGCGCGGCAACGGGTCCGAGTACAGGGTCCACTGCAATTCTAACAACGATAGGACGGTGAGTGCCCTCTTTTGCTATATTCTGAGGCTTTTGGTGCTGCAGCGAACGGCGGATCCGCCTGTACGGTCTGTGCGCTCGAAGCGCTCCAGCCCCAGTCCCGCCCCATCAAGATAGGGGCAGAGGCGTCTGGCGAGGCGGCTTGGCCTCGGCATCGTGGAGGTGAAGGGCGTGGCCGAGGGGGTGGATTTCGGGGGCAGGTGGTGTGAGGGGGGCCTTGAATGGTTGGCCGCTGTGGCCCCCTACGCCCAGTGTACGCCCGGTGACCCCCGGCGCAGCGCGCGCCCCGCGCCGCCCCCGCACCCGTCCGCCCCCAAAAATTTCTTCGGCCCGATGTCGAAATCTGCGACCCTCCGGCGTCACCGGGGTATCGAAACCTCGAACGGTAAGGAGTGCACATGGTTTTCGAAGTAACACCCCTCTACGCGCTGCCGGTGGCGGCGATCTATCTGATCTTGTGGTTCAGGGTCTCATCCGTCCGCTCGGCGGCGGGTGTGTCCTTTGGCGACGGCGGTGACGCCGTCTTGCTGCAGCGCATCCGCCAGCATGGCAATTGCGCCGAATGGGCGGGCTTCGTCTTGATCTTGATGATGCTGGCCGAAGGCATGGGCGCGCCCGCGCTCTGGCTGCATGTGTCGGGCGGGCTGCTGGTTGTGGGGCGCATCGCGCATCCCTTCGGTCTGGTCGCGGGCAATGCGGGCCATCCGCTGCGCTATGTCGGCAATGGCACCAACCTGGTGGCGGCCCTGGTCGCGATGGTTGCCATCGTCTTGCAGATCCTTGGACAATAAGGGGAAAACCATGCAATACATGCTCTTGATCTACAACGACCCCGCACTGGAACCCGCCTATGGCACCCCTGCCTTCACCGAGATGATGAGTGGCTATTTCGCCGCGAACGCGCGCATGAAGGCCGACGGCGTCCTGCGCGGCGGCGAAGGCTTGCAAGGCGTCGAGACCGCGACCTCGCTCCGCATCAAGGGCGGCAAGGTCGAGACGATGGACGGCCCCTTTGCCGAAACGCGGGAACATCTGGGCGGCTACTACATCGTCGATGTGCCCGATCTGGATGCGGCCCTGACCTATGCGGCGCTGATCCCTTCAGCCCATTTCGGCACGATCGAGATCAGGCCGCTGATGGACTACAACCCGGCCAGTTGACGCCATGACCGCCCCCGGACCGTCCAGTGCCATCGCGGTCTCAAGAGAGCTTGACCGCGTGATGCGGGCCGACCGGGGGCGGTTGCTTGCCATCCTCGCGGCGGGGTTGCGCGACCTCGGACTGGCCGAAGAGGTGTTGCAGGAGGCTGCCGTCTCC
>JAGYLB010000072.1 GCA_018401055.1 Roseicyclus sp.
TAAACGCGTAAGCAATTGTTATTGTTGAAGCGGGATTGCCGCTTTTGCCACAACAAGGCCGTTTCAGACGGGTGTTTTCAGGCTCAAGGCTTCGAAGAGGTCGAGTTGTTCCGGTTGCTGACGTGTGAGGGTGGTTTTGGTCGTCGGGCCGATACGGGCGACGTGCTGTTGAATGCGTTCCAGCAGATCGAGGGCGGTGCGCGGGCTTGCGCTGTGCCCCTTGGCTTTCAGGCGCATGCGCATGACGCGGTAGAGGGTCAGGGCCAGGAAGCAGATAAGCGCATGGGCGCGAATGCGATCAGGCAGGCGGTGGTGAACTGGCGCGATCTCGATGTCGGACTTGAGGACTCGAAAGCCCCGCTCGATATCGGCGAGCCCCTTGTAGCGCGCGACGGCCTCAGCGGGACTGATGTCCGTGGTGTTGGTGATCAGCGCGAGCGTTCCGTCGAAGAGCTCGGCCTCGGCGATGGCGCCTTCATCGATAGCCCAGCTGAAGCGGTCTGCGTTGAGATCGGCCTTGATGAACCGCGTGAGCTCGGCGTCCGCGACGGCGCGGGTAAAGCGGCTATAGGCCCCGCGGTCAGAGGCGCGACGCCCCTTGGCGGTCTGCCCGGCATCCTGGGCGTCGAGTTTACCAACCATCTTCTCAGCCATGGCGTCGAGCTCAGCGATGCGCGCCCGGCGCCGCTCGCCCTGTTCAGCGGCACGCAGCGGGTCATGGGCAACGATCAGGCGATGGCCGGCAAAGCGATCCTCGGTTAGCCCGGCCTCGTCGAAGGCCATGTCCCTGAAGGCCTCGACCAGGTCGCTATAGCGGCGCGCGGGGACGGCCAAAATGAACTCCAGCGTGCGCCCGCCCTGCTCGGCCAGCGATGTCAGAGCGTCGATGTTGTCGGGGCTCAGAAGCCCACGGTCTGCCACCAGGATGATGCGTTCGATAGCGAAGCGCTCAAAGGACCGTGGCGAGCATGGCTTGCGGGGTCTTCGTCTCCGCGACATTGCCCGGGTGGATGGTGTGCATGAGGGGCAGGCCCTCGGCGGTTTGCACCACCCCCATGACGAACTGGCGGGCGATGCCGCCGGTCTCCTTGTTCATGCCATAGGCGCGGATGTCGTCGTCAACCTCACCTTCGCCATGGATGCGCACGGTGGTCAGGTCATAGAAGACGACGGTGAGGTTGCGATCCACCAAGGGGCGGATCTGTTTGGCCAGCTCAGCTTCGACTCGATCAACGTTGTCCATCATCGCGTCCATGGCGCGCAGGAGATGGTGATGTTCCACCTTGGTTGGCATCTCTGGCATGGCCACGGTGTCCAGCCAGCGCAGGCAGCCCAGTTTGCTTGTCGGGTCGCACAGGCGGTTGAACACCATCGCCCGGACGAGGGCATCCGCTTCGATCTTGCGCCGCCCAGATCGCATGGCGCGGCCAAGGGGCGCGATCGAAGCCGAGGTCTTTCCACAGCTCATGCAGGGCAAAGACGTTGCCGTAGGCCTTGGAGCTTTCGATCTCGACGGGAAATGCCGTGTTGTCGCTGCGCCCGATGGCGCGGTTCAGACCATTGATCAGGGGATCAAGCTTGGCGGGATTCAGATCTTCAAGGCGGCCCAGGTTGGCGACGACGCGATGGCGGACCTTGCCCTCTTCGTTGCGAAAGCCCTCGACCAGTTGTAGATACTGGCGCCCGCCAGATCTCGTGATCTTCGTATACATGTCGCAACGATATGCAATTATACGCGATGATTCAAAGCAATATTTATACTAGGCATGCCACAACAGGAATTTCGCCCAAATGCGCCCTCCCACACGCGGAAGGCCCTATTTCGTTGAGCTCGGTATCGCCCAGAAGGGCCTACAATCATCGCGAAGTGTCGAAGTTGGGTGTCCGACGTCCTGGCGGCCTCCAGCACGACGGCGCAGGGTGTATTGATCAACACCGGGAACGGAAACTCCATCTTGCTCAATGGCGTCACGGTGGCCCAACTCGACGCCAGCGACTTCGTCTTCTGAGGGACGCCACCACGATCATGACAGCGCGGCTGGCCACGGCCGCGCGGATCAGCAGGGTTGGAGAGAAGATGGCATCTGTTCATCAGCCAGGAGCATCGCGCGATCCACGCGCAAACGCCGGATGCACGGATCCGTGGATACCAAGAGGAGACCTGCTTACTTTGACGCGCAATGTCCCGCACCGCGCCCGCGCATAGCAACCGCCTCATCTTGCCCCCCCGCAACACACCCTCTCCTCTGTCCGGAAACCCTTTGCCTTGACGCCCGAAACAGGCGACAAGTGCCCAATAAACCAGCGGGTCAACCCGCGCCGTGTCGAGCGGGAAATCTTGCAGGAAAAGGGCATCCCATTGGAACTGAACCGTCGTCCCGTGGCCTCCCTCTGGATCGGGGAAAAGCTGCAATATCTCAACCAGCTCTGTCTCGAAATCGCACCTGCGCCACGGCCATCCGGTGACGCTCTACTGCACGGACAACGTCCAGAACGCCCCCGAGGGCGTCGTGGTCCGCCCCGCCTCCGAGATCATGGATATCCCCATGGACATCGTCGAGGAAACCTCGGCTTCAGCTTCCTGTCAAACGTCTTCCGCTACAAGATGATCCGCGCCACCGGCGCTGTCTGGATCGACTGCGACGCCTTTTGCCACAAGCCCTTTCCCGACGAATGGGAGTGGATTTTTGCAGGCCACGGCATGCGCGGCGCGCTCAACTGCGGGGTCGTCGCCCTGCCGCAACGACTGCGATCTGATGGACCAGCCTGCTCGACTACTACGACAACCTCCCCGACTGCGCCGCCGTGGTGGAACAAGCAGCAGCGCAAGAAGCTTGAAAAGCAGAAGGACGCGCCCCACGCGGTCAAGATCTACCGCACCGAGCGCACCGCCTTCGGCCCGCAGGCATTCACCTATTTCGCCCAGCAGACCGGCGATTACGAACGCGCGATGACCCCCGATGTCCTCTACCCCGTGCCGTTCCAGCTCAACGACATCTTCTACGACCCTCACGGACGGGTGGAAGGCTGGTTCACCGAGGCCACCGTTTCTGTCCATCTCTATACCAACGGCACCAAGCCCTGGTGGCGGCGCAACGTTCCGCTCGAAAACTCCTACGCTTGGCGCATGTGCCAGGAGGTCGGCATCGACCCCGCGTTGGCGCTGGAAGACTGAGGGGGGCGGATCATGACGCCCTCGCTGACAATCTTCTTCGTGGTTGAACCGCCGACCTACCAGTATATCGCCTGCTACCTCGCCGCCTCGATCCGCCAGCATCTGGACGCTGAGATCCAACTCGTCGGCTACTGCCCAGCCCACCGGATGGAGGAGCTGGACCCTGCAGTCACCGAAACGCTGCGCCGAATGCGCTGCGAGGTCCGGCCGATGGTGACCGAAGGCGTGTTTGACCCGGCCTATCCCCATGGCAACAAGATCATCGCTTGTCTGCAGCCCCGCGACACCCAATGGGGCGGCTTCATGGACAGCGACATCCTCGTGATGCGCCCCCATGACATCACCCGCCTGCTCAAGGCAGGCCATGTCACCTGCTCGCCTGCCGCCTCGATCCAATGGGCGCCCGACGATCTTTGGGAAACCGTCTACGGCACCTTCGGCCTGCCGGTGCCCGAGGACCGAATTACGCTGATGCGCGACCGCCGCCGCCCGATGGTGCCCTATTATTCCTCGGGCTTTGTCCTCTTCGCGCAAGACAGCGGTTTTGCGAGCGCCTGGATGGAAACGGCGCAGGCGCTCGACCGCATCGAGAAACTGGTCGAGTTCCGCCGCCCCTATCTCGACCAGATCAGCTTGCCCGTCGCCATCCGGCGCGCAAGCCTTGCCTGGAACGAGCTGGAAGAGAATGACCACTTCATCCTCGGCGGACGCTTGCGCGGAAAATCTTTCCCCAGCCACCGCGCGATCACGGCGGTGCATTACCGCAAGTGGGAAGTGCTGGAAGAAGCGGGATTGGCAGCCGACGGCTATGACGCGCTGAAGGCGCAGGTCGGCGTCAAGCGCATCCGCCGCATCTTCGACGTGCCCCCACCCGACGGCATCGCCCCCGCAGCCGCGACCCAAGGGTGAGCGGCATGGGCAAGTCCTTGGCAGCCGCCATGACCCATGTGCGCCACGAGCATTTCTTTCTCGAGAAGTGGATCGCCCATTACGGCGCCATCGTTGGACGCGAGAACCTGTTCGTGGTGATCGACGGCGACGATTGGGAGCCTCAGGTGGACCTGACTGGCATCCAGACCGAAGTGCTGCTCGATGCGCCCCGCGAGCGGGCCGAGAACGACAGCTTCATGGCCCGCAAGATGTCGAGCCGCGCCAATGACCTGCTGCGCGAACGCTATCGCTACGTGGTGCGGATGGATGTCGACGAATATGTCGTGGTCGACCCCGCAACGGGCCTCGATTGGGAGGCGGCACTGGCCGAGGTGGATGCCGCCGGATACCTCTTCGCCACCGGCGTCGACATGATCCAGTCGGGCGAGGGCGAGGCCATACCGCTCGACCCCGCCACGCCGACGCTTGGCCAGCGCCGCCACGGCTATGTCGCGCCTGCCTATTCCAAACCTTTCGTCATCGCGCGCCACGCCAACTGGGCGAACGGCGGGCACAGGCTGCTGAACCTGCCCGTAAAGATGTCAGGCACTTTCATCTTGTTTCACCTCGCCCTTGCCGATGCGCAGATCGCCGAGGACCGGATCATGGCACGGGGCGGGCGCGACCAGCACCGCTCCATGCGCAAGCACCAGTTTGGACGTCTGCGCATGATCGGCGAGATCGACCCCGCCACCGCCCTGCCCTTCGACGAAGCGCGCGAAATTGCGCTGGCCGAATTTCCCGTCGACAAACAGGGCCGCGATGCCGCCCGCCCCAAACCGCCCCGCCACCCCGCCGCGACCGAGCGTGGCTTTCCCGTGGTGGTGCCCGACCGTTTCGCCGCTCTGCTCTGAGCCCCAAAAGGACCGCAGCCCATGGGCATCAGCATCAACATCGCGCTCCAACTGGCTTATATCGCGCCCTTGGTGAAGGGCTGCGCGGGCGGCATCATGCTGGGCCGCCAGAAGATGCATTTCAACCCGCCCGGCTGGACCGAGCGCCTGATCAAGAAGCTGCAACGGCTGGGGATCGAGGCTGCGCCCGAGGACCTGTTTCAGGAAGACGGGTTCTGCGAGACCTATCTGAAAACCATCGGCTGGCCCAAGCTCGAAAGCCTCGATTTCTCGGCGATCGAGGGGGCGGAATATGTCCATGACCTCTCCGACCCCGTGGGCGACGACCTGAAAGACCGCTTCGAGCTGATCTATGACGGCGGCACGACCGAGCATGTCTTCGACATCGCGCAGAGCTTTCGCAACGTCGATGCGATGCTGAAGGAGAGGGTATCTTCGTCTCCTGCGTCGGCACCGATGGCTGGTATGGGCACGGCTTCTATCAGGTCGGCCCCGATATCCCGTGGCGCTACTGGCATGCCTCGCTGGGTTACGACGTGCTGGGTTGCTGGACGCTGTCGCGCAAAGGCACCGAGCGCCCATCCCGCGTGCCCGACCCGACCGAGCGCCGCCGTGGCGCCGAGAAACGCTTCGAGGTGCCGCAGTTCCTGTTCTACGTCGTGCAGAAGAAACACCGCGACGGGCCGCCGAAACCGGTGATCCAGAGCCATTACATCGACTACTGATGGCCCGCGCGACCATCTTGTCGATGATGAAGGACGAGGGGCCGCGCCTGCTGGAGTGGCTGGCCTACCATCGGCTGATCGGGTTCGACGCTGTCTGGGTCTACACCAACGATTGCCGCGACGGCACGGATGCGATGCTCGACCGGCTGGAAGCGATGGGGCTCTGCCGACACCTGCGCAACGTGGTGCCGCCAGGGAAAAAGCCCCAACCGCAGGCGCTGTCCTTGGCCGAGAAAAACCGAACCCTCTTGGACACCGACTGGCTTTTGGTGATCGACGCGGACGAGTTCGTGCACGTCAAGACCGGCGATGGGACATTGGCCACCCTGCTGGCCGCCTGCCCCACAGACACCGAGGGCGTGGCGATCAACTGGCGCATGATGGGCTCGAACAAGATCGCGGCTTGGTCCCCCGACCCGATCTTGCCACAGTTCACCCGCGCAGCACCCGAAGGTTTCCGGCGTGGCTGGGGCGTCAAGACGCTGTTCCGACCCTATCCGGGTCTGAAACTTGGCATCCACCGCCCCTCGGTGAAGGGCGGCAAGCAAAACCCAGACCGTCTGGCCTCCTTCATGGCGCGGACATGGGTCAACGGCTCGGGCCAGCCGATGCCGCCCAGCTTCATGGCAGACGGCTGGCGCGGGTCGGCGGCAACGGTGGGCTACGCCCTCGCCGAGATCGCCCATTTCGCCGTCCAGAGCCGCGAGGCCTACCTTCTGCGCGGCGACCGGGGCAACGTGAACCTGAAACCCGACAAATATGACGCGACCTATTTCGCCGTCTTCGACCGCAATGAGGAGGCTCTGCCGGGGCTTTCGGCATGGTCTGGCAGGGTTGCCGCACTGGTCGCCGATTGGCTGACCGACGACCCCCTCAACCACTTGCACAAGGCCAGCCGCGACTGGCATGCCGCAAGGCTTGCCACCCTGCGCGCAACCCCCGGTTTCGCCGCGCGGATGGACCAACTCGCGCACGCCGCCGACACCCCCATCGCGGTGCTCGACGATCTCTTGTTCGTTCAGCCGTTGGCCCCGGCGGGCAAAGCGTTGGTGGAAGAGATGCGCGCCCGCGGCCTGCCCGACCCCGTCATCGCCCGCCAGATCGCTGCCCGCGTGGCCGAGCTGGAGGCCGAGCGCGACGCCCGAGAGGCGGCGGAGTTGCGTTCGATGGGGGTGACACCCCCGAACGGTCTCTAGTTCGTCTTGTCAGGCGGCAAGATCGGCAGGGGGGCGATCGGGATGCCCTCCTCTATCAGGGCGCGCCTTCTTCCGGGCGCGGCCTCGCCATGGATCGGGCGCTCGGCCACCTCGCCCAGATGCATCGCGCGCGCCTCGGAGGCGAAGCGCCCCCGACATAGGTGGAGTTTTTCGCCAGATGTTCCTTGAGCGCGCGCAACATCTGCTCGGCCGGATGGGCGGGTTCGGACAGGGGGCGCATGGGCTGGACCGGGTCGGGCGCATCCGTTCCCGCCACACGGGGGCCATCAGCGCCTTGCTCACCTCGGTGCCGCCACAGACAGCACATGACACGAGACCGCGGGCCGCCAGCGCATCATAGGCGGCGGCGGACTGGAACCAGCTGTCGAAGCTGTGGTCTTGCGAGCATTTGAGCGCGTAACGGATCATGATACTGCAAAGCTATGCGCACACGCGCCGGGTTCAAGCGGTGCCATCACCGCAGGCGTGACGGATCGAAGGCCTCGATCATCTGTTTCAACTCGACCTCGTCAACGCGTTGTGCGGCCTTCTTGGGGCTCATCCATTTGGTCTTGCGCTGGCCCGCCTCGGGGAACACTTCGTCGATCTGCGAGACCTCCATGGCAAAGACCAGCACGACGCAAGGGATTGACAATTCCTCGTCCAGCCACTTGGAATAGGAATAGACCCCCAGCACCGTGTCATGCACCCGCCCGCGCAGCCCGGCCTCTTCCCAGGCCTCCTGGGCCGCGGCCTCAGCCGGGCGCATGCCGTCGATCGGCCAGCCCTTGGGAATGATCCAGCGCCCGGTGTCGAGCGACGAGATCAGCAATATCTCGACCTCGCCCTTTTTCTTCACTCGGAACGGCAAGACGGCGAATTGCGTCCGCGTCTCGCGCTTGGAGGCGGCGGGGATGCGCAAGGGCGCCTGAAGGGTGGGTTTGCGGGTCATGACGTCGGGGTATGTCATGCCGCACCCCGGTTTGCCAAGCCTGCCTTGACCTGCCCCGCCCCGGCCATACCTCTGATCCGACCCATCGAAGGAGTGTCGCCGATGCACCGCCGTTGCCTCTTCGCCGCCCTTGCCGCGCTGCCCTTCGCGGGGCTTGCCCGCCCGATCCGGGCGCAGACCGTTCCCGTTTTTAGCTTCGACTCGATCGACGGCGGGCGCTACGACATGGCCGAATGGCGCGGGCGGCCGGTGCTGGTGGTCAATACCGCGTCGCTCTGCGGCTACACCCCGCAATATGACGAGCTGCAGGCGCTGCACGAAGAATACGGCCCGCGCGGTCTTGTCGTGCTGGCCGTGCCCTCCGATGATTTCCGGCAGGAACTGGCCAGCGACGAGGCCGTGGCCGAGTTTTGCGAGGTGAATTTCAACCTTACCCTGCCGATGACCACGATCACGCCCGTGCGAGGCGCCCGCGCGCATCCCTTCTACCGCTGGCTGGCCGACACCCAAGGCTTTGCGCCCGCGTGGAATTTCAACAAGGTTCTGCTCGATGGCGAGGGTCGCGTGGTGGGTACCTATGGGTCGAACACAAGGCCCACCAGCCGCATCATTCGCCGCGAGATCGAGGCGCGGCTGAGCGCGTGAGCCCGCCCCTGTTTCTGGGCTCCGAGATCTATCGCGGTTCAAGCTATGGCGATTGGCACCCTCTGCGCGTGCCGCGCGTATCGACCGTGATGGATCTGGCGCGCGCCATGGGCTGGCTGCCGCCAGGGCAATACCTGACCAGTCCGCGCGCCAAACCTCAGGCGCTTACCATCTGGCACACGCCCGACTATGTCGCAGCACTCGAACGGGCCGAGGCCGAACAGGCCGTGACCGACAGTATCCGCGACCGCCACGGCCTTGGCACCGTCGCCAACCCGATCTACCCCGAGATGTTCCGCCGCCCCGCCACCGCGGCTGGCGCCTCGCTTCTGGCGGGCGAATTGCTGGCGCAGGGCGGCACCATCTACCACCCCGGCGGTGGCACGCATCACGGCTTTCCCGACCGGGCGGGGGGGTTTTGCTACCTCAACGATCCGGTTCTTTCGATCCTGTCGCTGCGCCGCGCCGGCGCGGCCCGCATCGCCTATGTCGACATCGACGCGCACCACATGGACGGGGTCCAGCACGGGCTGGCGGGCGATCCCCAGACGCTGCTGATCTCTGTGCATGAGGAAAGGCGCTGGCCCTTCACCGGCGCGCTTGACGATGACGGCGGCGGCAATTGCCTGAACCTGCCGGTACCCGCGGTCTCAACGACAGCGAAATGGCAGCGATCCGCGACCGGCTGATCCTGCCCGCGCTGGCGGCTTTCGCGCCCGATGCCATCGTGCTGCAATGCGGGGCCGATGCCGTGACCGAGGACCCGCTGTCGCGCCTGACGCTGTCCAACAACGCGCATTGGGACATTGTCGCGGCGCTGATGGCGCTGGACTGTCCGCGCCTGCTGGTGCTGCGGGGGCGGAGGGTATAACCCGTGGTCGGTCGGCCGCCTCTGGACCGGGGTCTGGGCGACACTAAACGGCCACACCATCCCCGACCGTCTGTCTGAGGAGGCCGAAGCGGTGTTGCGCGCGCTCCGCTGGGAAAAAGCCACCGCAGGCTGGCCGCACCCCGCCCGAGACCTGGTTCACCACGCTGCGCGATGCCCCCCGGCCCGGCGCCTTGCGGCCCGAGGTTGCCGAACGGATCGGACATCTCGCCTCCCGGCCCGCGGCACGGGGTCTTATACCTGAGTGAAAAACTCTGGAATTGACATACCCGATTCTTTTTGTCAGATTTCGAGGCAGGAACACCCCTGCGCCAACAGAACCCGGAGCCAGCACCATGAGCTTTCACGGACAGATCACCGATACTGCCGATGCCCACCGCACGGCACCGCCCACCCATACCCTGCCCGTCTATGACGCCCGTCGCCTGACCGATGGCGACGGCACAGCGATGATCGTGCTCGACGACAAGACCTACCAGCTGCGCATCACGCGCGCGGGCAAGCTGATCTTGACCAAGTGAGGGGCGGCCTTGTGGCGGGGTATGTCCCCTCGCCACAAGGCCGGACCATTCTGACGCAGGCGCTAAAGGCTCCTCGTTCCGCACCGTTCATGGCTCGGAACATCACAGGAGACCTTGTGGAACGTCCAGCCTTCAACCCTGCCCGTTTGCCCGCCAACGAGGCCAGCCGCCTGTCCGCCGTGCGGCGCACCGGCCTCATGGGCAGCCAGGCGCTGTCGCGCTTTGATATCTACACCCGGCTGTTCCGGCACATCGCAGGCGTGCCCGTGGCCTATACCGGGCTTCTGGACGAGGCGCGGCAGTATTTCTTGTCGGAGAATTTCACCGGCTGCCTGATCGGCGCGACCGAAGTGGCGCGCGAAAACACGGTCTGCCAGCATGCGCTGCTGGATACCAAGCCCTTCGTGGTCAACGACATGCGGCTTCACCCCACGTTTGAGGCCCATCCGCTGGTCACATCCGACCCGCATTGGGTGTTCTGGGCGGGCTTTCCGCTGGTCACGCAGGAGGGCTATATCCTCGGCACGATCTGCGCTGTCGATTTCGTCCCGCGTAAGCTGACCACCGAGCAGCTGGACCTGCTGACCGGTGTCGCTGCCGATCTGACCTTGTCGATCCAACTGCAGACCGACCATCAGGAACGGGTCGCAGGCGCCTGCGAGGCGGTGCTGGCATCGCTGCAGGGCGCCGGTGCTCAGGGGCTGGACGCGGCGCGCGGTTTCTTGAACCTGTGTCGCGGCCTGCCGGTCACGCCAGCGCAGGAGGCCGCGTTGCTGCCCACCGGGCTGGCCTCACGGTCTGATGGGCCGCTGACGCTAAGCGCGGCGGGCAACACGCTCAAGACAGGGCATGGTCTTGGCCCAGCGGAATACAAGACCAGAACTTCCCCTTTGCGCGATACGGACATGCTCGATGCCATGTTCGACATGATCACCGAGACTGAGGCCTGACAATGTATTCCCGGATCTTCACATTCTGCTTTCAATCCCTCGAGGCGGCCAAGATCGGTGTCGGCCATCTGTCGACAGAAATCGGAGGGGCCATAGCGCAGGCCAATATCGCCAGCCTCAACATCCTTCTTCACAAGGAAGGCAAGGTCACGATGGTCGTGCGCTTCGACAGCCTCGAGGACATGAACCGCTTCACCCAGGAACAAGGCCGGGTGCTGGCAGGCATTCAGGAGGTCTTCAAGCTGCGCGAGATGACACAGAACACCGCCGTGTCGGTCTATGTCTTCAACCGCGAAGCGGCGGCAACGCTGGCCTGATCGCGCCAAACCCGGAAACGAAACAGGGCCCCCGCGGGGGCCCTGTTCATGTCTGGCAAACGGTTGGATCACCCGATCTTGGGCAGCAACTCGTCCAGCGATTTCTTGGCGTCGCCGTAGAACATGCGCGTGTTCTCCTTGAAGAACAGCGGGTTCTCGATGCCCGAATAGCCCGTGCCCTGCCCGCGCTTGGACACGAAGACCTGCTTGGCCTTCCACACTTCCAAGACCGGCATGCCGGCGATGGGGCTGTTGGGGTCATCCTGCGCCGCCGGGTTCACGATGTCGTTCGAGCCGATGACGATGACCACGTCGGTATCGGGGAAATCCTCGTTGATCTCGTCCATCTCCAGCACGATGTCATAGGGCACCTTGGCCTCGGCCAGCAGCACGTTCATGTGCCCCGGCAGACGCCCCGCGACCGGGTGGATGGCAAAGCGCACGTTCTTGCCCTTGGCGCGCAGCTTGCGGGTCAGTTCGCTGACCGACTGCTGCGCCTGCGCCACCGCCATGCCGTAGCCCGGCACGATCACGACGCTGTCGGCCTCGTTCAACGCGGTTGCCACACCATCGGCGTCGATGGCGATCTGTTCGCCCTCGATCGCCTGCTGCTCGCCCGTCGCCGCACCACCGAACCCGCCCAGAATCACGCTGACAAAGCTGCGGTTCATCGCCTTGCACATGATGTAGCTGAGGATCGCCCCGGACGAGCCCACCAGCGCGCCGACCACGATCAACAGGTCATTGCCAAGGCTGAACCCGATCGCCGCCGCCGCCCAGCCCGAATAGCTGTTGAGCATCGAGACCACGACCGGCATGTCCGCGCCACCGATCCCCATGATCAGGTGATAGCCGATGAACAGGCCGAGGATCGCCAGAAGCACCAGCGCCCAGCCGCCCGCCCCCGTGAGGTAGAGCACCAGCAGCAGCGCCGAACCGGCAGCAGCGGCCGCGTTCAGCATGTGACCACCGGGGAGTTGCTTGGCGGCCGTGTCGATCTTGAACGGCAGCATGCTCGATGCGCCCGACAGTTTGCCATAGGCGACAACCGACCCGGTGAAGGTCACGGCCCCGATCCAGACGCCCAGCACCAGCTCGACGCGCAAGATGCCGATTTCCACCGCGGTCTTCTTGCCGATCAGTTCGGCGAAATTCGACAGCGTGCCGAGGAGCGTATAGGCCTCGGTTGACAACGGCCCCTGCGGCTGCGGGAAGGGCAGCCCCGCATCGGCAAAGACGGCGGCGACATTGCCGATCTCGATATGGGCGTTCAGGCCCACGAAAACGGCGGCCAGACCGACAAGGCTGTGCATGATCGCCACAAGCTCGGGCATCTGCGTCATCTGCACCTTGGTCGCCAGCTGGTAGCCGACAGCCGCGCCGCCCGCGATCAAGATCAGCGACATCAGCCACAGGCCCGAGCCCGGCCCGATCAGCGTTGCCACGACCGCAATCGCCATGCCCGCGATGCCATACCAAACCGCACGCTTGGCGCTTTCCTGCCCCGACAGGCCCCCCAGCGACAGGATGAAGAGCACGCCCGCGACCGCATAGGCCGCAATGGTGAATCCGAAATCCATGTGTCCTACCCCTGCCCGCTCAAGATTTCTGGAACATGGCGAGCATGCGCCGTGTCACGAGGAAGCCGCCGAAGATGTTGACGGAGGCCATGAAGATGCCCAGCGCCGCCAGCACCGTGATCAGCGCCGAGCTGGAGCCCACCTGCATCAACGCGCCCAGGATGATGATCGAGGAGATCGCATTCGTCACCGCCATCAGCGGCGTGTGCAGCGAATGGGCGACGTTCCAGATCACCTGGAAGCCGATGAAGACCGACAGCACGAAGACGATGAAATGCTGCATGAAGCTTGCAGGCGCGATCAGGCCCACAGCCAGCAGCAACGCGCCACCCACGGCCAGAAGCGTGATCTGGTTCTTGGTCTGCGCCTTGAAGGCGGCCACTTCGTTCGCGCGCTTTTCCTCTGGCGTCAGCTCCTTGGGTTTCTCGCGCTTTTGCACCGCGATGGCCGCGACCTTGGGCGGCGGCGGCGGGAAGGTGATCTCGCCCGCAAAGACCGCGGTCGCGCCGCGGATCACGTCATCCTCCATGTTATGTGCGACCGTGCCGTCCTTGCCGGGCGTCAGGTCGGTCATCATGTGGCGGATGTTGGTGGAATAGAGCGTGGACGACTGCGCCGCCATCTTGCTGGGGAAATCGGTGTAGCCGATGATCACGACACCGTTGTCCGTCACGATCCGCTCATCCGCCTTCGTCAGTTCGCAATTTCCGCCACGCTCGGCGGCAAGATCGATGATGACCGAGCCGGGCTTCATCGCCTCGACCATGTCCTTGGTCCAGAGCACGGGCGCGGGCCGTCCGGGGATCAGCGCCGTGGTGATGACGATGTCCATGTCCGGCGCGATCTCGCGGAATTTCGCAAGCTGCTTGGCCTGAAACTCGGGGCTTTGCGGGGGCGCGTAGCCGCCCGTGGCCGCGCCGTCGGGCAGTTCATCGGCGGAGAACTCGAGGAACACGAATTCCGCGCCCATCGATTCGATCTGTTCGGCCACTTCGGGCCGCACGTCGAAAGCATAGGTGATGGCGCCCAGCGAGGTCGCCGTGCCGATGGCCGCCAGACCGGCGACGCCCGCGCCCACGACCAGCACCTTGGCGGGCGGAACCTTGCCGGCCGCGGTCACCTGACCGGTGAAGAAGCGGCCGAAATTGTTGCCAGCCTCGATCACCGCGCGGTAGCCCGCGATATTGGCCATAGACGACAGCGCGTCCATCTTCTGCGCGCGCGAGATGCGCGGCACCATGTCCATCGCGATGATGTTGGTCCCGGCCACCTTGGCCGTTTCCATCAGGGCCGCGTTCTGACCCGGCCAGAAGAACGAGATGACCAGCTGACCCTCGCGGAACTTCTTGGCCTCGGCCGTAGTCGGCGGGCGCACCTTGGCGACGATGTCGGCCTCTTTCCACAGCGAGGCGGCGGTTTTCACCACCTCGACGCCCGCGGCTTCATAGGCGGCATCGGTAAAGCCCGCGGCCTGACCGGCCCCGGCCTCGATCACGCAGTCATAGCCAAGTTTCTGAAGCTGAAGCGCGCTGTCAGGCGTCATCGCCACCCGTGCCTCGCCCGCCTCGATCTCCTTCGGAGCGCCTATTTTCACTGTCATCCCCTCTTCGACATGGCCGTGTCCCGAAGCCCCATAGCAACACAAGCCGCTGTCCACAACTGGGCAAGGCGCGACAGTTTATTGCGCATGCCATGGCATACCGTTTGTGAAACTTTCGACACCAGCCTGACGCGACCCAAGGCCCGGCTTGCAGACGCGCCGCCCGCGCGTTAGGCTGGCCCGACATAGGCGGAAGGGAGCGATCATGGAACACGCAGGCATGCACGCGCTGGTCACGGGCGGCGGCACGGGCATCGGGCTGGATATCGCACGGGCGCTGGCGGCCAACGGGGCCGACGTGACGATCACGGGCCGCGATCTGGCGCGATTGCGGGCGATCGCAGAGGAGACCCCGCGCCTCCACCCGCTGCAGATGAACGTCGACGACGAGGCCTCGGTCCGGGACGGTATCGCGGAGGCCGCTGCGGCACGCGGGCCCATCGCCATCTGCATCGCCAATGCCTAAGATCGCCGAGGCCATGCCGTTCTCCAAGGAAACGCTGGCGCATTGGCGCCAGATCATGACCACCAACCTCGACGGGGTCTTCCTGACGCTGCAGGCGGCGCTCGCCACGTTGGGGCCGCAAGATTGGGGCCGGATGATCGCCATCTCATCGATCGCGGGGGTGCGGGGCCTGAAAGGCGGCAGCGCCTACACCGCGTCCAAACATGGGGTGATCGGCCTGATCCACGCCTTGAGCGAGGAATACATCGGCGGCCCCGTCACCTTCAACGCGGTCTGCCCCGGCTATGTCGACACCCCCATCGTGACCCGCAACGCCGCCCAGATCGCGGAGCGGCAGGGCACCACAGACGCCGAGGCGCGGGATTATCTGGCGCGCGGAAACCGGCACAAGACGCTGCTTCAGACCGATGAAGTCACGGGTGCGGTGATGTGGCTGTGCTCCAATGCTGCGCGCAGCGTGAACGGTCAGTCGATCCAGATCGCGGGCGGTCAAGTGGCATAAGGGCCACGCCCCTATGCCGCAGCGCAGCAAAAAATCCTGACTTGTCCGGAGCTTGGCGGACAGCATGCCGTTGCATCCCGGCAAGCCCCCAATTTTGTTGCTTTTTTTCGGTTTACTCTGGCGGCCAAGTGCTTATCTGCTGATCCAACCTTTCAGGACCTTGCGTGATGCCGATTGAAGACCACCCGCTGCGCTACCGCCTTGCCAACGAGCTGCATGCGCGCCCGTTTCCCAATGTCTCCTCGCCCGCGCAGGCGGTTTTTCTGGCGATCAAGCAGCCCAAGGATGCCGCCAAGCGCGACCGGGGGCTGGACCGCGCGCATCTGCTGGCGCTGCTCGACCGGTTCGGGGCGGATCATCCGGCACCTGACGCCACGCATTTCTTCGGCGATCTGGGCAAGTTCCGCCTCAAGTGGGAACAGCACACCGAATTCGTGACCTACACGGCTTTTCTGCCCGCCAATGACGCCCGCCCCTTCGACCCCGCCGCATGGGAGGTCTTTCCCGAGGATTGGCTGGCCAAGGCGCCCGGCGTGCGCATCACCTCGGCCCAGCTGCGGATCGAGACCGCGCCCGAGGACAAGGAAGACATCGCCGAAAAGCTGGCCGAATGGATGGTGCCCGAAAGCCTGGCCGTCAGCCATGTGCTGGACGCGACCGCAGTGATTGCGGGCGATTTCCGCATCGACAGCCATGGCCACATGCGGTTCGCCATGTTCTGCCAGCCCGGCACCGATAGCCGCCGCATCGGTCGGATCGTGCAGCGCATCTGCGAGATCGAGACCTACAAGTCGATGTCCATGCTGGGCCTGCCGATGTCGCGCGAAATCTCCAACCGCATGGGCGAGATGGACGAGAGTCTGGCGGAGCTGGTCAATGCCATGACTGGCCATCTGGCGAAACCTGACGAGACGCTGAGCCAGCTTCTGGCGATCTCGGCGGAACTTGAAAAGCTGCAGACGCAAAGCGTGTTCCGCTTCGGCGCGACCGGGGCTTATGAGGCGCTGGTCAACCAGCGGATCGAAGTCTTGCGCGAGGAACGCTTTCTGGGGCGGCAGACCTTCGGCGAATTCATGATGCGCCGCTATGATCCGGCGATGCGCACGATCAAGGCGACCGAGCGGCGCCTGCTGTCGATGTCGGAACGCGCCATCCGGGCGGGCGATTTGTTGCGCACGCAGGTCGATGTGAACCGTTCGGCTCAGAATCAGGATCTTCTGGCCAGCATGGACCGCCGCGCCGACATGCAGCTGCGGCTGCAAAAGACGGTCGAGGGGTTGTCGGTCGTGGCGATCAGCTATTACGCGGTCAGCCTCGTGGTCTACCTGATCAGCCCGCTGGCCGATCCGCTGGGCATGTCCAAGCCGCTGCTGACGGCGCTGGCCGTGGTGCCGGTGGTGGGGGCTGTCTGGCTAATGGTGCGCAGGATCCGGCGGTCGATGGAGAAGTGAGCGGTTTCGCCCGCTGACGCGGTCGACCCGTGCGAGGGGGCTGTCTGCCCCCTCGGTCGCCATTGTCACTCGGACCAATGGCGTTCCAACGGCGACCCCGGAGGATATTTTTGAAACAGAGAAGGGGTCAGGTCCGGGTCCGCAGGGCGCGGCGCAGGATCTTGCCGGTGGCCGTCATCGGCAGACTGTCGGCGCGGATGAGTCTTCGCGGCACGCAATGAGCCGAGACGCGGTCGCGGACGAGGGTTTTCAGCGCTTCCTCCATTCCCGACCAATCGGCCCCGTCGCGCAGCACGACATGGGCCACCACGATTTCGGTGCGCACAGGGTCAGGTTCACCCACCACGGCCGCCATCACCACATCGGGGTGGCTGACCAGCGCCTGTTCGATCTCGACCGGGCCGATGCGGTAGCCCGCCGAGGTGATGACATCGTCGTCGCGGGCGTGGAAAGTGATTTGGCCCGATCCGTCGCGGGTGGCCAGATCCCCGGTCCTGAGCCAGCCATCGACGAGTTTTTCCGCCGTCGCCTCGGGCTTGTTCCAGTAGCGCAACATCATCACCGGGTCGGGTGCGTGCACGCAGACCTCGCCCACCTGCCCCGTCCCGACCTCGCCCGTGGCGTCGCGCAGCGAGACCTCGTGACCCGGCACGGGCAGGCCCATCGCGCCGGGCACGCGGGGCATCGGGCCGGTGCAGGCGGCCAGCACCAGATTGGCCTCGGTCTGGCCATAGAATTCGTTGATCGGGCAGCCCAGCACGTCTTGCCCCCAGTCGAGCAGGTCCGCCCCCAGCGCCTCGCCGCCGGAGCCGATCGCGCGCAGGCGCAACCCCTCGGGCCGGGGGGCCTGACGCATCAGGCGCAGGGCCGTGGGCGGGATGAAGGCGTTGGTGACATGCTCGGTGGCCATCAAGCGGAAAGCCGCCTCGGGGTCGAACTTGGTGAAGCGATGCGCGACGAGCGGCACGCCGTAGTAGAGGCAAGGCAGCGCCATATCCATCAGACCGCCGATCCAGGCCCAGTCTGCGGGCGTCCAGCCCACGTCACGGGCTTTCGCGAAATCGCCCAAGGCAAGTTCAAGACAGGGCAGATGCCCGTAGAGGAAACGATGGGCATGCAGCACGCCCTTGGGATCGCCCGTGGTGCCCGAGGTGTAGATCATCACCGCCGGGTCTTCGGCCTTGGTCTCGACGGCGGCAAAGCCGCGCGCATCACTGGCGATAAGCTCGTCAAAGGCGAGAACGGGCGCGCGCGCGGCCCCTGTGGTGAGGATGGTCGTCAGGCCCGGCAGGTCAGGGACCAGCGCCATCACCCGATCAAGCGTCGCGGCATCGGTGACGATGGCCTTTGCCCCCGCGTCGTGCAGGCGGTAGCGCAACGCATCCTCGCCAAACAGCGTGAAGAGCGGCAAGGACACCGCGCCCAGCTTCATTGCCGCCAGATGCGTGACCAGCGCAGCCGGGTGCTGTGGCAAGAGCACCGCCACCCTGTCGCCCCACCCCAACCCGCGGGCAGCAAATGCCACCGCCAACGCGTCGGAGGCGGCCTTGAGACGGCCAAAGCTCCAGACCTCGCGCACACCGTCCTGGTGGATGTGGATCACCGCGACCCGGTCGGGGCAGGCCAGCGCCCAACCGTCACAGCACAGATGCGCTATGTTCATCCGCGCCGGTATATTCCAGCGAAAACCCGCGCTCAGGCTGTCCCAGTCGGTGATCCGCCCGAGCAGCCTGCGCGAGGCCGTGTCAGGCATCGCTGATGACGGTGACGGTCGGCAGCGCGGTCAGGGGGATGCCCAGTTCCTGAAATGCCTGCAGCGACAGACGCGAGCCGGAATTGCGCGCCCCGCCCGAGGGGCGCAGCGTCAGGAAAAGCTGCAACCCGTTTTCCGACACCACCCGCCCCGGCTGTTCCGTGTCGACCAGCGGCGTCTCGATCCACAGGCCGGGGGTTGCAGCATCGCCGAGGCTGGCCACGGTGAATCCCATGAACCGCCCCTCCGCATCGGGCAGGCCCGCGCCGGTGCCGCCCTCGACGGTTTCGGTGGGGTCAAGCGCCGTGATCTGAGGCGGCGGTTCGACCGGCGCTGTGGCGCAGGCGGCAAGCGGGGCGATCATGAGCAGGGCGATAAGATGTTTCATGCGACCAAGATTAGGGGCTTTGTGCGACTGCTTCAACAGTGGGGATCGCGCTTTCCCTTGCGGGCGGGACACGGCCTGCCTAGTCTGCGCTGCATGGAACAGGCCGCCCCTCTCATAGATCCCTTCCAGCGCGCGATCAGCTACCTGCGCGTTTCGGTCACCGACCGCTGCGATTTCCGCTGCGTCTATTGCATGTCCGAGAACATGACCTTCTTGCCAAAGAAGGAATTGCTGACGCTTGAGGAGCTGGACAGGATGTGTTCGGCCTTTGTGCGGCTGGGCGTGCAGAAACTGCGGATCACGGGCGGCGAGCCGCTGGTGCGGCGCGACATCATGACCTTTTTCCGCGCCATGTCGCGGCACCTGGACAGCGGCGCGCTGAAGGAGCTGACGCTGACCACCAACGGAAGCCAGCTCGCGAAATTCGCGGGCGATCTGTTCGAGGCGGGCGTGCGGCGGGTCAATGTCTCGCTCGACACGCTCGACGCCGACAAATTCGCGGCCATCACCCGTTGGGGCTGGCTGGCGCAGGTGCTGGAGGGCATCGACGCGGCGCAGGCGGCAGGTCTGCGCGTCAAGATCAACGCCGTGGCGCTCAAGGGCTTCAACGAGGTCGAGTTGTTCGATTTGCAGGCGTGGTGCGCGACGCGCGACATGGAGCTGACCTTCATCGAGGTCATGCCGATGGGTGACCTGGGCAACGAGGACCGGCTGGATCAATACTGGTCGCTGAAGGACCTGCGGGCGCGGCTGGCCGAACGCTTTACGCTCACCGATCTGGCCGAGCGCAGCGGCGGGCCCGCCCGCTATATCCGGCTGGAGGAAACGGGGCAGAAGATCGGGCTGATCACGCCGCTGACGCATAACTTCTGCGAATCGTGCAACCGGGTGCGGCTGACCTGCACCGGGGAACTCTACATGTGCCTCGGGCAGGAGGACATGGCCGACCTGCGCGCGCCGCTGCGTGCCTCCGGCGATGACGCGGTGCTGGAACAGGCGATCCGGGACGCCATCGCGCGCAAGCCAAAGGGCCATGATTTCGACTATTCGCGGCAGGCGGTGGACGGGCAGATGACCCGTCACATGAGCCATACGGGCGGCTGACCGAATTGGAGCGCGGCCGTCTCGGATCGGCCGTGTCGCTGGCTCTGGCCGGAGCAGTGTCGCTGTTCGCGGCGCTTGCCGCCCATGAATCCCTCGTGTTCGGCGCACATGGTCACGCCATCATCGGCCAGCCGGGCTGCGCCCTATCGCTCTGCCCCTCCGGCGGGGCTATCGTGGTCGGGCTTGTCGCCAAGGCCATCGGGGCCGGGCTGGCGCTGGGGGTGCTGGGGGCGCTGCTGCCCGCGGCGCCCGCTCGGCTGCGGGGGGCATCGATGTTGTGGACGGTGCAATATCTCTGGGCATTGGTCGGCATCGCCTCGAGCTATCGCATACATTTCGGCACCAGCTGGCGGTGGTGGGAACCCTTCGTCGCGCTGATCTGGCACCCGGTCCTCACGCCTGCCCTGCTGGTCGCTGGGCTGGCGGTCATGCTGGCGGTCGACCGGATTTTGGCGGCACGACCGAGGATTGCGGGGGCGTAGCGTTGTGGGAAGCGCGGCTGCCGTCCCCAGGCGCCGATACGGGTCCCACGGACGTTGTCAGATGGGATCGTCACCGCCATCGCCTTGCGGAAAGTTTCCGATGGATCGTCGAGGAATCCACGCAGGCAGGAGGGTCAAGGCGGCGGCTTCGCGCCGATCTGACAGGCACGCGACCAGGCGATCCCGGCCTTTCCGGCCTTGGCCGCGGTCAATGCCTTTCGATCAATCATGCGGCTGGTCATCTGGAAGGCTGTCGCATCCTTTGCAGGGTCCGGCATCGCGATCTTGACCACCAGCAGCTTGTTGAAGTTGCCCGATAGTTTGACCCTCACGCGGTCTGTCGTGCTGCGCGGGCCGATCGTCTTGACCTCCACCAGATCGTTGCCGAGGCGGCCATCCGACCCCTGTGCGTCCGGCTTCCTGTGCAGATGCAGACCCCAGATCAGTGCTCCATAAAGTTCGCCCAGCGCACCATGGATGTTCAGATGTCGCCCGGTCGTTTCATGGTATTCCTGCGCGGCGCGCGTCAGCCGCACGAACTGGCGAATGACAGATGTCTCAGCGTGCAGATAGAATTGCTTCAGATCGTCCTGCCACTCGAGGACAGGCAGCAAAGCCTGCGGTTCATCCAGATCAACATCACCGAAATCGTCCCAGGACAGCCATTCGCCATCACCAAGGTACACCCCATCGCCCGCTCCCAACTCCCGCATGAGTCATCGCCTCCGCTTTGCAACGCGATACGGCATTGCAGGCGATTAGGGGTTTTTCGTGGCAGATCGCCGTCGCAGCCGGTCAGGGTGCGCTGCCGTCCGTCGCCGCCCTCAGGGTGAGAATGGGCTGCCCGGCGGCCTGCAGCACCAGCGCCCCAGTCTCGTCGATGTCAAAGCCCGTGACCTGCGCTAGTACCTCGAAGAACCGGCGTTCCTGCGTCATCAGCGCCTCCGGACAGGCCATCATCGTCGATCCCGCCTGCCCGATGGTCAGCCCCTCGCCGGTCATCTCGTAGCCCGCGAACCAGCGGTTGCATCCGCCCGACCCGGCCACGCGGCCGTCGGTGCCAAAGCCCATCGTCACGCGGCTGCTGTCGATCAGGCCCGTGCCCGCGATGTCTTCCACCGCCCAGGTGCGTCCGGTCAGCAAATCGGCGGGCGCGCCGCCGCAGCCGGTAAGCGTATCACCGCCCATCGGCATCGAAATGGTCAGGGTCACGGTTTCGGGATGGGGCATGCCGGTCATGCTGTCGCGGCAAAGAGCGGGCGCGCGGGTCAGGATGGCGCGTTGCGCCTGCACCCTATCGAAGGCCGTCACCACCAGCGCGCCCGCTTCGTCCAAAGTGCTGTCCACGATGGGCAGCGTCAGGTCGGTAAAGCCCAACCAAGACAGGATCAGGGCACCGTCTGCCTGCGTGACGGACCAGAACGGCTCGTTGCCCCGCGCGCGGTAGGGCGTTTCGGGGGCGGGAAAGCTCAAGCGGCAGTCGGCCAATCGCGTGCCGCCGATCGACACCAGCGCCTCGCCGCCATGGTCCCAAAAGTAGGTTTCCGCATCGCCCGCCATCTCGTAGCGGGCACCAGACGCGGCGGGGACAGATTGCATCATCAGCCGGTCCGGCCCGGTATCGAGCACCAGCGCATCGCCCGCAAAGCCCACGCGGATCAGCCGGTCACCGCACCGAAAGGCCGAGGCGAAACCCATCTGCACATGGCGGCGCAACACCAGTTCGCCCAGATCGCCCGAGGTGTCATCAACCGCCACGGAATCCCCCAGCCAGATCAGGTCTGAGCCCAGCATCAGCCCTGCCCGCAGGCTACCGCCCAGCCCCGCGGCAAGCTCCACCGCAAAGGGGATCGGCACCTGACGCCCCTCGGTCGGCAGACGCGCCTCGGCAGCCAAGCTGCCATCGGGTGCGATCACCTCGACCACGAGCAGCGCATCGGCAGGCAGCGCCATCCGATCGAGATAGGTGACGGTACCCGTCAGGGTACTGCTGTCCTGCGCCGCTGCGGCGCTGGCAAGCATCAGGGAAAGCAGGGCGGCGATGACGCGGAACATGTGGGGATCTCCGACAGGGGCGATACCGATAGTCTAGGCATCGCCCCCCTGTCTGAGAACCGCTTTCGACGCAGCGTCACCGCGCCCCAAGCGGTCCGCCGCCGGTCAAGCCGCGGGCAACCGGCGCTCGACAATCTCGGCCCACCACGAACAGCCCGCCGGGATCGCCTCGTCGTTGAAGTTGTATTTCGGGTGATGGACATTGGCAGTATCGCCGTTGCCCACAAGAATATAGGCCCCGGGCCTTGCGTTCGACATGAAGGCGAAATCCTCACCGCCCATGACCAGCGGCGCCTCGGCGCAATCGCCCGAAACGGCGCGCGCGACGTCGGCCGCGAATTCGGTCTGGGCGTCGGAATTGACCATCACCGGATAGCCGCGCCGGTAATCGACGCGCGCCGCCCCGCCCATCATCGCAGCGGCCCCTTCGGCGATTTCCTTGAGCCGCTGTTCGGCCATGTCCTGAACCGCGGGGTCCAGCGTGCGCACCGTGCCCTTGAGATGCACGGTTTCGGGGATGACGTTATAGGCCTTGGAGGCGGTCTCGAAGGACGTGACCGAAACGACCACCTGTTTCACCGGGTCGGCGTTGCGGCTGGCGATGGTCTGCAGCGCCAGCACGATCTGCGACGCGATCACCGTGGTGTCGATCGTCTCCTGCGGCTTGGCGGCATGGCCACCCTTGCCGGTGACGTAGATGTCGAACTGGTCAGCGGCGGCAAAGAACGGGCCCGAGCGGATGGCGAACTTGCCCGTCGGCACGCCGGGCCAGTTGTGCATCCCGTAGACCTCGGCGATGTTCCAGCGCTCCATCATGCCGTCGTCGACCATCTCGCGGCCACCCCCGCCGCCCTCTTCGGCGGGTTGGAAGATGACCGCGACAGTGCCGTCGAAATTGCGCGTCTCGGCCAGATACTTGGCCGCGCCCAGCAGCATCGCCGTATGCCCGTCATGCCCGCAAGCATGCATCGCGCCCGGCGTTTTGGAGGCATACTCAAGCCCCGTTTCCTCATGGATCGGCAGCGCGTCCATATCGGCACGCAAGCCGATGGTGCGGCCCGAGCTGTTCGACTTTCCCCGTATGATCCCTACCACGCCCGTGCGCCCGATCCCCGTCACCACCTCGTCGCAGCCGAAGTCCCGCAATTTGTCGGCCACCATCGCGGAAGTGCGATGCGTCTCGAACAAGATCTCGGGGTTTTCATGCAGCTCGCGTCGCCATTCGGTGATCTCCGGCAACAGTTCGGCGAAGCGGTTCTTGACGGGCATCTTTGCTCTCCTTCGGGGCGTCAGGCGGTCGGCAGTCGTCGCTCGACCAGTTCGGCGAAGAAACTGCATCCAAACGGGATGGCTTCGTCGTCGAACGCGTATTTGGGGTGGTGGCACATAGCGCTGTCACCATTGCCGAGAAAGACATAGGCGCCCGGCACCTTCTCCAGCATGTAGCTGAAATCTTCGGATGGCATGATCGGGTCGGCATCGTCGATCACGCCCCGGCCCACGGCGCGGGCGGCATCCGCGGCGCGCGCGGCACCCTCGATATCGTTCACCGTGACGGGATAGCCCGGGTGCCAGATGACCTCGGCCTTGGCCCCAAAGGCCGCCGCCGTGTGGGTCGCCACCTCGCGCACGCGAGCCTCGGCGATGGCGCGGTATTCGGGGTCGAGCGTGCGCACCGTCCCCTCCATCCGCGCCTCGTCGGGGATGATGTTGGACGCGCCACTGTCGGTCGAAAACGTGCCCACCGTCAGCACCACGCGCTTGAGCGGGTTCACGTTGCGGCTGACGATGGAATGCAGCGCAATCAGGATATGGGCCGCGACCAGCGTGGTGTCGATGGCGCGGTGCGGCTCGGCCGCGTGTCCACCCTTGCCCTGCACGATGATCTCGAACTCGTCCGAACTTGCCTGCAAGGGCCCCGGCCTTGTCGCAAAGACACCCACCGGCACACCGGGCGCATTGTGGATGCCATAAACCTCATCGACCGGAAACCGCTCGAACAGCCCGTCGTCGATCATCGCCTTGGCGCCTGCGCCGCCTTCCTCGGCGGGCTGGAAGATCAGCACGACCGTGCCGTCGAAATTGCGCGTCTCGGCCAGATACTTGGCCGCCCCCAGCAGCATGGAGGTATGGCCGTCATGCCCGCAGGCATGCATCTTGCCCGGAACCTTCGAGGCATAGTCCAGCCCCGTCGCCTCCTCGATCGGCAGCGCGTCCATGTCGGCGCGCAGGCCGATGGCCCGCCCCGATCCAGTGCCCTTGCCCCGGATGATGCCCACGACACCGGTTTGCCCGACGCCCGTCACCACCTCGTCCACGCCGAATTCGCGCAGGCGATCCGCGACAAAGGCCGCCGTCTCGTGCACCTCGTAGAGCAATTCCGGCATCTGGTGCAGGTGATGCCGCCAGCCGGTGATTTCCGGCAGCATCTCGGCGAAACGGTTCTTGATCGGCATGGGCTATCCTTCAGGCCGCGGGCATGCGGCGTCTCGATCAGCTCGGCGAAAAAGGAACAGCCATAAGGGATCGCCGCATCGTTGAAGTCGTATTCGGGGTGATGCACCTTTTTGGTATCGCCATTACCGATGTTGACGAAGGCACCGGGGCGGGCCTGCAGCATGTAGCTGAAATCCTCGGCCCCCATGCGCGGCGGGCGGCCGAACCGCACCTTGCCTTGCCCCGCGACCACCTCGGCCACCTCGGCCGCCAGCCGGGCGTTTTCGTCATGGTTCACGGTCACCGGATAGCCGCGCTCATAGGTGATCTCGGCGGTGCAGCCATAGGCGGCGGCGGTCGCCTGCACGATCTCGATGATCCGCACCTCGGCCAGATCGCGGACATTTTCATCCAGTGTCCGCACCGTGCCAGCCAGCGTCACCGTATCGTCTACGACGTTGGTCGCCGCCGATTCCGTCTGCATCACGCAGATCGATACGACGACCGAGTGGATCGGGTCGACATTGCGGCTGGCCACCGTTTGCAGCGCCATGACCGTCGCACAGGCTGCAGGCACCGGGTCGATCACGTTATGGGGTTGCGCCGCGTGGCCGCCGCGCCCGCGGATCACGACGCGCAATTCATCTGCCGCCGCCATGATCGGCCCCGGCGCGACGCCAAACTCGCCCACCGGCAGGCCCGGCTCATTGTGCATCCCGTAGACCTCGCGGATGCCCCAACGCTCCATCAACCCGTCCTCGATCATGGCAAGCGCCCCTGCGCCCCCTTCCTCGGCGGGCTGGAAGATCAGCACGACCGTGCCGTCGAAATTCCGCGTCTCGGCCAGATACTTGGCCGCGCCCAGCAGCATCGCCGTGTGCCCGTCATGGCCGCAGGCATGCATCTTGTCCGCCACCTTTGACGCATGGGGCAGCCCGGTCTTTTCCGACATCGGCAGCGCGTCCATGTCTGCACGCAGCCCGATGCAGGCCCCGCGCGTATCCGTCTTGCCCCGGATCACGCCCACGACACCCGAGCGCCCGATGCCCGTCACGACCTCGTCACAGCCAAAGGCCCGCAGCTTTTCCGCCACAAGCGCGGACGTGCGCGGCAGATCATAAAGGATTTCCGGATTTTCGTGCAGGTCGCGCCGCCATGCGGTGATCTCGTCATGCAGGTCGGCGAGGCGGTTCTTGACGGGCATCTGGTCTATCCTTCGTTGAGCACGCCGAGCAGCCGCTCCATGAAGCCTTGGCCCTTGGTCAGTTGCTCGACATACATGTATTCGTTGGGCTGGTGGGCCTGCGCGATATTGCCCGGCCCGCAGACAATCGCGGAATAGCCCGCCGCCTGAAACTGCCCGGCCTCGGTCCCATAGCTGACCACGCCCGTGCCGTTCTCGCCGGTCAGGCGCCGGATCAGCGCTTCGGCCTGACCGTCCTCTTCGGCCTTCAGCCCCGGCACATCCCAGCGCGGCTTTGCGTCGACCCATGTGTCGGGCCGCACCGCCTTCATGCCCTCTTCGATCCGGCGCACCTCGGCCAGAATGCGCTCGGCCCATTCGGCGTTCGGCTCAGCCGGAACCGTGCGCGCCGACAGCACAAAGGTGCAATCCTTGGCGGTGATGTTATGCGCCGTGCCGCCCTGGATCATGCCGACATGCAGCGTGGTATAGGGCGGGTCGTAGTCATTCTCCGGATCGGCCTTGGCGCGGTTCTCCTCGTTCACACGGTTGGCCCAGTCGATCAGGCGCGCCCCCTCCATGATAGCCGAGACACCCTTGTAGGCGATCGAGGAATGCACCTCAAACCCGTGGAAATGCAGATCGAAGCCCACACCACCCTTGTGGCCGTTCACGATGCCCCATTCGGTCGGCTCGCCGATGATGGCCAGCGCCGCGCGGGGCATATGGGCCTGCATCGCCTGGATCATCGGCGGCGCGCCGGTGCAGCCGATTTCCTCGTCGCGCGACAGGCACAGCTGCAGGGGGCGTTTCACCCCGCGCTTGTGCGCTTCGACCGTGGCCCAGATCGCCAGCGCGTCGAAGCCCTTCATGTCGCAGGTGCCGCGCCCAAAAAGCTTTCCGTCCTTTTCCACCACGCTGAACGGGTCCGTGACCCAGGCCTGCCCGTCGACCGGCACGACATCGGTGTGCCCCGACAAGATCACGCCCCCCGCCATCTCGGGGCCGGCATGGGCGTAAAGGCTCGCCTTGGTGCCGGTCTCATCATAGTCGCGGTGGCAGGGGATGCCGTGGGTGCCAAGATACTCCTCGACCCAATCGACCAGCGCCAGATTGCTGTCGCGGCTGACGGTGGGAAAGGACACGAGCTTCTTCTAGCAGAGCCCGCGGGCTCAAGACATCGGTCATGATTTGCTCCGGATGGTTGCGACCCGACCCTGTGCCAGCCTTGCCGGGTCGTCAAGCCCGGGCGCGCAAACATGCCCAAGGCTTGGGCGTTTGCCGAAACCCCGCGCAACGCGGGGTCGATTGCCGCTTGTGGGGCCGGAATTTCATGTTAGCGTCACACTGATTTGCAGCCGCCCGAGCATCGACAAGAGGCGGCGCACCAACAGGTAGGGGAGCATCTGACGATGCCCGATGGGGCCACGCCCTTTGTCCTTGATGTCAGGGACCTGAAGACCGTTTTCCGCACCCGTGGCGGCGAGGTTCATGCCGTCAATGACGTGAGTTTCACGCTCAAACCCGGCGAATTGCTCGGTGTGGTTGGGGAATCCGGTTCGGGCAAGTCGGTCACGATGATGTCGTTGATCCGCCTGCTGCCGATGCCTCCCGCCGAGATCCGCGGCGGGCAGGTGCTGTTCGAGGGACAAGATCTTGCCAAGGTTCCCGAAGATACGATGCGCGCCATCCGCGGCGCCCGTATTGGCATGGTGTTCCAGGACCCGATGACCAGCCTGAACCCCGTCTTCACCGTGGGCTTCCAGATCATGGAGCCTTTGCGCAACCACATGGGCCTGAGCAAGGCGCAGGCCGCCAACCGCGCGGTCGAGTTGATGGAACTGGTGGGCATCAACGACGCCACGCCGCCGCTTGGGCGATTATCCGCACCAGTTTTCCGGCGGGATGCGCCAGCGCGTGATGATCGCCATCGCGCTGGCCTGCGACCCCAAGGTGCTGATCGCGGATGAGCCGACCACCGCGCTGGATGTGACGATCCAGGCGCAGATCCTCGAACTGGTCAAGGAACTGCGCCAGAAACTGGGCATGGCCATTGTCTGGATCACCCATGATCTGGGTGTCATTGCGGGCATCGCGGATCGCGTTCTGGTGATGTATGGCGGGCAGATCGTCGAACATGCGCCGGTGCGGGAATTGTTCGCCAACCCCCAGCATCCTTATACAAGAATGCTGCTGGAAACCGTGCCCCGCATCACCGGCGAGCGCAGCGAAAGCTGCGCGTGATCCAGGGCCAGCCGCCGATCTTGTCGAAAGCGCCCGAAAGCTGCCCGTTCCGCGCCCGCTGCCCGCAGGCCTTCGACCGCTGCGCGCGCGAAAACCCGGCCCGGTTCGATGTCGGCGCAGGCCATGACGCGGCGTGTTTTTGGGACTTCAAGACAGGGGCACCGCGCCATGTTTGACACGAGGGGCGCGAAAAAGCTGGTCGAGGTCAAGAACCTCAAGATGCATTTCCCGATCCGAACGGGGCTGCTGCGACGCGTGACCGGGGCGGTCAAGGCGGTCGATGACGTCAGCTTCGACATCTTCGAGGGGGAGACGCTGGGCCTTGTGGGCGAATCGGGCTGCGGCAAATCCACCTGCGGGCGCGCCGTGCTGCGGCTTTATGAGCCTACCTCCGGGTCGATCATCCTCGACGGCGAGGAAATCGCCCATGCCCCGTTCGACAAGCTGCGCCGCTTGCGCCCCAAGATGCAGATGGTGTTCCAGGACCCGCAGGCCAGCCTGAACCCGCGCATGACGGTGGCCAGCATCATCGGCGAGCCTTTGGTGGAACACAGCAAGATGTCGGCCAAGGACCGGTTGGCGCGCATCTACGAGCTGATGGATGCCGTGGGGCTGAACCGCGATTTCGCCAACCGCTATCCGCATGAATTCTCGGGCGGGCAGCGCCAGCGCATCGGCATCGCCCGCGCCCTGGCCCTGAACCCCAAGTTCATCGTCTGCGACGAACCCATCGCGGCGCTGGACGTGTCGATCCAGGCGCAGGTGGTCAACCTGCTGGAAGAGTTGCAGGACCGGCTGGGCCTGACCTATCTGTTCATCAGCCACGACCTGTCCATGGTGCGCTACCTCGCCGACCGCGTGGTGGTGATGTACTTGGGCAAGGTGGCCGAAATCGGCGCCGCGCGACGGCGCTCTATGACGATCCGCTGCACCCCTACACCAGGGCGCTGTTGTCGGCGGTGCCCGAACCCGACCCCGCCAGCCATGACACCGCCAACCGCACCATCCTGCAAGGCGACGTGCCCAGCCCCGCGAACCCGCCCAAGGGCTGCAATTTCTCCACCCGCTGCCCCGTGGCGATGCCGATCTGTCACCAGGTCGACCCCACGATGCGCGAGGTGAAGCCGGGCGGGTCGTCGCCTGCCACCTGTACACCGAGACCACCAACGAGACCGCGGTTCACGCGGCAGAGCCCGCTGGGGCCTGAGCATCCAACAAGGAGAGAGAGACAGAAAATGACACGCACTTCGCTTTCTGCTGGGCGCGACAGCGCTGGTCCATGGCGCCGGTTGCGGCACTGGCCGACGCGCATTCCACGCGCGGGTCTTCGGGCCATCTCAACATCATCTATTGGCAAGCGCCCTCGACGCTGAACCCGTATCTGTCGGGCGGCACGAAAGAGGTCGAATCCTCGTCGCTCATCCTCGAATCGATGGCGCGTTTCGATGACACGGGGACCATGGTGCCCTGGCTTGCCGAAAGCATTCCGACGGTTGAGAACGGTGGCATTTCCGAGGATCTCACCTCGATCACCTGGACCATCGCCGAAGGCGTGACCTGGTCGGATGGCAGCGCGCTGACGCCTGCCGATTTCATCTTCACCTGGGAATACTGCACCCATCCCGAAGGCGGCTGCGCGCAGGCCAGCTTCTTCGATGGCGTGACCTCGGTCGAGGCTGTGGATGACCGCACCGTGCGGGTGAACTTCGCAAACTCCACGCCCTTCCCCTATACCGCCTTCGTCGGCTCGGAGAGCCCGGTCCTGCAGGCCGCCCAGTTCGCCGACTGCCTCGGCGCGCGCGCGCCCGAATGCACCGACGCGAATTTCGGCCCGATCGGCACCGGCCCCTTCGTGGTCGATGAATTCCGCCCCAACGACGTGATCGAACTTTCGGCCAACCCGAACTTCCGCTTCCCCGATCGCCCCTACTTCGCAACCGTGACGTTCAAGGGCGGTGGCGATGCGACCGCGGCGGCGCGGTCCGTGTGCGAAACCGGCGAGTTTGACTACGCCTGGAACCTGCAGATCGACCCCACCATCCTGGCCGGCATGGCCGGACAGGGCAATTGCGAGGTCGTCGTGGCCTTCGGCACCTCGGTCGAGCGTCTGCACCTGAACCAGACCAACCCCGATCCGGCGCTGGGCGACGTGCGTTCGACCGTCGCAGGCGGTCCGCACCCGTTCCTGACCGATCCGATCGTGGGACAGGCCCTGTCCATGGCGATCGACCGCGCGCTGATCGTGGAAATCGGCTATGGTGCCGGTGGTCAGGCCACCTGCAACGTGCTCCCCGCGCCCGAGCTTTATGCCTCGACCGCCAATGACGCCTGCCTTGTGCAGGACATTCCCGGGCGCCATCGCGCTGCTGGATGGGGCGGGCATCGTCGACAGCGACGGCGACGGCATCCGGGAATACAACGGCATCCCGATGCGCGTGCTGTTCCAGACCTCGACCAACGCCGTGCGTCAAGACGCACAGGCGCTGATCAAGCAGTGGTGGGCGGAAATCGGTGTTGACGCCGAACTGCGCAACATCGACGCTTCGGTCTTCTTCGGCGGCGATCCGGCCTCTCCGGACACGTTCCAGAAGTTCTATGCAGACATCGAGATGTACACCAACAACTTCGCCGGTGTGGACCCGCAGGCCTACATGGCCAGCTGGCTCTGCGATGACATGCCCAGCCCCGATAGCCAGTGGCAGGGTTCCAACATCCAGCGCTTCTGCAGATCCCGGACTATGACGCGCTGGTGGCCGAAATGGCCGCGCACCGCCGATCTGGAGGAACGCGGTCGCCTCGCACGCGAGATGAACGACATGCTCGTGCGCTACTCGATCATCCCGCTGGTGCACCGTGGCGGCGTCTCAGCCCATGCCGCAACCCTCGAGGGCATCCGCATGTCCGACTGGGATTCGGAGCTGTGGAACATCATGGACTGGCGCCGCGCCCAGTGACCGACTGACCTGACACCGGCCCGCGCCGCCCTCCGTGGCGCGGGCCATTTCACGGCCCCAAACTTCTGACCCGAGGCGTTGGCCATGCTGACCTACACGATCCGCAGACTGATCCTTGCGATCCCGACGCTTCTGTTCATCAGTTTCATCATCTTCCTGATCGTCAAGCTGTCGCCGTCGGACCCGACGGCGGGCCTGCCCTGACCATCCCGCCCGAGGTGCGCGAGCAGATCCGCCAAAGCCTCGGCGTCAACGACCCGATCCTGATCCAGTATTTCAAATGGCTCAAACTGATGATGTGGGACGAGCCGCTTCATCTGATCGAGGGCTGGACCGGCTGGAACATCGCCCCCGAGGGGGGCGCGCGCATCATCTCCTACCAGACCCGCAGCCCGGTTATGGACCTGATCATGCAGCGCATGCCGCAGACCCTGTGGGTCGTGGGCGTCAGCTATATCGTGGGCATCGCCATCGCCCTGCCCATCGGCATCATATCGGCCTATCGGCAGTATTCCTGCTTCGACCAGGTCGGCACCTTCATCTCGATGGTGGGCTTTTCGGTGCCGACCTTCTTCACCGGCGTGCTGTTCATCGTGATCTTCGCGGTGAACCTGGGCTGGTTCCCATCGGTCTACGACACCACCCACGTCGTCACCGACTGGGACAGTTTCGTGGTGCAGATCAAGCAGATCATCATGCCGGTGATGGTGCTGGGCCTGTTCAACGCCAGCCAGATCAGCCGCTTCATGCGCGCCTCGATGCTGGACAACCTCAACCAGGATTACGTCCGCACCGCGCGCGCCAAGGGGCTGAACGAAAAGGTCGTGGTGCTGGTTCACGTGCTGCGCAACTCGATGATCCCGGTGGTCACGGTCATCGCGCTGAACATCCCCGCCGTCTTCGGCGGCGCCATCATCACCGAACAGGTGTTCAAGGTGAACGGCATCGGCCAGCTTCTGATCATCGCGATCCAGGGTGGCGACGTGCCCATGGTGCAGACCGTCAGCTTCATCTTCGCGGTGCTGATCGTGCTCTTCAACCTTCTTGCCGATGTGCTTTACGGCGTGCTCGACCCGAGGATCCGCTATGACTGACACAACCGGCCAAAAGGCCCCCGCCCCGGCGATGGAATTCGAAACCTACCGCGCCGCCCGCAACCAGTGGTGGGACGTGTGGGACCAGTTCAAGACGCACAAGGGGGCGCTGTTCGGGCTGGGCTTCTTCGTCTTCATTTTGCTCTTCGTCTTCATCGGACCGCTGATCTGGACGCTGGACCCGCAGTTCATCGACATCCGCGCCCGCAATTCCGGCCCGAGCCTCGCCCATCCGCTGGGTACCGACCAGCTGGGCCGCGACACGCTGGCGCGCATGATGGCGGGCGGCCAGACCTCCATCGCGGTGGGGCTGACGGCGATGTTGCTGGCGCTGTTTCTGGGCACGCTGATCGGCGTTCTGGCGGGCTATTTCCGCAAGGTCGATGGCCTCTTGATGCGCACCACGGACCTGTTCCTCGCCCTGCCGCTGCTGCCGCTTCTGCTCGTCATCATCATGCTCTACCGCGACAACCTGCGCGCGGCCTTTGGCCCCGAGGGCGGCATCTTCGTGCTGATCGTCGTCGTGATCGGCGCGACCTCGTGGATGCAGACCGCCCGCGTGGTGCGCGGCGATGTGCTCGCCCTCAAGGAACGCGAATTCGTGCTGGCCGCCAAATCCATCGGCACGCCCCCGCACCGGATGATCACGCGCCACCTGTTGCCCAATGTGATGTCGCCGATCATGGTCTCGGCCACACTTGGCATCGCCAATGCGATCATCACGGAAAGCGCGCTGTCCTTCCTTGGCCTCGGCTTCCCCTCGGACTTCCCGACCTGGGGGCGGCTGTTGTTCGACGCCACCGACTGGCTGACCCAGAACCCGGAACGGGTGATCTGGCCGGGTCTGGCCATCTCGCTCACCGTGTTGTCGGTCAACTACATCGGCGACGGCCTGCGCGACGCGCTTCGACCCGCGCATCCGCGGGCGCTGAGGCCCGCGCGACGCACCTTGCCAAATGTCCCCCGGCCAGCCAAAGCCGGGGGGCGTTTTCGCTTCATGAGGTTCCCATGCCCTGGCTCTACCTCACCCTCGCCATCGTGGGCGAGATCATCGGCACGACCGCGCTCAAGGCCTCCGATGGGTTCACCCGCCTCGGTCCCAGCCTGCTGGTGGTGCTGGGCTACGCAATCGCCTTCTACCTGCTGGCTCAGGTTCTGCGCACCATCCCGCTGGGCATTACCTATGCGATCTGGTCAGGCGCGGGCGTCGCCGCTGTCACGCTCATAGGCTGGCTGATCTACGGGCAGCGCCTCGATGGCCCGGCGATCCTCGGGATCGGGCTGATCGTGGCAGGTGTTCTCGTGCTCAACCTGTGGTCCGGCGCGGCGCACTGAGCGTCACGGCGTCAGGGCGCGCCCGGAACAACCCGCCAGCCGGTCCCGCGCATCGCCATGCGCCTCGGGCGGCAATCCCGCATGTTTCAACCCGTCAAGCGCCGCCAGCATGGCGCGCGCCGTCGCCTCCGGGTCCGGACCTGCCCCCGCCGCTGAAATCCAACCCTCGGCCACCCCCTTGCGCAACCACCCGCCATAGACCCGCGCAAGGCTTTGCGTCCCCTCGGCGATGATGTCACGGGCGACGGATTGCTTGAGCGACAGCAGTTCCTCGGCATGGGGCGAAGCCATCATCACGGCCGCCGCCTCGCCGGTCTGCACGGCAAAGGCGCGGCGCAAGGCCTCTGTCACGCTGCCGCCCTGCTCCAGCGTCTCGGCCACCAAACCAGTGGAGGCGGTGAAATAATGCGCCATCAAGGCCCGGAAGATGTCGGTCTTGTTACGGTAATGCAGGTAGAGCGCGGCACGGCTGATGCCCGCCTGCTCGGCAATGTCCTGCATCGAGGCGCGGCGCACGCCGAATTGCAAAAAGGTCTGGTAGGCGGCAACCAGAACACCCCGCGAGCGTTCGGGGGCAAGCGTCAGGATGCGCTCGGTCAGGGACTGCAAAGGCTCGACGGTCATGCCAGACGAAATGACAAAAGCCATCGAAAATGTCAATTGACACCTCTGACAGAATCGTCTGAAAACGTCAAAGTGACCAAAGCAGGAGCGCAAGCCATGCCCACCCCCCTCACCGTGAACGGAACCGTCCACAGCGTCGACCTGCCGGACGACGTGCCGCTGCTTTGGGTGCTGCGCGACGCGCTCGGGCTGACCGGCACGAAATACGGCTGCGGCGTCGCGGCCTGCGGGGCCTGCACGGTGCATATCGATGGCGAAGCCGTCCGGTCCTGCCAGGTCGCGCTGGCCGATGTCTGGGGGCCGGTCACGACGATCGAGGGGTTGGGCCAGCCCGAGACCCTGCACGCGGTGCAGGCGGCATGGGTCGCGCATCAGGTCGCGCAATGCGGCTACTGCCAGTCCGGCCAGATCATGCAGGCCGCCGACCTGTTGAACCGGACACCTGCGCCGACCGACGCCGACATCGACGACGCCATGGCGGGCAACCTGTGCCGCTGTGGTACCTATCCGCGTATCCGCGCCGCCATCCACGCGACCGCCGCCACGCTGCAGGAGGGCTGAGCCATGCCGAACTGGGGCAAGATCGCGCGCCGCAGCTTCCTGATCGGGTCCGCCGCCGTCGCAGGGGGTGTCGCCTTCGGCGTCTGGCAATACCGACGCGAGCTGCCGAACCCCTTGCAACCCGGCGAGGGCGAGGTGACGCTGAACCCCTGGATCATCATCGACCAGCAAGGCGTCACGCTCATAGCTGCCCGCGCCGAGATGGGACAGGGCGTCTACACCACCCTGCCCGCCCTGGTGGCCGAGGAGCTCGACGTGGCCTGGGACCAGATCCGCGTCATCCACGGCCCCGCCGCGCAGGCCTATTACAACGCCGGCCTGATGAGCCACGCGCTGCCCTCGACCGACTATGACCGGACCGCATGGCAAGACATGATGGTGGAGGCGATGTCGGTCATCCCCAAGATGATCGGACTTCAGGTCACCGGCGGCTCCACCTCCACACTCGACGCCTACGAGAAACTGCGACAGGCAGGTGCAACGGCGCGCGAAACCCTCAAACAGGCCGCCAGCGCCCGGCTTGGCCTGCCGACGGCCAGCCTGCTGACTCGGGACGGCCGCGTGATCGCGCCCGGCGGGATCGAGTTGACCTATCAGGATCTGGCCGAGGAGGCCGCCGCCATCGACCCGCCCCGCAGGGTAACCCTGCGCCCGGCTGCGGACTGGAAATACCTAGGCCGATCGATGCCACGGCTCGACATGGTGGAGAAGGCCACCGGCGGCGCGCGGTTCGGGATCGACGTGCGGCTTCCGGGGATGCGCTTTGCCACCGTGCGGATGAACCCGCGGCTGGGCGGCCCGATGCTGTCCTTCGACGCGACCGAGGCGCAGGCGATGCCGGGGGTCGAGCGGGTGATCGACCTCGGGACCGGGGTCGCCGTCGTCGCCTCGAACACATGGCTTGCCATGCAGGCCGCCGAGGCGGTGCAGGTCGACTGGGGCCCCGCCCCCTATCCCGAAACCTCGGCAGAGATGCTCGACGTGATCCGCGCCGCGCTGGACGATCCGCCCAATTCCACCCTGCGCGACGACGGCGATGTCGACACCGCCGCCGACGACCCGTCCGACCGGGTGATCGAGGCCGAATACACCGTGCCTCTGCTCGCCCATGCCACGATGGAACCGATGAGCGCCGCCCACCACACCGGCGACAGGCTGGACATCTGGGCGGGCAGCCAGGCGCCGGGCTTCGCCGAGACGTGCGGCGGCCGAGGCCGTGGGCCTGTCGTGCCCGAGTAGGTCACCATGCCGCGTCACCTATCTGGGCGGCGGTTTCGGGCGGCGGGGCGAGAATGATTTCGTCGTGCTGGCCGCCCGCGTGGCGCAGGCGATGCAGGGCACCCCGGTGCAGGTCACATGGTCGCGCGAAGAGGACATGCGCCACGATTTCTACCGCCCCGCCGCCGTGGCCCGCATGCGCGGCGTGTTGCGCGCGGGATTTGCGCAGGCGCTGCAGGGCCGTGTCGCGGCCCCGTCGGTCACGCGGCAATCCATGACCCGGATGACCGGCAACGCCCCCGGCCCCGACAAGGGCCATGTGGAGGGCATGTTCAACCAGCCCTACGCCATTCCCAATTACCGCGTCACCGGGCATCTGGCCGATCTGGCCGTGCCCATCGGCTTCTGGCGCTCGGTCGGCAATTCCTTCAACGGTTTCTTCATGGAAAGCTTCATGGATGAGATGGCCATTGCGGCGGGCCGTGACCCGCTCGCCCGTTCCCTGAGTCTGGCCGAGCGCGAACATGCGCCCTCGGCCGGTGTCTTGCGCGCCGTGGCTGAAATGTCGGCCTGGACCGCGCCGCGCCCCGAAGGCACCGGCAAGGGCGTGGCAATGACCCATTCCTTCCACACACCGGTGGCCGTGGTGGTGGAGGTCGCGGACCAAGGGTGGCGCCATCGCGCCGACCCGCGCCTGGATCGCGTGTGACGTGGGCACGGCGCTCGACCCCGCGATCATCGAATCCCAGATGGTGGGCGGCCTCGTCTACGGCCTGTCGGCCGCGATGATGGAGGAGATCAGTTTTGCAGGCGGCGAGGTCCAGCAGGGCAACTACACCGACTACGACGCGCTGCGGATGAGCCAGATGCCAGAGGTGGAGGTGCGGATCTTGCAGACCACCGGCCATATCGGCGGCGTGGGCGAGCCGTCTACGCCACCGGCAGCGCCTGCGCTTGCCAACGCGATCTTTGATCTCAGGGGCGAGGATCCAGCGTGAATTCGCCTGCGCCTCAACCCGGCGGGTGAGCTAAGGCGTGCATGTAGCGAGGGTTGGGGGCTCTGCCCCGAAGCCCCGGGATATTTCAGAGAGCAGAAGAGACAAGGGGTCAGAACAGGCTGCCCTGTCCCGGTTTCACGGGGGGCGGTCGTTTGGGGACCGGTTTCGTCGTGGCGCCCAGCGGCGTGACCGCCAGCGTGCCATCGGCAAACTCCACCTCCAGCGCGGCATGCCCCTCGGCCTGCCCCTTGCGGGTCACCAGCGTCTCGCCCGCCCGTACGACCGCGTAGCGCGCCGGAGCGTCTCGGTATAACCCAGCGTCTGATGCAATCGGTCGAGCGTCAGACAGTCGCGTCGCGCGGCCAGACCGGTCTCGGCCACCCGCGCGAAGCCCAGGCGAGACAGGGTTTCGAGCCGCAGCCGCGCCATCTGCGGCACGTCGGGCTTGCCGCTCAGGTCGAGCCGTCGGTGGAGCGTCATGGATCGCGCGGCGGCCCTGCCGGATCAGAGCCTGCAGCGTTGCGGGGCTGAGCCGGGCGGCTCTTTCGCTCAGCGCCCCAGCCGCGCCACGGCACGATCCAGCGCCGGGAGTCAGCCGCGCACCGCCCCGTCCAGCCGCGCTCGCGCGCCAGCGCCGCCTCCGATGGCGCAACGCGGGCGCAAGCCCGGCTGCGGCCGGATCCAGCCGCCGACGCGCGGCGTCAGGCAGACTGTCCGGAGCCGGGAGCGAAGGCACGGGACAGATCCGCAAGGCGTTGCTGTCGCCGCGCCAATCCTTGAGTCATGCCACGGGTCAGGATGCCGTCTTGCGTGCGCAGCCAGCCCAGCAGGTCCATCCGCACCGGCACCGCGCGTTCAGCGGCCGCAGTGGGCGTGGGCGCGCGGTAATCGGATGCGAAATCGATCAGCGTGGTGTCGGTCTCGTGGCCCACGGCAGAAATCAGCGGAATGGCGCTCTCGGCGGCCGCGCGGACGACGATTTCCTCGTTGAAGCCCCACAAATCCTCAAGACTGCCACCGCCGCGCGCCACGATGATCAGGTCGGGCCGGGGGATTTTGCCACCCTCGGTCAGCGCGTTGAACCCGCGGATCGCGCGCGCCACCTCGGGCGCGCAATTGGCGCCTTGCACCGCCACCGGCCAGATCAGCACATGGCGCGGAAAGCGGTCGCGCAAGCGGTGCAGGATGTCGCGGATCACCGCGCCCGAGGGTGAGGTGACGACGCCGATCACCTCGGGCAGAAAGGGCAGCGGCTGTTTGCGCCCCTCGTCGAAGAGCCCCTCGGCGGCCAGCATGGCGCGGCGCTTTTCCAGCATCGCCATCAAGGCACCGGCCCCCGCAGGCCGCAGATCCTCGATCACCAGCTGGTATTTCGACTGGCCGGGGAAAGTGGTCAGGCGACCGGTGGCGATGACCTCCATCCCCTCCTCGGGCGGATGGGCAAGGCGCGCGGCCGTGCCCTTCCAGATCACCGAAGCCAGAACGCTGCGGTCATCCTTGAGATCCAGATAGACATGGCCCGACGCGCGGCAGCGACAGCCGCCCGACCTCGCCCCTGCATCGCGGACATGGGAAAACCCGCCTTCGATGGCGCGTTTGATCGCCCCCGACAGTTCCGAGACGGTGAATTCCGGGGCATTGCCGGGGGTGCTGTCCTCGATCAGGTCGTCCAAACCCTAATGCCCCCCGTCCTTGCGCCATTCGCGCCATAGGTCCCAGCCAGACGCCAGCAAGATCACCCCAAAGACAAGATAGACCAAAGGTGGCGCGTCCAGCAGGCCCAAGGCCCCCAGCACCGCAACCGCCCCCGAGCAGACCAGCGCAATGGCAAAGAGCGCGGCCGAGATGCGCGCCGATCCCGTCTCGTCCCGGCCAAGACGCAAGACGCGCGACCGGAAAATCCCCTCAGCCATGTTGTGCCCGCCCCCGCCGCTTTGTAATGCAGCGCAAGACTAGCAAGAGGGGCGGCAAAGGTGAACATCCTGATCCTTGGAAGCGGCGGGCGCGAACACAGCCTCGCCTGGGCCGTGCTGCAAAACCCCAAATGCGACCGGCTCATCGTGGCACCGGGCAATGCCGGGATCACCATGATCGCCGATTGCGCAGATCTGGACATCACCGACGCCGAGGCGGTGGTGGGTTTCACGGTCGAGGAATCCATTGATTTCGTCATCATCGGGCCCGAGGCGCCACTGGCCGCTGGCGTGGCCGATGCGCTGGCGGCGTCGGGCATCCTCGCCTTCGGGCCCTCCGCGGCGGCGGCGCGGCTGGAGGCCTCCAAATCCTTCACCAAGGAAGTCTGCGATGCCTGCGGCGCGCCGACCGCGGCCTGGGCGCGCTTCACCGATGCGGCCTCGGCACGCGCCCATGTCACCGCGCAGGGCGCCCCCATCGTGGTCAAGGCCGACGGGCTGGCGTCCGGCAAGGGCGTAGTGGTGGCAGAGACGAGTCGAACAGGCCCACGCCGCCATCGACGAGATGTTCGGCGGGGCTTTCGGCACAGCCGGGGCAGAGGTGGTCATCGAAGAGTTCATGGCGGGCGAAGAAGCCTCCTTCTTCGTCCTGTCGGATGGCGAGACGGTGCTGCCCATCGGCACGGCGCAAGACCACAAGCGAATCGGCGACGGTGATACCGGCCCAAACACCGGCGGCATGGGGGCCTACAGCCCCGCCCCGGTGATGACCGACGCGGTGACGGAAGCAGCCCTCAATCGCATCGTGCGCCCAACCGTGGCCGAAATGGTCCGGCGTGGCACGCCTTATCGCGGTGTGCTCTATGTCGGGCTGATGATCGAGGACGGCGCGCCACGGCTTGTCGAATACAACGTCCGCTTCGGCGACCCGGAATGTCAGGTTCTGATGATGCGGCTGGGCGGCCAGGCGCTCGACCTTATGCTGGCCTGCGCCGAGGGGCGGCTGGCCGAGATGCAGGTCAGCTGGGCCGAGGATCACGCCCTGACGGTGGTGATGGCGGCACACGGGGTATCGGGCGACTGGCGGTAAGAGGCAGAAAGCGTCATCTGGCCGGCCTCGATGCCCCTGCCGGATTCCTACCGCATGGTCTTTCCACATGCGGCACTGCGAGGGCTGAGGGGACATGGCGTTGCGAGACGGAGGGCGGGTTCTGGGCGATCACGGCGCGCGGTGCGACCCGCCATGAAGGCTCGCGACCGCGCCTAGCCGCCGTAGTCGGCAGCATCGACTGGCCCGAGGGCGTGCATCGCCGCGACATCGGGTGGCGAGCGTTGTGAGAGTAAAGGTGCGCTCTACGGGGTCATAAATGTCAGGTCCGCCTTCAGGCGCACCACTCCACCAATCACCCCAACCACCGCCCATAATCCGACACCAGCAGATGCGTCGGCGCCTCATCCTCCTCGATCTCGGCGAAACGCCCGATCGGCTCACGGAACCAGTTGTCGGTCTCGTCATCATTGACGGTCGAGACCTCGCCGATCAGCACATCGCCCCCCTCGCCCCAGAAAGCGTGCCAATCGCCCGGCATCAGCGTCACGCTTTCGCCCGGCGCCAGCATCAGCACCTCGCCCGGCGCGAAATCGCGGGCAATGCCGTCGCACATGACGCGGCCACCGGCCTCGCCGTCGAAGGACCCGTCGGGCGCCGAGCCGAACAGCTCGACGGCCAGCGTTGCCCCGCCCCGGTTGATGATATCCTCGGCCTTCAGGTAATGGCTGTGCATCGGCGACAGCTGATCGTGTTTTGAAATCAGCAGCTTCTCGGCGTAGCACATGCCGCCACCGCGCTGCAGGTCGGCCAGTCGTCCGTTCCTGAGCGTAAAAAGGAACAGCCCCATCTCATCGTAACGGCCCTGTCCGTAATCGGTGATGTCCCAGCCCATCCGCCCGGCGATTACCGCCTCGGCCCGGGTTGCGTTGGCGCGCATCTCGTCAGGGGTCCAATAGGCAAACGGCGGCAGGCTAAAGCCGAAGCTCCGCATGAAGCCATCAGCCTTGGCCATGATCTCGTTGATCTCGGAGCGTTTCATCCACCTGCCCTTCCGTGCCAGACTGCGCTGCATCTGGGCCGAAAGTCACGGCAAGCTCAAGGGGTCAGACGCCCCGGTCCATCGGCCCGGACAGCGCATGCCTCCGGGCCGACGGGCACGGGGCCCTGCTTCAGCAGTGGGCGACGTAGTAGCCGCCGCGCCCGTCGGCATAGGCGCATTCACGGGTGGTCTGATTCTGCGCCACCACGGCACCGGCCGCGGCGCCGCCCAGCACCGCGACAGCGGTCCACTGTGGGTTGGCACCGACCAGTTCCGAAAGCGCGAAACCGGCGGCGCCGCCAAAGACGGCGCCAACGGCGGATTGGTTCTGCGGGGTCGGCTGGCAGGCCGACACGGCAATGGCAGCACAGAGCAGGGCTGCCGAAATCTTGAGTTTCATGGTCTTTCCTTCGTCATTGACTGGCGCGTGGCCGCCTGTCATGGTCAGGTCCCCACGCATCATATAGCACAAAGGCCGCCGCACCAAGGTGCGGCAGCCTGGCTAGACAAGGAATCCGGCGAGTTTAGCGCTGCGCGAGCCGTCAGCACGTCATCGACCTGTTTCTGGGCGCCAGCCTCGTCCACACCCTTAACGGCGGCCAGTTCACGGGTCAGACGCTCCAGCGCAGCCTCGTAAAGCTGACGCTCGGAATAGGACTGTTCGCGCTGGTCGTCGCCGCGGTGCAGGTCACGCACCACTTCGGCGATGGAGATCAGGTCGCCGGAATTGATCTTTTGCTCGTATTCCTGCGCCCGACGCGACCACATCGCGCGCTTGACCCGCGCCTTGCCCTTGAGCGTATCCATCGCCTTGGACACGGTATCGGGCGAGGACAGCGAGCGCATGCCGACCTCGACCGCCTTGGCGGTGGGCACGCGCAGCGTCATCTTGTCCTTCTCGAAGGAGACCACAAAAAGTTCCAGCCGCAGACCAGCGATTTCCTGCTCTTCGATCGACACGATCTTGCCGACCCCGTGGGCGGGATACACGACATAGTCGTTGGGGCTGAACTCTTGCGACTTCCGGGTCTTGGTCATTCGTGATTCCTTTTCCATTTCCCGGACGACAGGCGACAAAAAACCTGAGGAAAACCGAAGCTTTCCGCAAGTTGTTCTATGTCACGATGAAAACCGGGCAGGTTGGCAGACCTGCTGATGCGTTACGGACAGACGGTGTTAACCTGCACTACACATAACACATCTTGCAGCGCATTTCCAGATATCTGCCATCACGCAACGGCCAACGCCCGTTAATGCAGGCGATCTGCGGCCCCGGGGGCCCCTTGCCGCGCGCCAAGGGGGCGAATCGGTTCCTCAACCCCCTTCGCCGGGGGCCTCCGACAGCAAGTCCATCTTTCCCGGCTTGCCGTCCATCGCCTCGGCGTCGGGCAGCGGGTCCTTCTTGGTGATGATGACCGGCCAGGCCTCGGAATACTTGCGGTTGAACTCCACCCATTTCTCCATGTCCGGTTCCGTATCCGGCCGGATCGCATCGGCGGGGCATTCGGGTTCGCACACGCCGCAGTCGATGCATTCGTCGGGGTGGATGACCAGCATGTTCTCACCCTCGTAGAAGCAATCCACGGGGCAGACCTCCACGCAATCGGTGTATTTGCAGGCGATGCAATTTTCCGTCACGACATAGGTCATCACTCATCCTCGGCTGGTCGTCTGATCCGTCTGCTACGCCACGGGTCTGACCATTGCAAGACCACGGCGGCGGCACTTCTGTCGCAGGACTGTAAACCTGAGTTGACAGGTTTCAAGCGGTTTCTCGCAGATGCAATCCGGGTTTACTCCGGGTCCGGCACACCGCCATCGCCGCGCAGGTCGTCCAACGCGCGGCGATCCTTCTTGGTCGGGCGCGGTCCGGTCCCGGTCAGGGGCCGCCTCGGTCTCGGGCGGCGTCAGGTCCTCGTAAAGCGTCTGCGCCTCGGGCGCGGGGCCGCGACGAATGCCAAGGCCCGTGACGCGGATCACGCGGATGCGGTCCCCCTGCGCAAAGGTCAGAACGTCGCCGGCACCTATGGCGGTGGCGGGCTTGACCACCCGTGCGCCATTCACCCGCACATGGCCATCCGCCACCAGCCGTGTTGCAAGGCTGCGGGTCTTGAAGAACCGCGCCTGCCATAGCCACTTGTCGATGCGGCCAGTCGGTCGGGGATCGCTCAGGTCTTGGTCCTCAAGCCGGCAAGCGCCTGCGCAAAGGGATTGTCGGGGTCGATCCGGTCGGCCTTGCGTTCAGGGCGGGCGGTGAAGGTCTTGGGCCCATCATCTTCACGCACAGGCTTGCCGCCCTTGCCGCGCTGCGGTTTGCCGCCCTTGCCACGGGGTTTGCCGCCCTCGCCGCGCGAAGCGCCACCTTCGCTGCGCGGAGCGCCCCCCTCGCCGCGGGATTGCCCACCCTCCTTGCGGGGCTGCGCGCCGTCGCCGCGCGACCTGTCGCCTGCGCGGCCTGACGTCCACCCTCGGACCGACGGGGGCCTTTCGGACCGCCACCCTGACGACGGGGGCCATGTAAAGGTGTAGAACACTTCCATCTCAGACGTACGCAGCGCAGCCACCACATCCGATCGGGACCGGTCAGGCCTTTGCGGCTGCGGCGTCATCGTACGCGCCCTCGACCTCGGGCGCATCCTGCGCCACCGGCGCGGTCTCGGTCTCGGTCACAGGGGTCTCGGCTGAGGCGCTTCGGCCTCTTCCAGCCCGGTCAGGCGGCGCCACCGCCAGCACTGTCTCGTCGATGGTCTCCGGGGCGTCGGTGGCCGCGGGTTCAGGCACGAAATCCGCCACGGGCGCGGGTGCGGTCACAGCCTTGACCTTGGCCCGCTCCCCTCGCTCGGCGCGGTAGCCCAGACCGCCCATCAGGTCGGCGAATTGCTCCAGCGTCAGGCCGCTGATCGACAGCATGTCTGGCTCGGCCTCGAACCCCGCCGCGCGTATCTTGGTTGCGCAGCATGTCGGCCAGCCGTTCCAGCATGTCGATCCGGATCGCCCGTGCGCCCGCCGGACGGTAGCCCGACATGGCGTAATAGCCTTGCGGCATGCTGGGCGTCGTGCAGGATCGTAACCAGACCCGGCGGCGGGCTTTCGGGAACTCATCAAGCCCCTGCCACAGGCCCCAGAGCACGAGGCGCAGCCGCGTCGGTGCTGGTTTAAGCAGCAATGGCTGAAAGATCGTGAACTGGCCAAAGCGCACGCCATGCTTGCGCAGCATGCCGCGCGCATCCTGATCGAGCGCCTTGATGTCATCGGCGATATCGGCGCGCGGGATGATCCCGAACCCCTCCAGCATCCGAAACGCCACGCCGCGCGCCAGCCCCGTCACCGCCTCGTCGCGCGACAAGGCCAGCAGCGGCTCGAACTGGGCGGCGATGCGGCGGTCGATGAAATGCTGCAACCGGCGCTGCACCTTGGTGATCACCTCGGGCCCAGCTTCATCGTCGACAAAGGCCTCGGCGGTGGGCTTGATCGGATCGTCGCCCTTGACCAGCTTGCCGATGGCCTGATCGCCCCACATCAGCCCACCCTGTTCGGTCACGTCGAATTCCGTGTCGGGCGTGTTGTAGAAGCGGTCGGCGCGCAGATGGAACTCGGGGCGCAGCGTGGCCATGGCAGCCTGACGTAAGGTTTTCGCCTCGTCTGGGCTGGCGGTCTGGTCCTGCCGGAAGCGGAAGCCCTCGATCCGGCCCAGAACCTGACCCTCGATCGTCACTTCGCCCTTGTCGTTCACATCGGCCACAAGGCTCTCCTTCTGTTTCAACCGGCGCAGCAGCACGCTCGTCCGCCGGTCGACAAATCTTTGCGTCAGCGCGCCATGAAGCGCGTCGGACAGTCGGTCTTCTACGGCACGCGTCGCGTCGCGCCAATGGGCAACATCGTCCACCCATCCTTCGCGCTGCGCGACATAGGTCCATGTGCGGATGAACGCGAGACGTTTGGACAGCGTATCGATGTCGCCCTCGGTGCGGTCGATGCGCTTGACCTGCCGCGCCAGCCAATCATCGGGCACCCGGCCCAGAGAGTGCAAGAACTCGAAAATCCGGCCCAAGAGCTCGGCATGTTCGGTATGGCTGATGCCGCGGAAGTCGGGGATGCGGCAGACATCCCAGAGCAGCCGCACATCGCGCGCGTCGCGCAGGCGCGGCGCAAGATCGGGGCGCTCGGCAATCGCCTTGAGCGCCATCAGGTCGTCGGCTTCGCGCGCGCGCGTCAGCCATTCGTCGCTGGTCGGCTCCTCGAGCGAGGCGATCAAACGGTCCACCGACCCGAATTCCAGATCCGAGTTGCGCCAAGACAGTTTGCGGATCGGGGCAAAGCGGTGCTCCTGAATCGCCTCGGCCAGATCGTCGTCCAGCGGTGGCGCCTCGCCGGTCACGCCAAACGTGCCGTCTTGCGTGTAGCGCCCGGCGCGCCCCGCAATCTGCGCCAACTCGTTGGGCATCAGGTCGCGCATCCGACGCCCGTCAAACTTGCGCAGCCCGGAAAAGGCGACATGCCGGATGTCGAGGTTCAGGCCCATCCCGATGGCATCCGTCGCCACCAGAAAATCGACATCGCCGTTCTGGTATAGCTCCACCTGCGCGTTGCGCGTGCGCGGGCTGAGCGCCCCCATGACGACCGCCGCTCCGCCCTTCTGCCGCCGCAACAGCTCGGCCATGGCATACAGGTTTTCGACCGAAAACCCCACGATGGCGCTGCGGGTGGGCATCCGGCTTATCTTTTTCGAACCGGTGTAGAGAAGCTGCGAAAACCGCTCTCGGCCCACGAACTGCGCGCGCGGCACCAGCGCCGCGATGGCCCCGCGCATCGTGGCGGCACCCAAAAACAGCGTCTCGTGATGGCCCCGCGCATGCAAGAGCCGATCAGTGAAGACATGCCCCCGCTCGGGATCGGCGCAAAGCTGGATCTCGTCCACCGCCAGAAACTCGGGCCCAAGACCCACCGGCATCGCCTCGACCGTGCAGACCCAGTATTGCGCCCGGTCCGGCACGATCCGTTCCTCGCCCGTGACCAGCGCCACGACCGAGGGGCCGCGCAGACCAACGATCTTGTCATAGACTTCGCGCGCAAGCAGGCGCAGCGGCAGGCCGATCACACCGGTGCGATGCGCCAGCATCCGTTCGATGGCGTAATGGGTCTTGCCGGTGTTGGTGGGCCCCAGAACCGCGACGATGCGGCCGCGATCCCGCCCGGTGCCCGTCGTGCTGCCGTCCATCATTTTGGCTGACTTTCCTCGCGCCCCCGACGGCGGGCGGGGCGGATCAGAGGGTCTGACCCCCAAGCGCGCGTTCGACCCGGTTCACCGCCTCGTTTATTTCGTCGCGGTGGGGATGTATAGCCTGCGCCGCGCGGAAGGCGCGCAGCGCATCCTGAAACTCGCCCATATCCTCCAGCATGAAACCAAGGCCGGTCAGCGCCCCGAAATGGCGCGGTTCCAGCGCCAGCACGCGCTGGATATCGGCGATCGAAGGGCCGTAGCGATTCGCCTCGAAGAACATGGTGGCCCGCGCATTCCAGCCCTCGGCAAAGTCGGGGGCATGGTCGGTCAGGGCGGTCAGGTGGTTGTAGGCCGCTTCCATATCCCCCGCCGCAAGCGCCGCACGGCCCTGCGACAGCAGATAATCGGCCGAGGCCGAGCCCGACCGCGACCAGAGCATGTAGATTTCTTCCTCGACCACCGACCAGTTGCGCAGGTCTGGCTGCGCCAGCCGGTCGAGCAAGGTGTCGACGCGATCCCCATCTTGCGCGACCGCAAGTAAGGGAACCCCGCACAGGAGTGCCGCAAGGGCAATATTGTGAAAAGCACGCTTCATTCGCATGATCGGAAAGCTAGCATGTTTGCACGGGGGGTCCATATCAAACCCGTGCGAGCACACGGGACATGGATGAAAGGACCGGAAGAGATGAGCGTGATCGACGAGGCGGTAAGCCAATTGGGCGCGAAACTGGGGGGCGGCTTTGACGGATCGGCGAAATTCGTCATCGAGGGCGAAGGCGCAGTGATCGTGGATGGCGCAGGCGTGCGCGCAGCCCCTTGAGGGCGAAGAAGCCGATGTGACCATGACCGCGAATGCCGACACGTTTCAGGACATTCTCGCGGGCACTCTCAATCCCACGATGGCCTTCATGTCGGGCAAGCTGAAGCTCGACGGCGACATGGGAACGGCCATGAAGCTCGGATCGGCGCTGTCTTGATGCTGACCGGCGCGTCCCCCGTGGGCCTGACCCCCGCCCCGTTCCTTGCCGATGTCGCCGAAGGGCCGACGGGCGTCGGCGCATGGTGGGTGGCCAGTGCCGACGGAACGCGTCTGCGCATGGCCGTCTGGCCCAAAGGACAAAAGGGCACCGTCCTGATGTTTCCGGGCCGGACCGAGTATTGCGAGAAATACGGGCGTGTCGCGGCCGAACTGGCGGCGGCGGGCTATGGCATGGCGTCCTTCGACTGGCGCGGGCAGGGTCTGGCCGACCGCCCGCAGCACCGCCGCGACATGGGCCATGTGGTCCATTTTGACGAATACCGGCAAGATGTGGCGGCGTTTCGCGGCGCGCTTGAGGCGCTCGGGGTACCGAAACCCTGGTTCTTGATCGGGCATTCCATGGGCGGGGCCATCGGCCTGCGGGCGCTCCATGACGGCTTGCCGGTCCGCGCTGCAGCCTTCACAGCGCCGATGTGGGGCATCAGATGAAACGCCATCTCTGCGCCGATCCGCGGCCTTGTGCTGGGGCTGTCCGGGCCGCTGGGCTCGACAAGTCCTTCGCTCTGACCACCGGACCCTGCAAGCCGATGGTGTTCGAGGACAACCAACTGACGACAGACAGGGGGCAATTCGATTACATGGCCCGGCCAGACCGCTACGCACCCCGATCTGGCGCTGGGTGGCCCGTCGACCCGCTGGCTCAAAGCCGCGCTGCGCGAAAGCGCCGCGCTGATGGAGATGCCTGCGCCCGATCTGCCCTGCATCGCCTTGGTGGGCAGCAGAGAGAAGATCGTCGAGCCGCAAGCCATCGAACGCCGCATGCAAAACTGGCCCAAGGGACGTTTCACCGTCATCAACGGCGCAGAGCACGAGGTCTTGATGGAAGCCCCCGCACAGCGCGCCGCAACGCTTGCGGCGATTGTCGGGCTGTTCGACGCCAACGCCTAGGCGGGGCGCAAGACGCCCTTCTCCATCTTCAGCGTGCGGTCCATCCGCGCCGCCAGCCCCGGATTATGGGTCGCGATCAGCGCTCCCATCCCCGTCTCGCGCACCAAACCCATCAGCGTGTCGAACACCGTGTCCGAGGTGGCGGGGTCAAGGTTGCCGGTCGGCTCATCGGCCAGCAGCAGGCGCGGGCTGGTTGGCCAACGCCCGGCAAAATGCCACCCGCTGCTGTTCGCCGCCCGACAACGCCGCGGGCCGGTGATGGAGCCTTTCAGCCAGACCGACCGCGGTCAGAAGATCGCGTGCCCGCGCCTCGGCCTCTGCCTTGGCTACAGCATTGGCCAGTTGCGGCAACGATGTTCTCCACGCGCCGTGAACTCCGGCAACAAGTGGTGGAACTGGTAGACGAACCCCACCATGCCCCGCCGCGCCGCGGTGCGCGCGCGGTCGCCCGCCTGCGACAGATCCTGCCCCGCGATCACCACGGCCCCGGCATCGGGCGCATCCAGCAGCCCCGCGATGTGCAGAAGCGTCGATTTCCCCGCACCCGACGGCGCGACCAGCGCCACCACCTCGCCCGGCGCGATCTCAACGCTTGCGCCGCGCAGCACCCGCACCTCGTTCGGGAGGCCAAGGTTGTACCCCTTCTCGATCTTCTCCAGCCGCAGCGCCGCGTCACTCATAGCGCAGCGCCTCGACCGGGTTCATCCGCGCCGCACGCCGCGCCGGAAAGATCGTGACGACAAAGGACAGACCCAAAGACAGCGCCATGGCCGAGGCCACATCCTCCCATTCCAGCCGCGCGGGCAGGCTCGAGATCATCCGCACAGATGGATCCCAGACCCCGCCCCCCGCGACCCAGTTCACGAAATCGAAGATCGGGTCGATCCAGATCGCAAAGGCGCAGCCAAGCCGCGACCCCCGCGACCGTCCCCGCCACCCCGATGGCCGAGCCGCACAAAAGAACACCCGCAGCACCGAGCCTTCGGACAATCCCATGGTGCGCAAGATGCCGATGTCGCGCGACTTGTTCTTCACCAGCATGATCAGGCCCGACACGATGTTCATCGTGGCGATCAGCACCAAGGATCGAGAGGATGATGAACATGATGTTGTCCTCCATCTGCGAGCGCCTGGAGAAACGCGCCCGAGCTGTCCGCTCCAGGTCCATATGCGCAAACCTCGCCCGCCGCCATCAGCACCGGCAGCACCATCGCCCCCACATCCTCGGGATCGTCGAGATAGACCTCGATCTCGTCGGCCACGCCATCGCGGTTGAAATAGCTCTGCGCCTCGTCGAAGGGCATGTAGACCCGCACCCGGTCGATGTCCCAGCGCCCGACCTGAAAGATATAGACAACCTCATAGGCCGATACGCGCGGCGATGTGCCAAAGGGCGTGCGCGCCCCGTCGGGCGAGATCAGGCGCACCCGGTCGCCCACGCGCAGGCCCAGCTCGCGCGCGACGCCCACGCCGATGGCCACCCCGTCGCCCGCGCCAAAGCGCGACAGATCGCCCATCGCCAGCTCCGGCTGGGCCACCAGCGGCACTGTCGCAAGATCCGCCGCCGCGATCCCCGTGACCTCGACGCCCGCGTTGCGCCCCTCATGCGCCGCCAACACCTGCCCACGGATCACCGCAGCCGCATGGCTCACACCCGGAACAGCCGCCACGCGCCGCGGCCTCGGCATAGTCCTCGAACACGCGGTTCTGGCGCCCGTCGGGGTCCAGTTCGACCTGATCATACAGGCTGATATGCGGGTTCGCCCCAAGGATCGTGCCGACAAACTCATGCCGGAACCCCGTCCGCACGGCGAGCGTTGCGATCAGCGCCGCCACCGCCAGCGTGATGCCGAGAAAGCTGATCACCGTCATCGTGCTCACGCCCCCTTCGGCGCGGCGCGCGCGCAGATAGCGCCAGGCGATCATCATCTCGAAGCGCGCAAAGGGCGGGGGTGTCTGGGGCAAGGGACTTTCCTTCTCGTTGCCGCGCAACCTGCCGTCTTTCGTCGCCCTGTCAAGCACCGCACCGCCCGTGCGGCTGCGGCGCGTCTTGACCCCACAGGCTTTCGCGCTCTTGATGCATTCGATCCAAAGAGAGACAGCATGCACCAGCCCGCCATCACCGGAACCGGCGTTTTCACGCCAAGCCAGGTCATCACCAACGACGAGCTGGTTACCGCCTTCAACGCCTATGCCGACCGCTGGAACGCAGAGAATGCGGCGGCCATCGCGGCGGGCGAGGTCGAGGCCAAGGCCCATTCCTCTTCTGACTTCATCCTCGCCGCCTCGGGCATCGAACAGCGCTTCGTCCTCGACAAGACCGGTATTCTCGACCCCGACGTGATGCACCCCTGGCTGCGCGAGCGCGCCGACGAAGAACCGGGCGTCATGGCTGAAATGGGCGTCACGGCTGCCCGCGACGCGCTTTCCATGGCGGGCGTACACGCGGGCGCGGTCGACCTGATCCTCTGCGCCGCCTCAAACCACGAACGCGCGTATCCAGCGATTGCCGTCGAAATTCAGGCCCTTCTAGGCGCGGGCGGCTTCGCCTTCGACATGAATGTCGCCTGTTCCTCGGCCACTTTCGGCATTCAGGCCGCCGCCGACATGATCCGGGCGGGCTCTGCCACCAAGGCGCTCGTCATCTCGCCCGAGATCTGTTCGGCCCATCTCGAATGGCGCGACCGCGATTGCCATTTCATCTTCGGAGATGTGGCCACCGCCGTCCTGATCGAACGCGAGGATGACGCCAAGGGACCCCGCTTCATCATCCGCTCCACCCGCTGCGCGACCGAGTTTTCCAACAACATCCGCAACAACAACGGCTTCCTCCGCCGCACCCGCAAGGGCCAGATGGAGGACCGGCGCGACATGCAGTTCATGCAAAACGGCCGCAAGGTCTTCAAGGAAGTGCTGCCCATGGTCTCGGCCCATATCGCGGATCACATGGCCGCGGACGGGATCACCGCCGCCGACCTGTCGCGCCTGTGGCTGCATCAGGCCAACAAGACGATGAACGACTATATCGGGAAAAAGGTGCTGGGCCGCGATCCCTTGCCGGGCGAGCAGCCCAACATCTTGCAGGACTATGCCAACACCTCCTCGGCGGGCTCGATCATCGCCTTCGCCAAGCATTCCGCCGATATGGGCGACGGGCAGATGGGGCTGATCTGTTCCTTCGGAGCGGGCTATTCGGTGGGCTCGGTGATCGTGGAACGGCGGATCGGGTGAAGTTGGCGGCGATAGTGCGCCTGAAGTCACACCGTACAGAAATCACCCTCGACTGTCGGCCTCCAGCCGCAGCTTCATGTCCACCAGCACCCGCTGCAATTCCAGCGTCTCCTCCAAGAGCCGCCGCGCCTCGTTGACGGAAATCACCCCGTCCTCGATCGACAGGTGATATTCCGCCATCAAGATCGCAAACCGCTGGCTCAGCGCGATCACATGGCTGTTCACGCCCGGCTCACCCGGTCCCCGCACCGAATTGCGCCGGGCCGATCCATAAGCAATCTGCCCGCCGTTCAACTCCGCCAAGGCCGCCGTCACATGCGGAAAGCTCGCCGCCGCCTCCAGCGCCGCGACGGCATCGACAGGCATGAACCGGTCGGCATGTTCCTCGGCCTCCGAGAAATAGCGCCCCAGCGTGGCCTTGGACCGCCCGGTCATCTCACAGGCAGCGGCAAAGCCCACGTCCTTGATAAGGCGCTCGGTGTGCCGCTTGAGATAGGTCTTTGCCTTGTCGCTCATCGTGCCCTCGTCCACGGTCCTGGAGATCGCGTCACAAAACCCGCTTTGACCCATCCGGTCAATCTTGCCCGCTTCGCCGCCTTGGGGCAGAAGGCCCGGCATGGCCAAACTTTATTTCCACTACTCCACGATGAACGCAGGCAAATCGACCCTGCTGTTGCAGGCCTCCTACAACTACATCGAACGCGGCATGCAGACCTACCTGATGACGGCGAATTTCGACGACCGCGCAGGCAAGGGCAGGATCGGCAGCCGCATCGGGATCGAGGCCGAGGCAGATACCTATTCCACCTCTTGCGACCTCTTCGAAAAGATTGCCGCGCGGCTGGCCATCGGCCCCTGCGCCTGCGTGCTCATCGACGAGGCGCAATGGCTGACCCGCACGCAGGTCTGGCAACTCGCCCGCGCGGTCGATGACCTCGACGTGCCTGTGATGTGCTACGGCCTCCGCGTCGATTTCCGGGGCGAGTTGTTCCCCGGTTCCGCTGCCCTTCTGGCGCTCGCCGACGAGATGCGCGAGGTGCGCACAATCTGCCATTGCGGGCGCAAGGCCACGATGGTGATCCGGGTCGACGCCGAGGGACGCGCGCTCACCGAAGGCGCGCAGGTCGAGGTCGGCGGCAACGACCGCTATATCAGCCTGTGCCGCCGCCATTTCCGCGAGGCCACGGGCGACAAGATGCCCGAGACCGGTGGAAATCCCTGATTGCCCGCTGACCGCAGCTTGGGCATGATTTCCCCATTGACACCAATGGGGATTACACCATGAGCCTTGCCCGCACCTTTGGCCGCCTGCTGGCCGACGCCGCCAAAAAAACCGCGCAGAAACAAGTCGACCGTGCCCTTTATGGCCAGCAAAGCACCCGCTTTGGCTACAGCCGCAGTGAAGGGCGCACCATCGCGACCACGATCCGCACCGGCGGGCTGTTCGGGGTGAACCCCGACGCCGATGGCGACGGGCGCGTCACGCTGGCCGAAATGGCGCGCGGCGGAACGCTCGCATGAACGGCGCCAGAACATCCTGCGCGCCATCGGTCTTGGCGGTGCGGCCTTCGTGACCGGCAAGGACACAGCCGCCGAACCCGACCCCGCCGCCGAGGTGATCGACGCAGCCCCCGACCTGCCCGAGGAAACCGCCGCCCTGATGATCCGCGCCATGATCCTGCCGCCGCCTGCGACGGGGAGATCGACGCCGAGGAACGCGCCCGGATCGAGGGCCATGTCGCCGATGCCCCGGCGCAGGACCGCGCCTTTGTCGCAGCCACGCTCGACGCACCCGGGACGCTTGACGCGCTGATCGCAGACGCCCCCGCGGAGGAGGAGATGCGCGCGCAGCTCTCACCGCCGACGACCGCGGCAGGCCGCTGCGCCGTGGTCCCACGACAGCGACCCATGCACCCTTGAAAGCAACAAGCTGACAAAGGACGGATACTACAGATGACACCACTCGAGGCGGTCGATGACTAATAGCACCCAAACACTAATGAGTACTCAACAACAGCCGCTCAGCACACAAAGGAGGAAGATAAGCAATTATGCAGACACTGTGGTGCAGACAAAAATGTCCATACAAGAATGATTATGAATGTTAAAAAATGACGAAGAAGATGCACTGATGATGATGAGGATGCCATCATAACAACACAAGGACAAGATCATATCAGAGAAACAGGAAATACACCCAGCAAGAATGATATTGGGAAATAACGACTGCTAACATGTACAGCCGCACAACGCAGACGAACAATAATGCATTCGGCGTACATGTCGTGAAGCACGCCCAAAATATCAATGACCGGGCACAGACCGCCTGACACAGGGGCGCTGTCAATTAGACCATGCCAACGCCTTCGTGGTAACAGAGACGAGCTTTCCTCGACTCGCCCACCCAGGACAGACACCGGGGCGGTCAGGCACGATGACTCAAAATCTAAGGTCACTCGCCGGCAGAGTGGTTAGGCGGCGCACGGGCGGCACGGCACCACCCGTTTACTTGCGTCGTGCCATTGGGCGAGGTCACGTTGATGCGCAACTGTTCGGGCGTTTCGGTAGCGGCCTCGGCCAGAGCGCCCGCGCCCGCGACGGTGGCCTTGGCCAGCTGCATAGCAGCTGCGGGCGGCAACCCTTCGGCCTCGCCCGCGGCGGCCAGCGCGTCGATCATGTAGAAGATGTAGGCGGGACCGGAGCCCGAGACGCCGGTGACGGCGTCGATCTGGTCCTCATGGTCGAGCCGCACCACCTGACCGATGGCGCTGAGCAGCGTTTGGGCGAGGTCGAGGTCGGCGGGCGTGGCGGCGGTGTTGCCGATGATCGCTGTGATGCCCTTGCCGACGGCGGCGGGCGTGTTGGGCATGGAGCGAATGACGCGGGTGCCTGCGCCAAAAGCGGCCTCATAACGCAGCATGGGCGTGCCCAGCGGCGACCGAAAGCGACCAGCGTGCCGCCGCCCCGAACCCCGCCACCGCGGCAGGGCATCACCCATCATCTGCGGCTTCACCGCCACCATCAGAACCGCAGGGTCGGCGGGGAGGTCGGTGTTGATGTGCACACCCTGCGCGCGCAGCCAATCCGACGGATGCGGGTCGATCACATGGACCGACCCGGCGGGCAAACCCCGCTTGAGCCAACCCTCCAGCATGGCCGAACCCATCTTGCCGCAGCCCAGCATGACCAGACCGCGGCTTGAGATATCTGCGAAATCCATCCTGTCCCCCGTTTTCTTCGGGGTCAGAGGTTAGGCGCGGCCGTAGGTCTCCGCAATGGCGACCTGCATCGCCTGTTCGGGGGTCTGGTTGCCCCAGCAAGCCAGCTGGAACGCCGGGTAGTAGCGTTCCGACGCCATCACGGCGCTTTCCACCATGCACGCGATTTGGTCGGCGCTGGCCAGCTGTTCGCCCGCCAGAACAAGGCCATAGCGGTAGACCATCAGCTTTTGCCCGGCCCAGTAGGTGAAGGCGCCGGCCCAGCAACGGTCATTGGTCAGGTTCAGCGTCTCGTAGAGCGCGGGCAGGCTGTCTTCGGGCGGCTCCATCTCGAAAGTGCAGATCATGCGCAGCGTCTCGTCATAGGCCGACCAGGCGAGCGTCACGGAATAGGTGCGCCACTGCCCCTCGATCGCCATGGCGATCTGATCATCGGTGATGCGGTCGAAATCCCACTCGTGATGGCTTGCCAGCGTCTCCACGATATCGATGGGATGCAGGTCTTCGATATCCAGATACTGCTCGGAATGCGACATTGCCCAGGCCTCGTGTTCGGCAGCCGTGCGGGCCTTGGGTTCCTGTCCAAGACGCCCGCTAGTGGCTGGGTGCCTTTCATATCGGTGGGGGCTGATTGCCCATCACCTACGAAATATGGTGCGGCGGTTGAGGCATTCTGTAAAGCAGTATTTTTGTGACGGATAGAGGTGGTTCCCCTAGGGGCAGGGGTATCCACAAGATATTGGGGGGTGTGGGTTATTCGGATCTGGGTTGTGTAGGGTGTGCCTTCAGGCGCACCTGTCATGGCGGAAATGGTGCGCCTGAAGGCGCAACGTACGGCAACAATCTTCTGTTGACCTAGTTTTGGCAAACTTACTTCAGGTCGAATTACCGCCGCCCACATATGCCCGGTGCGACGATATTCTTCACCGTCGCCTTCCTTGAACAAAGGTTGGTTAGATGCAGTTGTCCGTAGCACTGAGGCTCTGAGCGTGGTCGCCCCGCGCACGATTGGTGAGCAGCCGTTTCATGTAAACCTCGCCGTTACCCTGCGCTATTTCAGAATGTCTATTACCGAGCGCTCTGGGTTGGGAGAGCCAAGTAGCGCATCAGCCTAGCGTGCGCCCAAAGCAAATACTGCGTAGATGCCCGATAACGTTTGAGGCCGGAAGGTAGTCGCGATCTTGGAGGGCCAAAACCATGACCTCATTGCTTAGGCGAAAGAGCTCCGAAAGGGCACTCAGCCGCTCGGAACGATCAGTAGAATGCTCGCACAAATCAGCAGCATCCCTAGCTTGTCGAACAAGATCTGTACCGGGCACCTCCGAAAACGCTGCTCCTGTCAGCATGAAAAACGTAGGAATGATGAAGAATTTCGCAGAGTACATCTGTGGGTGCACCATCTCGCAGAAGGGGCTGAGGTAGCGTCGACACATGTCGTGATCAAGCACTCAATGCGAGGCTTCGCATGACATCCGTTTCACTCTAGCCGACCTGAAGGCGCACCCTACCCATGCGCAAAGATCACCCTTCGCTTCCAGCGCCGCGATCCGCGCCTTCAGCGCTTCATTCTCTTCGCGGGCTTTCTGGGCCATGGCGCGCACCGCCTCGAACTCGTCGCGGGTGACGAAATCGCGGTCGGCCAGCCAGCGATCGATCAGCGACTTCATCGCCGTCTCGGCCTCTTCCTTGGCACCTTGGGCCACGCCCATGGCATTGGTCATCAGCTGGCTGATGTCTTCCATGATCTTGTTGCGGGTCTGCATGGGCACGCTCCTTGGATGTAGCAGGGGATATGGCCCCGCACGCGCCCCGGATCAAGGTTGACTTCGCCGCAGCCCCCGCCCACCCATGGCCGCACCCCAGACCGAGGATCGCCTGACCCGATGCCTTTCGCCATCCCCTTTCCCGACCTGTCGCCCGATCTGTTCACGATCAGCATAGGCAGCTTCCAGTTCGCCCTGCGCTGGTATGCGCTGGCCTATATCGTGGGGCTGGTCGCGGGCTGGTGGCTGATCGTGCAGGCGGTCAAGCGGCCCGGGCTCTGGCCAGGCGACACTGCCCCGATGCGCCCGGACCGGGTCGAGGGGTTGCTGACGGCGATGGTGCTGGGCGTGATCCTGGGGGGGCGGATCGGTTTTGTCGCATTCTACCAGCCCGGCTATTACCTGCAAAACCCGGGCCAGATCCTGCAGATCTGGCAGGGCGGCATGTCATTTCATGGCGGGCTGTTGGGCGTGGCCCTGGCGGGCTGGCTCTTTTGCAAGATCAACAAGGTGCCGCCGCTGCAGGTAGCCGACGCGATGGCGATGGTGGTGGCAATCGGGCTTGGCCTTGGGCGGCTGGCCAATTTCATCAACGCCGAGCTTTGGGGGCGGCCCACCGACGTCTCATGGGGCGTGATCTTTCCGGGCGAGGCGGCGCAGGCCTGTCGCGGCCCGGTGGGCATCGTGACGACCGAACTGGGCGAGATGTGCGCGCGTCACCCCTCGCAGCTCTATCAGGCGGGCCTCGAAGGGCTGGTGATGGGCGCGATCCTCTTGTGGCTGGCGTGGTCGCGTGGCTGGCTGCGGACGCCCGGGTCGCTGACGGGGATGTTCTTTGCGATCTACGGACTGGCCCGCTTTTCGGTCGAATTTGTCCGCCAGCCCGATGCGCAATTCGTGACACCGGACAATCCGATCGGATTCGCGCTGACGCTGTCGCCCAGTGTCGGGCTGACCATGGGGCAGATCCTATCCCTGCCGATGATCGTTGTGGGCCTGTGGCTGGTGGCGCGGGTACGGCGGGTGCCATGAGCGCGCTGAAAGCCCGTCTGATCGCGCGCATCGCGCGGACCGGGCCGATGACACTGGCCGATTACATGGCCGAATGCCTGCTGCATCCGGAGCATGGCTATTACGCCACCCGCGACCCTTTGGGCGTCGCGGGCGATTTCACCACCGCGCCCGAGATCAGCCAGATGTTCGGGGAGCTGATCGGCCTGTGGCTGGCGCAGGTGTGGCTGGATCAGGGCGCGCCTGCCCCCTTCGTGCTGGCAGAGCTTGGGCCAGGACGCGGCACACTGATGGCCGATGCCCTGCGCGCGACGCGGGTCGTTCCGGGGTTTCAGCGACGCGGCCCGCCTGCATCTGGTCGAGGCGTCGCGCACGCTCCGCGCCGTGCAGATGACGACGCTGGCGGGCCATGATCCGAAGTTCCACGACAGCATCGCCGATCTGCCCGAGGGACCCATCTGGCTGATCGCCAACGAGTTCTTCGACGCCCTTCCGATCCGCCAGTTCCAGAAGGGCGCGGGCGCCGATTGGCACGAGCGGATGATCGGCGCTGACGGTGACCGGCCTGATCTGGGGCTCGCACCCGCCGCCCGGCATGCGGCGCTGGCAGATCGCGCCGCGATCGTCCTAGAGGGTCAGATCGTGGAGACCTGCGGGCCCGCCGAGGCCATCGCGAGCGAGATCGGGCGGCGCGTCGCCCGCCATGGTGGTGCTGCGCTGATCGTGGATTACGGGGAGTGGGACAGTATCGGTGACACGTTTCAGGCGCTGAAGGGCCACGCCCCGGTCGATCCGCTGGACGGCCCCGGCACGGCCGATCTGACCGCCCATGTCGCCTTTGGCCCCCTCGCGCGGGCAGCACGCCCGGCGCGCGCCAGCGGGTTGACGCCACAGGGCGTGATGCTGGAACGGCTGGGGATCACGGCGCGCGCGCAGGCGCTTGCCCGAAACTTGCGCGGGGCGGCCCTTGAAAGCCACATCGCGGCACACAGGCGGTTGACGCACCCGTCCGAGATGGGACACCTTTTCCGGGCGCTCGCCCTGACACCCGACACCGCGCCGCTGCCCCCTGCCCTCGATCCCGGCCCCACATGCCCGTAACCGTCACCTTGGACATCCTGACCTCACCGCTTCTGGATGGCGTGCGGCACGGGTTTTTCGCCCGGCGCGGAGGTGCGTCCTCGGGGATCTTCGAGGGTCTGAACCGCGGCGGCGGATCGTCGGACCAATCGGAAATCGTGGCGATGAACCGAGATCGGGTGGTCGATGCGATGGGCGTGTCGCCCGACCGGCTGGTCACAGTGCATCAGGTCCATTCAGCACAGGCCGTGACGCTGGACGCGCCGCTCGTCGATCGGCCACGCGCCGATGCCATCGTGACCGCGACGCCGGGGCTGGCCATCGCGGTACTGACCGCCGATCGCCAGCCGGTGCTGTTTGCGGACCGCGAGGCCGGGGTGATTGCTGCCGCCCATGCCGGGTGGCGCGGCGCGCAGGACGGCGTGTTGGAGGCGACGGTAGATGCCATGGTCGACATGGGCGCGAGGCGCGAGGCGATCCATGCAGTCATCGGCCCCTCGATCGCCAGTGCCGGCGGGCAGAGTTTTTCGAGCGTTTCGTCGATGACGACACGGCGAACGGCCGGTTCTTCGTCAATGGGGCGGATGGCAAGTACCTGTTCGATCTGCCGGGCTATGGTCTGGCACGACTGCGCGCCGCTGGCGTGGCGGCAGCAGAATGGACGCGCCATTGCACCTATGCCGACCCCGAGCGGTTCTATTCCTACCGTCGCGCGACCCATCGCGGCGAGGCCGATTATGGGCGGTTGATCTCGACGATTCGTCTTTGAAGGACGGCAAATCAGTTTGCACAGACCCGATTGTCCCCTGTCCGTCGTCAATCTGGGCGGCTTGATGGCGGCAAAGGCCCTATGCTTGCCGCAATATGCCCCGCCCTATCCGGAAAATTCGCGGAAAATCCAGGAAAACAAGGCCGAAAACCGACTGTTCTTCGCCACAAAAACGCCCTGAGAATTTACCGCGCGTTGATCCTTTCGCCCTATCCCTGCCTGAAACCCGGTGCAGTTTCGGACCAAGCCCAACCAAGGGCAAGGTCACGAAGAACGCAAAGGACGAGGCAGATGAAAACGCAGCTCTGGATGAAATCGGTTCTGGCCGAGGCCCGCAAAGAGCAGATCGAAATGCCCTGGGCGCGCAACACAGCTGCGCTGAGCGGCGGGCGGCGAAGCCACCAGTCAAGGCCGCCGGATAAGGCGGACCGGAACCCGCGCGAACCCGGCGCGGATGCTTGCGAAAGGGCGGCCAGAACGGCCGCCCTTTTCCTATCCAAACTCGTAGTGCGTGCTGTCCAGCGCCGCGATCAGCGGCTTGAAGCTGCCGCTCGAACCGCCGCCATGCGCCCACGGACCCGCGATTGATCGGCTGGCGCACCTGCACGGAACTGAGCGTCATGACCTTGCGATCCGTCCGCTCGGGCGCAAGGCAGGCCGCATCCCACGGCAGACCACAGAATTCCAGCAGCGCGCGCACATGGGGTTCGGGGTCGGCGGTCAGCGCGTCATAATCGAGGATATGGATCGCCTCAGGGACCCGCACGCGCCACGCGGCGATGGCGGCGTCAAAGAGGCGGATCTGGCGCGCGATATCGCTCAGGTCATTGGCGTAGCGATGCGTGCCGTCGCGGAACATGTTCTTGTAGATCGACAGGCCCACGTCGCGGCGGTCGCGTTCCAGCACCACGAATTTCGCATCCGGCAACGCGTCGCGGGTGTAGCCCAGCGCCGCATAGGTCGCGATCGACTTGTCCGTGACGCGCTTTGCCCTGCGCGTCATCGCCCAGCTTGGCCGCCATGCCCGCAACATAGGCCTGCCCGATGGCGGCCGCGTCAAAGGGCTTGTTTGCGGTGAACCAATCGCGCACGGCCGGATGCAGGATCGGGGTCATAACCCTACGCCTCGCCCCCCGCCGCGACCTCAGGATGGGCGGCAAGGATCGTCTCGACGAGGGTCGTGCCCGAGCGCGGCAGACCGGTGACGAAGATCGGCGCGGACCCGGACTGGCCATCGTGGCGCGGGGTCCACGCCTTGATGGCGTCGCGCAGGAAATCGTGATCTTCCGAAAATCCCCATGGAAATTTCTTGCGCGTCAGGCTGTTGGCCCGGTCGAGGTGAGGGAACACCTCGTCATGGCGCCCCTGATCCTCCAGCGCCTTGGCCAAGGCAAAGGACATGTAGCGCACCGCCTCGGGGTCCGATGCTGCTTCGGTCACGCGGCGTTCAAGGGTTGCGACCTCGGGCGCGCCGAGGGCCTGCTTGCGCAGGCGCATCAGCGCAAGCCAAGCCAGCGGCTGGTAGGGTTTGGTGTCGAGCACGGCGCGAAGATCGGCCTCTGCAGCGTCCAGCCTGCCCGACGTCTCGAGCATGGAGGCGCGCATCAACAAAAGCTTGGGTTCGTCCGGATGCGCGGCCAGCCCCTTCTCGATCACCGCCAGCGCCGCATCGACATCATGGCTGTCGTAAAGGGCGCGCGACCACACTTCCCAGACCGCCACGGGATCGGCGGCCTCCTTGGTCGCCTGCACGAACAGCTTTTCCGCCTTGGCACCCCGCCCCGCCTTGACCTCGGCAATGGCCTTCTGAATCGTCGTGGTGGTTTTTTCGGACAAGAGCACGCCCAACCGCCGCGCCTCGGCCACGGCTTCGGCCTTGTCGCGGCCGCTCAGCACCTCGATCAGCGCTGCCCAGATCTCGACCTGCCGGGGCTTGAGCTTGAGCGCCCGGCGAAACCATGAAGCGGCCTCGGGTTTACGGCCCGCGCGGGCGGCGATGCGGCCCATCTGGAAACAAGGCTCGGCCAGTTCGCGGCTTTTCAGGATGGCGGTGTAGATCTGGACCGCTTGCTGGATCTGGCCCGTGTTCTGCAGCCGCACGGCCTGCTGATAGGCGGCCTGGATCTGTTGGCCCTGCGCCGGGGTCTGGCTTGCGCTCATGCCGTCTGGCCCAAACGGTCTTCCAGCACGTCAAAGGGCACGCCCGGCTCGTCCTTGGCACCCCGGATCACCAGCGAGGTGCGCACGCTGGCGACATTGGGCGCAGCGGTCAGTTTGCCGGTCAGAAAGCTTTGAAAGGTGGACAGGTCAGGGGCCACGCATTTGAGGATGAAATCGATCTCGCCGTTCAGCATGTGGCATTCGCGAACCAGCGGCCAGTCGCGGCAGCGGTTCTCGAAGGCGATCAGGTCGGCCTCGGCCTGGCTGTGGAGGCCGACCATGGCAAAGACCTGCACCTCGAAGCCCAGCATGCGCGGCTCGACATCGGCGTGATAGCCGCGGATGAAGCCAGCCTCCTCCAAAGTGCGGACGCGGCGCAGGCAGGGCGGCGCGGAAATGCCGACGCGCTTGGCCAGTTCCACGTTGGTCATGCGCCCGTCGTCTTGCAGTTCCGACAGGATCTTGCGGTCGATCGGGTCGAGCTTGGTCTGTGGCATCTGGTCCGGTCCCCTGAGGCGATTATCGTTTCTGGTCGCAGAAATCGCCATTCGCGCAACTTTATTTCACACCCGCGCAACAAATGGAGCATATCGGCCCGGCGTGCAACCCTCTGACGCAGGGCTTTCGCCCGGCGCTTGGCGGAAATATATGCAGGGGCGACCAAGCGCCAGACCCCGTGCCACGCAAGGAGCCACAGATGACCGACGCCACCCGCCACACCCGCCTTTTGATCATCGGCTCGGGGCCCGCGGCTACACGGCTTAGACGTCTACGCGTCGCGTGCCATGCTGAGCCCGATCCTTGTGCAAGGCATCCAGCCGGGCGGGCAGTTGACCATCACAACGGATGTCGAGAACTGGCCGGGCGACGCATCGGTCATGGGCCCCGACCTGATGGTGCGGATGGAACACCACGCCAAGGAAATGGGGACGGAGATCATTTCCGACCATATCCAGTCGCTCGACCTGTCCAAGCGGCCCTTCGTGGCTGAGGGCGACAGCGGCACGACCTATACGGCCGATGCGGTGATCCTTGCCACGGGCGCGCAAGCGAAATGGCTGGGCCTGCCGTCGGAGGAGCAGTTCAAGGGCTTCGGCGTGTCGGCCTGCGCGACCTGCGACGGGTTCTTTTATCGCGGTCAGGAAATCGTGGTGGTCGGCGGTGGCAACACAGCGGTGGAGGAGGCGCTGTTTCTGACCAATTTCGCCTCCAAGGTCACGCTGATCCATCGCCGCGACAGCCTGCGGGCCGAAAAGATCTTGCAAGACCGCCTGTTCAAGAACCCCAAGGTCGCGGTCTTGTGGAACCACGAGATCGACGCGGTGGTGGGGGGCGACAACCCTCGCGGGGTTGAAGGCGTGCGGGCGAAACATGTCGAGACGGGCGAGATCACGGAAATCCCCTGCAAGGGCTTTTTCGTCGCCATCGGGCACGCGCCCGCGACGGAACTGGTCAAGGACCAGCTGGAACTGCACAACGGCGGTTACGTGAAGGTCGAACCGGGCACGACGCGCACCTCCATTCCCGGTGTGTTTGCCGCGGGCGACCTGACCGATCATGTCTACCGGCAGGCTGTGACAAGTGCCGGGATGGGTTGCATGGCAGCACTCGATGCCGAGAAGTGGCTGGCTGAGCATGAGGCCATCAGCGCGGCCGAAGCGGCCGAATAGTCCCGGCATTTAGCCCCATGAAGCCCCGCTCCCGGTGCGGACGGCTTTTCGTGCGCTTTTGGCAACAGATTGTTCACGGCTGAACAAACCCCTTTTCGAGCGGGCATCGGTGTGTATGTTCAACCGTGAACAAACCCTGAGTGCCCATGCCCGCAAATGCCCTACCCGAGGAAGACCTGCTCTTCCGCATCCTGCGCCAGCTGGATTTGGCGCCCGAGGCGTCGCAACGCGCGACGGCCGAGGCTCTTGGCATCAGCCTAGGGCGGCTCAACGCGCTGCTCCGCGCCGTGACCGATGCCGGGCTAGTGCGTCTCTCCGACCGCACCGGCACCGACCGCCGCTCGCGCGTGGCCTATGCGCTTACCCCCCGCGGCGCCGCCGAAAAGGCGCGCCTGACCGACCGTTTCCTTGCCCGCAAGCTTGCCGAATACGATGCCCTTCACGCCGAACTGACCGGCACGGGCAGCGGCCTTCCTTCCCTCAAGACCAGGACCCTGATGATGCAAAACCACCTCGCCCCGATCCCGGAACTCTATGTCTCCGCCGACAGCGCGCAGAAGCTCAAGCGCGAGGCCGCAGACCTTGTGTCGTGGGACCTGACGCCGCGCCAGACCTGCGATCTGGAACTGCTGATGAACGGGGGCTTCAACCCGCTCAAGGGTTTTCTTGGCAAAGACGATTACGAGAGCGTTGTCGAAACCATGCGGCTGGCTGATGGCGCGCTCTGGCCGATGCCGATCACGCTGGATGTGTCCGAGGATTTCGCCGCCAAGATCGAACCGGGACAGGATATCGCATTGCGTGACGCCGAGGGCGTGATCCTCGCCATCTTGTCGATCAGCGACAAATACGTGCCCAACAAGGCGCGCGAGGCGGAGATGGTCTTCGGCGCCGATGACGTGGCGCACCCGGCCGTCAACTACCTGCACCATGTCGCGGGCCCGGTCTATCTGGGCGGCGCCATCACCGGCATCCAGCAGCCCGTGCATTACGATTTCCGTGCGCGTCGCGACACGCCCAACGAATTGCGCGCCTATTTCCGCAAGCTTGGCTGGCGCAAGATCGTGGCCTTCCAGACCCGCAACCCGCTGCACCGCGCGCATCAGGAACTGACCTTCCGCGCCGCCAAGGAAGCGCAGGCCAATCTCTTGATCCATCCCGTCGTGGGCATGACCAAGCCGGGCGATGTGGACCATTTCACCCGCGTGCGCTGCTATGAGGCGGTGCTGGACAAGTATCCGTCGGCCACCACCACGATGAGCCTGCTGAACCTTGCCATGCGCATGGCCGGCCCGCGCGAGGCGGTGTGGCACGGGTTGATCCGCAAGAACCACGGTTGCACCCATTTCATCGTCGGCCGCGACCACGCTGGCCCCGGCAAGAACAGCGCGGGCGTCGATTTCTACGGCCCCTACGACGCGCAAACCCTGTTCAAGGAGCATGAGGCCGAGATCGGGCTGGAAATGGTCGACTTCAAGCACATGGTCTATGTGCAGGAAAAGGCACAATACTACCCCGCCAACGAGGTGCCCGAGGGCGACACGATCCTCGACATTTCCGGCACCGAACTGCGCCGCCGTCTGCGCGAGGGGTTGGATATTCCCGAGTGGTTCTCCTTCCCCGAGGTGGTCAAGGAATTGCGCCGCACCTCACCGCCGCGCAGCCAGCAAGGGTTCACGGTGTTCTTCACCGGGCTTTCGGGCTCTGGCAAATCGACCATCGCCAACGCCATGATGGTCAAGCTGATGGAACAGGGCGGCCGCCCGGTGACTCTGCTCGACGGCGATGTGGTGCGAAAGCATCTGTCTTCGGAGCTCGGTTTCTCCAAGGAACACCGCGACATCAACATTCGCCGGATCGGCTATGTCGCGTCGGAAATCACCAAGAATGGCGGCATCGCCATCTGTGCGCCCATCGCGCCCTACACCGCCACGCGGCGCGCCGTGCGCGAGATGATCGAAGCCTTCGGCGCCTTCATCGAGGTGCATGTGGCAACCAGTCTCGAGGAATGCGAGCGGCGCGACCGCAAGGGGCTCTACAAGCTGGCGCGAGAAGGCAAGATCAAGGAGTTCACCGGCATTTCGGACCCCTACGAGGCGCCGACGGCAGCCGAACTGGTGGTCGATACCGAAGGGATGGATGTGGATTATTGTGCCCAGCAGGTGCTGCTGAAGCTCGAATCGATGGGCCTGATCGCGGCCTGACGCGAGCGGTGCCCAGCTAGCCAGAAGGGCGGCCTGCGGGTCGCCCTTTTGCGTAAACCGTCGCGCGGTCGGGAACGTTTGGGCGTTTGCGCGGGTTGGATCACGTAAGGCGAGCATGTCCGCGCGCACTTACGATGGAACACGACATGAAAACCCACATGAAATTCGGCGCGTCCGCGCTTGCCCTCCTGCTGTCCACGGCAGCCTATGCCGCCGTCGACCAGATCCGCGAAATCGACGTGACGGCCGATGTCTCCGCGATCCAGAACGAAGCGGCCGCCCTGTACTGGGGCAACCTGGAGGCCGATCTCGAAGCCGCGATTGCCGCGAGGGTCAGCGGCCTGATGACCGAAGAGGAGCGTGCGGCGACGCAAAACATCACCAGCGCCAATAACTCCGAGCCAAAGGACGGATCGACCATCCTCGTCGACATCCGCGAGGTCGAGCTGACCAACGCCTTCGGCCGCGCGCTGAACCTTGGCGATGCGGTCCTTGTCGGACAGGTCAACATCGTGGACCTCGCCGACAACAGCAACGCCGACGGCTACGAGTTGAGCGTCTCGCTGGAAACCGCAAATGTGGTGGTCCCGGCCGGGCAGACCATGATGCTGAACGCCGACGACAGCGTGACCTATCACCTGCTGGTCGACGCCTTCGCCCAAGCTGTGGTCGACCGCCTGAACTGAACGGCAGGACTGGCGCAGCCGTGGAACAAGCGGTTGGACCGCGCTGCAACCGCGCCGGGATCGGCGGGGGGCGGCAGCCGCAGACGAAACGCCCTCGTATAGACATCGCCGTCACCCTAACTGGCGATGCCGACGCCACTGACCGCGCCGCCCGCACGCCTGCGGTCCGCAAGGATCGCAGGTGCCTGCGCAAAAGCCCAGTCGACCAGCGGACCAAGGGCCATGATCAGCGACAGACCACGCGCGGTCAGGCCATATGTCACCGATGGCGGCGTCGTCGCCTCCACCGACCGCCAGATCAGCCCGTCGGCCTCCAGCGTCTTGAGCGTCCCCGCCAGCATCCGGCGCGAGATGTCGGGAATCGCACGGCCCAGCGCATTGAACCGCTGCGGCGCGTCCTTGAGCGTCAGCAAGAGCAGGAGTGACCAGCGATCCCCGATGCGATCGAGCACCTGCCGAACCGGGCAGGTGTCTAGATCACCCGACCATCCAGCGATCCCGCAGCGCGCGGCATGTGTTGTCATGGGCGGTTCCCCCGGTGTTACTTTGGGCCGCGAAAGTGCCTTCTGGCGGAGCGTTGTTGCAGTCTCTAACTGAGACCTGCAATCCAATCAAGACCGGAGCCCCCGATGACCGACCACGGCACTTCCCCGATCCTCGTCACTGGCGCAGGCGGCGCATTGGGCCGCCTTGTGCTGGCCGAACTGGCCGCGCGTGGCGCCACCGACCTGCGCGCAGGCAGCCGCAAGCCCCAGACGCTGGACATCGCGGGCGCCACCCCGTCCGCGTCGATTTCGACGATCCCGCCAGCCTTGATGCGGCTTTTGCCGGGGTCGAGCGGCTGCCGATCATCTCGACGGATGCACTGGACGGCGCGGGCACGCGGCAGAAGCAGCATCTGGCCGCCATCGCTGCCGCCGCGCGCGCGGGCGTTGGCCATGTGGTCTACACCTCGATGCCGGCACCGGCGCTGGATCACCCGATCTTCTTTGCGCCCGACCATCTGGCGACGGAGGAGGCGATCAAGGCCAGCGGCATGGGCTACACGATTCTGCGCAACAATTGGTACTTCGAGAATCTTGCTCTCGCCCTTCCCGCGGCGCTGGCCCACAGTGCGCATCTGACCTCGGCGGCCGAAGGGCGCATCGCCCATGGCGCACGTGCCGATTTCGCCGCCGCCGCCGCCGGGGCCCTGCTGAGCGAGACGGCCAGCGCCACCTACGACCTGTCCGGCCCCGAGGCGCAGACCGTGCCTGCGCAATTCGCCGCCATCAACGCCGCCTTGGGCACCGCCGTCGCGGTTGTGCCGATGGAAGATGCGGCGCTGGAGGCAACGCTGACAGGCGCGGGCGTTCCCGCGCCACTGGCTGCCCTGCTGGTGGGTGCGGACCGCGCCATCCGTGAAGGACGGATGGACAAGGTCACAAGCCATGTCGAGCGCCTGTCAGGCCGCGCGCCGCAGTCACTTGAGGCATGGTTGGCCGACAACGCCGACCGTCTGCGCGGCTGATCGGAGGCGGGTCGCAGGAGAGCCCCGGGCCGCTGCGCTTTATTGCGCGGGCGCCTCGGGGGCTGTCGTCACTCGGTCGTGTCGGGGTCCGCGGCGGGGCCGGGCCATCGACGGCGCTGCCCTCGGTCGGCAAACCGCCCTCCCATGTGCCGCGGAGCACCTCGCCCGAGGCGTAGCGCATCGTGCCCTCACCCTCGCGGCGACCATCCACGAAACGCCCCTCGTAGACATCGCCGTTGGAATAGGTGGCGATCCCGAACCCGTTGATCTCGCCGTTCGCCCATTCGCCTATGTAGGAAAAAGCGTTGGGCTCGGGCATGGTCAGCCGCCCCTGCCCCGAGCGGTCGCCGCGCACGAAAGTGCCGTCATAGATCGACCCGTCGGTATAGGTCGCGCGGCCCTGCCCGTGGCGCAAACCGTCTTCCCACTGACCCTCGTAGCGGTAGCCGTCGGGGTGGGTCATCACGCCCTGCCCGTGCTGGCGGGCGTTTAGGAACTGGCCGACATAGGTCAGGCCATTGGCATAGGTCGCGGTGCCGGTGCCCTGGATCACGCCCTCGACCCAATCGCCGGTGTAGCTTGAGCCGTCTGGATAGGTGATGGTGCCCGTGCCATGCGCGAGGTCGCCCGCAAAACCGCCCTCGTAGACCGCCCCGTCGGGATAGGTCACGCGGCCTTGGCCCTCGATGCGCCCTTCGGCCCATTGCCCGGTGTAGCTGTAGCCGTCGGTTGCAGTGAAGGTGCCGGTGCCCTGGCGCTGGTCGTCGGCAAACTCACCCTCGTAGATGTCGCCATTGGCGTAGCGCACGGTGCCGGTGCCCTGACGCTGGCCACCCGCCAGCGTGCCCTCGTAGACATCGCCATTGGGCTGGGTCAGCACCCCCGTGCCGTTGATCTGCCCCTCGGACCATCCGCCTTCGTAGATGACGCCATCGGGCATCACCAGCCGCCCGGTTCCCGAGCGCTGGCCCGCGACGAAACCGCCCGAGTAGGTCGCGCCGTCGGGATAGGTGATGGTGCCCTGCCCCTGTTTGACGCCATCTTCCCACTGGCCTTCGTAGCGGTAGCCGCCCGGACCGGTCATCACACCCTGCCCGTGGTGCAGAGCATTGCGGAATTCGCCGGTATAGCTCACGCCATTTGAATAGGAGGCGGTGCCGCTGCCGTGGATACGGCCCTCGGCCCAGTCCCCTTCGTAGGTGGAGCCATCGGAAAACGTGATACGGCCAGTCCCCTCGGGGCGGTAGACATGATAAAGGCGCCCTCGTAGATCGAGCCGTCGGGAAAGGTCGCGCGGCCCTGTCCCCGGATTTCGCCGTCGACCCATTCACCGGTGTATTGGTAGCCGTTGGGCAGGCGGTAGGTGCCTTGCCCATGCTGCACACCGTTGCGAAACTCGCCCTCGTAGATGCCGCCGTTGTCGTATTGCTGGATGTCTGTCACCAGTGGCACGGCCTCAACCTCGGCCTGCGCTTGGGGCGCGGCATCAGCGGGGGCAGCGGCGTCTTGCGCCATCACGGCGGTCGAGGAAAGAAGCACGGCGAGGATCGCCATGGTCTGGATCTTGCTGGACACGGCTGTCGCCCCTGTTGCCCGAGGCATGTCGGTCGATTTGTGCGCAAGGCTAGGGGGTCGGGCGCGGCGGCGCAACGGGTTTGGCGCGCAGCCGCGCGATGGGGTTGGCGCGCAGCCGCGCGACGGATGCGCGCCCTTGGCCTCGGGGCGGTTTCTGTTACATCTGCCGCGACATGACCGCGAAAGGGCCCGCCATGGCCGACAGGTTCCGCCTGAGCCTTGCACAACTGAACCCCACGGTGGGCGATCTGCGCGGCAATGCCGCGCTGGCACGCGCCGCATGGTCTCAGGCAAAGGACGCGGGCGCCGATATGGTGGCCTTCCCCGAGATGTTCCTGACCGGCTACCAGTTGCAGGATCTGGTACGCAAACCGGCCTTTGCGGCGGATGTGCAGCGGGTATTGGCCGATCTGGCGGCCGCCTGCGCCGACGGCCCCGCCATCGGCATCGGCGGGCCGCTGCCGGGGGCGACAAGCCGTTCAACGCCTATTTCGTGCTGCAAGGGGGGCAGATCACCGCCACGGTGCTGAAACACCACCTGCCCAACTACAAGGTGTTCGACGAGAAACGCTACTACCACTCGGGCAATCCGGCAGGGCCGGTGCGGGTGGGGCCGCTGCGCATCGGCATCCCGATCTGCGAGGACGCTTGGTTCGAGGATGTGACCGAGACGCTGGCCGAAACCGGGGCCGAGATCTTGCTGGTGCCCAACGGCTCGCCCTACCACCGGGGCAAGATGGATGTGCGGCAGGCGATCATGGTCGCCCGCGTGATCGAAACAGGGCTGCCGCTGGCCTATGTGAACCTTGCCGGCGGGCAAGACGATCAGGTGTTCGACGGCGCGAGTTTCGTGCTGAACCCGCACGGGGTGCTGGCCTGTCAGATGCCCGCGTTCGACACGGGGCTCTATCACGTGGATTTCGCGCGTGGGGAAGATGGCTGGCAGGCCGTGCCGGGCGACAAAGCCACCCTGCCCGATGCGTGGGAGGCCGATTACCGCGTGATGGTCATGGGCCTGCGCGATTACGTCGCCAAGGCGGGATTTTCACGCGTGCTGCTGGGCCTGTCGGGCGGCGTGGATTCGGCCATCGTGGCCGCCATCGCGGTGGATGCGCTGGGGGCAGGCAACGTGCGATGCGTCATGCTGCCCTCGCGCTTCACCTCGCAGGCGTCGCTGGATGACGCGGCGGATGTCGCGCGGCGGCAAGGCGTCCGGCTCGACACGGTGCCCATCGGGGCGGCGCATGAGGCGGTGCTGGAGACGCTGGGGCCGCTGTTCGAGGGGACGGAGCCGGACCTGACGGAGGAAAACATCCAGTCGCGCCTGCGCGGCGTGATGCTGATGGCGCTCAGCAACAAGTTCGGCGAAATGCTGCTGACCACCGGCAACAAATCCGAGGTCGCGGTGGGCTATGCCACGATCTACGGCGACATGGCGGGGGTACAACCCGATCAAGGACCTCTACAAGACGCGCGTCTTCGAGACCTGCCGTTGGCGCAACACCCATCACGCGGATTGGATGCAAGGCCCGAGCGGCGAGGTGATCCCGCCCTCCGTCATCGACAAGCCCCCCACGGCGGAACTGCGCGAGAACCAGAAGGACGAGGACAGCCTGCCGCCCTATCCGGTGCTGGATGAAATCCTCGAGATGCTGATCGACAAGGAAGCGAGCGTCGCCGATCTGGTCGCCATGGGCCATGACCGCGCCACGGTCAAAAAGATCGAAAGCCTGATCTACATCAGCGAATACAAGCGCTTTCAGTCCGCGCCGGGGGCGAGGTTGACCGAGCGTGCCTTTTGGCTCGACCGGCGCTACCCCATCGTGAACCGCTGGCGGGACGAAAGCGGCATGTGACAGAAAACGGCCCGAAAATCGCCGATTTCCGGCGGTAGACCCTGGGTCATGGAGATCACGACGCCCCAGCATTTCGGCCCCGATGCCGACTCCGGCCCTGCTGGCCGACAAGCCACTGGCCTACCCGCCCACAGGCAACCCGCGCGTGTTCGGGCCGGGGCGGGCGCGGATCATCGACCGGGTAAGGATCATGCTGGCCGGGGTGACATTCGTTTTTTGCCTGCCGCGGCTGGCGCGCAGCTACAATGGCTATGACATCTGGTCCGGGTTTGACGCGCTGACCAAGACGGATCTTCTGCTGTATCTCTTCTGCGCGCTCTCGCTGCTCATGACCGGGATTTTCGCGGCCATCCACCCGGTGGAAAAGATCATCTTGCGGGTCGATGACCACGGCCTGACGCTGCGCAGCCTGCGCCCCCATGTCCGCGCCCGCACCTTCGTGCACTTTGCGCTGCTTGAAACGGTCAAGGTCAGCAAGATCCCGAAGTCGACGGATTACACCGTGCAGATCGAAATGCGGCGCGGCGCGGGCTGGCGGACCTGCATCTTTGCCGCGCGGTCGGCAACCGGGGCGGAAGGGCCCGAGATCGCGGCCGAGATCATCCGCCGCGCCACGGCGGCCGAGATCGCCGTGTCCGAGGAACGATTATCGAGGTTGATGCCCGAACGCAGGCTGTGGCGCTTTGCACCCATGCCCGGTACAGAGGCACAAAGCGCATGAGTGAGGGGGCAAACACACCCGACATCGGCCCCGATGCCGACCGCGCTCTGCTGGGTGACAAGCCCATGGCCTTCCCGCCCACGGGCAACCCGCGCGTGTTCGGGCCGGGGCGGGGGCGCAACGATGAACGGGCGGTCTACCTCTTGTTCTGGCTCGCGCTGGCGTATCTGTTCTGGATAGCCCGGCCCGAGCAGGGCGGCAGCGTTCTGACCGGCACGAATGTCGCCTTCTACCTGCTCGCCGCGCTGAGCCTCGGTGCGACGGCCTTCTTGATCTACCGCTATCCCTTGCAGCGGGTGATCGTGCGGGTCGACGATCATGGGGTCACCCTGCGCAGCCTTGGCCGGTTCCACGCACGCGACCGCACCTTCGTTCCCTTCAACAAGCTGAAGAAGGTGAGAATGAGCCGGGACAGTGTTTCGGCCCCACCGTGGGACATGCTGCGGATCGATCTTCGCCACGGGACGGGCTGGATTTCATGGGAGTTCGCGGCGCTGACGGCAACCGGGACGGAGGGCCGCGAAATCGCCGCAGAGATCGCGCGCCGCGCCGCGGCCTCAGGCATGGTGGTGACCCCGCCGGAGGGGCCGGGCTACAAAAAGGGTGAAATGCACTGGCATTTCTTACCGCCAGAGGATGAAGACAACACTACGGGAATGCCCGATCCTTGCGCCGCCAAAGGACCCGGCCCCATGAACAAGGGCGCCCGACGGCGCCCTCATCGCGATCCGCGCCCGCGCCTCAATGTACGCTGACGGGCGTCATGTCATTCTGGCGGGCGACGACGAATGCAAGCTTGCGGTCGCGCACCAGCGCCAGACGTTCGCCCGTCTCGCTGCGGATGGCGTAGATCGTATCGAGCCCCGGGCCTGCTCGCGAATATCGTCGGGCAAGTCGGCGACCGGCACAGGCAGGACATAGACGATTGGCCGTTCGCGGACAGTCACTGCATCATGGTCATTTGTCATCATGGACCCCTTTCCCTCACCGTGCCGCGCCCGGCGTGATCTTGATCGTGCGCACGATGGTGTCGGGCACGCTGCGCCTGAGGTCGATGTGCAGCAGTCCATGTGCCATCGACGCGCCCGCCACCTCCACCCCGTCGGCCAGCACGAAGCTGCGCTGGAACTGCCGCGCCGCGATGCCGCGATGCAGGAAAACGCGATCAGCCCCATCCTCGGCCTGACGGCCGCGGATCACCAGTTGTCGGTCCTCCAGCGTGATGGCCAGATCCGCTTCGGAAAAGCCCGCAACAGCCAACGTGATGCGGTAGGCGTTGTCGCCCTTTTGTTCGATATTGTAGGGCGGGTATCCGTCATTGCCGGCTTTCGCCGTGCGTTCCACCAGCCGTTCCAGCTGATCGAACCCCAAAAGGAACGGGTGCGAGCCAAGGGTCAGTTTCGTCATCCGGGGCACATCCTTGCGATTAAGCGATCTGCACAATCCGCGGCACATCCCGGTTCCGGCAATGCGCACGCCAACAGGATATGGAGACGCACCGCCACGCGTGCAAGGCTTGGCGCGCGTCTGGCGGCGCGCTAGAGTACAACGCCCATAACAGCTTGACCCAGCGATCGGACACGCCCGGCCATGAACGCCCCAAAAGGTCCCAGCGAAATGACGCACGAGGACGTGCTGCGCATCCGGCTTGAGGTGCTCAAGCGCGAACACCGCGATCTCGACCTTGCGATCGAGGCGCTTCATACGGCCGTGAACCCGGATCAATTAGCCCTCAAACGCCTGAAAAAGCAGAAGCTTCTGCTCAAGGACAAGGTTGCCCGGATCGAGGACGAACTGACCCCCGACATCATCGCCTGAGCGCCACGCGAGGCCGCATTGCACCCCGGCCACGCGCGGCTATAGTGCGGCGCTCAAACCGGGGCCGCAAGGGTGCGAGGCATGTCGAAGATCGAGGTCGGAATCATCATGGGCAGCCAGTCCGACTGGCCCACGATGCGTGAGGCGGCCAGCATCCTTGACGAGCTTGGTGTGCCCCATGAGGCACGGATCGTGTCGGCCCACCGCACGCCTGACCGGCTCTGGGATTATGGCCGCACCGCCGCCGAACGCGGCCTCAAGGTCATCATCGCGGGCGCGGGCGGGGCCGCGCATCTGCCGGGCATGATGGCGTCCAAGACACGCGTGCCGGTGATCGGCGTGCCGGTTCAGACCAAGGCGCTGTCGGGCGTCGATTCGCTTTACTCCATTGTCCAGATGCCCAAGGGCTACCCGGTCGCCACCATGGCCATCGGCGCGGCTGGGGCCGCCAACGCCGTACTCATGGCAGCCGCGATCCTCAGCCTGTCGGATGCCGCGCTGGCCGAGCGGCTGGATGCGTGGCGTGCGGCCTTGTCGGCCTCCATCCCCGAGACGCCCGTCGATGACTGAGCGGCTCGCGCCCGGCGCCACCATCGGCATCCTTGGCGGCGGACAATTGGGCCGCATGCTGGCCATGGCCGCCGCACGACTGGGCTACCGCAGCCACATCTACGAGCCGGGAGCCGCGCCTGCCGCCGATGTGGCGCATGCCTGGACGCAGGCCCCCTATGACGACCTCGAGGCGTTGCGCGACTTCGCACGGGCCTGCGATCTCATCACCTTCGAATTCGAGAACATCCCCGCCCCCGCGCTCGACGTTCTGGCCCAGAGCACGCCGCTGTTCCCCGACCGCCGCGCGCTGGAAACCAGCCAGGACCGGCTGATCGAAAAGACCTTTCTCGCCGGTCTGGGCCTTGCCACGGCACCTTTCGCCCCGATCGACACGGCCGCCGATCTGGCAGCGGCGCTCAAGACGACAGGCACGCCCGCAATCTTGAAAACCCGCCGCTTCGGCTATGACGGAAAGGGACAGGCCCGTGTGATGGACCCCGAGGGCGCAACTGCAGCCCTTGCCAGCCTTGAGGGCGCCCCCGCCATCGCCGAGGGCTTCGTGCGCTTCTCCCGCGAGATCAGCGTCATCGCCGCGCGCGGCCGAGATGGCCAAGTGGCCGCCTATGACCCCGGCGAGAACGTCCATATCGATGGCATCCTTGCCACCACGACCGTTCCCACGGCGCTGCCGCTGAAACTGCGCACCGATGCGGTACTGATCGCCTCACGCATTCTCACCGCGCTCGACTATGTCGGCGTCATGGGGGTCGAGCTGTTCGTCACCCCCGAGGGCCTGATCGTCAACGAGATCGCCCCGCGCGTGCACAATTCCGGCCATTGGACCCAAGCCGGCTGTGCCGTCGACCAGTTCGAACAGCATATCCGCGCCATCGCGGGCTGGCCCCTTGGAAATGGCGCGCGCCATGCGAATGTGGTGATGGAAAACCTGATCGGCGACGACATCGCGCGCGTTGCGGCGCTGGCCGCCGAACCCGGCGTGCAGATTCATCTCTACGGCAAGGCCGAGGCGCGGCCGGGCCGCAAGATGGGCCACATCAACCGCGTGACCGGTCCGGCCTGAGCACCACGCCTCCCCTTCATCTTTCCAAAAATACGCGCTTCTTGACCCCGTCGCCACGGCACCCGGCAGGTCAACGACCCGCCCCGCGACCGCCCTCCATGGCAATGCGGTCGACCGACGGCGCCCGCAGGTCGCCCGAGGTCGACCGCCCCCTCACTCCATGATCGTCTCGATCGCGCCGAGATAGTTGAGGTCGTCCACAAAGGCACCCTGACGCAGAAAAGCCAGCGTCTGCGCGATCACCAACGGATTGTTCATCATGAAGGTATGGGTCACCGGCAGCACTGATGTGATCAGCCATGCCCGCAACCCGGGTGCTGTCGACCGCCACCTTGCCGTCATCTTCACCGGGGATCAGCGCGGAATAGATCGGATTGAGCGACTGGTTTCCGGCGATCACCCCCAGCTCGAAATCGACCGACGGGAGACGGTTGGGAATGTCGCTCACACCCGTGCCCAGCTGCAGGCCTGCCGGACCGTTGATCCACTCGAAGGGCTCCAGCTGGCCCAGAACATCGACCAGTTCCGATCCGGCATTGGGCGGGGCCAGCATGACGACGCGGCCCAGATCATCGGGCCGCGCCCGCCGCGCCAGCCAATAGCGCAACAAGATGCCGCCCATCGAATGGGTGACGAAATGCACCCGTTGTGTTCCGCAGGCTTCGATCGCGGGGGCCAGCGTGACCGCCGCCAGGTCCGAGATCGAGGCACGAGTCGAAGGGTAGCCCTGATTGACGACGCGGTAGCCTTCGGCCTCCAGCGCCTCTTGCATCAGGAAAAGCGAGGTTTCGCTGCGGGCCAGCCCGTGTAGCAAGATCACGCAATCCCCGGCGCGGGCCGGGGTAGCAAGGGCAAGCATCATCAGGATCAGTGCAGGAAACCGGCGCATGAGGGCTACATAAGGATCTTGCGGCAGCGCGGCGAGGGGGCACTTGCACACGGACCCGGGGCGGGCCACTCTTTGCGCATGTCACCCTCTCGCCCCCGTCTGGCCGTGCGCGGTCTGTTGCTGATCGATGACCGGCTCTTGCTGGTCAATGCTTGGGGCGGCGGGAAAAGCGACCTTCTGTGCGCGCCGGGCGGCGGGGTCGAGATGCACAGCTCGCTCCCCGAGAACCTGATCCGGGAATTTCGCGAGGAAACCGGTTTGACGGTCGCGGTCGGCGCGCCCTGTCTGGTGAATGAATTCCACGCCCCGGGTCGCGATTTCCACCAGGTCGACATCTATTTCCGCGTCACGCTGCTGGCGGGCGAGCCGCTGGCGCCTTGGACCGACCCCGAGGGGATCGTGACAGAGCGCCACCTGATCGCGCGCACCGACATGCACCGCTACCGCTACAAGCCCGACAGCCTGCCCGATGTGGCGTGGTCCGACATCATCCACTACGATGCGCTCGAACCTCTGGTCCGCTGAGGCCACAGACCCCAGGCAATGCCACCCAGCACCAGCGCACCCGCGCCCAGCATGCGCAGGCCGGGAGCTTCCGCCAGAAACAGCACGCCCCCCAGCGCCGCGATCACCGGCACCGACAGTTGCACCAACCCCGCGACGGAGGCCCCGATGCGCGGCAGGACCCCATACCACAGCGCATAGCCAAGGCCGGATGTGATCGCGCCCGAGGTGACGGCCAGCGCCAGACCGGGCAGGCTCGCGGTGTTGACCGTGCTGCCGCCCGTCTGGGTCACCACCGCCACGAAGCCCGCGACCGTGGCCCAGACAAAAGCCGCCGCCGTGTCGCCCAAGGGGTCGGCCGAGCCGCGCCCGATCAGCGAATAGATGCCCCATCCGACAGCCGCCAGCGCCATGGCCGCCACCGACCAAAGCGGGGCCGCCACCGCGCCGCCCGGCCAGACCAGCCAGGCCAGACCCGACAGCGCCAGCCCCGCGCCGATCCAGCGCCGCGCGGGCGGGCGTTCGCCCAAGACCAGCGCGCCCGCGAACATCGTGACCTGCACGCCGCCGAACAAGATCAGCGCGCCAAGACCCGCATCCATCGTCAGATAGGCCACGGAAAAGCCGATCAGGTAGGTGGTCAGCATCAGCCCTCCGAGCATGCGCTTTGGCTCCAGCAATGGCAGGCGGGCGTGCCGGACCCGGATCAGCAGCACCAGGACCGCCGCGCCCGCCACCGCGCGCACCAGCGCGAAATCAAGCGCACCGATCTGCCCTGCCCCCACGGCGGCGCGGTTGAGGACGGAATTCGCGGCAAAGGCCACCATCACCAGCGCGGTCAGCGCCACCAGCCTCATGCCAGCCACCGCACGGCCAAGGCACCCGACAGCCAAGACACCCGGCCCGCGACAATCGTGCCTGAAACGCGGCCCCCTTCATCAAGGATGACCAGATCGGCGCGCAGCCCTTCGGCGATACGGCCCCGGTCGGTCCAGCCAATGACACGCGCGGGCCCGCCCGAGACCAGATCCCATGCCTTGGGCCAGCCGCAGCGCTCGCTCAAGCGCAGCGCCGCCCGGGCAAGCGAAGGGTAGTGATAGTCGGAGACCAGCGCATCGACGAGCCCATCCTCGATCAGCATCTCGGCCGCGATCTTGCCGCTGTGCGACCCGCCGCGCACCACGTTGGGCGCCCCCATGATGACCGGCTCGCCCGAGGCTTTCGCGGCTTGGGCGGCCTCCAAAGTCTCGGGGAATTCGCAGATATCGGCCCCGATCGCCCGGAATTTGTCCCGGTCTGCCGCGCTGTGGTCGTCATGGCTGCCCATCCGCACGCCCGCCGCCCGGAAGTCGCGCGCAACCTCGGCCAGCGCCGCCATCACCTGCGGGCCGTTTGCGTGAAGCCTGTGGAGCAGCGCCTCATGTGCCTCCGGCGAGCGACCGGCCTTGAGCGCCTGCCCGGTCAGACGCGGCGGGCGCTTGCCTGCGGCCAGTTCGCGGTGGCGGCAGGTGGTCGTTCCAGACGACATAGCTGATGGCATGGCGGGCCACCAAGGCGCGCATCGCGGCCAGTGTGTCGAGCATATGGGCTCTCGACGCGGAGTTGCAGGGCCATGTCGGTCAGCGTTTCGGCCGCGTCCAGCGCTTCGGCGAGCGCTGCTGCGAAGGCCGGGCCGCGCATGCCACCCTCCCAGCTCCAGAACTGGGCGAGCATCGCGGTGGTGATCCCGCAGGCGCCACATTCGGCGTCAAGGGCGGCCAGACCCATCGCGGGATTTTCCACTGCGCCACGGCGGGGCGCCATGTGACGCTCGAACCCGTCGCCGTGCAGGTCGATGATACCGGGCAGGATGCGACAGCCCGTCAGGTCCAGATCGCGCCCGCCGCCCGCGGCGATGCGGCCATCGGCCAGCGACAGCGCCTCGCGCGCGAAGCCGTCGGGCAGCAGAACCTCGGCCCCGGTCAAGCGCAGCGGTGGCAGATCAGGCATCGTGATAGGCCCGTGCGAGCACGGCAGCGAAATCGGCATCGGACAGGCCAGCCCCCACTGCCTCGGCCAAGATCGCGGCGCAGGCGTCGAGCGTGGGGGTCGCCACCCCGGCCTCGGCGGCGATGCGACGGAAGACGGCATTGTCCTTGGCCACGCCGCTCACCGGAAAGCCGACGCTGGTATCTTGCCCCAAGATGCGCGGCACGCGGTCGCGCACCACGGGCAGACCCGCAGGCCCACCGCACAGGATCGTCAGCGCGGTGTCCAGCGGCAGACCCGCGCGGGCGGCAACCCGCAGCTGTTCGACAAGACCGGCGGTATAGGTCTGGATCATCGCATTGTTCACCGTCTTCATGACAAGACCCGTGCCCAGCGGCCCGACATGAAAGATGCGTGCCCGACACGGGGGCAAGTGCGGCCTGCGCGCGGGCCGCGGCCTCGGGGCACCGCCGATGAAAAAGCCACAGGTCCCCGCAGCCACCATCTCGGGCCCGCCCGAGACGGGGGCATCAACCACCGCGGCACCGGCTTGCGCAAACCTGTCGGCGCGCGTCTTGAGAAGGCCGGGCACGACGGTGCTGGTGTCTGCGATCAGCTTGCCCGCCAGATCAAGCGCCAGAAGCGCATCCAGCATCCCCTCCACCGCTGCATCGTCGAACAGGCTCAGGATCACGACATCGGCGCGGGCGACAAGCGCGCAAAGATCCGCGGCCTGCGTCACACCCGCGACGCCGCGCCCGCTGCGTGTCCAGCCCAGCGTCGGGACGCCTTGCACGGACAGGCGCTGCGCCATCGCGGCCCCCATAGTAGCCCAAGCCGATCACGCCGATCCTGTCCATGCCATCGCCCCCGGCCATCCGTAACGCTTCGGGTTCTGCCCCGGCGTATCTCGAAAGGAAAGGGCCAGACATGACAAAGGCCCCGCGAGGGGGCCTTTGCACTGCTCTCTCGGGCGTTACCCTCTCGGCAGCTTTTCGTTCCGAAAAGCGCCTGCCGGGTTACGAGCGAATTTCCTTTCGGAAATTCACTCTTACATCATGCCGTCCATGCCGCCCATGCCACCCATGCCGCCGCCAGCGCCTTCGTCCTTCTTCGGACGGTCGGCGACCATGGCTTCGGTGGTGATCAAGAGGCCCGCGATGGAGGATGCGTCCTCAAGTGCGGTGCGCACGACCTTTGCGGGGTCGATCACGCCGAACTTGAACATGTCGCCATATTCTTCGGTCTGAGCGTTAAAGCCGAACTTGGGATCGTTCGATTCCCGGATCTTGCCGGCCACGACAGAGCCGTCGACGCCTGCGTTTTCCGCGATCTGGCGCAGCGGTGCCTCCAGCGCCTTGCGGACGATCAAGATACCGGCGTTCTGGTCCGAGTTGTCGCCCGTCACGCCGTCCAGCGCACGCGCGGCCTGAACCAAGGCCACACCGCCGCCGACCACGACACCTTCCTGCACCGCGGCGCGGGTGGCGTTCAGCGCGTCATCGACGCGGTCCTTGCGCTCCTTCACTTCGATCTCGGTCATGCCGCCGACGCGGATGACGGCAACGCCGCCTGCCAGCTTGGCCACGCGTTCCTGCAGCTTTTCCTTGTCGTAGTCCGAGGTCGTATCCTCGATCTGCTGACGGATCTGGGCCACGCGGGCTTCGATCTCGGCCTTGTTGCCGGCGCCGTCGACGATCGTGGTGTCGTCCTTCTTGATCAGGATTTTCTTGGCATTGCCGAGCATGTCGAGCGTGACATTCTCAAGCTTCATGCCCAGATCTTCCGAGATCACCTGACCACCGGTCAGAACCGCGAGATCCTGCAGCATCGCCTTGCGACGATCGCCAAAGCCCGGTGCCTTGACGGCCGCGATCTTGAGGCCGCCGCGCAGCTTGTTGACCACGAGGGTCGCCAGCGCTTCGCCTTCGACGTCTTCGGAGATGATCAGGAGCGGCTTGCGCGACTGGATCACCGGCCTCGAGCAGCGGAACCATCGGCTGCAGCGACGACAGCTTCTTCTCGTGCAGCAGGATGAGCGCGTCATCCAGCTCCGCGACCATCTTGTCGGCGTTGGTGACGAAGTAGGGCGACAGGTAGCCACGGTCGAACTGCATGCCCTCGACGACTTCGGTCTCGGTCTCGAGGCCCTTGTTCTCTTCGACGGTGATGACGCCGTCGTTGCCGACCTTCTGCATCGCGTCGGCGATCTGGCGGCCGATTTCGTTCTCGCCGTTGGCCGAGATGGTGCCGACCTGCGCAACTTCGTCACTGTCGGTGACATCGCGGGCAGCGGCCTTGATGTGGGCCACGACCTTGGCGGTGGCCAGATCGATGCCGCGCTTGAGGTCCATCGGGTTCATGCCGGCTGCGACCGACTTCATGCCTTCGCGGATGATGGCCTGGGCCAGCACGGTGGCGGTGGTGGTGCCGTCGCCGGCCTCGTCATTGGTGCGCGAGGCGACTTCCTTCACCATCTGCGCGCCCATGTTCTCGAACTTGTCTTCCAGTTCGATTTCCTTGGCGACCGACACACCGTCCTTGGTGATGCGGGGCGCGCCGAAGGACTTTCTCGATCACCACGTTGCGGCCCTTGGGGCCCAGGGTGACCTTCACCGCGTCGGCAAGGATGTTGACGCCGCGCAGCATGCGGTTGCGGGCATCGGTGCTGAACTTGACGTCTTTAGCAGCCATGTTGAATAGCTCCCCTAAATTGGATTCAGCTTTGGATGCGGATCAGGCGGCGGCGGCGGCGTGCAGTGCGATGATACCGAGGATGTCGCTTTCCTTCATGATCAGAAGTTCTTCGCCATCGATCGGTGACCTCGGTGCCCGACCACTTGCCGAACAGGATGCGGTCGCCGGTCTTGACGTCCATGGCGATGCGGCCGCCGTTCTCGTCCTTGGCGCTCGGCGCCGACTGCGATCACTTCGCCCTCGGCGGGCTTTTCCTTGGCGCTATCGGGGATGATCAGACCGCCCTTGGTCTTTTCCTCGGACTCGATGCGGCGGACCAGCACGCGGTCGTGAAGCGGTGTGAATGCCATCTGTCGAACACTCCTCTAGGGTTCGGTTTCATCTCTGGTGTTGTCACTCAGCCAAGGCGAGTGCCAACACCCCGCAGATAGGCAGATGGCGGCGGGCTGTCAACGGGTCGGATCATGCAGTTTTTCCGCGTCGCACGCCGATCCGGGTGTGATCCGTGGCAGCATCGCCCCCTGTGGCGCACTTCCCCCCTGACAAGGCCGCACCGCTTCGCTATGAGGCGCGCAACACCAGCCCCAATTTGCGGAATGATCCCATGACCACGCTCGTTTTCGGCCATCTGTCCCCTGACACCGATTCCACCGGCTCGCCCCTGATCTGGGCCTGGTATCTGAACGAGGTGCGCAAGGACCCCGCCGAGGCCGTGTTGCTGGGCGAGCCCAACACCGAGGCGGCCTTCCTGCTGCAGCGCTGGAACCTGCCCAAGCCACGCATCATCGCCGGGATGGACGCACGGCCAGCCGGTCGTGATTGTCGACACCAATAACCCGGCCGAACTGCCCAAAGGCATCAATGCGGCCGATATCCGGGGCATCATCGACCATCATAAGCTGGTGGGCGGTCTGCGACAGCGACCTGATCGAGATCCGGATGGAGCCTTTGGCCTGCACCGCCACGATCTTGCACAAGATGATGGGCGATGATGTTGCGCAGGCCCCCGAATGGGTCAAGGCCACGATCATGACCTGCATCTTGTCGGACACGCTGGAATTCCGTTCGCCCACCACCACGGATGAGGACCGCGCGGTGGCCGAGACGCTGGCGAGCGATCTGGGCATTTCGATCCCCGAATATGCCGCCGAGATGTTCGCGGCGAAATCGGATGTGTCGGCCTTTTCCGATGCGGAACTGCTGCGCATGGACAGCAAGACCTACGAGGTCGGCGGCAAGACCTTCCGCGTCAGCGTGCTGGAAACCACCTCGCCCGAGACGGTGCTGAGCCGCAAGGCCAGCCTGATGGAGACGATGCCGACTGTCGCGACCGAGGATGGCGCCGATCAGGTGCTCTTGTTCGTGGTCGACATCTTGCGCGAGCAATCCACGCTCTTGGTGGCCAACGATCTGGTGCGGCAGGTGGCCGTCAAAAGCTTCGGCGTCGAGGGCGGCAGCGCCGACACCATCGTGCTGCCCGGCGTTGTCAGCCGGAAAAAGCAGATCATTCCCAACCTCGCGCTCTGAGCCTGGGGCCATGCGGATCAGGGGCGGCTCCGGCGCGGGCCGCCCTTTTTGACTGCTGCCCGACGACCGCTTGGGCTGGCCCAGCGGCGCCGCCTGTCGTAACCAAGCGCAAGACCGGACCGGCCACACAGGAGCGCGCGCCCATGACCCGCATCATCGACAGTCTCGCCGAGATTTCCGAGCGCTATGACGCGCTTTTCTGCGATCTCTGGGGCTGCGTGCATGACGGCATCCGCGCATTCCCAGCCGCAGTCGAGGCTTTGCACGCCTTCAAGGCGCAAGGTGGCACGGTCGTTCTTGTCACCAACTCGCCCCGGCCCCGCGCCAGCGTCGAGGCGCAGATCGGGCGCATGGGCGTGCCGCGCGATTGCTGGGACGTGATCGCCACCTCGGGCGACAGCGCGCGGGCGGCGATGTATCAAGGCGTGGTCGGCCACAAGGTCTGGCACATCGGCGAGCCGCACGATGCGCCGTTCTTCGAGCCGCTGGCGCTTTTGGACAATCCGGTCGAGATCACCCGGGTTGCGTTGGAGGAGGCGGAGGGGATCGTCTGCACCGGCCCCTTCGACCCGATGGCCGACCCTGCGGTGATGCGGCCGCAGTTCCTGCTGGCCAAGACAAAGGGCCTGAAACTGCTGTGCGCCAACCCCGACATCGTCGTGGATCGCGGCGAGACGCGCGAATGGTGCGCGGGCGCGCTTGCACGGCTTTACACCGAGATGGGCGGCGAGAGCCTGTATTTCGGAAAGCCGCACCCGCCGATCTACGATCTGGCCCGGCGCCGCTTGCAGCAGATCGGTAGGTCCATACCGGAAGAGCGCATCCTGGCCGTGGGGGACGGGATCTTCACCGATATTCAAGGCGGCATGGGCGAGAACATCGACACGCTGTTCATCACCGGCGGCCTGGCGCGCGAAGAGACGATGACCGCCGACCAGCCCGACCCGCCGAAATTGGCGCGTTTCCTGACCGATGCACAGATGGAACCGAGCTATTCCATCGGCATGCTGCGCTGAGACAGGGGATTTCGTCGCCCCTGGCGACGATCCACGGGGGCGCTGCCCCGGACCCCCGCCGTATTTTGGAAAGATGAAGGGGTTGGTCGCGCAAGATAATTGCCAGATTTTGGCCATATCGCGCAGTTATATTACTTTCTGCATTGCAGAAGTCCCCTGGAATCGGATATGTGGCTCTCATCATGCAGGAGACGCCCCCCATGCTCGACAACATCATGACCGGCACGATCGTCATCGAGGATCTGGAGATCGGGATGACGCGATCCTTGCAAAAGCTGATCACCGATACCGATATCGAATTGTTCGCGCAGGTTTCCACCGACCGGAACCCGGTGCATCTGGATGATGATTACGCCCGCGACACGATCTTCGAGGGGCGGATCGCGCATGGAATGCTGACAGCGGGGCTGATTTCGGCGGTGATCGGGGAACAGCTGCCCGGCCATGGGACGGTCTATCTGGGCCAGACGCTGAAATTCATGGCCCCCGTGCGCCCCGGCGACATGGTGGAGGCGCATGTCGAGGTGACCGAGATCGACCATTCCCGCCGTCGCGTGACGCTGGCCACCCATTGCCGGGTGGGCAAGACCGTCGTGCTGAAGGGCGAAGCCGTGGTGCTGGCCCCGTCGCGCAAGTTCGACTGACGCCCGGTTCTTGCCTATCCGCGCGGGGGCGGCTACGCCCGTGCCCATGCGGGATCTCGTGCGGACCACCAGTATAGTCCTGTCGTAGGATCGTGGCGCGAGCGCCGCGATCGGGAATTTCGACGGCGTGCACCGCGGCCATCGCCATGTGATCGACCTGGCGCGCGCGCGGGCGCTCTCTTGGGCGTCGTGACCTTCGAGCCGCATCCGAGGGAATTCTTTGCGCCCGATGCCCCGCCCTTTCGCCTGATGAATGCGGCCGCCCGCGCGCACCGGCTGGAAAAGCTGGGCGTCGAGGTGCTGGCCGAATTGTCCTTTGATGCGCGTATGGCGGCCCTGTCGGCCGAGGATTTCGCCCGCATCGTGCTGGCCGAGGGGCTCGGCCTGTCGCATGTGGTCGTGGGGGCGGATTTCTGCTTCGGCAAGGGGCGCACCGGCACGGCGGCCAGCCTGCGCGATCTGGGCAGGCGCTTTGGCTTCGCGGTGACCATCGCCGAATTGCTGGAGGGGGCGGATGGTGCTGTCTCGTCGACCGCGATCCGGGCCGCGCTGAGCGAGGGCCGTCCGCGCGACGCCGCCGGCATGCTGGGCCATTGGCACCGCATCGAGGGGCCGGTGCTGCATGGCGACAAGCGCGGGCGCGAATTGGGCTATCCGACCGCGAACATGGCGCTGGATGGGCTGCATGTGCCGCGTCTGGGCGTCTATGCCGTGCTGGTCGATGTGCTGGAGGGGCCGCACCGGGGCACCTACCAAGGGGTCGCCAATCTTGGCATCCGGCCGATGTTCGAGCGGGCGACGCCGAACCTCGAGACCTTCCTGTTCGACTTCAAGGGCGACCTCTATGGGCGGCAGGTGTCAGTGGGGCTGGTGGACTGGCTGCGGGGCGAGATGAAATTCGACAATCTCGACGCGCTGATCGTCCAGATGGACCGCGATTCGGCGCAGGCGCGCGAGGCCTTGGCCCAGACATGAGGGACCGTTTCTGGGAAAAGGTGCGCCCCGATCGTATGACGCCCGAGGAGTGGGAGGCGCTGTGCGATGGCTGCGGCAAGTGCTGCCTCAACAAGCTGGAAGATGAGGAGACGGGCGAGGTCGCGCTGACGCGGGTGGCCTGCCGTTTGCTCGACGATGAGACCTGCCGCTGCGGGCAATACGCGATCCGCAAGACGCTGGTACCCGAATGCATTCGCCTGACGCCGCAGACGATGGGCGATGTCGCCTATTTCATGCCGTCGACCTGCGCCTATCGGCTGATCCACGAGGGCAAGCCGCTGTTCTGGTGGCACCATCTTGTTTCGGGCGACCCCGAGACGGTGCATCAGGCAGGCGTCAGCGTGCGCGGGATCACGGTGCCCGAGTTCGAGGTGCCAGAGGAAGATTGGGAAGATTACATCATCGAGGAGCCGGGCACATGATGTTCGCAAGCGACAACACCGGGCCGGTGCATCCAAGCGTCATGGCCGCCGTGGCCAGCGCCAACGACGGCTACGCGATGCCCTATGGCAATGACGCCACGACAGCCGCCGCGCGTCAGGCCGTGCGCGAGGTGTTCGAGGCGCCCGAGGCAGCGGTGGAATCTCAGTGGCGACCGGAAGCGTCGCCAATGCGCTGGCCCTGGCCTGTCTGGCAAAGCCATGGGACGGCGTGTTTTGCCACCGCACCGCCCATGTGGAAGAGGATGAATGCGGCGCGCCCGATTTCTATTCAGGCGCCAAGACCATCCTGATCGACGGCGCGGATGGTCGCTTCACCCCCGAGGCGCTTGAGGCGGCCATCTTGCAATGCAAGGCGCGCGGCGTGCATGGCGCGCAGCCGGGGCCGGTGACGATCACCAATGTGACCGAGCGGGGCACGGTCTACAGCCTCGATCAGATCCGGGCGATCACGGGCGTCGCCCACGCGCATGGGCTGGCCGTGCATCTGGACGGCGCGCGGTTCGCCAATGCCTGCGTGGCGCTGGAGTGCAGCGCGTCCGAGATGACGTGGAAGGCGGGCGTGGATGCCGTCAGCTTTGGCGGCACCAAGAACGGCTGCATGGGCGTGGAGGCGGTGGTGTTCTTTGACCCTGCCCATGGCCGCGAGCTGGAGCTGCGGCGCAAGCGGGGCGGGCATCTGTTCTCGAAACATCGCTATCTGTCCTCGCAGATGCTGGCCTATTGCGCGGATGACCTATGGCTTGAGATGGCGCAGGCAGCCAATGCGCGGATGGCGCAGTTGGTGCAGGGTCTGGCCCGCGTGCCGGGCGCGCATCTTGTGCATCCGGCGTCGGGCAACCTTGCCTTCATCGAGGTGCCGCGGGCGGCGCATGCCCGCGCCTTCAAGGCAGGGGCGCAGTATTACCTGTTCGGTGGCACGCTGGAGGATGGAGCGGCGGATGCGCCCTTGCGCTGCCGGATCGTGTGCGACTGGGCCAAAACGCCCGAGGATGTGGAACGCTTGCTGGAGGCTTGGGCGAGCTAGCGTTTTGCTGCAGAAAAACGGGACGGAATACTGCAGTTCCCCCCCTCACGCCAGGAGGCGCCGGATTTCGTCCGCCACCGCATCGGGATGGGTGATAGGCGCCATGTGGCTCGCGCCGGAATGGACACGCGCCGCGGCTGCGGGATCGCCGCCGCTAGGGCCGTCTGGATTTCCGCGATGACGGGAGGGGAGCGGTCGCCCTCGATCAAGAGGACAGGACAGGTGAGCCCATCAAGGCGCGGCAAGAGCCCCGCAGCATCGTCGTGGAGCGCGGCGCTGCTGGCGGCGATCACCCAGATCCGGTTCTGCAGATAGGCCCGCTGTTTCGCAGTGAGGTTGTCGAAGGCTGCTACCGTCGCCCCAGACTGACAGGAAGGTGCGGGTGGCCGCGGCAGGATCGCCCAGTGGCGAAGGCGGCATCAAGACGGGTGTCCGCCTCTCTTTGCTGCTGCCAGCCGGGCTGCCCGCGCGCGGCGGCAAAGAGGACCGGCTCGATCAACGTCAGGCTCGCCACCCGGCCCGGATGATCGAGGCGCAAGGCGCAGCGCGACGGTGGCGCCGAAGCTGTGGCCGACAAGGTGGCAGCGCCTGTCCGGCAGATGGGTCAGCGCCATCTCGGTGCAATGGTCGTGATAGTCGCGGCTTTCGTCACGGGCAGGGCCACGGCCATGGCCCACCAGATCGGGCGCGGTCGCGCGCAGCCGGTCGGACAGGGCACGCGCCAAACCGTCCCATGCGCCGGAATGGGCGAGGGAACAATGCAGCAAAAGTGCAGGCTCGGCCCCCTGCCCCCAGACCCTGGCAAAACCCGTCACAGTTTCCCGGCAAGGAACAGGTCCAGATCCTCGATCTTGTCCTGGCCCCAGAACTTTTCGCTGCCATCTACGATGTAGAAGGGCGCACCAAACACGCCCGCCAACACCGCGTTTTCGGTGTTGCGCACATATTCGTCCGCACCTGCCAGCATCGCCATGCCCGCAAGGCTGCGCTCAAAGCCCGCCTCGGCAAGACAATCGGCGATCACCTCATCCTCGGCGATGTCGCGCCGGTCGCGCCAGACCGCCCCGGTGAAGGCATGCACCAGCGCGGCCAGATCACCACCGCCCGACCGCATCGCCACGATGAAAGCATAGGACGAGGGCGCGGGATTGACGGCGCGGTAAGGCGGGTCAAGGTCCATGGGCAACCCATGCTTGCGCGCCTGCCGCCGCAATTCCTGCGCCCGAAGCTCCAGCCGCGCGGGCGGGCGTTCCCGCAGAGCAGCGCCGCCGGTGCGGGAAAGATGCCGCCGGTCAAGTCGACAGGCTTGTAGGCGATGGTGGCACCATGTCGGGCGGCCACGGCCTCCATCCTTGTGCCTGCAAGATAGGTGTAAGGCGAGACGGTGGAGAAAAAGTAATCGATATGCGCCATGGGATCGGCCTTTTCCTTTTCGGCTTTGCGCCGACCCTAGACGGGTGTTAGGGGGTGTCAACATCCCGCGCCGGGGGGGCCGGGAACGGCTGCCACAAGGGACATCGCACAATGCCAGCACAAGACCCGAAACTGATTTCCGGGAACGCCAACCGCACGCTTGCAAATGCCATCTCGCGGCGGATGTCGATGCACCGCGGCATGCAGGTATCGCTGGTCGATGCCCGGGTGGAACGGTTCAACGACGGCGAGATCTTTGTCGAGATCTTCGAGAATGTGCGCGGCGAGGACATGTTCATCGTCCAGCCGACCTCGAAACCTGCCAATGACAACCTGATGGAATTGCTCATCATAACCGACACGCTGCGCCGGTCGTCGGCGGCGCGCATCACGGCGGTGATCCCCTATTTCGGTTACGCCCGGCAAGATCGACGCACCAAGGCGCGCACGCCGATCTCCTCGAAACTGGTGGCCAACATGATGGTGACGGCGGGGATCGAGCGCATCTTGACGATGGATCTGCATGCCGCCCAGATTCAAGGCTTTTTCGACATTCCGGTCGACAACCTTTATGCCAGCCCGATCTTCGCGCTGGATATCTTGCACCAATTCAACGGCGACGTGTCGGATGTGATGGTGGTCTCGCCCGATGTAGGTGGCGTGGCGCGCGCGCGCGAATTGGCGACGCGTATCGGGGTGCCGCTGGCCATCGTGGACAAGCGCCGCGAAAAGATCGGCGAGGTGTCGGGGATGACGGTGATCGGGGATGTTGCCGGCCACAAATGCCTGATCGTGGATGACATGTGCGACACGGCCGGGACCTTGTGCAAGGCCGCCGACGTGTTGATGGAGGCAGGCGCAACCGAGGTGCACGCCTATACGACCCACGGGGTTCTGTCGGGGCCTGCGGTTGAGCGGATCACCGGATCAGTGCTGAAATCGCTGGTCATCAGCGACACGATCGAGGCGACGGCCGCGGCCCGCGACTGCCCCAACATCCGCGTCGTGCCGACTGCGCCGATGTTCGCGCAGGCCATCCTCAACATCTGGAACGGCACCAGCGTGTCGTCCCTGTTCGATACCGAGACGCTGGTGCCGATCTACGAGGGGCTGTATCCCAAGGGGATGTGGGGGCGCTGAGCCGCGCTTGGTGCGCCTGACGGCGCGCCCTACGGGCGCTAAGCGTCTTGGGTAGGGTGCGCCTTCAGGCGCACTCGGCATCTTATGTGCGCCTTAAGGCACACCTGCACCTCAATACAATTCCCAATCATCCTCGCCCGCGATCTCACCCAGCGCCAGCCAATCGGCGCGGATGCGGGCGACGCGGCTGTCGCCCCATGTGCGGAAGACCAGATCGAAGCCTTTTTCGGTGATCTTCTCCGCCCGCAGGTCGGCGCGCTGGTTTGTGTCGCCGTCCATGTCCCACATCGAGATGCTAACCTGCACCATGGGCAGACTTCGGAATGGCTCGGCGAAGGTGACGGACCGCCGCTTTTCGCGCGGGCCGTCGCCAGTCCACATCGGGCCGTTGTCAGCGTAATCGCTGAACATCATGACCGACCCTTGGTCGGCGCCGATGAGATGATGGCTCAGGCGTTTCATGTGTCCTGCGGTTTTTTCTGTTCGTTACACTCGCGCTATCGCCACATTATGCCGAGCCTGTGGACAGATACCGGCTTTTCAGCGGCTTTGGCCATGAAAAAGGCCCTCGCAGCACGCTGCAAGGGCCATGTTGTCGATGGGCTGAAAAAGGCTCAGCCCAGCGCGCTGGCGCGGGCCGCCTCAAGATCGGCGACCAGCTTCCCGGCGGTATCGACACCGGTGCCGCCATCAGCCGCGTCGCGCGCCTTGTCCTGGGCGGCGCGCGCCTCGGCGATCAGGCCGTCCATGATCTCGGCCGTGACCTCGCTGACGGGCATGGCCTGTTCGGCGAGCACCGTCACCTTGGGGCCTGCCACATCGGCAAAGCCACCGGTGACGAAATAGGCCTTTTCCGCCGCACCTTCGACCCCGTCCAGACGCACGATGCCGGGGCGCATGGTGGTGATCAGAGGCGCATGATCGGCCATCGCCGTCATGTCGCCATCCGCACCGGGGATCTGCACCGCCTCGACCATCACGGACGCAAGCTTGCGTTCGGGCGAGACCAGATCGAATTGCATCTTCGTTGCCATAAGGCCCCCTTATGCGGCGTCAGCCGCCATTTTCTCGGCCTTGGCGATCACATCCTCGATGCCGCCAACCATGTAGAAGGCGCCTTCGGGCAGGTGGTCAAACTCACCGGCGACGACGCGCTTGAAGCTGTCGATGGTGACATCAAGCGGCACCTGGATGCCGTCGGAGCCGGTGAAGACCTTGGCCACGTCGAAGGGCTGGCTGAGGAAGCGCTGGATCTTGCGGGCGCGCGACACGGTCAGCTTGTCCTCTTCGGACAGTTCGTCCATCCCGAGGATGGCGATGATGTCCTGCAACGACTTGTAGCGCTGCAATATCCCCTGCACGTCACGGGCGACCTTGTAATGCTCTTCGCCCAGGATCTGCGGGTCCATCAGGCGCGACGAGCTGTCGAGCGGGTCCACGGCCGGGTAGATGCCCAGTTCCGAGATGGCGCGCGACAGAACGGTCGTGGCGTCGAGGTGGGCGAAGGTGGTGGCCGGTGCGGGGTCGGTAAGGTCGTCGGCGGGCACGTAGACGGCCTGGATCGAGGTGATCGAGCCCGACTTGGTCGAGGTGATGCGTTCCTGCATCTGGCCCATGTCGGTGGCGAGCGTCGGCTGGTAGCCCACGGCGGAGGGGATCCGGCCCAGAAGTGCCGACACCTCGGAGCCCGCCTGCGTGAAGCGGAAGATGTTGTCGACGAAGAACAAAACGTCGGTGCCCGACTGGTCGCGGAACTGCTCGGCCAGCGTCAGGCCGGTCAGCGCGACGCGGGCGCGCGCACCCGGAGGCTCGTTCATCTGGCCATAGACCAGCGCCACCTGGCTTTCCGACAGGTTGTCGGGCTTGATCACGTTGGATTCGATCATCTCGTGATAAAGATCATTGCCCTCACGGGTGCGCTCACCCACACCCGCAAACACCGAGTAGCCCGAGTGCACCTTGGCGATGTTGTTGATCAGTTCCATGATGAGAACCGTCTTGCCCACACCAGCGCCGCCGAAGAGGCCGATCTTGCCGCCCTTGGAATAGGGGGCCAGCAGGTCGACGACCTTGATGCCGGTCACGAGGATTTCGGATTCGGTCGACTGTTCGTTGAATTCGGGGGCGGGCTGGTGGATCGAGCGGTATTCATCCGCCTCGACCGGGCCGCCCTCGTCCACGGGTTCGCCGACGACGTTCAGGATGCGCCCGAGCGTCGCGTTGCCCACGGGGACCATGATCGGGCCGCCGGTGTCGGTGACGGCTTGACCGCGCACCAGACCTTCGGTGGCGTCCATCGCGATGGTGCGCACGGTGCCCTCGCCGAGGTGCTGTGCAACCTCGAGGACCAGACGCTTGCCGCCATTGTCGGTGGTCAGCGCGTTCAGGATCTCGGGCAGGTGGTCGCCGAACTGCACGTCGACGACGGCGCCGATGACCTGGGTGATTTTGCCGACTGCATTTGCCATGTCGTGTCTCCGGTTCTTAGAGCGCTTCGGCGCCCGAGATGATTTCGATCAGCTCGTTGGTGATGACGGCCTGACGCGAACGGTTGTATTCGATGGTCAGCCGCTCGATCATGTCACCCGCGTTGCGGGTCGCGTTGTCCATCGCGGACATCCGCGCGCCCTGTTCGGAGGCGGCGTTTTCCAGCAGCGCGGTAAAGATCTGCGTGGCGACACCGCGCGGCAGCAGGTCTTCGAGAACGGCCTCTTCCGAGGGTTCGTAATCGTAGAGCGACCCGCTGTCCTGCCCGGCATCGGGGGCGTCGAACTGCGCCGGGATGATCTGCGTCGCGGTCGGGATCTGGCTGATCACCGACTGGAAGCGGTTGAAGAAGATCGTGGCGACATCGAATTCGCCCTCGTCGAAACGGCCAAGCACGTTGGCGGCGATGCGGGCAGCATCGGCATAGCCGAGGCGCTTGACGTCGGACAGATCGACATGGCCCACGAACTTGTCGGCATGGTCGCGCTTGAGCTGTTCACGACCCTTCTTGCCGACGGTCAGGATCTTGACCGTCTTGCCGTCGCGCTGCAACGCCTCGACATGCGCGCGCGCCTTGCGCACGATGGTCGAGTTGAAGCCGCCGCACAGCCCGCGTTCCGCCGTCATCACGACGAGCAGATGCACGTCCGACTTGCCGGTGCCCGCAAGCAGGCGGGGTGCGCCATCCGAATTGCCAACCGACTGCGCGAGGCCGCTCATGACAGCCTCCATCTTTTCGGCATAGGGGCGGGCAGCCTCCGCCGCGTCCTGCGCCCGGCGCAGTTTCGCGGCGGCGACCATCTGCATCGCCTTGGTGATCTTGCGGGTCGATTTGACCGACGCGATCCTGTTCTTGAGGTCCTTGAGATTGGGCATCTGTCAGACCCCTCAGGCGAAATCGGCGGCGAATTCGTCGATGGCAGCCTTCAGTTTCTTGGCATCGTCACCCTTGATCTTGGGATCGCTCTTGGTGATCCACTCCAGCACATCGGCCTTTTTCGTGCGCATGAAGTTGAGCAGCGCGTCTTCGAAGCGGCCGACGTCGGAGACGGGCAACTTGTCGAGATAGCCGTTGGTGCCGGCAAAGATCATGGTCACGATCTCGGCGTTGGTCAGCGGCGAATACTGCGGCTGCTTCATCATCTCGGTCAGGCGCGCGCCACGGGCGAGCAGCTGCTGGGTCGAGGCGTCGAGGTCGGAGCCGAACTGGGCGAAGGCCGCCATTTCGCGGTATTGCGCGAGCGACAGTTTCACCGGACCGGCGACCGAGGACATCGCCTTGGTCTGCGCGGAGGAGCCAACGCGCGACACCGATAGACCGGTGTTCACGGCGGGGCGGATGCCCTGGAAAAATAGTTCCGTTTCAAGGAAGATCTGGCCGTCGGTGATCGAGATCACGTTGGTCGGGATGAAGGCCGACACGTCGCCGCCCTGCGTCTCGATGATCGGCAATGCGGTGAGCGAGCCGGAACCATTGTCTTCGTTCAGCTTGGCCGAACGCTCCAGCAGGCGGGAGTGGAGATAGAACACGTCGCCCGGATAGGCTTCGCGGCCCGGCGGGCGGCGCAGCAGCAGCGACATCTGACGGTAGGCGACGGCCTGCTTGGAAAGGTCATCATAGATGATCAGCGCATGGCGGCCGTTGTCGCGGAAGAACTCCGCCATGGCGGTCGCGGCATAGGGGGCCAGGAACTGCATCGGCGCGGGGTCGGATGCGGTGGCGGCAACGACGATGGTGTATTCCATCGCGCCGGCTTCCTCGAGCTTCTTGACCAGCTGGGCCACGGTCGACCGCTTCTGGCCGACGGCGACATAGACGCAATAGAGCTTCTTGCTCTCGTCGTCGCCTGCGGCGTCGTTGTAGGATTTCTGGTTCAGGATCGTGTCGAGCGCCACGGCGGTCTTGCCGGTCTGGCGGTCGCCGATGATCAATTCGCGCTGGCCGCGGCCGATCGGGATCATGGCGTCGATGGCCTTGATGCCGGTCGCCATCGGCTCGTGCACGGATTTGCGCGGGATGATGCCCGGCGCCTTGACGTCGGCGATGCGCCGCTCGGAGGCCTTGATCTCGCCCTTGCCGTCGATCGGATTGCCCAGACCGTCGACCACGCGGCCCAGAAGCGCGTCACCGGCAGGCACGTCCACGATGGACTTGGTGCGCTTGACGGTATCGCCTTCCTTGATGTCGCGGTCGGAGCCGAAGATCACGACGCCGACGTTGTCGGATTCAAGGTTCAGCGCCATGCCGCGGATGCCGCCGGGGAATTCCACCATCTCGCCGGCCTGGACGTTGTCCAGACCGTAGACGCGGGCGATCCCGTCGCCGACGCTGAGCACGCGGCCTACTTCGGCCACTTCGGCGTCCTGGCCGAAATTCTTGATCTGGTCCTTGAGGATCGCAGAGATTTCTGCAGCTTGGATCGCCATCTTAACCGACCTCTTTCATTGTGTTCTGGAGTGCGTTGAGCTTTGCCTTGATCGAGGTGTCGATCATGGTCGAGCCAACCTTGACGACAAGACCGCCGATGAGGCTTTCATCGACGGTCGATTTCAGGGTCACATCACGGCCGGTGGCGGCCTTGAGAACCTTGGAAAGCTTGTCCGACTGCGCCTTGGTCAGCGCCTTGGCGGAGGTAACTTCGGCGCTGATCTCGCCCTTGTGATCGGCAATCTTGGCGCGCAGGCTGACGAGCAGCGCGGGCAGCACGAACAGGCGGCGCTTGGTCGCCATCAGACGCAGCGTGTTGCCGGTGATCGGGCTGAGCTTCATCGCGTCGGCCACCTTGCCGATGGCCATGGCGCTGACATCGCGCCCGTAGATCGGCGAGGTGATGAGGTCGCGCAGGTCCGCGCTTTCGGCAAGAGCGGCTTCGAGGGCACCCACATCGGATTCGAGGGGGCCAAGCGCGCCTTCCTCCTGGGCCAGGTCGAACAACGCGGTCGCATAGCGCGCGGCGATGCCGGTCGAGATTGAAGCAGGTTCGCTCACGTCCACCCTTTCATCATGTAGGTAGCCCGGCGTGAGCGCGGCAGCGCTTCCGGGCACATTATTCGCTGCGACGGATGGCAGCCGTTTCCCATAAATCGCCGGTCATGTAGCAGAGCCCCCGCAATGCTGCAACCGCGATAGGACTGCTGCGGCGCATCGAATTTTCCTTGCGGGACAGGGCTGCGCGGGCCGGGCGGCATCTGCGACGCTTTGACCGCGCCAAAGGGGCCGCGTTGCGGGCGTAGATCGGAGAATCCCGCCCCACTGCCCCGCCCCTGCGCCCCGTGGCACCGGGAAACAGCATCGGGCAGCCCTACTTCCGCCTCGAGATTTTCTCACTTCATTGGTATTCTTCAGCCGTGGCGGTGTTTCAGGAACGAGTAGATGATTGCCCTTATTGCCATGATGATGGCCGCGAGCCTCGCGGGACTTGCCTTCCTTGACGATGGCGCAGACACCGCGTCCGACGATCCCACCCCGGAGGTTACGCCCGATCCGCAGCCGGAACCTGAACCCGAGCCTGAGCCGGAACCGCAGCCCGAACCGGAATCCGAACCAGAACCCGAAGTGCAGACGCCCCCGGTGGTCGTGGAAACCGACCCCGAAACCGGCGCCGTCACTATCATGGTCGAACCGGGGGCCGAGGGGCGGTTGCTTCTCGTCAGTGAACAGATCGAACTCACCCCCGGGAACGAGTCCTCGTCCGGTGGCGAAGAATTTAGGGCAACGCTGTTCTGGGCACCACCGGACTTCGACTTTGACGAAGCGTCCGCCGCGGTCGATTGGGATGCCTTTCGTCAGGCCTTCCGCGACGCCGGAACCGCTCCGGACGCCGAGGATTACTACCGGGCCGTCGGCCTTGAGACCCTCGAAATCTGGGAGCTGGGCGACGAAGGCTGGATCGAGCCGCAGACCGGCGAAATTGCTCCCGCCTATGAGACCATCCGCTTCGACACCCGCACCGAGCTTCCCGAAATCACGTCAAACCGTCCGATCGAGTATTACGAGGTGGATAACAACGCGCCTCTCGACTACGAGCTAGCAAATAGTGATGGCGATTATCTGACGCCGCTCGGCGGACCCGGGGATCTGGCGTTCGATTTCGTGACGACCATCGAAAGCTACGGCGCTAGCCCCTTTGATGCCGAGTTCTTTGACAGCGTCCGCACGGCAGACGGCGACGTGATCACCGGCACCGGACTGCAAGATTTCATCTTCAGCCCGCCCGGCGATCCGACAGCGATCACCATCATCGGCGGCGCGGGCGAAGATACGATCACCGCCGGGCTGAACGACACGATCATCACCGATGACGACACCGATATCGATGTCATCAACATCGACCTGCCGGCGAGCTTTGGCCAGATCTATGACGAGGTGCCGGTGATCCAGGCCGGGCCCGAGGATGTGATCGAGATCGACCCCACCAACAGCCTTGTCATCGGCTATACCATCGACCGCGGCGCGGGCGTGACCGATTATCTTTATCACATCGTCCACGCGCCCGACGGCTTTGCCGCCCCGGCCGAGGTTCTGGGCGCGGCCGACAGCCCCTTGTCGCTGGAGGACTTCTACCGTGCGGCAGGCGTCCAGTTGATGGCCATGGGTCACATGGGCAGCCTTGACCAAAGCGACCCTTCAAATCCCATCGACACCCGCGTGGCACAGCCGCAATTCCAAGGGGCCAGATTGGGGATGTACTCCGCCGTGCTGCAGGGCGAGACAGTGACCTTCAGTACGGTCTTCCAACCTGTCCCAGCCGCCTAAGCCCGCCGCCCCGGTTGCTGGCCTCTGCGGGGGCCGGGCGGCATCTGAGCCGCTTTGACCGCGCCACAGGCGGCAGGCCATCGGCCGAACCGGGGGAATCCCGCCGCGGCGCAGGGCCCATGCCGCTGTCGCGATGACACGCGCAAGAACCGCGCCCCGGATCGCCCCCGGATGCGGGCTTGTCTGGCCACGTTTCGGGTTTCGGTCGCGCGCCGCGCCCGCGCCGCGATGGCCGGTCTGCATGGTCGGCTCAGGGATCACGGGGCAGCACCGCATCCGTCCCCATCCGCCAGCAGCGGAAGGGCCCGACCCGCACCCGCGCAGGGGTTGACGACCGCGGCGACGGCATCGATCTTTTTCAGTGAGGACGTCGAAAATTTGCCTTAATGATGCGCGATCATGCTACGCGCAGGGACAGACGGTGTTGAGGCGGTGCGATGATCGGATTGGTGGGGTTTTTGCCCGCATTGTTGTTTGTGGCCTTTGCCGCCACTGCATTTCTCGAGGATGGGGACACGGTCGCACCTGAACCCGATCCCGACGCGCCCGACCCCGGCACCCCGATCGAGCCTGAGATGGGCGGCGAAACGCCCGAGCCCGAACCGGAACTGCCCGAAACAGACCCCGGCCTGCCCGCCCCCGTGACGGACCCTGCGCCGCCTCCCGTTACGGAACCCGAGCCCGATACGGACCCCGGCACAGAGCAGGCGCAGCCGGTGCCCGCACCTGCGTCGACCCCCTACCCTGCGGTGATCGACGAGGTCGATGGCGAGGATGCGCTGCTGACGATCGACATCAGCAATGCGACGCTTGAGACCCTGGCGACCGATCCGAACGCACCCGATGATGGTTTCACCGCCTTTCTCGACAGTGGCGACACACTCGAGGTCAACCTTGGCGATGATGTCGCGGGCACGCTTTTTGTCGTGGATATCGCCGACGTGACCCTTGGCAGTGGAACGGACCCCGACCAGAGCTTCCTGTCGCGCGCGATCTACATCCTGCCTGAGGGCGTCACGCCGCCCGCCGAGATCACCGCCGAAACGGAAGATGCGCTGATCGAGTCGCTTGGCCTGATCCGGCTGGGCGAGATCGACCTTGGTCAATTGGTGACCCGCACCGATCCCAACAACGGAGAGATCACGATTCTCGAGGACACGCGGCAATCGGTGCTCCCGCAGGTGATCTCGAACCGGGCGATCACGACGGATCAGGCGGTCTTTGCCTGACGCGGCAGGCGCTCAGGTCTCACGGTCGCCGCAGCGGTTGCTTGCGCCCGCGGGGGCTGGCGCCCCTCCAGCACCTTGAGGGGCTGGCGCACGCGTTCGGCCAGACCCGGACGGGTGGGGGCGTAGACGCGCTTGGACACCTCCAGCAAGATCACGCCGCCTGCGTAGTAGCTCGACATCTTGGCGCCCAGTTTCTCGACCACTTCCGCCGAGCGGAGCCAGAACCGCTGGTGCGACGGCGGCGCAAAGAGCGCGGCGGCGTGGCGTTCGGGCATGAAATCATGCCGCTTCATCTGCGCTTCGAGCTGGCTCAGCGAATAGGGGCGGCCAAAGCCGAAGGGCGTGGCGTCGCGCCGCGCCCACATGCCAGAACGGTTGGGCACGATGAACAGCGCCTTGCCGCCCGGCCCCAGAACGCGCTGGCATTCCTCCAGCACTGCGGATGGATGTTCCGAGGTTTCCAGCCCGTGCAGGCACACGATCTTGTCGGCCACGCCCGTCTGGAGCGGCCAAAGCCCTTCGCGGCACAGGACAGACACGTTGTCGAGACCGGCGGGCCAAGGCATCACGCCCTGTTCAGCCGGCATCAGGCCGACCACACGCCGCGCCGTGCCCAGATAAGGACGCAAGAGCGGCACGGCAAAGCCGAAGCCCACGACCGTCTGCCCCTGCGCCTCGGGCCAGAGCGCCAGCATCCGGTCGCGGATCGCCTTTTGGGCGATGCGGCCCAGACGGGTGCGGTAATAGAATTGGCGCAGGTCAGTGACGTCGAGATGCATTGCACTAGCTGGTTAGGTGCGCGAGGGTGGCACCCCCGCACCTTACGGCACGCAGACAGGAATTCCATGCCCGAGACCGCGACGACGCCAGAAATCGTGACCATTCCGTGCCTCAAGGACAATTACGCCTTCTTGCTGCATGACCCCGCGACCGGGGCTACCGCCGTGGTCGACGTGCCCGAAGCGCCGCCGATCGAGGCCGCGCTTGCGGAACGCGGCTGGACCCTGTCGGATATCTTGATCACGCATCACCACTGGGACCATGTCGATGGCGTGGATGCCCTGCGCGCGGCCACCGGTGCGCGGGTCTGGGGAGCCGCCGCCGATGCCCACCGCCTGCCCGCGCTCGATCACGCGCTGGCCGAGGGCGACACTGTGACAATAGGCAGCCTGACCGGCCATGTGATCGACGTGCCGGGCCATACTGTCGGGCATATCGCCCTTCATTTTCCGCAAGCGGGCGCCGTGTTCACCGCCGACAGCCTGATGGCGCTGGGGTGCGGACGCCTGTTTGAGGGGACGGCCGCGCAGATGTGGGCGAGCCTGTCGAAACTTGCCGCCCTGCCCCCCGAAACGCTGGTCTGTTCGGGTCACGAATACACCGCCGGAAACGCCCGTTTCGCGGTAACGGTTGATCCGGGAAATTCCGCGCTTATCTCTCGGGTATCGAAGATCGAAGCGGCCCGTGCGGCAGGCCGCCCTACCGTTCCCTCAACCCTGGCCGAGGAACTGGCGACCAACCCGTTCCTGCGCGCCGCAGACCCCGTAATCGCCCGGACCCTCGATCTTTCGGGGGCCGACCCCGCCACCGTGTTTGCCCGTATCCGAAGCCTCAAGGATACGTTCTGAACTGCACGGAACAGGTGCACAAAATTTAGGCAACAACGCCGTGGCCAAGGTATAGAGGCCCTGGCCGCACCCGCACACGAGACCTTGAGCAGTTTCTCCTTGAAAGACGACGGGAGAAAGCAAAGTTTAAGACAATGAGGCCATGATCGCGTCAGGCACAGGCCTGACCGATGCACGAGGAAAGGAGCACGCTGGTGCCGTCTTTTTCGACAACACTTGAGCAGGCCATTCACGCGGCGCTGGCCAACGCAAATGCGCGCCGTCACGAACTCGCAACGCTGGAGCATCTGCTTCTGGCGCTGATCGACGAGCCCGAGGCCCGCAAGGTGATGCTGGCCTGTTCGGTCGACATCGACGCGCTGCGCGAGACGCTGACCAGTTTCATCGACGACGACCTGTCGACGCTGGAGACCGACATCGACGGCTCGGAGGCGGTGCCTACGGCTGCGTTTCAGCGGGTGATCCAGCGTGCCGCGATCCACGTCCAGTCCTCGGGCCGGACAGAGGTGACGGGGGCCAATGTGCTGGTCGCCATTTTCGCCGAGCGCGAGAGCAACGCCGCCTATTTCCTGCAAGAGCAGGACATGACGCGCTATGACGCGGTGAATTTCATTGCCCATGGCGTCGCCAAGGACCCGTCCTATGGCGAAAGCCGCCCGGTGACGGGTGCCACCGACATGGAAGAGGAAACCCGCGCCAGCCAAACCTCCTCCAACGAGGGGGGCGAGGCGAAGGAATCGGCGCTTGCGAAGTATTGCGTCGATCTGAACGCCAAGTCCCGCAAGGGCGACATCGACCCGCTGATCGGCCGCGCCCATGAAGTGGAACGCTGCATTCAGGTGCTGTGCCGCCGCCGCAAGAACAACCCGCTTTTGGTGGGCGACCCCGGCGTGGGCAAGACCGCCATCGCCGAAGGTCTGGCGAAAAAGATCGTCGAGGGCGAAATCCCCGAAGTTCTGGCAAAATCCACCATCTTCTCGCTCGACATGGGCGCGCTTCTGGCTGGCACGCGCTACCGCGGCGATTTCGAGGAGCGGTTGAAGGCCGTCGTGAAAGAGCTTGAGGATCACCCCGATGCGATCTTGTTCATCGACGAGATCCACACCGTGATCGGCGCAGGCGCGACCAGCGGCGGGGCGATGGATGCGTCGAACCTGCTGAAACCCGCGTTGCAGGGCGGCAAGCTGCGCTGCATGGGGTCCACGACCTACAAGGAATATCGCCAGCACTTCGAAAAGGACCGCGCGCTGTCGCGCCGGTTCCAGAAGATCGACGTGAACGAGCCGTCGGTCGAGGATGCGATCAAGATCCTCAAGGGCCTCAAGCCCTATTTTGAGGATCACCACAGCGTGAAATACACCGCCGACGCAATCAAGATGGCTGTGGAATTGAGCGCGCGCTACATCAACGACCGCAAGCTGCCCGACAAGGCGATCGACGTGATCGACGAGGCCGGCGCAGCCCAACATCTGGTCGCCGAAAGCAAGCGGCGCAAGACCATCGGCACCAAAGAGATCGAGGATGTGGTGGCCAAGATTGCCCGCATCCCGCCCAAGAACGTCAGCAAGGACGATGCCGAGGTTCTCAAGGACCTCGAAGTGTCGCTGAAGCGCGTGGTCTTTGGGCAAGATGCCGCGATCGAGGCGCTGTCATCAGCGATCAAACTGGCCCGCGCCGGTCTGCGTGAACCCGAAAAGCCGATTGGCAATTACCTGTTCGCGGGTCCGACCGGTGTGGGCAAGACCGAGGTGGCGAAACAACTGGCCGATACGCTGGGTGTGGAACTGCTGCGCTTCGACATGTCCGAATACATGGAAAAGCACGCGGTTTCGCGGCTGATCGGTGCGCCTCCGGGCTATGTTGGTTTTGATCAGGGCGGGCTTCTGACCGACGGGATCGACCAGCACCCGCACAGCGTGTTGCTGCTTGACGAGATCGAGAAGGCGCATCCCGATGTGTTCAACATCCTTTTGCAGGTGATGGACCACGGCACGCTGACCGATCACAACGGGCGCAAGGTCGATTTCCGCAACGTGATCTTGATCATGACCTCGAACGCGGGGGCCGCCGACATGCAAAAGGCCGCCATAGGTTTCGGCCGCGACAAGCGCGAGGGCGAGGATACGGCCGCGATCGAGCGGACGTTCACGCCGGAATTCCGCAATCGTCTGGATGCTGTAATCTCCTTCGGCGCGCTGCCGAAAGAGGTGATCTTGCAGGTGGTGGAAAAGTTCGTGCTGCAGCTTGAGGCTCAGCTGATGGATCGCAACGTGACCATCGAGCTGACCCAGCCTGCCGCCGAATGGCTGGGCGAAAAGGGCTACGACGACCGGATGGGCGCGCGACCGCTGGGTCGTGTGATTCAGGAACACATCAAGAAACCTCTGGCCGAGGAATTGCTGTTCGGCAAGCTGGCCAAGGGCGGCAACGTCACGGTCGGCGTCAAGGACGGCAAGATCGACTTGCTGATCGAGGAACCCGGCGGACGCCGCATCACCTCGAAAAAGCCGCCGCTTCTGACGGCCGATTGACGTCGCACCGCAAAAGCCGACGCCAAGGCCCGGTCCCGTTTGGGCCGGGCCTTTTTCTGTGACGATCAGGCAAAAGGTCCCTGCCCCATGCGTTTCAGCCTCGTCCCTGCCCTGATCGCCCTCGCCCTGCCAGCGGGCGCACAAGATGCGCCGCGCCTGCTCTTCCCGGTGGACTGCACCTTGGGCGAGACCTGTTTCCTGCAGCAATTCGTCGACCGTGACCCCGGCCCCGGCGCGCGCGATTATGCCTGCGGTCCGCAAAGCTACGACACCCATACCGGAACCGACATCCGTACCGCGGATCTGGCCGTGATGCTGGCCGGTGTCACGGTGATCGCGGCAGCCGAAGGGGTCGTGCGCGGTTTGCGCGACGGGGTGCCTGACGGCGGGACGGCGACAATGCCCGAGGGGCAGGGCTGCGGCAACGGCGTGGTGCTGACCCATCCGGGCGGCTGGGAAACGCAATATTGCCACCTGATGCAAGGCTCGATCACGGTGAGCGAGGGGCAGCGGGTCGCATCGGGCACGGCGCTGGGGCTGATCGGCTATTCCGGAAGGACCGAATTTCCGCATCTGGAATTCATCATCCGCCACGAAGGGCGCGTGGTCGATCCCTTCGACCCCTCTGACCTTGCCACCTGCGGCGAGGCTGCGACCCCGCTCTGGGCTGAGCCGCTGGAGCATTCGGGCGGGGGCATCTTGTCGGCGGGCTTTGCCGCTGCAATCCCGGATTTCGATGCCATTCAGGCAGGCGCGGCCGCGACAGGGGCAGTCCCGGCCGGGGGAGAGGCGCTGGTGATCTGGGCCTATGTCCACAGCGCCCGGGCGGGCGATACCTTGCGCTTGCGCATCACGGATGCCTCAGGCGTTGAGGTGCATGCACAAGACGTGGCGCTCGACCGCACGCAGGCTCAACTCTTCCGCGCCACGGGCCGTAGGACGCCCGCGGGCGGGTGGTCGCCCGGTCTTTACCGAGGCAACGTGACACTGATCCGCGACGGGGTGGAGATCGACGGGTTGAATGCGGCGGTGATTGTCACGCCCTGAGCGGTCGGCCGCTATCGCTCGGTCAGTTTCAACTCGATCCTGCGGTTCTGCGCGCGTCCTTCAGCCGTCGTATTGTCGGCAAGCGGGCTGTATTCGCCAAAGCCCGTGGCCGCCAGCCGGTCGGGCGGAAAGCCCAACTCCTCGGACATGAACAAGACGACCGACAGAGCGCGCGCCTGGCTCAACTCCCAGTTCGAGCCGAAAGCCCCACCCACGCGCACTTGCTGGTTGTCGGTATGGCCGTCGACCCGCACGATCCAATCGATCCCCTCGGGGATATCGCCCGCCACCTCGGACAGCAACTCGGCCACGCTGCGGATCTGGGCCAGCCCCTCGGGCGCCAGATCGGCGGAGCCCAGATCGAACAGCACCTCGGAGGAAAAGACGAAGCGGTCACCTTCGATCCGGACGCCCTCGCGCCCCTCCAGCAACTCGCGCAGGCGGCCGAAGAATTCGGAACGGAAGCGTTCCAGCTCCTCGGCTTCGGCGGCAAGACGCGCGACCTCGGCGGCCTCCAGTTCGGCTAGCCGGGTCTGCTGTGCGGCCAGCGCCGTCTGTTCCTGCGCCACGCGCGCCAACGCTTGATTGAGCTGCGCGCCCAAGTTGGCGATCTGCACCTCTGCCTCGGCGTCGCGGGCGGCCGACGCGTCGATCAGGGCCTGCAGCCCGCCAAGTTGCGTGCGCAGTGCCGCCACCTGCTCGTTGAGCAAAGCCACCTGCCGTTGGCTTTCGGCCGAAGCCGCCTCGGTCCGCTCAAGCTCTGCATTGGCTTGCGCCAGCAAGGCGGCGCGGGCTTCTGCCTCGGACAGGGCGTTGTTGCGGGACGCCTCGGCGGCCAGACGCGCGGAGAGGGCCGCGGCCAGTTGGGCCTCCAACGTTTCGGACTGTGCCATGAGGGTCGTCGCGGCCTCGGCCTGCCCCTGCGCCTCGGCCTCAAGGGCCACGATCTGCGCCTCTAGCTCTGCCAGTCTGCGCGGCGGCGCTGGCCTCGACGCTTTCTATGCGCGACAGCGCCAGAGCCAGCGCCTGCTCGGTCGCACTGAGGTCGCTTGCGCGGTCACCTGCGAGAGCCTCGAGGCGATCGGCCTCGGCCTCGGCGGCCGCCAATTGATCGGCGAGGCTGCGGCGTTCGTCGGCGGCGACAAGGGCGGCGGCAAGGCGAGCGGCCAGATCCTCTTCGGCGGCCCGCGCAGCCGCCAGCAGGGTCAGCGTTTCCTCGGCGCGGCGGCGCTGTTCCTCCAGAGCCAGCGTCATCGCAGTCAGTTCTGCATCGGCATTCTCCAGCCGCGCGCGCAAGACCTCGGCAGCGGCGGCCTCGACCAGACGGGCAGCTTCCTCCTCGCTCAGTTGCGTCTCGAGCGTGGCGATGGTGGCCGATTGCGTCTCGGTCTCGCTCCGCAGGTCCGCGATCAGCGCCTCAAGCGCTTCGCGACGCGCGGCGGCAAGGCGCGCCTCCTCGGCGGCCGTATCGATCTCGGACCGGGCAGTGGCCAGCGCCAGCCGCTGGGCTTCGGCGGCCGTGATCGTCTCAGCCAACTCAGCGGCGGTGGCGTCGCGATCCGCCTCGAGCTGCGTGTTGGCCGCGATCAACGAGGCGACCTGCGCCTCAAAATCGGCGATGAGGGCGGCCTGCGCCGCACCTTGGGCGGTGAGCGAGGCGATCAAGGCATCTTGGGCGGCCAGTTCGCTTTCGGCATCGGCCAGCGAGCCCGTCAGCGTCGCCACCCGGCTTTCCAGCGCCGCGGCGCGGTTTTCCTCAAGGCCCAGCGCATCGGCCAGCGCGTTGAGCTGGGCGTTGAGGGTGTTCAACTCCTCGTCTTGGGTCGTGATCTGCTCGGAGAGCACGAACTGGACGACCATGAAGATCGACAGGACGAAGATCATCACCATCAAAAGCGAGGTGATCGCGTCGACGAACCCGGGCCAGATGACCCCGGACATCTTGTTCGACGCGCGGCGCTGAAAGGCCATCGCGGGTCACTCGCCGCTTTGGACGGGGGGCCGGGGGGCGGGCTGCGGGCGGCGAGCAGGCGCGCGGGCGGCATTGACCAGATCGCGTATCGCGGTCGTCAACGCGTGCAGGTCGCCGCGCAGCGCCAACACCTCGTCGTTGCGGCTTGCGCCCAGATCCTCGTAGATCTTCAGCAGCTGCACGTCGATGGACCGCAGGCGCATCCTGCTTTCGTCGTCGATGCCGCCACCGCGCTGGCCTTCCTCGAGGACTTGGCTCAGGCGTTCCTGGGCTGCGGCCAGACGCTCGGTCGCGGCAACCGGACCGGGGCCCAGTTTCACCGTCAAGCCCTCCACCGCCTGCGCCAGTTGCAACATCCGGTCTTCGGTCGCGCTGCGGCGGGTTTCGGACTGGGTGAAGAGCGATTGCAGCGTCTCCATCTGGTCGACCATATGGTCGAGCACCGTGGCGATGGCATTGCGATCGACGCCGCCCCTCGCCCTCGCCACTGGCGAAACTGACCCGCGTGATCGAGGCCAGCCATTCCTCGAGCTCGCGGTAGAACCGGTTCTGGCCATGGCCTGCGTAAAGCTCCAGCAGGCCCACGACCAGCGAGCCCGCAAGCCCCAGAAGCGAAGAGGCAAAGGCCGTGCCCATGCCGCCCAACTGATCCTCGAGACCGTCCATCAGCCGGCCAAAGACGGCCACGCTTTCCTCGCCCTCGCCGGGTTGCAGCGAGCGGATGGTGTCGACAACGGCAGGAATAGTGGTGGCCAGACCAAAGAAGGTGCCCAGAAGCCCGAGAAAGATCAGCAGGTTGGCGATGTATCTCGTGATGTCGCGGCTTTCCTCCATCCGGGCGCCGACACTGTCGAGCATCGAGCGCGCCGCGGGTCCGGTGACCTGAAGCCCGCGGCCCCGCACCCGGGCGATGCCGGTCATCGCGGCCAAAAGGCGGGGCGGGCGTTCGGTGGCGTCTTGCGGGGCGCTGCCCGCCAGCGCCTCGATCCAGGCGACCGAGGAAAACAGCTGGAAGACCTGGAAAAAGCAGGCCAGCACGCCGATGATGAACACGACGCCGATGGTGCCGTTGAGATAGGGCGAGGCAAGGAACACCGGCTGGACCTGCGGCCAGACCAGCACGCCACCCGCCGCGACCGCCGCGCAGATGATCAGCATCAAGACGATCTGCTGTGTCGGGCGCGTGATGCGCGGCCCCTGCGGCGTGGGTCGCGTCATGCGCGGCCCCTGCGCCGGGGCGCCCAGTGTCTGCTCTGCTCGCCATGGCTCCGGCCCGGTTCTTGATGTTACCTATGGTTAATCTACAAGTGCTGCGCGCATAAGCCAATGGCGCAATGCGGGTCCAAAGGCGCGCTCAGCCCGCCTTGATCTGGCGCACGCGGGCGACCAGCCAGTCAAGATCCGGATCTGGCAGGCCCAAGGCGTGCAGATGGGTCGCGGTGTTGGCGAGGTATTCGTCGTTCGGCCCCCGCCCGCCCACCGCGCGCGCGATGATCTGCGCCTGATCCTCCAGCGGCAGGGTGCAATACTGCTCATGCGCGGGATCGATGACATAGGTCAACACATTGGCCTGGCGGCCGCCTAGGGAAAATTCCACCTCCTGCCGCGTCTCGAGATAGGCCGACGAGATCAGTTCACGGTCGCGCAGATAGGCCAGCGTGGATTGCGCGTGGTCTGCATCGACGCGAAAGGCGATGCCGTGGCAGGCGGCACCCGGCGCGTGATCCAACGCCAGCACCAGCCCCGGCGCATCGCGCGTGCCGCGATGGTGGATGGAGGACATGCAAAAACTGCGGCGCCAGTCGTGCAGCCGCGCCACCCGCGTCTCGGCCACCGGAAAACCCGGGTCCCACAAGAGCGATCCGTATCCAAAGACCCAAAGATCGCCCATGTGCCCGTCGCCTCCTGCATGGTCAGCCGCCTTGGGGGGCGCTATAGCGGGGCGGGCAGCAGATCGGTAGGGGATGTGACATGAAGCGTCTGTTTGCGGCACTGCTGGCAGTGGCGTCGCTGGCCTCGATCGCGTGGTTCGTCTGGGCCGCACTGACCGAACGGGCCGTGACCGGTTGGTTGGAGGCGCGCGAGGCCGAGGGGTGGGTCGTGACCCGCACTGATGTGAGCGTGACGGGCTTTCCGACCCAATTCGTGACCGCCTTCACCGACCTGACGCTGGCCGATCCGGCCACGGGGCTGGTCTGGTCCGCCCCGTCCTTCACCTTGCGGCAGGCCACGCTTGACCCGGGCCGGATCGAGGCGATCTGGCCGACTGTCCACAGCCTTGCCTCACCATATGAGCGTCTCACCATCACCGCAGGCGATCTGGCCTCGGTGCTGGATCTGCGGCCGGCGGCCAATCTGGCGCTCGACGCCTCGCAGACCACGATGCGCGATCTGGCAATCGAAAGCACGGCGGGCTGGCGCAGTCATCTGGCCGAGGGTCAGCTGAGCATGATCCGCCAGAGCGATACTGACGCCACCTATGCGATCTCGTTTCTCGCCAGCAACCTGACCCCGCCCGAGGATATGGCCCGCCTGCTGGACCCGGCCTACTCTGTTGCCCGCGGCGATCCCCGTAGCCGTGTCGGAGGCGGTGGTGAGTTTCGACCGGCCATGGGACCTGTCGGCGCTGGAGGTGACGCGCCCGCAACCCGTCCGCATCGACCTGTCCGAGGCGCGGGCCGAATGGGGCGATCTGATGTTGCGCCTGTCGGGCGTGGTCGATGTGGATGCCGAAGGCCGCGCGACTGGCGAGGTGGCGATCCGGGCGCAGAACTGGCCCGCGATGCTGGACATGGCGGAACGCTCGGGCGCTCTGGGGGCGGGCATGCGGCGGTCGGTCGAGACCGCGCTGGGGTTTCTGGCAGGGCTGTCAGGCCGGCGCGAGGATCTGGACGTGACGCTGCGGCTGGACGCGGGCTTCATGTATTTCGGACCGCTGCCGGTGGGCGACGCGCCAAGGCTGCGCCTGCGCTAACGGCAGTAACTGCCTGACCGGTGCGCGGCCACGTCGAAATGAAAGTGGTCTTGATGGAACCGGTCCGCATTGGGGCCAAGCACCGTCCCGAAGGGTCCGCAGGCCCCGCTGTGCATCGCGCGCAGGATCTGGCCCTGACGGCGGTCGCGCCAGCCGGTCAGCACCGTCAACTCGGTGCCATTGGCCAGCCCGATCCCCGCGATGTCGATGGCATTGCCGCGCCCGTGTTCCGACACCCGCGCGCCCGGCTGGTTGTTGCGCGTCCGGCACGCGTAGGAGGCGACGACCCGCAGCGATGACACCCCACCCCCGGTTCGCCCGACGCTGGGCACCACGCTGCGTTGGACCCATGTTTGAAGCGCGCGGGCGGTGTTGCAATTGATCGTGGCGGGCGTGCTGAGCGTGATGCCATCGACCGCGCGCAAACGCACGGGTTCGGCAATGCCGCAGGCACTGCCGCGCACGGTGATCGGCTCCAGCCTTTCGCCGACAAGGCCCGGAACGCCGCACAATTGATTGCGATTGCCAGAGGGGCGGCGGGACCCGGGCGTGTCGTGGTAGTACTTGCGGCGACCCTCTGTTCCAGCCCATCGGGCCGCAGGGGCGGGCGTGGCGATTGCGCAAGGGCGAATTGCGACGCGACGCCGCCGTTGAACACCAGACCGGCCAGCGCATCGGGCAGGGCGGCGGAGGGCGGCGTATTGGGTTGGGCGATGGCTTGGGCCGGGGCGGGCGTCGTCGCGGGCGTCATCGCGGCCGAGCCGCGTGGCCGCAGGACGGGCCTGACCGAGGCACGCGGCGCCTGCGCACTGCCCGCCACCACGACCCGTGCAACGGTCGGTGCTTCTGCGGCCGCGACGGCGGGCGGCCCGGGGCGCAGCGCGGGTCTGGGCGAGCGGTCCACAGGATCTGCCGCCGCCGTAGCGGCACACAAGACAGCCACGCAGCAGGCGGCCATGGTTCCCGCCCAAGCCCTCACGCGCCGGGCACCTCGCGCTTCGGCTTGGACCGGCCGAAATCGGGGGCGTCGGTATCCTGCCCCGCCTCGATGATGCCACGCCGGATCGCGCGGGTGCGGGTGAAATAGGCGTGCAGATGGTCGCCGTCGCCGCGCCGGATGGCGCGTTGCAGGGCGAAAAGTTCCTCGGTGAAACGGCCAAGGATTTCCAGCGTCGCATCCTTGTTGGTCAGGAACACGTCGCGCCACATCGTCGGGTCGGAGGCCGCGATCCGGGTGAAGTCGCGGAACCCTGCGGCAGAATACTTGATCACCTCGCTGTCGGTCACGCGGCGCAGATCATCGGCCACGCCCACCATCGTGTAGGCGATCAGGTGCGGCGTGTGGCTGGTGACAGCCAGCACAAGGTCGTGGTGGTCGGCGTCCATTTCTTCGACCCGCGCACCGCAGCCTTCCCACAGCGCGCGCAGGCGGGCGATGGCGTCGGGGTCGGTACCCGGTTCGGGCGTCAGCAGGACATAGCGGTTGTCGAACAGCTCCGCAAAGCCCGAGCGCGGCCCGGAATGCTCCGTGCCCGCAAGTGGATGGCCCGGCACGAAATGGACGCCTTTGGGAATATGGGGGCCGACTTGCGCGACCACGTCGCGCTTGACCGAACCGACATCGGTGACGGTCGCGCCCTGGGCCAGATGTGGCGCGATCTCGGCTGCGACGGCCCCCATGGCACCGGGCGGCACGCAGAGCACCACCAGATCGGCGCCCGCGACAGCCTCGGCCGCCGTCTCGGTGATGCGGTCGCACAGGCCGATTTCCGCTGCGATGGCGCGCGTCTCGGGCGAGCGGGCGGTGCCCACGATCTCGCCCGCCAGCCCTGCCCGGCGGATCGCATGGGCCATGGAGCCCGCGATCAGGCCCAGCCCGATCAGCGCGACGCGGGTGTAAAGCACGCTCATGCCGCCCCCTTGAAGCTGGAAAGCGCGTCCAGCACGCGGGAATTATCCTCGGGCCTGCCTACGGTGATGCGCAGCGCCTGAGGGAAGCCGTAGTTTTTCGGGTGGCGCACGATGATGCCCTTGGTTTTCAGGTGGGCGTCTGCGGCCAGCGCCTCGGCCTCGTCCGCAAAGCGGGCAAGGACGAAATTGGCGAAACTCTCGTCACAGGCGATGCCCAACTGGCGCAGGCCACCGGTCAGGCGCGCGCGTTCCTCGGCGTTCGTGCGCAGGCAGTTTGCAACCCAATCCAGATCGCGCACCGCGGCCTCGGCGCCTGCCAGCGCCAGGCCCGACAGGTTGAAGGGGCCACGGATACGGTTGAGCACGTCGATGATGGGGCGCGGCGCATAGCCATAGCCGACGCGCAAGCCGCCCAAGCCATAGGCCTTTGAAAAGGTGCGCATCATCACGACATTCGCCCGCGCCTCGACCAACGCCTTGCCGCCGTCATAGCCGTCAGCGAATTCGGCATAGGCGCCGTCGAGCACGAGTATGCAGGTCTCGGGCAGGCCATCCGCCAGCCGCGTCAGAGCCTCCAGCGGCAGAAAGGTCGCGGTGGGGTTTGCGGGGTTGGCGATGAAAACCAGCCGCGTGTCGGGGCCTGCGCGGTCGAGGATCGCGTCGACATCGACGACGCGGTCGCGCTCACGCACCTCCACGGGGGTGGCACCGGCGGCCAGCGCGCTGATGCGGTACATCGCAAAGCCATGCTCGGTGTGCATCACCTCCAGCCCTTCGCCGACATAGGCTTGGCACAGCAGGTGGATGATCTCGTCCGAGCCGACGCCGCAGATGATGCGCTCCGCGTCAAGACCATGCACCTCGGCGATGGCGGCGCGCAAGGCGGCATGGTCGGTCGAGGGGTAGCGGTGGCTGTCGGCCAAGGCGCCTTGCATGGCGGAAAGCGCCGCAGGCGAGGGGCCGAAGGGGTTCTCGTTGGAACTGAGCTTGAGCGGCTGCGCATGCCCCGGAAGGGCGGATTGCCCGCCCTGATAGAGCGCGATGTCGAGGATGCCGGGTTGCGGGCGGATCGGGGCGGACATGGGATGCACCGGGGGCTTGGGATTGATCGGGTTTCTCTAGCGGGGTTTTGCATAGTGGAAAACCGCTATCAGTAGAAGCTTTGCGGGTCGATATCGACCGATAGCCGCAGTTTGGCGGACAGGCGGACAGGCGCGATCCAGCGCGCGATGGCCGATTGCAGGGCTGCGCCCTTTGGCGCCTTGACCAGCAGGCGCACCCGGTGTCGGCCCCGCACGCGGGCGATGGGGGCGGGCGCGGGGCCGTAGACCATGCCGCCTATATCGCGGATGGGGGCGTCGTTCCGGGCCAGCCGCGTGCCGAGGTCAAAGCCTGCCGCCGCATCTTCCGCGCTGATGATGATGCCCGCCAGCCGACCATAGGGCGGCATCCCTGCCGCCTCACGCTCCGCCGCCTCGGCCCGCCAGAAACCCTCCTCGTCGCCCGACAAGATGGCGCGGATCACCGGGTGTTCGGGCTGGGACGGTCTGCAGCAGCGCCACACCCGGCGCATCAGACCGGCCTGCCCGGCCCGAGACCTGCCGCATCAATTGAAAGGTGCGTTCCGCCGCGCGCAGGTCGCGACGCCTTGCAGGCCCAGATCGGCGTCGATCACCCCCACCAGCGTCAGGCGGGGGAAATTGTGGCCCTTGGCGACCAGTTGCGTGCCGATGATGATATCGGTCTCGCCCGACGCGATTTCCTCGATCTGGGCCTTGAGGGCGCGGGCGGAGCCGAAGAGGTCGGAGGAGAGAATGGCCAGTTTCGCCTCGGGGAACACACGCGCGGCTTCTTCCGCGATGCGTTCGACCCCAGGCCCGACGGCGGCCATTTTCCCCTCGACACCGCAGGTCGGGCAGACGGTCGGAAGGGGTTTCGTCTCGCCGCATTGGTGGCAGACGAGGCGTTTCTGGAACCGGTGTTCCACCATCCGCGCGTCGCAATGGTCGCAACCCACCTGCGCGCCGCAGGCCCGGCACAGCGTGACGGGGGCATAGCCACGGCGGTTGAGGAACAAGAGCGCCTGCTCACCCTTTTGCAGCCGGGCGTTTACCTGTGCTGTCAGGCTGGGTGAAATCCACGCCTGCCCCGGCAGATCCTCGACCCGCATGTCGATGGCGCGCATCGCGGGCAGGACGGCGGTGCCGAAACGCGCACTCAGGTCAAGGCGGGCGTATTTCCCCGCCTGCGCATTGGCCCATGTCTCGAGTGACGGCGTGGCCGAGGCCAGCACCACCTGCGCGTCATTGAGACGAGGCGCGCAGCACCGCCATGTCGCGGGCGTTGTAGAGCGCGCCTTCCTCCTGCTTGTAGGAGGTGTCGTGCTCCTCATCCACGACGATCAGGCCAAGGTCCTGAAACGGCAGGAACAACGCCGACCTCGCGCCGACGACCAGTTGCGCGCCCCCCTGCCCCACCATCCGCCACGCCCGCCGGCGTTCCGTCATGGTGACGCCGGAGTGCCATTCCGCCGGTTTCGCGCCGAACCGCGCCTCGACCCGGGTGAGAAACTCGGAGGTCAGCGCGATTTCGGGCAAGAGCACCAGTGCCTGACGGCCCCGGCGCAGACAGTCGGCTACAGCCTCCAGATAGACCTCGGTCTTGCCCGAGCCGGTCACGCCCTTGAGCAGCGTTGTGCCGTAGCGCCCGGATGCGATGGCCGCGCGCAGGGCGTCGGCGGCGGCCTGTTGGTCGTCGGTGAGGGGTTTGCCGGGTCGGTCTGGGTCGAGCGGCAGGAAAGGCGTGTCGCGGGGGTGTCGGCCTCCTCGCACCACGCCTTGCGCCGCCAGCCCCTTGACCACGGACGAGGTGACGCCGGCCAGATCGGCCAGTTCCTTGAGCGTGAAGGCAAGGCCACCATATTCCACCAGAACCTCGATCACCCGCTTGCGCGCGTCGGTCATCTTGGAAGGCGTGGCTTGCCCCAACCGGTAGACCTTGCGCATCGAGGGCGGATCGGACAGGCCCGGCGCGCGGGTGGCCAGCCGCAGCATTTGCGACAAGGGCGTGAGGGTGTAGGCCCCTGCTTTCTCGAGGAAAACCCGCAACTCGTCGCGCATCGGCGCGGCATCGAGCACGCGGGTGGCGGCGCGGATTTTCGCGGCGTCGAAATCGCCCTGCCCCGGCCCCCAGACCACGCCCAGCACCTTGCGGGGCCCCAGCGGCACCTCGACAAAGGCACCCAGCCAGCAGCCGCCTTCGGGCGCGCGGTAGTCCAGCACCCGGTCCAGCGGCTCGGGCGTGAGGACGCCGATCAGCGCGCCTTCGTCGAAATAGCTGTCACTCATGCCTTTCCGCCCGGGGGTGCCTGCGATACAAGGCCGCCAACTCACCATGACCTCAGACCGAAAGGAAGGGCCGCCATGAAATTCTTTGTGGATACCGCCGAAGTCGACGCGATCCGGGAACTCAACGATCTGGGAATGGTCGACGGGGTCACCACCAACCCCTCGCTGATCGCCAAATCGGGCCGCGACATCAAGGAAGTGACGGCCGAGATCTGCGCGATGATCCCCGGCCGCCCGGTGTCGGCCGAGACCGTGGCGCTGGACGCCGAAGGCATGATCGCCGAGGGGCGCGAGCTGGCCAAGATCGCCGACAACATCGCCATCAAGGTGCCGCTGACCTGGGACGGGCTGAAGGCTTGCCGCGTGCTGACCGGCGAAGGGCGCATGGTCAACGTGACGCTGTGTTTCAGCGCCAATCAGGCGCTGCTGGCGGCCAAGGCGGGCGCGACCTTCATCTCGCCCTTCGTCGGGCGCTTGGACGATCTCAACATCGATGGCATGGAATTGATCGCGGAGATCCGCCAGATCTACGACAATTACGATTTCCCCACAGAGATACTCACAGCTTCGATCCGCACTGCGAACCACATGAAGGAAGCCGCTTTGCTGGGCGCGGATGTGGCGACCGCGCCACCTGCCGTGATCAAAGCGATGGCTAACCATGTGTTGACCGACAAGGGGCTGGACGCCTTCCTGAAAGATTGGGCAAAAACGGGGCAGAAAATTCTGTGACTTTCCTGTAGGGTCGCGGACAACGAGAAAAACACCAAAGGGGCAGCACCCGTGAGCAGCGTTGAACCCGACGATCTGTCTACCTACGCCGATCATGACTGGCGGGACCGGATCATCTCCGATCCCGACCTGATCCTTGACGACCGCGACCTGATGCGCGCGCTGATCGCGGCCAATGACCGGCAGATGGGCGGCAATATCGTCGACATGCGCGGCATCGCGATGGAGCGGCTGGAAAACCGGCTCGACCGGCTGGAGGATACCCACCGGTCCGTCATCGCGGCGGCCTATGAAAACCTCGCGGGCACCAATCAGTTGCACCGGGCGATCCTGACGCTTTTGGACCAGACCGAATTCACCGGGTTCCTGCGGGCGCTCGGCACCGATGTGGCGGGCACGCTGCGGGTCGACCGGGTGCGCTTGTGCTCGAAAGCGCCGAGGCGACGGCCACCGCCGCGCCCCATGTGCAAAAGCTCGAGGATGTGCTGACGATCGTGGCGCCGGGCTTTGTCGAAAGCTACATCACCGGCGGGCGCGCGGTGCCGCACCGGCAGGTGACGCTGCGCCAGGTGGGCGACGCCAGCCCGATGATCTTCGGCGCCGATGCGGTCTGGATCAAATCCGAGGCGCTGATGGCGCTGAACCTTGGCCCCGGCCGACTGCCCGCGCTGCTGGTCATGGGGTCCGAGGATCCGCACCAGTTCCGCCCGAGCCAGGGTACAGATTTGCTTACCTTTTTCGCGGGCGTCTTCGAGCGGCTGATGCGGCGTTGGCTCGACTGAGATGAGCCTCGCGCTGGCACCAGGCTTGCGCGATCTGATGCAGCGTTGGCTGTCGGAGATGGGCAGCCTGCGCGATGCATCCGAGGCAACGGTCGACGCCTACGGGCGCGACCTGACGGATTTCCTGAGCTTTCAGGCCCAACACGCGGGCGGTATCCCCGGCCCTGAGGCCCTGCGCGTGCTGACGGCGTCGGACCTGCGCGCGTGGATGGCGGCGCAGCGGGCGCGCGGCGTCGGATCGCGGTCGCTGGCGCGGCGGCTCTCGGCGGTCAAGGGCTTCTACCGCTGGTGGTCCGAGCGCGAGGGGTTCGACGCCACGCCGGTCTTGTCGATGCGCGCACCCAAGCACGGCCGCCGCCTGCCCGCCCGCTGAGCATCGAGGGTGCACGCGACATGATCGAGACAGTGGGGCAACAAGACGCCCGCGACTGGGTGGCCGCGCGCGATGTGGCGATCCTGACGCTGCTTTACGGCTGCGGATTGCGCCGGTCCGAGGCGCTGGGGCTTGATGCGGGATTTTTGCCCTTGGGCGAGGGGCTGCGCATCCGGGGCAAGGGCGGCCGCGACCGTGAGGTGCCTGTGCTGCCCGCCGCCCGCGATGCGGTGGCGCGCTACGCAGCACTCTGCCCGCATGACCTGCGGCCCGGCACGCCTGTGTTTCGCGGCATCCGGGGCGGGCCGCTGAACGGGCGGTTGGTGGCAAAGGTGATGGAGGATGCGCGGCTGCAACTGGGCCTGCCCGCCACGGCCACGCCGCATGCCCTGCGACACAGCTTTGCCACGCATCTGCTGAACGCGGGCGGCGACCTGCGTGCAATCCAGGAATTGCTGGGCCATGCCTCGCTGTCGACGACGCAGGCCTACACGGCCGTCGACACCGCCCGCCTGCTCGAAGTCTATGCGATGGCCCATCCCAAGGCCTGACGTCACAAAACCGTCACGGCCCTGTTGCCAAGAGCCGCGCAACAGGTCATCTGGGCCAGATGCGTATCCGGGCCTATTCCGTTCACCTCTTCACCGCGGCAGGTGCTTCGCTTGCCATGCTGGCGCTGCTCGAAGCGGCGCAGCAGGATTGGGCGATGATGACGATCTGGCTGACCGTGGCCTTTATCGTCGATGGCATCGACGGCCCGCTGGCGCGGCGTTATGTCGTGACCGAGAATGCGCCGATCATCGATGGCGTGCTTCTGGACCTTATCATCGACTTCCTGACCTATGTGATGATCCCGGCCTATGCGCTCTATGGCTCGGGGCTGCTGCCGGGATGGTCCGGCTGGGTCGTGGTTCTGCTCATCCCCTTTGGATCAGCGCTGTATTTCGCCGATACGCGGATGAAGACCGCCGACAAGAGCTTTCGCGGTTTCCCCGGCTGCTGGAACATGGTGACGCTGGCGCTGTTGGTGGTGGTCCCGCCGTGGGAAGCCATCCTCACGTTGGTCATCGTGCTGAGCGTGGCGCAGTTCCTGAACCTGAGATTCGTTCATCCCGTGCGCACCGCACGCTGGCGGATTGTCACCTTGCCGGTCGCGATCCTTTGGACGCTGTCCATTGCCTATGCAGCATGGACAGGCTTTGCACCGAACCCGGCGCTGACCTCGGTGGTCACGGCAACCTCTCTCTACCTGCTGCTTGCCGGCATCGTGCAGCAGCTGGTACCAGCGCGGAGTTAGGCGTCGCGGTCGCGGATGATCTTGGCGAACTGGTCGAAGATCGGCTCGGCACCTGCGACGACCTGACCATCTTCCAGCATGTCCTGCCCTTCGCGGATCGGCTGCACCAGCCCGCCCGCCTCGCGCACCAAGATGATGCCGGCGGCGATGTCCCAAGCGTTCAGCCCGCGCTCCCAATAACCTTCGTAGCGGCCCGCCGCGACATAGGCGAGATCAAGCGCCGCCGCCCCCAGCGCCGCACGCCTGCGCAAGCGGGCATCAGGCGCGCAAGATCTTGCAAGGTGGCGGGCAGGTAGCGGCCGCCCGCAAAAGGCACGCCGTGGCAAAGACGCTTTCGATCATCTTGGTGCGGCCCGAGACGCGCAGGCGCTTGCTGTCGTTCAGCCAGCGCCGCCGCGCCCTTTTCGGCATAGAACATCTCGTCCTTGGCGGGGTCGTAGACCACGCCCGCCACGATCTCGCCCTTGTGTTCCAGCGCGATCGATACCGCCCAATGCGGCATGCCGTGCAGGAAATTGGTGGTCCCGTCCAGAGGATCGACGATCCAGCGGCGGGTCGGGTCGATGCCGTCGATCACGGTGCCCTCTTCGCCCAGAAAGCCGTAGTTCGGCCGCGCGCTCATCAGCTCGGTCTTGAGGATCTCCTCGGCGGCGCGGTCGGCGCGGCTGACGAAATCACCGGGACCCTTGGAGGAGACCTGAAGGTTCTCGACCTCGCGGAAATCCTTCACGAGGCTCCGCCCCGCCTTGCGGGCGGCCTTGAGCATGATGTTGAGATTGGCGGAGCCTTGCATCAGTCATTCCTTTGGCGCGGACAGGGGCGAGCCTATAGACCCCGCGCGCGGGCGTGCCCAGGGGCCGAGGCGTTCAGCCCCGCCGCTGCAGTTTCGGCGGCTCGGTCCGGCACAGCTTCAGCATCTGCGCCATGAAAGGCTTGGACGTGTCATCGGCGCGCGTCGCGCCGTATAGCCGCCGCGTGATGCCGCCCTCGGTCAGCCGCCGTGTGACCAGCGAGGGGTGCTTGCCGGTGTCGCGCACCACCCAATCGGGCAGCACCGACACGCCGCGCCCCGAGGCGACCAGCAGCAAGATCACGGCAGACAATTCCACCTGCCGGATAGCCTTCGGCTCCACCCCGGCGGCAAATAGCAGCTGGCTGAACACATCAAGCCGCGCACGGTCGACCGGATAGGTGATCAGGGTCTGATCGGCGAAATCCTCGGCTTCGATCCAGTCCTTGGCCGCCAGCGGATGATCGGCGGCGCAGACAAAGACCGGCTCGTAGTCGAACAAGGGCGTGAAATCGACGCCTGACAGCTTTTCGGGGTCGGAGGAGACGACAAGATCCACCTCCTCGCGCAGAAGCGCGGGCAGCGCCTCGAACTGCAGACCGGGCCGGATATCAACGTCGATGTCGGCCCAGCCGATGCGGAACGCCTCCAGTACCGGCAGGAGCCAGTCGAAACAGGCGTGACATTCGATGGCGATGTGCAGCCGCCCCGACTTGCCCTTGCGCAAATTGTCGAACTCATCCTCCAGCGCCGCGATGCGCGGCAGCACCTCCTCGGCGAGGCGCAGCAGCTTGAGCCCGGCAGGCGACAGCTTCATCGGTTTGGAGCGGCGCACGAAGAGGTCGAGACCCGCCTGATCCTCCAGCCCCTTGATCTGATGGCTCAGCGCGGATTGCGTGATGTGCAGCCGGTCGGCGGCACGTGCCAGCCCGCCCTCCTCGTGGATCGCCTTGATGGTGCGCAGGTGACGAAACTCGAGATGCATGTGAACCTCATATTGATCTTGAGGATTATGAATTTGTCGCAAGGGGTACTCTATGCGACATCGGATGGCGACACATCAAGGATCAGAATCGCCATGACCGCTCCCCGCGTCTCCTTTGAGTTCTTCCCGCCCAAATCGCTCGAGGCGTCGTTCCGGCTGTGGGAAACGCTGGGCGTGCTGTCGCCGCTGGCGCCAACCTTCGTCTCGGTGACCTATGGCGCGGGCGGCACGACGCGGGCGTTGACCCATGACGCGGTCAAGACGATCCATGCCAATTACGGTGTCGATGTTGCGGCCCACCTGACCTGCGTCGACGCCACCCGCGAAGAGACGCTGGAGATCGCGGAAAGCTATGCCGCCGCCGGCGTGACGCAGATCGTTGCGCTGCGTGGCGATCCGCCAAAGGGCGCAGGCCGGTTCACCCCCCATCCCGAAGGCTTCGCCAATTCGATCGAGCTGATCGAGGCTCTGGCGAAAACCGGCAAGTTCCACCTTCGCGTCGGCGCCTACCCCGACCCGCACCCCGAGGCACAGTCGATGCAGGACTGCGTCGATTTCCTCAAGCGCAAGATCGACGCCGGCGCGTCCTCGGCCATCACCCAGTTCTTCTTCGAGGCCGAGACCTTCTTCCGCTTCCGCGACGCCTGCGCGGCGGCGGGCATCACCGCGCCCATCATTCCCGGCATCTTGCCGATCAATTCCTGGAAGGGCGTGCGCAAATTCGCCGAAATGTGCGGCACGCCGATCCCGGTCTGGCTGGACGAAGCCTTCGACAAGGCCAGCCGCGACGGGCGCGAGCAGCTCTTGGCCACGGCACTGGCGACGGAACTGTGCACCGACCTGATCGAGGGCGGGGTCGAGGACCTGCATTTCTACACGCTCAACGCCCCCGACCTGACCCGCGATGTCTGCGCGGCGCTGGGCGTGACCCCCAAGGTCGCGTTGTCCGAAGTGGCGTGAGGGATGGGGGCTCTGCCCCCGCCCGTCCGTCGCCATTGTCTCTCGGAGCAATGGCGCGACAATGCCGACGCCCGGCATATGTTCAAGACAGCGAAGGGCGCAAGAAAATCGCGCCCTCATCACACAGCCCACTTGACCCCATCATCTTCCGTGAATTGACTTGGGATGCGGCCTGCGCAATGCAGTCCCTTTCAGTCCAGCATCGGAGACGGAGATGATCTCGCCTGTCCTGCCCAGCTACAACCGTGCCAAGCTGTCCTTCGTCAAAGGCGAAGGCTCGTGGATGGTCGAGGCCGACGGGCGACGCTTCGTCGATTTCGCCTCCGGCATCGCGGTGATGTCGCTGGGCCACGGGCACCCGGCGCTGGTCAAGGCATTGACCGATCAGGCGGGGGCGCTGTGGCACACTTCGAACCTCTATGTCGTGCCGCAGCAGGAGGCGCTGGCCGAACGCCTTGTCGAGCATACCTTCGCCGATACGGTCTTTTTCTGCAA
>JAGYLB010000073.1 GCA_018401055.1 Roseicyclus sp.
TCCCGCTTCAACAATAACAATTGCTTACGCGTTTAACTGTCGAAGTTGGGCATGATGGACCTCCGCGCGCTGATGGAGAAGAGCGCCGATGCTGACCTGCTGCGCGAGATGATCGGCTTCGCGGCCGAACGCTTAATGGAGCTGGAGGTTGGCGCCAGGACAGGCGCTGACTATGGCGAGAAGAGCAGCGAGCGGCTGGCGCAGCGCAACGGCTACCGTGATCGGGATTGGGAGACCCGGGCGGGAAGCGTCGAGCTGCGCATCCCGCGGCTGCGCACCGGCTCCTACTTCCCGTCCTTCCTGGAGCCGCGGCGCTCGGTCGAGAGGGCCCTCACGGCCGTGATCCAGGAGGCCTATGTTCATGGCGTATCGACGCGCTCGATGGACGACCTCGTGCAGGCGATGGGCGGCACCGGGATCTCGAAGAGCCAGGTCAGCCGTCTCTGCGAAGAGATCGACGAACGTGTCGATGCCTTCCTGACCCGGCCGATCGAGGGCGAATGGCCCTATCTCTGGATCGATGCCACCTACCTCAAGGTGCGCCAGGGCGGGCGGATCGTGTCTGTGGCCGTCACCCTTGCGGTCGGCGTCAACACCGATGGGCGTCGTGAGGTCCTGGGCATGGCCATCGGCGCCTCCGAAGCCGAGCCGTTCTGGACCGAGTTCCTCCGGGACCTCGTGCGGCGGGGTCTCGGCGGGGTGAAGCTGGTCATCAGCGACGCACATGAAGGGATCAAGGCCGCGACGGCCCGCGTCCTGTCCACGAGTTGGCAGCGATGCCGGGTGCATTTCCAGCGCAATGCTCTCGCCCATGCCGGCAAGAACAGCCGCAGGGTGGTCTCGGCCTTCATCGCCACCGCCTTCGCACAGCCGGACCACACGGCAGCCAAGGCCCAGTGGCGCCTGGTGGCCGACCAGATGCGCGGCAAGCTCCCGAAGCTGGCCACACTCATGGATACCGCCGAAGAGGACGTGCTGGCCTACATGACCTTCCCTGCGCAACATCGCACCAAGCTCCACAGCACAAACCCGATCGAGCGTCTGAACGGCGAAATCAAGCGGCGCACCGATGTCGTCGGGATATTCCCGAACGAGGCATCGATCCGCCGCCTCGTCGGCGCAATCCTGATGGAGCAGACCGAGGAATGGACGGTCCAGCGCGCCAGATACATGACACTGGAAACGCTCGCGCCGGTCTGCGATGATCTCAACGTCAGCCTGCCTGCTGCTTAGACCGACTGACCAGTTCGGCCCGCCAGTGAGCGCGAGGCCCTCGGTGAGCTACACCACTTCCCGGGACGTCATCGCGCCTTCTTCAGCCCCGCGACGGGGTTCTCATGCGGATAGTGCCCCGCCCCCTTCGCCCAGTCGAAGACAGCGGCAACGCGCTGCTTCACCCGCCGCGCGGTGTCGTGTTTCTTCGCCCAGATCGGGTTCAGGATGGCGAGCACATCGGCCGAAGTGATGGACTGGATCGGACGCTCGCCGATCTTGGGGAAGGCGTAGAGCTCGAGCGAGCGTAACCAGAGCTCCGCGTGACGGTCGCTCTTGAGGGTGCGGGAGAGCGAGGCGTGATGCCGTTTCGCCGCCTCCTCGAAGCTCAGCTCCTCGCGCTTCCTCAGCAGGTCTGGGTCGCGCCCCGACCGGGCCTCGGTCCGCAACTTCCGCGCCTCTTCACGGGCTTCGGCGAGGCTCATCCAGGCCAGACTGCCCAGCCCGAGATCGCGCCGACGACCATGAACGAGGGTGCGCAGGATCCAGGATTTCGCGCCGGTCGGCCCAACGCGGAGGTAGAGCCCGTCACCATCACCGTACATCCCCGGCTTGCGGGTTGCGGCGACGCGCTTGACCGACAGTCTTCCCATTTTTCCGACCCCGCAGGTCTAACTTCTGTCCCATCATTTGTCCCATCAATCGGCATGAGAAATGATGGGACAAATGATGGGACAGAGTGAAATCGACTGGGACAGGTGAGGCCCCAAGTGCGCTTCAAGCATATGTCATAAAATGATTTTCTGCAAGGGCGCGAGACAGTATGACGAAGGGGTTATGTAGCCCTACGGGCTGCCAACAACCTCCGCCAAGTCATTGTTACGGTGATGATCGACGCGACCTATCTGAAAGCGCACCGCACGGCGAGCAGCCTGCGGTCGAAAAGGGGGGGGCCGACGACCAACCGGGGCGCGCGATCGGCCGAACCAAAGGTGGCATGAACACCAAGCTGCATGCGGTCACCGATGCCGATGGGCGCCCGATCCGGTTCTTCATGACCGCGGGCCAGGTCAGCGACTACACCGGCGCTGCGGCCCTGCTGAGCAGCTTGCCATCAGCAGATTGGCTGCGGGCCGACCGGGGTTATGACGCCGACTGGTTCAGAGATGTGTTGAAAGACAAAGGGATAAAGCCCTGTATCCCTGGCTGGAAGTCCCGCGCCAAGCCCGTCAAATACGACAAACGCCGCTACAAACACCGCAACAGGATCGAGATCATGTTCGGGCGCCTGAAGGACTGGCGCAGGGTTGCCACACGCTACGACCGATGCCCGAAGGTCTTCCTCTCCGCCATCGACCTCGCAGCAACCGTCATGTTCTGGCTATGAAACGAGAACGAGTCCTGACCCTAGGCGGGGTGTATCGTTTCATGACAGTAACGGCATTTCGTCGCTTTCTTCTTGATGGATTCCCCGCAGTGTGGGCATTCGCGCTGATTTGAGTCTTCAGCCATTTTTTGAAAGCCCTTCAGTGAGCTTCCTAGCATCCAAACCGCAAAAACAACCATTCCGGCGAGTATCAAAAAAGTCTCAAAGCCTGACATAACAACTCCCTTTTTAGCTTTGTTCTCAATTTGATGCGGCGCTGGTGATGCACCAGCGGCGCTGTTCGGCCTCCAGCGAGACGGCCAGATCGATCGACACAGGCAGGACTGCGGATGTCATGACGGCCTCCTTCGGTTGCGGGTCTCGCGGCGTGCGCGCAACCCCCGGACGGACAGGCTCAGCGCAGAGATGCCCCAACCGGTGGGGACCGAATTGCCCGAGGCGGGACCTTGGCCTTGCACGTCGGAGGGCGGAGGCTCATCGGTGGCAGGCCCTGGCGCGGCGGGGCCGACGGGAAGGGCACGGTACAAAAGGCCGGTGACGACGACATAGGTGATGAAGGCCCCCAGCGCCTGCCCGAGGCCTTCATGCCCAACGACGACCATCAGCGCCCCTGCGGCCGAAAGGCCGACAAAGGGCGGAAGCAAGGACCGCAGCACCGGAGCCGAGGGCACCAGCCAGGCCCGCGTCGCGACGGTGGTGATGACTGCGGCGACCGTGGCCGACAGCAAGGCCGCAAGTGCTGCGCCAAAGGTGCCAACCAGAATGATCAGCGTGGCGGCGATCACAACCTGCATTCCGACGAGACCTACAAGCAGGAGGCCCGGTCGGTGCTGGCGGGGCAGGCTCAGCATCAAGGCGCCGTTCAGAAGGAAGACTGAAACAGGGACAAGGGCAAGGCAGAGAAGTTTGAGCACAGGGGCCGCAACGGCGTATTCGGACGGCAGCATGAGGTCGACAAGAGGAACCGCCGCGGGCACGCCCAGAACGGCCAGCGCACCGCATAGCGACAAGATCAGCCGCAGCGACATGGCGTAGAGATCACTGAGTGCCCCGCGATCATGGGCTTCGGCATGGACAAGCCGGGGCGTGAGAACCGCGCAGAGCGTGAGGGGCACCATCAGGGCCGCCTCGTAGATGCGGCTGGCCGCGCCGAAATACCCCAGCTGGATCGGGTTGCCCAGCTTGCCCAGCACAAGGAACTCGGTCTTCAAGATGACCAGCGTCAGCACGCTGACCACGGCAAAGGGCGCGGCGCGGCGCAACAGCAGCGGCCAAACCCGCACCCGGGCCGACAACCGCAGGCGCACCCCTGTCCTGAGGAGGCCCAGCATCACGACGGCCAGAAAGACGGTGTTGCCCGCGGCCATGGCGGCTGCAATCGCCACGACGCCTCCGCCCAGCGCATGCGCCAGCGCGGCAAGACCGAGTTGTGTCAGCGCCAGCGCGATATGCGCAACGGCGGACCACGCGAAGATGCCGCGCGCGTGCAGCACCTGCTCGGTAAGCAGCGCGGCACCGATGGTGAGCATGGCCACGCTGATCACAAGGAAGATCCCGACAAGCGGCCCGTCCGCCGCGCGCAAGAATACGATCCCCAGAAGGATGGCATAGATCACCGCCCCGAGCGCCGCCTTGAGAGGAATGAGCCGTCCCAGACGCCGCGCGGCCACGGCCGGACGGCGCGAGGCATCCCGCAACAGCACGCGGGTCATGCCGAGATCGGCAAGGATATCGGCCAGCACGGCAAGGGTGACGGCGTAGGTGAGCAGCCCGAAATGTTCGACCGACAGCCATCGCGCAAGCAGCAGGAAGAAGACGAAGTTCAGCACCTTGGCCAGAAGTTGGGCGATCAGGAACATGCCCGAGGCGCTGAGCACGGCGCCCAGCGGGCTGCGCGCAAGCCGCGAGAGGGCGCTCATGCGGCGGCCTCCGGGCTGGCGACCCTTTGCCCGGCGGCGGCGGCGCGGATCACCTCCACCAGCCTTGGTGCGACGCTCGCGCGCGAATAGGTCTCAACCGCCTCGGTGCGGGCGGCGGCAACAAGGCGGTGGCGCATCGGCGCGTCCTCGGCCAGCCACTGCAGGCAGCGCAGCCACTCCTCGGGTTCGCTGGCAAGCAGGCCGGTCTGACCGTTCCGGACGATATCGCGGTTGGCCCCGACGGGCGAGGCGATCACAGCCGCGCCGCAGGCCATGTATTCGATGATCTTGAACCCGCATTTCCCGCGCGCTTCCTCGTCGTCGGGCAGCGGCATCAGGCCGATGTCGAAGGATTGGATATCGGCAATCTCGCGGGCGAGCGACCAGTCGCGGAATTCGACATTGACGCCCGGCAGCGCAAAAGGCTCGGCCCCGACAAAGACCACGCGCAAATCCGGGCGCGCCCCGGCCAACGCAGTCAGCGCGGGGGCCAGTTGGTGCAGGTAGCTCGACCCGCGCGGCGTTCCGATCCAGCCCACCGTCAGGTGTCCCGGGGATCGGGCCGCGGGATCGGGCCGGAAGGTGTCGGTGTCCACAACGGTCGGAAGGATGCGGATGCGGTCGGGGTCCGCCCCTGCCCCGAGGGCGAAATCGGCCAGCAGGCGCGCACCCGGCACCACGCCATCGGCGCGGCGGCACAGGGCAGCGGGCTTGCCGAAGTCGCGCAGCCGGTCGAGCGGGTTGCGATAGGCCGCGGACGGGGTCCAGATGGCATCGTCGAAATCGAACACCATCCGCCCGGCGCGGGCGTGCAACAGCCGCTCGATCCAGGGCGGGCCGAAGGGAAAGGCCTCGCGCAGGATGTAGACCAGATCGAACCGTCCGGCGCGGCGCACGTCGCCCAGCCGCCGCAGTGCCGCCTTGAGCGTCAGCGCGACTTTGGCCGCGGTCCGGCCCGGGCCATAAATCACCTGCGCCTCGGCCGAGGAAAACAGCGGCCGCAGCTCGGCCTCGATCCCGTGGCGGGCAAGATCGGGCAGGAACTGCGCCACGCGAAAACGGGTCGACGGCCCCTCGATCGGATGCGGGACGACGAACATGACCCGCAGCGCCGTCACCGCGCCGCCTCCAATGTCCGGCTGAGGCGCATGGTACGCCGCATGCGCCCGATCATCCCGGCCGTGCCGATCTTGCGGGGGATCGCGCGACGGCTGGCCAGCATCGCAGGCAGGCCGCGCAGCCCGTCGGCCATGCCGCGCAGCAAGGACCGCCGAAACGGGGCAAGCGACCGGGGCCGCCCGGTGACCGCAACCGCAGTTTGCAGACCCAGCGACGCGACCAGCATCGGGACCATCAGGGGCAAGGGCGCGCATCGCGCCGCTGTCCAAAGCATGTTGCGCGAGGTCAGGTGCAGCGCAAAGGCTGAGGCCTTGCCGCCGGAACTGGCGGCGCCCGCATGCAGCACCCGCGCCTGCGGAACGGCGACGCAGGACCAACCCGCCAATTGCGCCCGCAGCCCGAGGTCGACATCCTCTATATAGGCAAAGTAGCGCTCGCAAAAACCGCCGACCTCCGCCAGCATCGCGGCGCGGTAAAGGCACGCTCCGGCCGAGGGCGACAGGACCTCGAAGGGTTCGGACGGCAGGGATGCGGCGGGCATCCCGCGCGCTAGCTTGAACGGACGCCCCGACAGTGTCCAGCCGTCGCCGACCGTGTCGACGATCCGGGGGCGGCCATGTCGAGCATCAGAGCCGCGGCAGACCCTGCGCCGGGACGATCATCCAAGGCCTGCACGAGCGCGGCCAGAAACCCGGGCTCTGCCACGGTGTCGTTGTTCAGCGCGCAGAGATATTCAGCCTCGGGCGCGGCGGCAAAACCCGCGTTCATCCCGCCCGCGAAACCCAGATTTTCCCGCAAGGCGACAACCTCGACCTCGGGATGGGCTTCGGCAAGAAAGGCGACCGATCCGTCGGACGAGCCGTTGTCGACCAGAACCGTCCGGAAATCCGCATATTCCTGCTGCCGCAACGCCGCGAGGCATGGGGCCAGCCAGTGCAGCCCGTTCCAGTTGGGGATGACTACCGCGACGCGCGCCATGTCACACGTCCCTTCGGGCGGCGATCGCCACGGCATTGGACAGCCCGAAAGCGCGCAGCGCGACGTGTGGCAGCACCCGCAGGACACCGCCCCGTGGCCGCAAGGGGCGGCGTTCAAGGGGCACAAGACCGCTCGATGCAAGGACAGCCGCAACAGCCCGCGGATGGTAGCGCCGATAGCCGCGCTCCCGGCCCAGCAGGCGCCACAGGCCACGCACCCGGCTGTCCATCACGTCCAGATACATCAGGCCGCCGGGCCGCAGGGACCGTGCCAACCGCGGGATCAGCGTGTTTGCATCCAGCGCCGCCTCATAGAGCAGGTCGTGGATGACGATGGCGTCGAAGCTGGCGTCATCCCAGTGCATCGCGGTCACGTCGCCTTGCTGCACCGTGACCCGCGGCAAGAGGCCCGAGGCTTGCAGCGCTTGTCCGGCGGCCACGAAGTCCGGGGTGTAATCGACGGCGGTGATGTCGCGCCCTTGAAGGCAGGCGATGAAAAGCTCGGCCGCCAAGGGGCCACAGCCGAGGTTCAAGACGCGCTCGGCCCGCCCGCCCGGCCCACTGTCGAGATGCGCGTCGAGCATCGCCGCCAGCGTTTCCAGCCGGGTCAGATCGCCAAAGAACGGCACGAAGCGCTGCAACTCTGCGGGAAGCGCGCCCTCCAATGCCGCGCGATAGCGCAAAGCCAAGTCGGGATCGCGCACAAGGCCGGTCCGGGGGCAGCGTCTCAGACGACATCCATGTCCCCCCAGCCAAAGGTCCATGTTCCGGGGGCAGGCAGGGGCACGCAGATGGGCAGCATGGTCAAGGTGAACCGCTTGGGATCGAGGCGCGCGGGGACCGGCAAGAAGCCCGCGGCGCGAAACAGACCCTCTTGCCCCGGTGCGACTTGCGCCACCGCCATCGCGCCTTGCCCGCCGGAAAACGCCGCCCTGAGCGTGGTGGCTGCCACCCGCGCGCCTGCGTCAGGGTCCGCGATCACATCGGCGACCAGCGTGCAGTCCAGACCAAAGAGCTTGCGGCGCGCGGTAACGGCCAGCGCCGCCAGCCCGCCGCCCGGCACCTGCCAGCCGGTCAGGCGGTAGCGATGCAGCGGGTGCCGGTCATAGCGCCATGTCAGCGCTGCGGCATCGCGCACAAGCCCCAGACGCACGGATGGCGCGACCCGAGCCCAAAGCGCATCGACTGCCGCCCGGTCTTGAGGCTGGGCAAGATCTATGGTGCGGGCTTGCCCTTTGCCCGCGCCGCGACTGCCGCGACCGCACGCGCCGGAAGGGCGGCCAGACCCAAGGCGGCACCTCGGGCGGCGCTTCCGGCCCCTCGGGCTGACAGGGGGCATACCATCAACCGCGGCTGCAGATGCGGGGTCCACCCCAGCTTGTCGGCGGTCAACAGGCGAAGGGACCGCGCATTTGGAAAGCAGATCCCAAGCGGCAGACCAAGGCTGCGCGCAAGATCTTCCCAATCCAGCACGATCCGCGTGGCATAGCGCGCGGAGGCCACCGCCGCGAGATCGGGCGCCGCCATGAAATCGAGCCCATGGGCGATCGTGTCGGGCTGTCCGTCGCGCAGGCCCGCGCGCCGCACCAGACCCGCAAAGGCGACGACGCGACCGTTGCGGCGCAAGACGACGCCGGTGCCAGTCCCGGCCGGGTTCTCGGCCCCGAACAGCCAGCGAGAAAGAAGGCGGCGCTGGTATGGGGGTGATCTTGCCCCCAGACGGCGGCGCGCAGGGCCAGCACCTCGGCCTCATCGGCGTCGGGACGAAAGATTTCAGTGCGGGTGACGGTCTGGCCGTTCATGCCTGCGCCTCCCCCAGCCGGGCAAAGAGGTCGGCGGTGCGGGCGGCCATGGTGTCGCCCGAGAACTCGGCGCGGGCGCGCTCCAGCCCGGCCGATCCCATGGCTTGGCGCAAGGCTTCGTCATCGGCCAGCCGACCAAGGGCCGCGGCAAGCCGGTCGGGACGGCTGTGGGGGACGACAAGGCCGGTCTGACCGTCGGCCACCAACTCGCGAACGCCACCGACATCTGTGGCGACCACAGGCAAGCGTGATGCCATCGCCTCGAGGATAGAGATCGGCATGCCTTCGGAGACCGAGGACAAGACGAAGAGATCGGCCGCCCCCAGAAGCGCCGGCACATCGTCGCGTTCGCCGAGAAACACGACCCGTTGGGCCAGACCAAGCGCCTTGGCCTGTGCCCTCAGGGTAGGTTCAAGCTCGCCCGCGCTTAAGAATGGCCAGATGCAGGCACGAGGGCGCGCGCGCCAGCGCCGCGATCAGCGTGTCGAGCCCCTTGAACCAGACCAGCCGTGCCACGCACAGCGCCAGCACCCCGTCCGTGCCGATGCCAAGGGTGCGGCGCAACGCCTGAGACCCGTCGCCGCGGCCGGGAAAGCGCGACAGTGCGATGCCGTTCGGGATGGCGGTCACATGGCCTGGCGTCATCAGGTCGTGGGCCAGCACCTGATCGCGGATGCGCGCGGACACCACCACGACATGATCCGAGGCGCGGCCAAGCAGCCAGCGATCATAGCGCCGGAATAGCGCGCGCTGGACCGGCTTGGCGATGGCGAGCGAGCCGAGATTATGGGCGGTGTTCACGACGCAGGGCCGCCCCCGCAGGCCACGGGTGGCCAAGACGCCCAGCAGCGCGGCTTTGGACATGTGGGTGTGGGCGATGTCGAACCGCCCTTCGGCGAGAATTCGGCGCAGGCGGCGCAGCGCGGCCACATCCTTGCGCGGATCAGGCAGGCGCGCGAAGGGAAGCCGTTCCACCTTGACGCCGCAATCCGCCAATTCCGTCGCATGGCGAGGATGCAGGTCGCCGGTGATGAGCGTCAGGTCATGGCGACCGGCCCAGCCGCGGAACAGCGTCATCACATGGTCGGGCACGCCACCGACATCCAGACGGGTCACGATCTCGGCGATGCGCATCAGACATCCCCCCGCGCCAGCGCGCGGTCGGTCAGCTTGGTGACCAGCCGCCGCAGCAGCCCCTCGTCCTTGATCCGGGTCCAGTCCAGCGCGCCCCGCATCTTGAGGGCAAAGACGAAGCGGCTGTCGGTGGCCGACACTTCGGTCCGCCGCAGGCGCAAGGGATTGTCGCCGGGGCGCACGGACCCCGTCACGGTGGTAAAGGCCACAGCATAGCCGGCGCGGCGCACTGCGGCCTCGACCCGATCATCGACACAGCCTTCGGGATAGGCAAAGGCCGAGTGGCAGGTCCCCGCAAGCGCTTCGATCCCTCCCGGGACACGGACAGCTCGGTGTCGAGATCGGGGTCCGGGCAAGCAGGCATCCGTGGATGGGTCACGGTATGCGAGGCGATGGCAAGGCCGCTGCGGGCGACATCCGCCACCTCTGCGGCCGTGAGGAACCGACCAAGCCCCGGCGGATCGCCCCAGCGCCAGCGCCTGCCGCTTTCATCCCCGACAAAGCCCGTGGCAAGGAACAACACCGCCGGAACGCCCGCACGGGAGAGAATGGGGGCTGCCACATGCAGATTGTCGGCATAGCCGTCGTCAAAGGTCAGAAGCACGGCACGGGGGTCGGCTGACAGGCGACCTTCGATCATGGCGGTGAAGCTGGCCAGATCGACGGGGCGAAAGCCGTGCCGCCGCAGCCAGTCCAGTTGCCATTCGAAATCTTCGGGGCGCACCGAAAGCTCGGCGGAGACGGGGCCAAGCGCCATCGGGTCGTGATCGTTCACCCGGTGATACAAGAGCACCCTCGGCCCGCGCCCGGCGCCCGTCAGCCAAGCCCATGGCATGGACAGCGGCGCGAGTATCGTTTTGAGACCCGCCTTGAGACGGCGACGGCGCGCGGCCAGCTTGCGGATGTCGGACTCCGCCGTGACCATGTCACCGGTTTCCCTGCGGCTGCACGGGATGCCAGCGCGGCAGCGCGATGCGCCCCGCGATCTCGTCCGAAAAAACCGCGTCCATCCGCGACCAGGACCGGATTGCCATCAGGCGCTGCAGCTTTCCCGCCATCGCAGTCAGATTGACATAGTGACGGAACCGCGCCTTGAGCGGAACCGCCAGCTTCGGCTGATCGGGGTCCACCTCCCAGGGGTGGAAATAGAACACCGCGGGGCGGTCTGCCGGAAGCCGTGTCAAAAGGCTGCGAAAGACCGGAAAAGGCATCAACCGGAACCAGCCACCGCCCGACGCATGCAGCCGCCGCCGCCCGAGGCTGACCGTCGTGACCGGCAATTCCACGACACCGCCCGCGCCCGGATCGAACGGTCCCTGCGGCGCATCGGGCATGCCGTAATGGTCATGCGCAACCGGATTGACTGAGGACGAATAGCCGTGCCCGGTCTCGGCAAGGATGTCGTAGGCCCACCATGTGGTGCGGTCGAGCGAGAAATTCGGCGCGCGGTAGCCCCTGACCTCGACGCCCCCCGCATCCTCCAGCGCACGCTTGGCGCGGCTGACATCGGCGCGAAAGGTGGCGGGGTCTTGCTCGGTGATCCGGAAATGGGCATGGCCGTGGCTGGCCAGTTCATGCCCTGCCGCGACGATCTCGCGGATCAGCGCGGGGTGTTTCTCGGCGACCATGCCAAGGGTGAAGAACGTGGCCCGGGCCCCTGCGGCGGCAAAGATGTCGAGACAACGCCGCGTGCTGTCGACGACGCGGCTTTCCATCATGTCCCAGGCATCCCGCGGCGCCGATGGCGCAAGGGCTGCGGCATGGAAATGCTCCTCGACATCGATGGACATCGCGCCGGCGAGGGGGCGGAGCCGGGTCGTCATTCCCCACCCTCACGATAGGCGTCGTCGCGGGCCACGACCATGGTGACGCTGGTGAGATGTCGCAAGAAAAGGGTGGCCATCGCAGCCGTCAGCGGATTGGGGCGCCGGGCTTGCGTCAGGGCCTCACGGCCGGCTCGTCGCGCCAAGGCCGACCCGATGTAGCGTGGCGACCACGCGAAGGTGGCATTCAGCCCCGCGCGCTTGGCGGCCTTGTGCAGGTCTGACAGGCTTCGATAATGCACGAGGCGTTGCAGGAAATCGGCGTGACGGCGGGCGTAGGTCCTGCGGTCGCGCGGCGCGTCGGGCGCCTGGCCGTCGGCCCATTGACGATAGGCCGACAATCCGGTCGCGGCCCAACTCCGAAGCCATGCGCGGCGCAGGTCGATATTGTCGATCCGGTGTGCGAAGGGTGTGTGCAGATGCGGTTCGACCCAGATGTGCCGGGACGGGAAGAGGTGGACCGCGACCCCGCCCGGCCTCAGAACCCGGCGGGTCTCGGACATGAAGTGGTCGATGTCCGCGACATGCTCGAGCACCTGGTTGGACACCAGCAGATCCATCGCACCGTCCGAATGAGGCCAATGGGCGGCTTCGGGCACGAGGGCGAGACGGCTCGCCCAATCGACGGAGGGATGCGCGTCGGCCAACCGCGCGACCGCCCGGTCGAGCACATCGGCAGGCTGCGTGCCATGGCCGATGATGTCGAACCCGTGGACCGAGATGGTGCGACCGGGCAACAGGATCGGCAGGGTCGATGTGAGCCATGAGATCAGGCGCCCGTCGCCACAGCCGATGTCCAGCACGGTGAGCGGGTCCTCGGGCCGAAAGCGCCCCTCGGCAACGGCTGCCAGCGTACGCGCAAGGTGAAGATGGGTGCCGGAAAGCGCCACACCGGGTGGACAAGCCAACACGCTGCGCGCCTCCTCGGCGGTGGATAGGTCCGCGAGCGTGGCAATAGTCATGGAAGCTCGCCCTGCGGGCGTGCAATCCGTCGAACCGTCACGACATCACCCGGCGCAACGACCGTCAGACCGTCAGCCGTTGTAAAGGCAGGTTCTCCAGGGCGTTCGATCAAATAGGTCAGCGCAGGCGGCGGCAGGCCCGCCGCCGCCTGACCCTCCGCGGCGGCGAGGACGGCCATTGCCGCCGCGAGGGACTGATCGAGCGCGTTGATCCGCGCCGCCATCTCCAGAATGCTCTCGGTCAGCGCAGTGCGCCGGTCGCGGGGTGCCGTGGTCTGTTCGAGTTCAAGCTGGATGAGGGCCTGACGGGCCTGGTTCAACTGTGTGGAAATCTGCAGACGATCACCTTGGTAACGGTCGGCCTCGCGCAAAAGTCCGTTGAGACGCGTTTGTTGGACCAGCCCACGCGACAGCAGATCCCGCACATCGGCGATCTCTTCTTCGATCGCCGCAGTCTGGCGCTCCGTTGCCTCCAGCCGGCCCAGAAGTGCCTCGATCTCAGCTTCCCGCGCCTCGATCAGCCGCCTGACGGCCTCGGCCCTTTCCGCGACCAGCGTAGCCGCCTCGACCAGCAAAAGCCGTTCGTCCGCGACCATCTCTGCGGCCAGCGAGGCGGGGACACGTGCAAGCCAGTCTTCGGGAATATCAATATCCGAACGTTGCGCGCGCTCGGACAAGAGGCGTTCCAGCCGCAAGGCGGCGGCGACTCTGTCGCGCAAGGCACGGTCGTATTCCTCACGGGCCCTGATGACCGTGACCGCCTCGGTCAGCCGATCGCCGACCGGCAGCCGCCGTTCGCCCCCGGCCAGAACAAGGGCGCGCGACAGGGTCAGGCCGGGTGCCGCTGGATAAGCGTCGGGGCGGTCGACGTCGCCGCCGATGTAGAACGGTCGCCCCTCCACAAGTTCCAGCGCCACGCGCGGTGCGACGATCTCGCGTTCCAGCGCGGCTTGCAGGGCATCGGTCGCAGCATCGAGGGTCATCCCGCCAAGTCGGAGCGCCCCACCTTCTACGGGAAGAGCAAGGCGCCCGCCCTCTCCCAGAAAATAGGTGCCTGATATGTCGGGCTGAGCAGGCGCGACAAGCCTGAGAACATCGCCCGCGCCGAGTGTCCAACCCTCGTCGGCACGGCCCTGTGACAGCGTCGATGCGAACGCCATGAATGTCGATATCAGTGCTACGAGCAGGCGCACGCCCAAGGCGCTGGGTCTCGCGCTGCGCGTCGTGAAGAACATGTCAGTGCGCACCCGACAGACGACGCGAGACCTCGAGAAGGCCGAGCCAGCCGGGATCGTCCGCGGTCTTGGCGAAATTGGCACCGTACCAGACGATCAGCTCCGCCCCGCCAGCAAGGCTTTCAAGCGCCATCTCCTCAAGCTCGGTCACCGTGGGGGGATGGACAATCGCGATCAGTTCCGGTGGCGCCACCTGCACGAGAAGCTCGGGCGCGTATTGGTCCGCATAACTGAAAGCCTGCAGAACGGCCATTCGCCCCTGCTCCGGCAATTCCTCGCGCAACCATGTCATGTAGCCGCGCGCAGCAGTGACATGATCGACGATCTCGACGCCTGAACCGGGCGCACCCATACGCGCCACCATCGGGGGCACCGGATATGTCGAAAAGCCGACGATGTCGGCATGCTGGCTGTGGGCACGGACGTCATTAAGGTAGCGGCGTTGGGCCCTTGGGGTATCGTGGCGACCCGGATCGATCACGAGCGGGCCGTGGACCATCAGCACGGGCAGATCAGGCGCGATCTGATTGATGCGCTCATAAAGAGTTGCGGTCTGATCCTGACTGACACCCGAATAGCCGGGTTCGTCGAAGGACAAGATGCCATACAGCCCGTCACGCCCCGAACAGGCCATAAGTTCCGCAAGAGGATCCGACGAGATCGGCGGCAGCGGCCCCGCCGGATCGTAGAGAAGATTGGACGGAACGATAAGCTGGATGCCATGACGACGCATGGCGGCAAATGACGGGTCGTCAGGACTGCAGGGCGCGATGAAATCCAGCTCGCGGCCCACCGATTCGGGCGCTGGCGCCTCAACATATTGGAACGTCGGGAAAAAAGCCGTGATCCCTGACGCGCGCAGTGTCGCGAAGAGCGTATCGTAGTCCGCTGCTTCGCCGATGGGCTTGGGAACGCCAGCCACAGCGAATGTCGCGGCAGAACTTTCCTCGGACACAACAGGTAGACAGACTGCCAAAGAAATAGACAGGCCAGCGATCCCGCGCAGCATGACAATATCCATTCTCGAAATACAACCGTTGCCCAAACTTTGCGTGACCCGATGTTCTTTGTAAAGCAGTCATGGCCGATTTTTTTGCCCTCACGGGTTGTGCCGAGGCACCATCCATGCTGGAATAAGTTGCTTTTGGTTCATTGATTTAGAGTCCAGAATGAAGAGGGTGATTGCCGCACTATTTCCGCCCTCGCTACGCTTGGCGCGGTCGCGACTGTTGCATCGGCTTCGCCAAGACACGTCCCATTTCGAGAGAGTGGAACGGGCGACGTTCTTCCGGCTCGCGTTCCGGTCTCTCGCGTTCAATGGCATAGTCGGCGATTATGCCGAGTTTGGCTGCTGCGGCGCGCAGACCTTCGCACTCGCCCATTCCGAGATCGGTCGCAATGCTCTCGCTTGCCACATGTGGGCTTTCGACAGCTTCGAGGGGCTCCCCCCCCAAAGCGATGGCCGCGACGCCCATCCCATGTGGGTAGGGGGAGACATGGCCATATCGGTCGACCTGTTCCAACAGATCTGCGACGCGCACCGCATAAAGCGGGACGCCTACACGATGGTTCCGGGCTACTTTAGCCGCACCCTGGGCACTGAGGCCGATGGCGCAAGACCCGATCAAATCGCCTTGGCCTATATCGATTGCGATCTCTATTCGTCCACGCTGGACGTTCTGACCTTCCTTGCCCCGCGGCTGCGCCATGGGATGATCCTCGCGTTCGACGACTACTATTGCTGGTCGGATGCAAGGATCTCGGGCGAACGCCTTGCCCTGATAGAACTGGCCGAGGCACGGCCCGATCTCATCTTCACGCCCTACCTGAGTTTTGGCTGGCATGGCCAGTCCTTCGTCGTGGAAGCGGCCGATCAACTTCGGCCCGACACCGCCGCCGTCGCACGCCTTCGTGCGGCATCAACTGCAGGAGTATTGTCGAAATCGCCAACAAGCGATGCGGATTCGACCTGACTGAAAGGCCGACAGATGAACCAGCAACCTCAGCCCGCAGGGCAGCGCCACTTGGCGAATAAGACCGGCGCGACCGATACCGTCGATCCCGAAGCCTTCCGGAAGGCCGTCGAGGACGGATTTCCAGAGTACCCCTATTCCAGCGGCATGACGAGTCGCTCACGGTTCCGGCTATTCGAACGGCTTGTCGCAGCAGTCGGCCTGCCTGCAGATGCGCGCATGCTGTCGGTGGGCTGCGGCCCCCTCGCGCCTGAGGTGCTGAGCGACGTGGCGCGTCGCTGCGTTGTCACGGCCTTCGATTACACGCCCGAATTCCAAGGCGTCTACGACACGCTGCGCGAACGGGGCTTGTTGAAGAAGGTAGATTTTTCCGTCGGCGATGCCCGCACAGCAGAATACGCCCCCGACAGCTTCGACATAATCGTGTTCCACGACATCTTCTATGAAACCGCGCTCGATGCGCCGGAAATCGTCGCACGCTTCGTCCCCGCGGTGAAGCCCGGCGGCCTCGTCTACTTCGACCTGATGGACGAGCGTGCACACCGCATCTGGCGGATGATCGGTGCGGAGCTTCCTGAATACCGCCGCTACAATATCGACAGCGCCTTGGCCCGCATTCGGGCAGCGGGGCTTGAGATCATAGCGCAGTCGCCGACGGACGAGAACCGCGACGGGCTCAAGCGCACAACGATTACCATGATCCGAAAAACCACCGGCATCGCGAATGCCTTCGGCGTTCTCGCCCGACGCCCGGTTCGGATGTAGACTGCGCCTCATGAACACAGGCCGACAGGAGATGGGACGGTGACAGAGCAAGCCGGTCGCGCCTCCAGACAATGGTCTGTTTCAGGGCGGAAATCGTTCACGGTCGCCGTGATCTTGCTCATGGCACCGCCACTTCTGTTCCTGATGGTGTGGAAACCGGAACTGGCCGTACTTGCGGTGCTGGTGCCGAGTATTCTGTATGCTATCGAACGGCCTTTTGCGATTTTGCTGTTGTGGTTGTTCGCGCATCTGGCAACAGTAAACCTATGTCCGGCTTCCATTGCCCGGGCTGCCATTCCAGCCGCCGATCTCGACCGGTATCTATCTTTTGCTGATCGTCGTGGGCTTCGCGCGCTGGGGCGCCGGGGCCCGACTGCCACAGCTGACACCCGGGGCCCGGCGGGTTCTCGTCACCTTCGCCGTGTTCGGGGTTGTTGCGGCTACGTCCCTCATTGGTACGCGCACCACAATGGAGGGGATGCAGATGTGGGTGAAGGTCGTGATCTTCCCGATGATCGCAGCTGCGGCCGTGATCGCCCTGACCGATGACCTTAAGCGGACACACGCGGTTCTGGCCACGATTCTCGCAGCGGCCGTGGTGGCCTCCCTCTACGGTATCTGGGAGGGGGCTGCAGGCTACAATCCCCTGATCGACGCCTTCCCTTCCGACCTCGTATATTTCAGAAGCGAAATCCTGGGAGATCTCGCCTACCGTTCGTTCAGTGTTTACGGCAATCCCATCGAATACGGCACTTGCGTGGGCATCGCTGCCGTCTATGCGCTGATCCGGTTCGCGGCCGCGACGGGCGCACGGGATCGGCTGTTATTCGGTGCGGCAACAATGATCTGCTACCTCGGGATCATGTCCTCGTTCTCGCGCGGCCCGATGCTGTCGCTGCTCATCGTGACCTTCGTCATCGCGCTGATCTATCGGGACTTGCGGCGATGGTTGTTGTGGGGCCTGGCCGCCAGCGCGGCCGGGCTTGCGGCCGCATGGCCGTTCATCGGTCCCGGTCTCATCGATCGGCTCCGCGACTTCGACAACGTGACGCTCAGGTTCAAGCTCTGGGAGACCGCGGCGGCGCTGTTTCAGGACCACCCGGTCCGCGGTGTCGGCATCGGCAATTTTCCGGAATACTACCTGGAATGGATCAGACTGCACCGGATCGGACCGTTCTACGAATTCGGCGAGGACAGCGTGGCAACGATCCGGGTTGCCGAACAGACCTACTTGCAACTTGCCGCTGAGACAGGCCTGATCGGCATAGCCGCCGCCATCGCTTTCACCATAGCGGTTTTCGGTCTGGGTCTGCGACTTGCGCGCCACGCGATCCATCCCGACAGACGCGACCTCGCCATTGTCGTCATGGGCGGGATTGTGGTCTGGGGTTTGAACGGAATGTTCATCACCGCCTATACCCATTTCTTTGGGTCCATGCTGGCGCTCGGTGTCTTCCCCGCGCTGCTCTGTGCGATGGACATTCAGGACAAGAGCCGCGCGACCGAACCTTCAAACCCGCCAGTCTGACGCATCCGGGCAGCCGCTTGGCCTGCCTTGCAATCCTATCGCCCCCCCTGGGCGAACAGGACGACCCTGACCGTTTCAAGAATAATCCGCAGGTCCAGAAGAAGACTCCAGTTGCGGACATAATAAAGATCGAACCTGGTCTTTTCGATCGCATCTTCGATCGAGGCTCCATACGGATAGTTGATCTGCGCCCAGCCCGTGATGCCCGGCGTCACCAGATGTCGCAGGTTGTAAAGGGCAATATGCTCGCGCAACTCCTCGACCAGCTCGGGGCGTTCCGGGCGCGGGCCAACCATGCTCATTTCTCCCCGCAGCACGTTCAGCAGCTGGGGCAGCTCATCGATTCGCGACTTGCGCAGGAAGCCCCCAATCGGAGTAACGCGCGGATCGGACATGACGGCCCACTGCGCCTTGCCGGGGGCTTCGGCATCGATCCGCATGGATCGGAACTTTATCAGTGTGAACGGCCGCGCGCCACGGCCTGTCCGAACCTGCCGATAGAATACAGGTCCGCCATCGGCGGCCCGTATCGCGATTGCAGTAACAGCCATAATGGGTGCCGCGGCGAACAAGAGAACAAGTGCCACAATGATGTCCATCATGCGCTTGACCGCCCCTGCAAGGCGGCTGCATACCGGCGAGCCCAGGAGTACATCCCGCGCCGTGCTCGGGTCATCTTGGGCGAGGCGCCCGAATTCCGATCCGAGGAAGCTGCTTACGGACTGAATGCGAACACCCCGTGCTTTTGTCTGCGCAAGAGCCTCGGCCAGATCGCGATCAGGAACAAGGCCGTCATCAACGACAAGTTCAGTGACCTCGGGCGATGCCACGAGGTCCATGATCATCGCGCGCGCCTCCGCCCAATCCGCGGGCCGGCAGGCTACGGTGCGGCCGACCACCATTTTCGACCCTGTCGCAATTGATTTGATGGTGCGAATTGTCTCTGCCGAGGCCACTATCGCTGGACGACGCCGCGATGTAGCGGCCCGTGACAACAGATTGAGCAAGAACCGCAACGCCACCATGCCCGCCACGGCCACCCCGATCGCAAGCCCCAACGCCTGGGTATTGCCGGACCGGGCATCGATAACGATGACGGCGGTGACCGAAACGATCAGAGCAAAGGCGCCCCGAACAAAGAAGAAGGGCTCTGACGCTGCGTCGCGGCGATAAAAGCCCATGACGAAGCACAGGACGGCCATAAGACCACCCGCAGACAGGGTCGTGATGAGCGTGTCGGTGGATCCGTCAAGGTGAACAAGCGCGGCAAAATAGATGACAGCGCAGAATATGGCTGTATCAAGTACGACCACCGATACGGAACGTGACATCAATGCAGCAAGCGAGTTCATGTCAAAAGTTGCCTTTGAAACGCGCCATCAAAGGCACGGCGCGCAACAACGTGTAAGATTTCTCAAAAGATGATTTTCTATAGACACGTTAAGGCGATTCGCACTACCAAAATTGCAATAAATCCTCCGCCTATTGTGATGGAAGGCGCCTGCCCGGCGATCCCAAGCCATGAATTTGTCTTCACAGGCTTTCCTTTCCGTAGTGCTTCCGGCCTACAACCGCGCCGACGCCGTGCCTTCCACGCTTGCCGCTTACAGGGCGCAGACAGGCCTTTCGGAAGGCTTCGAACTGCTTGCAATCGACGATGCCTCGACGGATGGAACCGGTGACATCCTTGCTGCAACTGCAGCATCGGGCGATCTTCCGATGCGCGTCTTCACCCAGACGCAGAATGCCGGCCCGGGTGCCGCGCGCAACCGGGCACTAGACGCGGCCAAGGGTGACATCGTGATATTCGTCGGCGACGACATTGTGCCCGAGCCGGATTTTCTGGCGCGTCACCTTGCCTGGCATCGTGCACATCCGGCCCCCGAGGATGCCATGGTCGGGCGCACGGTCTGGGCGGCGGGCATGGGACCCCCTGCCCTTCTCGACTGGTTGGAGACCAAGGGCACTCAGTTCGACTACGGCCGCATGAAAGATGGGGGGAGGATTGAGGCGGGACAGTTCTATACGTCGAACGCCTCGGTGAAGCGGGCGTTTCTGGATCGCTGCGGGCACCGCTTCGACCCAACCCTGCGCTTTTTCGAGGATCGGGAATTCGCCGAGCGTCTGGTCGCCTCGGGGATGCGTCTATGGCATGATGCAAACGCACGCGCGGCGCATCTGCATCCCACGACGCTCGACACATCGCTCGACCGCATGCGCAACGCCGGGGCGGCGGCCGCAATGCTGGAACGCGCCTTCCCCAACATCTTCCAAGCGGCCTTCGGGCGCGCCGTCGATCCGTACAGCCTGGGCGCACGGATCAAGCGCGCATTGTTGTCACCGGCCCTTGGTGCCGGGCTCTGGGTGCCGTTGGCGCGGCTGGTGGCGAACCGTGACGCACCGCCCGGACAGCGTGACGCGACGCTGCTGGCCCTTGCACATGGCTGCGCCCTGCTGGGCGGCCTGCGCTCGGGCCGGATCGGGATCGACCCGTGATCGGACCTTCGGCCCTGCGCGAAGGACTGACAGACCTTGTGGCCCGGGGCGGTGGCGTGGGTCCCGGTTTGCTGCTGTCACGCGCCCTGCTGTGGCGGGTCGCGCGCATGGCGGGCTTTCACCCGTCGTGCGGGTCCACCACCAGAGCCGCATGCGGCTGACCCGCGCCGCGGCGATCATGGGATTTCGACCTCTATCTTCTACCTGCGCGATGGGCACGAGCCGGCTTTGCGGGCCCTGATCGATCGCACGCTCGGACCCGGCCAGATCGCAGCCGACATCGGGGCGAACATGGGCCTGTGGACCCTGCGCATGGCCGAGTGTGTCGGTCCGGCCGGGCGGGTGATCGCCGTGGAACCCTCGCAGGCGATGCGGGACCGGCTTTCGCAGAACCTGATACTGTCGGGGTTGGATGCCCGGGTGCAGATCGCCCCCGTCGCGCTGAGCGGGACTCCGGGATACATGACATTGCACACCCCCTCGGATCCGGGCTCCGCTTCGCTGGGCAGGCTGGACGATGCGCTTGCCACGGAAACCGTGGCCGTTCGCACCTTTGACACGGTGTGGCAAGACGCAGGCAGTCCCGATATCGCCCTTGTCAAGATCGACGTGGAAGGGGCCGAGACAATGGTGCTCGAGGGCGCCAAGCGCTTTTTCGAACGCAACCGACCCGTCGTCGCCTGCGAGATCAACCCGCAAGCCCTCGCCCGGTTGGGCGGCACGCCGGAAGATGTGATCGAATTCTTCCTGTCACGTGGATATCATGCCTTTGCGTGGGATCATGGCACGGGGGATTTTGTCCCGCACGACTCTGATGGTCCGGACCTTCCGGAAGACCTGATCTTCTTTCCGGCCCCCGCAGCGGACCGGACACAAACCGTGGGGACCTGATGCCGACCGTCTTGAAGCTCCTTCAGATTCTGCGCAGCCGTGTTTTGCTGTGTCTGTTGCTTTCGGCGGTCCTGGTGCTGGCCGCCGCCGCTGGCGTCTACCTCAAACGCTCCAGCTTCGAATCCAGCGCGAGGCTGCTGTTGAACACCGACACGATCCCGCTGTCGCTGTCGCGCGCGGAACTCCCGGCAGTGACGGGAGCCAACCCCACGGTCGAGACCATGGCGACACTGGTCGAAATCCTGACGGCCCGGGATCTGGCCGAAGCGCTGGTCGACGACCTGGGCGTGGAGGCGTTTCGCAGCCCGCCCCCCTCCAATCCGATCATCCGTGCCGTGGTCAACACCATATCCTCTGTGTCCAAGGGGCTGTCGCGGACATTCGCCCGGGTTGGGTTGGTGACCCTTCTGAGTGAGCGCGACGAACTGGTGGAAGCGGTGCAGGCCCGGCTGATCGTCCACCCCGTGCGCCAAAGCCAGGTGCTGGAAGTGGCGTTCCGGTGGCCAACGCCCACCGTGCCCCCGATGGTGACCGAACGTATCGTCGACCTGTTTCTCGAACGTGTGGAAGCCTTGAACGCTCCGGCCGCCGAACAGGATGTCTTCGCCGAGCAGGCGCGCCTTGCGACCGAGGAACTGGCCGCGGCGCAAGCCCATCTGCGGACCTTGCAAGATGAATACGGGATCGTCGACGCGTCGACCGAGATCTTGCGCCTGTCCGAACGCATCGCCCGCCTGTCGCAGCAGGTCCCCGCCCGCGACGGGGACGAAGCGCGAAGCCCCGAGCAGGGATCGCGCGCGGATGATCTTCTGCGCCGCATCGCCGCCCTCGAGATCGAACGCGCAGGCGCGCTGGTGCTGTCGACGGACAGTGCCCCGGCGGTGCGTGAGATCGACCGAAGGCTCGAGGCCGCGCGCGCAGCCTCGCACGCGAGGCACAGGCCACAGCCGGAGCGCTGGACGCCGAACGCGCCCGCCTGAACCAGCTCCTGTCCGCCGAGGCTTCCTTCATCGAAGCGGCGCAAGCGGTGCAGACAGCCTCCGACGCCGTCCGGACATACAGCCAGGCGGCGGCAGACCGGAATGTCACCCGCCTGCAGCAAGAACGGGTCCGCATCCGGGTGATCGACACCCCGCGTCCACCCCTACGCGCCCTCGGCCCGAGTCGCCTCGTCCTGATGGTTGTTGCGGTCATCGCCGCGGTGCTGGCGGCCGTCGCGTTGACATTGGCTATCGACCGGTTGCTGCCGCGAAAGACCGCGGCGCAGGTGGCCGGGGACGGTTCCGGTGAACGGGACCTTCGGCGGATTTCCTGAACCTCCCTCATTGAAGAGGAACCCCGGAAAATCTGCTCTTTGCGAGGCATTCGTGACGCATGGCTCGGGTGGAACTCGCCCGAGTAAAGTTGCCTGCGGGTCGCACAGCCGGATGCAAACACCGAATTTTGGACCCGCCGTAGCAGGTGAAATGATCAGGCCGGAGGGCGAGGTGACGCCGTTTGAGGGACGGAAGGCGGCGCCTCAGTCGCCGTTGAACCGCCCCTCGCGCCGCTCGAGCAGGGCCGCGACGGCCTCGGCGTGATCTGCCGTCTGGTGGACGGCGCCTTGATAGGCGGCGGAGAGCTCCAGCACCTGATCCAGCGTCGCAACCGTGCCCTCGCGCAACAAGCGCTTGGTCAGCCGCAACTGCCGCGGCGGGTTGCGCGCGATGCGGCGGGCCAGCGCCATGGCCTCGTCCATCAGCGCATCAGACGGCACGACCCGCGACACCAGACCCCAGGCGAGTGCCGTCTGCGCATCGACCGGATCGGCGGTGAAGGCCATTTCGCTGGCCCGCGACAACCCCACCTGACGCGGCAAAATCCACGCGCCGCCATCGCCCGAGATGATGCCCACGTTCACGAAATTCTCGGCGAAGGTCGCGGTCTCGGAGGCGATGCGGATATCGCAAAACAGCGTCAAATCGCAGCCCGCCCCATAGGCTGGCCCGTTGACTGCAGCGATCATCGGCACCTCGACCGACCAGACAGCTTTGGCCACGCGCTGGATGCCGGCGCGATAGGCGTTGCGCACGGCAATCGCGTCGCCTGCAAAGATCCCCTCCTTGTCGCGCATGTGGTTGAGGTTCCCGCCCGACGAAAACGCCTTGCCCGCGCCGGTCAGGATCGCGCAGCGGATGGACTGGTCGGTGTTGAGCCACTCCATCGCGGCGCAGATCTCGGCCACCATGTCGGCATCCGTGATGGGGTTGCGCAACTCGGGCATGTTCAGCGTCAGGGTGGCGATCCCGTCATCCTGCGCGATCAGAAGCTTGTCGGCCATGGGGCGTCTCCGGTCAGGGGGCTGGGCCTAGCGGAGCGCGGAAAACGCCGTGGGCGCAAGAAAACTCGATGCGATATTTGCCAAGACCTCGCCATGCGCCTGTTGATGCGCCGCGCGGGCGGCCAGCCATTCGGGGTCAGTTGCAAAGACAGTCCAGAGCCGTTCGCGCTCCGCCATCGACTCCCACGCCAGAAGATAGGTCAGGTCATTGCTGGCAGGACCCACCAGCGTGGTGAAGAACCCCACCTGCCTGATGCCTATCCGGTCCCAGATGCCAAGGGTCGTGGTTTCGAACCGCTTGAGCAGCGGAGGCATTCCGCCCGGAACGCAGGAATAGACGCGCATTTCGTAGATCATCGGGTGTCCTCGGGGTTCAGGGAAGCGTGTAGGCGGTCTTGACCGTGGTAAAAAACTCGGCGGCATAGCGGCCCTGTTCGCGCGGCCCGAGGCTTGATGCCTTGCGCCCACCGAAGGGCACGTGGAAATCGACGCCCGCCGTGGGCAGGTTGACCATGACCATCCCGGCCTCGGCGTTGCGCTTGAAATGGGTGGCGTGTTTGAGGCTGGTGGTGGCGATCCCGGCGGAGAGGCCAAAGTCGGTGTCATTGGCCACCGCCAGCGCCTCGTCGTAATCACGCACGGCGATCACGGTGGCGACGGGGCCAAAGATCTCTTCGCGCGCGATCCGCATCTGGTTGCTGCACTCGGCAAAAAGGGCGGGCATCTGGAAATAGCCATCTGTTTCACGCGCCAAACGCTCGCCACCCGCGACCAGCCGCGCGCCCTCTGATTTGCCGATCTCGATATACCGCTCGTTCTGCGCCAGCTGGCTTTCATCGACCACAGGGCCGATCTGCGTGTCGGGGGCCAGCGCATGGCCCACGCGGAGCGCCGCCATCCGCGCGGTCAGCCGGTCGAGAAAGGCGCGTTCCACCGCCTGTTCCACGATGATCCGCGACGATGCCGTGCAGCGCTGCCCGGTCGAGAAAAAGGCGCCGTTGAGCACGCACTCCACCGCCACATCCAGATCGGCATCGGCCAGCACAACAAAGGGGTTCTTGCCCCCCATTTCCAGCTGAACCTTGCGCATCAGCTCAGCCGACCGAACAGCCAGCGCCGCCCCCGTGGGCGCGGAACCGGTGAAGCTGAGCGCCGCGACATCGGGGCTGTCCACGATGGCTTGCCCCACGACCGACCCCCGCCCCATGACAAGGTTCAAAACACCGGGCGGAAGCCCCGAGCGATGCAAGATATCGACCAGCGCCCAGGCACAGCCCGGCACCAGATCGGCGGGTTTGAACACCACCGTGTTGCCATGGCAGAGCGCCGGCGCGATCTTCCATGCGGGGATGGCGATGGGGAAATTCCACGGCGTGATGATGCCCACGACGCCCACCGCCTCGCGCGTGATCTCGACCCCCACGCCGGGCCGGACGGAAGGCACGGTTTCGCCCGTCAGGCGCAGCGCCTCACCGGCGAAGAAGTCGAAGATTTGGGCGGCGCGGACGGTCTCGCCGATGCCCTCGGCCAGCGTCTTGCCCTCCTCGCGCGACAACAGCTGCCCAAGTTCGTCCTTGCGGGCAAGGATCTCGTCGCTGGCCGCGCGCAGGACCTTGTGCCGCTCCAAGGGGCCGGACCGCGACCAGCCCGCAAAAGCCGCTTTGGCTGCCGCGATGGCATCTTGCGCTTGCGCCGCGCTGGCGCGGGCATAGTGGCCCACGACATCGCTGGTGTCGGACGGGTTGATGTTCGGCACATGGTCGCCCGCGACCCAGTGGCCGCCGATCAGGTTCGGTTTCGGCTCCGTCATGAAGGCCTCCGGTCAGTCAGGGATGGGATCAGCCGATGACTGCGGTCTGATCGGAATAGCGCACGGTCAGGGTCACGGCACCCTCGTTCAGCATCCAGCGGTGCAGCGTATACTGGCGCAGCCCTTGGGCGTGGAACGGATCGGCGTCGGCCATGGCGCGGGCAGCGTCCTCATTCTCGGCGCGCAAGATGATCATGCCGCCAGTTGGCACGGAGCCACCCTCCTCGAAGATCGGACCGGCGCCGAACAAATGGCCCTCGCGTTCCAGCGCGATCTGATAGTCCAGATGCGCGGGCAAGAGGTCTTGCATGCCTGGGCCGCGCGCAGGTCGGGTGGTGACCACCCAGAGCGACCGGCGCAGCATGGTGGCATAAAGCTCTTCCGGGGACTTGGCGGACATCAGGGCCTCATAGGGGTCGGCATTGAGGAAACCGGCGCGCGACGGGGTCGCCGCGCGCCGAATGGGGTCAGCGACGCTCGACGCCGACGGCCGTGATGACCTCGGTCCAGACGGCGATCTGACGCTCGATCAGGGCCTGAAGCTCCGCGCCGGTCGAACCGGTGGGGTTTGCGCCAAGCGCCGCGATGGCCTCCTGCACGGCAGGTTGGGCCAGCGCATCGGCGATGGACTGGCTCAGGATGCCAGCGACATCCTCAGGCAGACCTGCGGGGGCGCCCAACGCGGTCCATGAAATGACATCGAAGCCCGGCGCGACCGTTTCGGCCAGCGTGGGGACATCCGGCGCATCGGGCCAGCGCGTCCCAGAGGTGACGGCCAGCACGTCAAAGACACCCGCATCTGCCTGCCCCCGGATCACGGTGCCGGCGTCGATGATCAGATCGACCTCGCCGCCCATCAGGGCCGTGCTGGCGGCGGCACCGCCCTGATATGGCACATGGATGAATTCCGCCCCGGTCTGAAGGCCCAGAAGCTCGCCGGTCAGGTGTTGGGTCGACCCAACCCCCGAATGGCCTATGACGATGCCACTGGGGTCGGCCAGAGCCGCCTCGATCACGGCGTTGATCGTAGCGTATTCCCCGGCGCGGGCGGCCACGAAGAAGGGGAATTGCCCGACCGTCGACAGGAAGGTGAAATCATTCACCGAGTCGTAGGGCAGCTGGTTGTAGAGCCCGGCGGCTACCGCATGGCCACCGACGAGAAGCTGCAGCGTATAACCATCGGGCGCTTCGCTTGCGACATAGCCCGAGGCCAAGGTGCCGCCCGCACCGGGCCGGGATTCAACGACGACGGGTTCGCCCAGATCGGCCGACATCGCCTCGGCCATGATGCGGGACACGACATCGGCGTTTCCGCCCGGGCCAAAGCCATGGACGATCCGCAAGGCGCGGTCGGGAAAGTCTTGTGCGAAGGACGGCGCAGCCAACGCCAGTGCGAGCGGCAGTGTGGCGAACAGGGTCTTGATCATGGTCTTCCTCCCAAGGGTTTTCAGGTCTTCCAGTGGTGTCAGGCCTTGGACCTCCCCTTGGCCTGACAGGCGCCCGTTCGGGCGCGGCTCAGTCCGGTCAGGGTGATGCCCGGACGGTCTTGCGCCGGGCAGCGATGCCCGACCAGATGGCATAGGTGATCAGCGCCACCGAACAGGCGAGCAAGATCGCGCTGATGGGCCGGGTGGCGAAGATGGTGAAATCGCCGCGATGGATCAGCATGGCGCGGCGGAAATTGTCCTCCAGCAGCGGGCCGAGGACAAAGCCCAGAAGCACCGGCGCGGGTTCGAACCGGTAGTTCTTCATCAGGTAGCCCAGAACCCCGAAGGCCAGCGTCAGGACGACATCGGTCACGCTGGTGCGGTGCGAATAGACGCCAACGCAGATCATCACGATGATGACAGGGTAAAGCTTCTGATAGGGGATGCGCAGCAACAGCACCCACAGCCGGATCAGCGGGATGTTGATCATGAGCAAGATGATGTTGCCGACGAAGAAGCTGGCAATAACCCCCAGAACAGCTCGGGCTGATCGGCCATCAGGCGCGGGACCGGGATGATGCCGTTCAGGATCAGCGCGCCGATGATCAACGCCATCACCGCATCGCCCGGAATGCCCAAGGTCAGCGTCGGGATGAACCCGGTCTGGGCTGCGGCGTTGTTGGCCGCCTCCGGCGCGGCAAGGCCGGGCAGATGCCCTTTGCCGAATTTCTCCGGGGTGCGCGACACGCGCCGTTCCAGCGCATAGGCCATGAAGGACGCGATAGCCGCACCGGTGCCCGGCAACGCGCCGAAGAAGCTGCCCACCGTGGTGCCGCGAAAGATCGGCATGGCAAGGCTGCGCGCCTGGGCCCGCGTCGGCAGCACATCGCGCATGCGCAGCGCCAGCGCGGGGCCGGGCGTGGCGCGCACCGTGGCGTTGCGGATGATCTCGCTCACGCCAAAGAGACCCATCGCCAGGGATACGAGGCTGATGCCATCCGCAAGTTCCGGCATCGCGACGAAACGGTAATAGCCGGTTGTCTGATCTGCACCCACCAGCCCCAGCGCGATGCCCAGAAGCACCATCGCAAAGGACCGAAGCTGCGAGCCGGTCCCGATCAGCGACGCCGCCAGCAGGCCAAGGATCACCAGCATCGCATATTCGGGTGCCCCGAAACTGATGGCCACCGCCGCCATCGGGATCGCTGCCAGCACAAGGATGGCGACCCCGGCCATGCCCCCGATGAACGACGAGAAGGCCGCCACGAACAACGCCAGCCCCGCACGGTTGGACTGCGACAGCGGGTAGCCTTCGAGGCAGGTGACGACCGACGAGGGCGTGCCGGGCAGGTTCAGCAAGATCGAAGCGATGGAACCGCCATATTGCGAGCCATAATAGATGCCCGCCAGCAAGATCATCGACGTGGTCGCATCAAGGTAGAAGGTCACCGGCAACAACAGCGAGATCGCCGTGATCGCCCCGATCCCCGGAAGCACGCCGATCAACTGCCCGATGAACACGCCAATAAAGGCATAGACCAGCACATGCGGTTGCAGCACGACGCCCAGACCAAGGAGGAGCTGGTCGATCATCGCTACCTCCAGAACGCCGGGATCGGCAATTCGAGCGCCACGAGAAACAACAGCCACCCGCCAAACGTCGCCAGCGAGGCATAGATCAGCACGCCGAGCGGCCGCGCCTCGCTATCCGCGAACATCGAGACGGCGACAGCAAGGAACATGGAGGGTACAAGGCCCACGACATCCACCAGACCCGCGAAGATCAAGATCGCGGAGGAGATGAAGGCAAGCCCGCGCCAGTCCATAGGTTCGGCCTTGGGCAAGCGTGGGGCCATCACGTCTGCGATGATGATGGCCACGGCCAAGGCGCAGATCAAAAGGCCGATCACACGCGGGATGAAGCCCGGCCCCATCTGGGTCAGGCGCCCCACAGGGTACCCCCAGGCCAAGGCAAGCATGATCAGCCCGACGCCCAGCAGCACGCCACCGCTGAGCGCACGTTGGGCGATGCTTGTCCGGTTCTGGTCGGTCTCGTGCATGATCGCCCCTCCCTCAAGGCGCAGATGTGTCAGGGGCCTCGCTCCCCGTGCCGCCCTGCCCCGTCAAGGCGGTGCCAAGGCCATGGGTGCTTAAGCACGCCGAGCCGTTCGGCCATGGCGGCCAGACGGTCGAGCGTGCCCTGCGCAACGGGAATGCCAGTGGTCTGGCGCTCTGCGGCAAGTCGAAAGCCCCGTTCGCCCGGCATCAGGATTTCGTCGGTGCCCGGCGCCTTGGGCAGTGCCTTGAGCCCGGTCGCAAGTTCCGCGATCTGCGCCGCGAAGGTGTCGGGATCGGCAAAGGCATCGATGCGGATCGCCAGCGCTGCCCCGTTCATCGTGCCCTTGCCGCCCGCCAGCACGCCCGAGATCGCGGGGTTCGACACGAGCACACTGGCCAGAACCTCGATCATCAGCGACAGTCCAGACCCTTTCGCGCCGCCAAGCGGTGTAAGCGTCGCGACCTTTGTCGGATCGGTCGCGGGCTGGCCCGCCGCGTCGATGGCCCATCCCTCGGGGATGGTCATGCCGGTATCGCGCGCCTGCATGATCTTGCCCAGCGCCACGGTCGAGGTGGACATGTCCAGAAGCAGAGGCAGCCCCCGCCCTGGAACGGCGATCGAGATCGGGTTGGTAGAAAGCCCCGCGACGCGTGCGCCGTGATAGGCCATGAGCGGGCCGGAGGCGGTCATCACGATGCCCAGATAGCCCCGTTCGGCCGCGCGCAATGCGAAGTACCCGACCGCCCCCGCATGGGTGATGTTGCGCGCCGAACACCAGCCAATGCCAAGGTCCCCGGCGATCTCCAGCGCTGTGTCCACGGCGGTCACCATGGCGGACGGCCCCGGGGCGCGGGCTGCCTCGATGATGGCGACCGCGCCTTGACGGGACATGACTTGCGGGTTGGCCAAGGGGTTGATCAGCCCCTGCTCGACCATCTCGGCATAGCGCGGAATCCGCAAGACACCGTGGGATTCTGCGCCGCGTTCGTTCGCCCAGACCAGAATATCGGCCGTGCGGGCCGCATGTTCGGGCGCATAGCCCGCCGACCGCAGCAAGGACGCGGCATAGTCCTTCAGATCCTGCGGACGAAACCGGATCATGCGCTCTTGCCCAGGGGGGTGGGAAAGAATTTTTTGAGCCATGCCGAGATCAGCGCGCGGGTGTGCGGCTCGTCCTCCTCGGACAAGGGGAAATGCGACATGCCCGTGGGGATCATGAGCTCCGCGTTGGCACCGGCTTTCTGAAACAGGCTGATGGATTGCTCCATCGGCGTGATCACATCGCCCGCCGTGTGGAACAGCAAAAGCGGGCGCGGCGCGATGTCGGCCACCACATCCTCGGCGCGGAAATGGTACATGCTGATTGCGGTTTCCACGGGAACCTCGAACTGCGCATGCGGCGAAAGGTTCTTGCGCAACTCCTCGGGGATCGGGACCACGTCGAAGCGCGAGACCCATAGGCTTTCGCCGGTCTCGGCGCGGTGGCGACGCCCCTCTTCAAGAATGCCGGTGAACTTGGCCCATGCCTCGGGCGTGGGGTGCTGGCCGCGGAACTTGCGCTCGCCGTCGCCCCAGCCGCACAGCGACAGGACGCAGGCGACCCGCAGATCGACGCCGCCGGTGAAGATCGCCACCGCCGCGCCGAAACTGTGCCCGGTCACGCCGATGCGGGCGGGATCGACCTCCTCTCGCTCGGCGATGAAGGTCAGGGCGTTGCGCGTATCGGCCACCTGATCGAAACACCGCACCTCGCCGCGCGCGCCCTCGGATTGGCCGCAGCCGCGAAAATCGATGCGGAAGACGCAATAGCCGAATTCCTCCAGCATCCGCGACACCAACTCGACATGGGATTTGTCCTTGGTGCCCACGAAGCCGTGCAAGACGATGAAGGTCGGCAGACGCTGGCCGGGCTGTCGCCCCTCGGGCACATGTAAGACGCCGGACAGCTTGAGCCCGTCGGACATGAAGGTCAGCGGATGTTCCATGGTCGGTCGCCTCGTGTTCGGGTCGGGCCAAGACCGCGCCTAGGCGCGTCCCCAGCGGCTACAGAAGTCGGAGAATGCGGACAGATGGGTGCGCAAGAAGGCCTCGGTCTCGGGGTGGGTAATCCTGCCCGCCTCGACATCCACCTTGCCCTTGGCGCCGGAAATCTGGATTTCGGGTTTGGCCATGATGAGCATGTCTTGGCTATGCAGGGTCTGGCGCAGACTCTCGTGCACGCGCGCGCCACCCAGAAGGCCGGGCGAGACGCTCCAGATCGCGACGGGCTTGTGGGCGAGCGGATTGGGGGTCACCCGCGACAGCCAGTCGATGGCGTTCTTCAGCCCGCCCGGGATCGACCAGTTGTATTCCGGCGTCACGATCAGCAACGCATCCATCGTCACGACCGACTGGGTAAGGGCGGCGACGCTCTCGGGCATGCCGTCGTCCAGCACATCTTGGTTGAACAGCGGCAGATTGCCCGGGCTTGGAAGAATCACGGCCTCCATGCCTTCGGGGACAAGCTCCGCCACCGCACGTCCGACCGCGCGCGACAGGGATGCGCGACGCAAGGACCCTTCCAAAATGCCAAGCCGTGTCACGGCAATGCCCCTCCTTGACGCGCTCATGCTGCGGGTGCCGCCCAGGGGAACCGATGCTCGCGCCATGGCAATGGTGCGGGTTCGCCCCAGACATTCATCACGCGCACATTTTCGGGCCGCTTCAGCGCGGTGATCACATTGGGCACATAGCGGTCATCGTCGTTGATCAGCGCCATGTTGCCCGCGCATTCCACCATCGCGCCGCAGGCGTCGATGTAATAGGCGAAGGTGTTGTCGCCGGGGCGGTGACGGCCCGGACCCCAGATGAAGTTCTTCTCCACCGTATCGAGCAGGTCGCCAAGGCGGCAGTAATCTGAAAACTCGGCCACTTCCCAAGAATAATGGTGCAGCCCGGTATCGCCGCGCACGATACCCAGAATGTGGTGAAGACGGTTCGCGCCCCGCATCCAGCTGAGCCCGTCATCGACCATACGCTCTGACAGGCGCATGCCCATGATCGCTTCCAGCTGGGTGCGGGTCTCGGCAGGCTCGGGCGAGGTGATGTTGACGTGATCGATGCGCAAGGGGGCCATGCCGGTGGATGCATAGCGGTTCCCGTAGATTTCGGTGGCAACCGGCCCATGCAGTTCGAAGGTATGGCCCTGCGGCGTGACGAAGCTCATGCCGGTCACGCAGCAATCGAGGCTTGGCTCGGTCGACACGAGATGGCAGCCAGCATCGGCCACGCGGGCCGCCGCTTCGGCCACCGCGCCTCGGACACGGCTTCGAACCCGAGCGAACGGATCGCGTTCTCGCCCGCCTCATGCAGCACCAGTTCCGCCATCCGTCCGTTGGACGACAGCCAGACGCAGCCCGCATCTTCCCGCGTCACACGCAGGCCTAGGATGTCACGGGATTCGCGGACAAGGGCGTCGACATCCACAACGTTCAGCTGAACATGCCCCATGGCGTTCACAAGATAGCTCATGACCGGAACCCCTTCTCCGACTGCGCCTGAGGGTTGCTAGCACGTAGTTTCCACGATCTCAAATATTTTCGAAAATTTATCATTCGTGGAAAAAACATCCTTTCATCGGTCACCGCTAACAGCGCCGCCGCTCACGCCTCTGCCTCGACCCCGTTCGACAGCACGCCGATGCCCTCGATCTCTACCTCCACGACATCCCCCGGCGTCAGGAATTCGGGCGGTTGCCGCGTAGTGCCGAAACCCGTGCAGGTGCCCGTGACGATCACATCCCCTGGCACCAGCGGCGCAAAGGTCGAGATGTAGGAAATCAGGTAGGGGATGCCGAAGATCATGCGTGCGGTATCGGTGCGCTGCTTTTCCACCCCGTTCACCCGCGTCACCAATGACACGCCGGAGTGCGGGATCGGCAGGTCGCCTACCCCGACCATCCAGGGCCCGAAGGCGCCGGTGCCGGTGAAGTTCTTGCCGGGCGTGAACTGGTGGCTGTGCTTCTGCCAATCCCGCACGCTGCCGTCGTTGTAGATTGAATAGCCCGCCACGTGGGCCATCGCCCGTTCCGCGGAAATGTGCCGCCCACCCGTGCCGATGATGACCGCCAATTCTCCCTCGAAATCCAGCTTTTGCGACGATCGCGGCTGGATCAGCGGTGCGCCATGCCCGATCTGCGACGAGGGCAGGCGCAAGAACAGCACGGGATAGGGCGGCATCTTTTCCGGGTCGGTCGTCTCGTCGTGGTAATTGACGGCGGCCATCACGATCTTGTCGGGATTCGGGATCACCGGGGCGAGGACCACATCAGCCAAGCCGAACTCGGGCCCGGACGCGCCGTCCAGCAGGTCTTGCGGCATGCCCGCGGCAATGAAGGATCGCAGGTCGGGGAACATCCCGGCCGATCGCGCGCCAAGATCGACAAGGCCACGGTCCAGGACCGCACCCCAAGACGGGCGTCCTTCTCGCTGAAATGACAGCAACTTCATTCGTAACTCCCGTTATTTTCGAAAGTTTTTCTATCATTGAAAATGATGGACGGGTACCCGGTTTCTCGGTAGAGATGTCCAACCGCGATTGGATGAGATATTCGAAAATCCACGTCATGGCGCGGATGCGCTGGACATCGACAAGGCAAAGGCGGGCAATGAAGGATCAACGGGTGACTTCAGCCACGACGACCCCGGCGGGCGGGCCCGCACCGAAATCGGACATGTCCGGGTCGCGCGATGTGCTGACCCGCCTGCGGACAGATATTGTAAGCAGCGTGTTCGAGCCAGAGACCCGCCTGAAGTTCGCGGACATGACCAAGCGCTACGATGTCGGCATCGGCACCCTGCGCGAGGCACTTTCGCAACTGTCCTCCGAAGGGTTCGTGACGGTCGAGGCGGGCAAGGGTTTCAAGGTTTCGCCGGTTTCGGCCACGGAACTGATCGAGATCACCGATCATTTCATCACCTTTGAAAAGCGCGCCGTGCGCGAGGCCATCGCTCATGGCGACGAGGATTGGGAGACCAATATCGTTGCCGTCCACCACCGTCTCAGCCTGATCGAGGGACTGCCCTGGGCACGCCGCATGGAGCGGCATTCCGAATGGGTGGAACGCCACCGCGAATTTCATGAAGCCATCGTCGCCGCCTGCCCCGGGCGCTGGCTGTTCCGGCTCCGCTCGATCATGTTCGATCAGCTGGACCGCTACCGTTTCGTGACCAAGCGCGCACCGGAGGGTCTAGGCGGTCGGAAGTTCGAAGAGCATCGCGAAATCATGAACGCAACGCTGGCCCGTGACGCGGACCTCGCGTCTGCCTTGATCGAACAGCACATCCGCGACACCTCCGAGCGGGCGATCAAGTTGCTCTGACCCCTGGGGGGGGAGATGTGTGCATCTGTACGCAAGATGCTCGAGCGTCACACCTCAGATAACAGCGCAACACTGCGATGCTCTCGGCTCTAACGGGACGTTCCGAGCGAGTTGGTGCGCTTCATGTCATCGACCGCCCGTTCCGCGATGATGGGCGTCGGCGGCTCACCGATCCAGATCGTCTTGGTTCCGGTGCGACCGCGCAATGCCTGATCGACCAGCGGCCTAAGGCCGGCCATATCGGCCCAAGCGCGCAACGATCCTTCGCACGCGATCAGGTCGTCGGACAGGGCCAGCGCCGTGCCATGGGTCCGTGCAAGCTCCTGCAGCCTGCTGGCGGTGTTGACGACATCACCGCTGATCGACACGATCCGGTGTCGCAACCCTCCCAGCAGGCTGAACTGCACGGGGCCGGCATGGCCGCCCGCCCGCAGGTGCATCCCGTCCGCTGCAGCCTGACAAAACAGGCCTTCGATAAACCGCAGCGCGCGCGTCGCATCCCCCTTGGCAGGTTCAGGCAGGCCGAAAACGACGAGAACTCCGTCTCCCGCAAAATCCATGATCGTGCCGCCCAGCGGGTCGGCGACGGTCTCCACCATCTCGTGGAAAGCGCGCAGAAAAAGGGCGGTTTCGGCGGGGCGCATGCTTTCGGCCAGAGCGGTGAACCCGGCGATATCGACGAACAGGACCACCGCATCTTGTGGAACGCGGCCGCCCAGCGGATTGGTCTGCGACGCGATGGCCTCGACGAGGCGCGGCGACTGGTAACGCGCGAGGTTGGCCGCGCGGCGTCGTGTATCCAAAAAAGCGAAGCACGCCGCCGGTGGCCAGTCCTGCAACAAGTGCGGCCAGAACAGTTGTGGCATCCAGCCACCATCCGGCCGTGAACGCCGCCTGCAGCGCAATCAGCGTCGCTGCCGTCGTGCCGATGCTGGCCACGAACGCAAGCCATGGACGCCCAAGCCCCCGGCCCAGAAACCGGCCACAGCAACCGCAACGGCCAGTGGCCTGCACCAAAGCCCCATGCCGCCATGTCGCGGCGCAGAACCCGCCCGTCAAGCAGGTTGGCGGCCAGCGTCGCATGGGCCTCGACACCGGGCAGGGTCGCGTCAAAGCTGGTGGCATGACGGTCGCCGAAGCCCGTCGCCGTGGCGCCGAGAAACACGATCCTGTCGCTGAGGTCGGCCTCTGACAGGGCTGCAGCGGAGTAGGTCGGGATGGTTCCCTCGGGGCCATGGAAATTCAACGGCAGCCTGCCCTGAAGGTCCAGCCGCACCATGGGCCATGCCCCTTCCAGCCGCCCGACGGATACGGCACTCGGAAGGATCAGGTCGGGTCGCGCCCCCTGCGCGGAAACGGCGGCGATTGCCAAGCCCGGCAGCGTTAAGATGCCCTCCCGCGTCTGCAGCGTCAGGGCGGGGCGCAAGCGTCGCAGCATGCCGTCGCCGTCGTGCTGTACCGTGACATGGCCCAGCGCCGCGAAACCTTGTAGACCCGGTGGTGGTCCCATCGCCGGCAAGGGCGCAACCGACTGCGGTCCGATAACAAGACCGAAGCCACCGGGATCCGACAGGGTCGGCGGTTCGGTCGCGGCAGGGGCTTCAGCGACGCCAAGAACCGTCGCGCCGAACCCCAGCGCCTCGGCAAGGACGGGATCGTCGGCGCGCGCGTCGATCAATAGCAGGTCGAGCGCCACAACCTCCGCCCCGGCGGCGAAAAATCCGGTCTAGGGTGGCGGCAATGTCGGCGCGGCTTGGCGGAAAGGCCTGCAGCGTGGTTACGGCAAGATCGTCGAAGACCACGATGGCCACGTCTTGAGGCGGAGGCCGCGGTCCACGCATCTCGAAGCGCAAATCGAGCAGGCGCCCCTCGACGGCTGCGCCAAATCCTATCCGTTCCCCCGGATGCCAGAGTACCAGCGCCACCGCGCCCAGAGCGACCGCCAGACAGCCGCGCGCCAAAGGGCCGATGGCCGGCGGAGAGGCCTGTCACCAATCCGGCCCCAGAAGCGCCGCGAACAGATCGATCCGCGGCTGACCCCATCGCACGACCGGGCCGATCGCGCCCTCGGGCGAGACATCGACGCCGTCACCCGGGCGCAGTTCGACCGTTCCCGTCTCCCCGAAGACGAAAACCGCGCCCTCCCGCGCGAACACCGCGCTGGCACCATCGCTGACCTGCATGGCCCATTCGGTGGAGCGGACTGCGGCCACGGCGGAGGGTGTCCGGACCTGAACGCCCGCCCCATCAGCGCCGCCATCGAAGAAGAACCCGGCGATGCCCCGCATCAACCGCAAGCCCAAGGTCTGCGGTGCCTCCTCCAGCAGGCGCAGGACCACGAAGTCCGAGGCTGGGCCGACGACGACGCGCAGGTCGTTGTCACAGTCCAGCGTCACACGCGCATCGGGCCCGGTGCGCAGCGTCGCGTTGCGCCCCATCCCGAGGCCCACCTCCGCCGCGCGCCCCCTGGCCCCCGGCGCCGAGACCATCCCGGCGCCGTCGATGGACACGATGACGCAAACCCCCTGTCCCGGAGCCTGCGCCGCCGCGTGAGAGCCCGGGGCGACGCCCACAAGCACAGCAAGGAACAATGTGCGGAACATGAAATGCGTGATCCCTTCGTGGAGACACTTCGGCACGGTGGCCGAAACAGGGCCATGTGTCAAAAGAATGGGTTGCGTTACGACACCAAGATGATGACCGGCCAAGCGGTTGTTGGAAGACAGGGTTCTGCTAACACAAGAGGCGGAAGGATACTTCGACCATAGTTGCAACCGCCCCAAAACAGGGGAATAGTTGCACGATCTGCCGTTGCCACAAAACGCCATCACCAAAGACCGGTGCCTGGCTAAGTATCAAATATTTTCAGATATTTGAGAGGTTTTCTTAACTTGATTTCGTCCCCTGCCGTCAGCGCCCTGTTGTCCTGAAATCGATGTTTCCGTCGAACAGAAATTGTTGGAGGACGCAACGGTGCCGCATTGTGTGCGTCCAGTGGGATGATCGAAAGGACGCGTGCACATGACGCCTGATCCGGGCTCGGGCGGCACAGCCTTGCCTATGTTGCCGATCAGCGGCGGGTGCCAATGTGGCGCGGTGCGTTACCGGGTCACGGGGGCGCTGCGCAACCCGCATGTCTGCCATTGCCGGATGTGTCAGAAGGCCAGCGGCGCGCCGTTTCTGGCCTTGGCCGAGGTGGAAATAGCAAATTTCGTCTGGACACGCGGCGCGCCGACCTGGTTCCGCTCGTCGGAGGCGGTGGAGCGCGGCTTCTGCGCGTCCTGCGGCACCTCGCTGCACTTTCGCTATGTCGGCGCCGCGCCTCGACGTCACGCTCGCCAGCCTCGATACCCCGGATGCGGTTGCCCCGAGCGCGAATATGGCTGTGAGGACGGCTGGCGCTGGCTCGACCGGCTGCGGCAGCTGCCTCGCTCGACCACTGAAGGCTCCACACCGCCCGAGGCGCTCAGGCGCTATGCCAGCCGACAGCACCCCGATCACGATTGAGCCGCGAGGTCTCAGCCCCTATTCCGCTGGGCTTTGCGGTGCAACACCACCGGTCGCCGCGTCAAGCTCGCGCATCAGCCGCGCCTCTTCCTCGGCCTTGGGCTTGGACAGCCCCGCCAGCAGCAGATAGGCCACCGGCGTGAGATAGAGCGTGGACGAGCGTCGCCAGCCCGAGGCCGCCCACGATCACCCAGCCCAGGGCTTCGCGCGCCTCGGCGCCCGGCCCCGAAGGACAAGATCAAGCGGAACGCCGCCCAGCACGGTCGAGATCATGGTCATCATCACCGGGCGCAGGCGGATCGTGCTGGCATCGAAGATCGCATCGCGCACGCGCTGGCCCCGCGTCGCGCAACTGGTTGGCAAACTCGACGATCAAGATGCCGTTCTTGGCCATGATGCCCGATCAGCATCACCAACCCGATCTGGCTGTAGATGTTCAGGCTGTGGCCGGTCAGAACCAGTGCGAAGATGGCGCAGGCGATGCCCACAGCGGCACGGTCGCCATCACCACCACGGCCGAGACGAAGCTTTCGAACTGCGCCGCGAGCACCAGGAACACGACGAGGATCGCAAAGCCGAAGGTCAGCAACAGCCCGGCCGAGGTTTCATCGAGCGTCGCCGCCTCGGCCAGCGGCACGATGCGGTTTTCCGGCGCCAGGATATCGTCGGCCAGCGCCTGCGCCTGTGCCAGCGCGGTCCCGAGCGGCAGATCGGGGTCAGGCCCGCCGAAATCTCGACCGACCGGTTTTGACCCTCGCGTTCCAGTTCCGGGGCGACCGCGCGTTCCTCGAGCCGCACGAAGGAGGACATGCGGCACCATCTGCCCGTCGCCCGCCTGCACGAAGACGTTTTCCAGATCGCCGGGATCGTTCACCGGATCTGACGGTCGACAGCATCTGGATGTCATAGCTGGTGTCTTGCGCAAAGACCGTGCCGACGCTGCGCCCGTCCAGCACGGCACGCAGCGCATCGCCCAGCCCCGCGATCTCGATGCCAAGATCCGAGGCGCGGGTGCGGTCGATCTCGATGAACAGCTGCGGCTGCGTCGTCTCGTAGTCCAGCCGCACCTGCCCGAAGGCCGGGTTTTCCTGCATCCGCGCCACAAGCCGTTCGGCCACCTCTTCCAGCTGGCCGTAATCATTGCCGGTGACCGCAAAGGTCAGGCCGCGGCCCGCGCCGCGGATGCCCAGCGAATTGGGCTGGATCGCAAAGGCGCGCACGCCCACGACATCGCGCAGCGCGCCGTTGATCTGGCCCACGATCTCTTGCTGGCTGCGCGCGCGCGTCGTCCCATGGGGCCAGCGTCATCACCATGAAGCCGCGCGCATTGGACCCGGTGCCGGTGATCGAGAACAGGTTGGTGATCTCGCCGCTGTCGCGCAGGGGCTGCATCAGCGCCTCGATCTCGCGCATCTTGGCGGCGGTATGGTCCAGCGACACGCCCTGGGGCGCCGAAACGCTGAGCAAGGCTATGGCGCGGTCTTCGGGCGGGGTCAGTTCCTGCCGGATGCCCCCGCCATCACATCGCGGCCGCTGGCCGCGAAAAGCGCCGCCACCAGCACCACGACCAAGGGATAATCCAGCGCCACGCGCAGGCTACGGGCATAAAGCTGCGCCAGGCCGTCGCCCGAGCCATCCGGAGCAGGCCGCCACCGCCCCCCGCACCGTCGCGCAACATGCGGCTGGCCAGAACCGGGCAGAGCGTCAAGGCCACGACCGAGGACAGGCCCACGGCGATGGCGAGCGTAAAGCCGAATTCGCGAAACAGCCCGCCCGCCTGCCCCGGCAGAAAGGACAAGGGCACAAAGACCGCAGCCAGCGTGGCCGTCGTCGTGACCACGGCGAAGAACACCTGTTGCGTGCCCAGAACGGCGGCGGCGCGTGGCCCCATGCCCTCGGCGCGGCGGCGCACGATGTTTTCCAGCACCACGATGGCATCATCCACCACCATGCCGGTCGCCAGCACCAGCGCCAGAAGCGTCAGGATATTGACCGAGAACCCCACGAGGTAGATCGCGGCCAACGTCCCGATCAAGCGCCACCGGCATGGTCAGCGCCGGGATCATCGTGGCGCGCAGATCGCTGCAGGAACAGGAAGATCACGACCACGACGATCAGCGACCGCCAGCAGCAGGGTCTTGCAGCACCTCTGTCGATCGAGCCGCTGATGAACACGGCGTCATCCGAGGTGACGAAGATGTTCACATCCTCGGGCAGCGATGCCTGCAGATCTTCGACCGCGGCCTGCACCCCGGCGGAAATCGACAGCGTGTTGCTGGTGGCCTGTCGCACGACGCCAAGGCCAAGGCCGGTTTCGCCATTGGCGCGCAGGATGGTTTCATTGGGCGCAGGCCCCAGCGACACGCGCGCCACATCGCCCAGCCGGATGTTCTCGCGGATCACCAGGTCTTCGAAGGCCTCGGGCGACAACACGGCGGCGGTGGTGCGCACGCTGATCGATTGGCGATCACCGGTCAGATCACCCGCTGGCGCGTCATAGGCCACATCGGCCAGCGCGTCGGCGCAGATCGGCCAGCGTCAGGCCACGGCTGGCCAGTTGCAACAGGTCGATGTCGACGCGAAAGATCGGTGCGCGGTCGCCGTAGATCTGCAGATCGGCCACGCCCTCGATTGACACCAGCCGGTCGGCGATTTCGTCTTCCACGAGACGCGTCAGATCCTGCGCGCTGCGCGTGGCCGAGGTGACGGCGATGCGCACGACCGGCTGGGCATCGGCATCGGCCTTGACGATGCGCGGCGTCTCCGCCCCATCGGGCAGATTGCCTGGCGATCCGCGCCACGGCGTCGCGGACATCGGTGGCGGCCACGTCGATATCGGCGCCCTCAGAGAATTCCAGCGTCACCCGGCTGCGCCCGAAGCGCGAGTTGGACGAGATCGACCGCACCCCGGCGACTCGGCCCACGGCGCCCTCGATCCGGCTGGTGACTTCCTGATCGACGGTTTCGGGCGAGCGCCCGGAAAATCTGTCGTGACCGAGATCACCGGGCGGTCGACATCGGGCAGTTCGCGCACCTCGACGCCGAACAGGCTTGCCAGTCCCGCGATCACGATCAGCGCGCTGAGCACGAAGGCAAGGATCGGGCGGCGCACGAAGAGCGCGGTGCCCGAGCGGCCAGCCAGTTCTGCGGTCGTCTGTTTCACGGCGCGCCCTCCGGTGGCGGGGTCAGATGTCGCCCTGCGGCGCGGCGGCGGGGCTTGTGTCGGTATCGCCTGACGCATCGGGCAGGATGTCAAGCTCTGATGCCGGGGCGCAGGGTCTGCACGCCCTCGATGATCACCTGATCCCCTGCGCTCAGATCGCCTTCGACCAGCACGCTGTCGCTGTTGCGTTGACGGATGGCGCACCGGCAACCCGCACCGCCGCGCCGTCGCGCGCGACCCAGACGAACGACCCGTCGCTGGACCACTGGATCGCCAGGGGATCGACAGAGGGCAGCGTGTCACCCGGAAAGCACAGCGCGACCGAAAACGCCTGGCCGGCGCGCAATTGGTCATCTGCATTCTCGACCTGCCCCTGCACCCGCAGCGTGCGGCTGGCGCGGTCGACCACATTGTCGAGCGCGACGATCTCGCCTTCGAGAACCTGATCGGGGCGCGCCAGCGGCGTCACCTCGATGATCATCCCGACGGACAGCTGCTCGACGAAGCGTTCGGGCACGCGGAAGTCGATCTGGATGCTGGAGCGGTCGGACAGAACGGCGATGGCGTCTTGCGGGCCGATCCGGTCGCCCTGCGACACCTCCAACAGGCCTGCCCAGCCTGCAATGGGCGCGGTGATGCGGCGCTGGCCCAGATCGAACTCGGCCTGTTCGACGGCAAGCTCGGCGGTGCGCAACGCCAGCTCCGCCTCGCGGATTGCAGATCGCGGACACGGCACCGATCCTGAGCTGCCGACAGCCGTTCGACGGTCCCGTGGCATCGGCCACCAGCAGCCGTGCTCGCGTCCAGCGCAATGCGCTCGGCGTCATCGTCCAGTTGTGCCACCAGCGCGCCCGCCTCGACATAGGTGCCGGGGGTGATGGCGAGATCGCGGATCATCCCGGTCGCCTCGGCCCGCACGGTCGACCGAGCGCAGCGCCTGGCCCGTCGCCAATGGCTGTGACGCGCGCGCATTGGCCTGTCCGGTCCTCGGCGGCCGCCACCACGACCTCGCGCCGTAGCCTCCGCCAAAACCGCGCCCGGCAGATGCTTCTTCCGGTGCGGGTGGCTCCAGACCCAGCAGGTCATCAGACGCCCGCGCGCTCCAGATAGGGCGCGGCCGACGGCACATAGACCACCCAGATGGCAAGCGCCGCAGTAAGCGCGACCAATGTCAGCAGGCCTTGTCTGAGCAATTTCATCGCATCTTCCGCCATCTTGCCTCGCGGCCGGCACGACCGCCTTGCCCAATACATAGCCTTGACGATGGCAGTCACGGCGAAAAAGCGTGACCGGGCCACAGCCTGCCCGGCCGCCGCATCGGTCGCCGCGCTTGATCGGACCCGACGCGGCGTTATCTGCAGGGTATGGCGATCGGCGGGTCGGGGCCGCAAAAGGATCAGACAGGCGTGACCACGACCGCAGCAACGTTTTCCTGTGTCAGCTGGAACATCCACCGCGGGCGCGGCAATGACGGCGTGATCGATCCGGACCGCACCGCCCGGGTTCTGTGCGACGAGGTGGCAACCGGGACGCCCGGCGCACTGATCTTGCAAGAGGCCGACGAGGAGTGTCCGCCGCATCGCGGTTTTCTCGACCTGCCGTGGATCACACGCAATACCGGCCTGGTCCCTGTCCATACCGATGGCGCGCACAGATGGGGCGCGCAAAGCCACGGGTTTTTGGGCACGATCATTTTCCTGCAGCCCGATGCGCGGGTCGAGGATGTCACCTTGATCGACCTGCCCGGCCATTGCCACCGAGGCGCGGTCATCGTCGATTTCACCACGGAGGGCCGCGCGCTGCGGTTGGTCGGGTTGCACCTGTCGCTGTCACAAGCGCTGCGGATGGCGCAGATGCGGACGCTGGGCCAGCATCTGTTTCGGCGCGAGGCACGGCTTTTTGCATCGTGGCGGGCGATCTGAACGAGTGGCGGCCTTGGGGCGGGCTGGCCTTGTCGCGGCGGGTGTCGGGCCTGCCGCTGTCCGGTCCGCGCGCGCGCCACCTTTCCGGCGCGCCGCCCCATCTTGCCGCTCGACCGGGTGCTCGTCACGCCGCCCGCCCGTGTCACCGCCTGCGAGGTGCTGGACGGGCCGGGCATCCGCATGGCCTCGGACCACCGACCCTTGCGGGCGATGATCGCCCTGCCCCGCTAGATCCCGCCGTCGCGCGCGCGCGTCCAGCGGTAGATCCAGACCGGGCTCACCGCCACACCGCCCGCGTCGCGCAGGACCAGCCGCAGATCGGACAGGTCAACACCTTCTGGCGTCAGCAAGAAGGTCACGCGCGTGCCGCGCCCCTCGGGCAGTGCAAACAGGCTGGCCCCAGACACCACGCCCGCGCTGGCCGACAGATCGACGGTCAGCCCCTCGCCTACGCCCGCGAAATCCACCACGAAACGCCGCGTGCCCGGGCGGTCATGCTCGCGCCCGCTGCGGCTTTGGCGGATCGTCAGGGCGTGACCGGAGCGGCGCGGCCCGCGTCCATGTCAGGCGATAGGCAAAGCGATGCTCGCTGCTTAGGCCGCCAGCGGTGCCTCGGGTCGCCAGAAGGCGACGATATTGTCCATGAACTCGTCGCCGGTCGGAATTTCGACCAGCACGACGCCACCCCGGCCCCAATCGGTCAGCGCCTCGACAAAGGCCGACGGGCGGTCGTGATAGCGCGCCTCACTGTCCTCGAAATCCTCGAAATCGCGCGGCGTCTGCCACAGGCCAAAGGCCGCCGGGCCGTCATCCACAAAGACCGACGTCTCGACCCGGGCCGGGTTGGCGATGGGCCGCCAGAGCGTCTCGCCCGCGCCATTGGTGATCATCAGCAGATCGCTGTCATGCACGCGGGGGCGGAAATCATCCGACACGGCGGCGCGCATCGGCCCCTTGAGATACATCGACGTCAAGGGCGCCACACCGATATCGGCGATCTCGCGGCGCGGCAGAATCGTCACCGCCACCTCCATCACCGTGTCGGCCCCGGGGCGCAGTACCATGTCCAGATGGCCGGCCAGCGACGGGCTGTCGATCACCGCCTCCAGCCGCACGGCGTCACCCTCGGCGGGATGCAGGCGCAGATGGGTGAAGCGGGGAAATTCCTCGGGTGCTGCGCCACCTGTGCCCAGCGCCACGGCGCGCGCCGATAGCCCATAGACCATGGCCTGCCCGATGGCGCGGAAATAGCTCGCACCCTGCACCACCAGAACCTCGTCCAGCAGGTCGGGGGCGTTCAGAGGATGGCGCAGGCGCAAGCCGGAAAACCCGGCCCCGGGCGCACTTTCGGGGATGGTATCGAAATAACGCGCGTCGAAATCGAACAGGTCGGGCGAGAGCGGCACCGGGGCAAAGCCGTCCTCGGCAGGTAGGTCGACGGTGACCGGATCGGGAAAGAACAGGCCGGGCGGCAGAAGATCGACGGCAAAGCGCGGGCCTTGCGGCAAGATCGCCGCCCGTCCGGGGATCGGGCGGATGCCGCGATAGGCGTCATAGCTCAATCCCGCAAAGGGCGGCGGCAGCACGCCCGTGCCGTGGGTATAGGGCGTTGCCGCCAACGCGCGCGCAGCGTCCAGCAAACTGGGCGGGGTTGCCTCGTGCAAGCTGTCGGCCCGCAGGCGCAGGCCGGGCGCCAGCATCACCGCGGCCAGCGCGCCCGAGATCACCAATCGACGCCCGATCATGCAGCGCCGTCCAGCACGGGCACTAGCACGGGCGCGGCGACCAGCGGCAGGGCGACCGGCGCAAGCCACCAGACCGCCGCCGCCGGTCCTGCCGCAACCGCCAGCGCCAACAGCGCCAGACCGGCCAGCGCCTCGGGCAGGCCCTTGGGCAAGGCGCGGCGCGGGGCTTTGCCCGATTTCCAACCACAATCGCGCCCGATCAGGACCGAGGCGACCGCTCCGCTCTGGCGCAGCATGATAAGGGGTGCGACCAAGGTGGACACCACAAGTTCGATCAGCCCGGCCCGCAAGAAAACCAGCCGCCGCGCGACGCCGCGCGCCCGCATCATCCAGACTGCCAGCGCGCAAAGCTTTGGCAGCAACAAGACGGACACGATCAGGGCAAAGGGCAGCGCCCCCCTCACCGCGACCGCCCCCGACGCAAACAGCGCCAGAAGCGCCAGCCAGATCGGCGCAGCCAGATAGCCCATGATGCCCGAGGCGAAATGCACCCGGCTGAGCGGATGGAGGCCGGGCGCGGCCAGTAGGCGGAGATGCTGAAGATTGCCCTGGCACCAGCGCCGGTCGCGGCGGTGAAACTCGGCCAAGGTTTGCAGGCCCGTCCTCGGCGCTGCCCCGCCGTGGCGGGGTCAAGCTCCACCGCCCAGCCCGCGCGCACCATCCACGCCGCTTCGACGAAATCATGGCTCAGCGGCACGCCCCCGAAAGGTGCTGGACCGGACAGGACCGGCAGATCGGCGGCACTGCGAAAGGCCGCCACGCGCATGATCGCGTTATGGCCCCAGTGACTGCCCGCCTCACCCGACCATGCCGCCATGCCGCGCCCGAAATTGGGCGAGAGCAGCCGTGCCGACAGGCGCTGGTGGCGGCCGAACCGGCTTTGCGCGGGCACCAGCGTCATGCCGGACTGCAACAGGCCCGTGCGCGGCCGCGTCTCGAGGCTGTGGATCATGGCGCGGATGCGGTCAGCGCTCATCCGGCTGTCGGCATCGAGCACCATCATATAGGCAAAGCGGTCGCCGTGGCTGCCCAGCCATTCCGCGATGTTGCCGGGTTTGCGACCGATGTTGACGGCGCGACGGCGGTAGATCACGCGGCCTGCGGACAAGAGCGGCGCCAGCGCCGCCTCCTCGGCTGCGATCTTTTCGGCCTGCGAAGTGTCGGACAGCACAAAGATCTGCGCCTTGTCCTGCAACCTCAGGACGGTCCAGCCCCGCCGCAGATCGGTGAGCGCTGCGGATAGCGCGCCGGCATCCTCACCGCAGAGTGTAACCAGCACGGCGGTGCTGCCTTGCGGCAACCAGCCCGCGGGCAGCGCCCGCGGCACGCGCGCAGGCGCCGCAAGGCCAGGGACCGCCGTCGCAGCACCACCCGAGATCCAGATCGCGCTGAGCGTCACGAGCACGAGCGCCAAGCCGGAGGCAAGCGTCCAGTCGGTGACCGACAGCGCCACCGCCGTCACCAGCCCCCTGCCAAGCTCGCCGTCAGCGCCGCATAGGCCCAGACATGCCAGTGTCGCCCGGCGGGGCGCGGTCCGACGAACGGTCCGATATGGCTTTCGGCGAGAGACATGATGGAAGGTGGCCTTTCTGGGAAAAACTGTGCGACTCAGCGCCCTTATCGACGCTGCACTGCAGCATCTATCCCAAGCATTGGCGGATGCAAGGTCGGGCTAGAGGCCTTTACCACCGACCGGAGGCCAGATGCGCGAAAACACGCCATCGCGCTTCACGATGCCGTGAAACAAGGCGGCACCGATGTGGGCGGCCAGCACGGCGACGATGGCAAGGCCCGCCCCGTAATGGATGGTCTTGGCAACCTCGGCCAAGGCGTCGGATCGTGGCACCAGCGACGGCACCCCAAGCGCATCAAGCATCTCGATCGGAAAGCCGCCGGCCTTGACCCGCACGTAGCCCGCCACCGGCAGGGTGATCATCAGCGCGTAAAGCGCCAGATGGCTCAGCCCGGCGATACGCGCCTGCCAGCCCGGAACCGTTGCAGGCAAGGGCGGAGCAGGGTGGGCAAGACGCCAGCCAAGGCGCAAGATCACCAGCAGCAAGAGCGCCACGCCCACGTTCTTGTGGAAGATGAACAGCGTGTTCTGCAGACCGCGATCCAGCCCGGGCTGAACCATCACGAGGCCCGCCGGTATGGTGAGCAAGATAAGCACCGCCATCCCCCAGTGGATCAGGCGTGCCGGCGTGGAATATCGCAGATCGCTCATGCCATGCTCATCCTTTGCTCTACGGCAGTTAGGGCCCCCGGCCGGGGCTTCAAGGATTGTGACAGGACCTTGACAGTTGACCCACCAAGCTAGAGTCGAATGCATGGATCAGATCAATCCAAACCTGCCCCGCGTAACGCGCCGGTCTCTCGCAGTCATCTTGCGTACGCCGGGTGGTCAACTTGTGCTGTCCGGCGCCGTCGGGGCGGCGATCGTCGGGCCTGCGGTGCTGGCGCTGGTGGGTGCGGATGCACGCGCCATAATCTTGTCTTTCGCGGGCTACGCGGCCGGCCTCGCCCTTGCCCTTGTCCTTTTGCGGCGCGGCTATCCGCATGACACCATCGGGCTGTGCAACAAGGTGACACTGGCCCGCTCTGGCGCTCGCCTCGGCGCTTCTTGCCCCGCTTGCGGGGAGCGCGGCGCCTTGGGTGGTTTTTGTCGTCGCGGCTGTGGCGCTGGGGCTTGACGGGATCGACGGGTGGCTTGCGCGGCGTGACGGGCTGTCTTCCGATTTCGGCGCAAGGTTCGACATGGAGGTGGACAGCGCGCTGGCCCTGATCCTTGCGCTCAACGCTTGGGCGGCGGGCACGGCGGGCGCCATCGTGCTGCTGATCGGGCTACCGCGCTATGTCTTTGCACTGGCCGCCCGTGTCCTGCCATGGCTCGACCGCCCTGCACCCGAGCGCTTCAGCCGCAAGCTGGTTTGCGTGGTGCAGATCGCCACGCTGATCGCGCTGCAACCGCCGCCCGTTGCCGCGAGCGTCGCCAATCCGGTGGTCGCGCTGGTGGCGGCGGCTCTCATCTGGTCCTTCGGCAAGGATGTTCTTTGGCTCTGGCGGACGAGATCTTGAGCACCTTGCCGATCCGCCCTGCCCTGCGCCTGATCCTCGCCACGCTGGTCCTCCACATCCTGTTGATCCAGCCCAACCACCCCGCCGCGATAACATGGGGCGCGCTGGGGCTGTTCCCGCTGGAATTGCCGGTGATCGTGCTGGGGCTGGTCGCTCTGGGTCCGGGGCGCGCAGGCAAGATGGTCCGGGGCGCGCTGGTGGCCGTGGTGATGGTGATCGCGGTGCTCAAGGCGGCCGACTTCGCCATGTTCACGGCGCTGGCGCGCGGCTTCAACCCGGTTGCGGACCTTGCGCTGGTCGAAGCTGGTTTGCGGCTGCTCATCGGAGCCATCGGGCCGGTGCTGGCAGTTCTCGCGGGGCTTGCCGCCGTGCTGGCCGTGGCGGGCGTTGCGGGCGCCCTTTGGTGGGCGACGGGGGTCTGGGCAGGCGTTCAGGTTGCGCGGCCGGTTGTGCGCGGCGCTCTGGCCGTGGCCGCCATCTTGTCGGCGGGTGCGTCGCCACCGCCGAGATCGGCGGTACGATGGGGCGCTGGACCCTACCTGCCGAGCCGCCCGGCGCGGCCTTCACCGCAAGAGTCGGAATCGAGCGCTGGCAAATGGCGCGCGCCACGCTGGCCGACCTGCGCGCCTTCGAGCCGCCGCCGCCGCCGATCCTTGGGCGGGTGCCGGGGGCCTGCTCGACCGGATCGACCGCGACGTGATCGTGGTCTTTGTGGAAAGCTACGGACGCACCAGCATGGACACGGCCCTTTACGCCGACCTGCATCGGGCGACGTTGCGGGCGGGCGAGGCCGATCTGACGGCGCGCGGGCTGGCCATGGCCTCGGGGTTTCTTGCCTCGCCCACGCGGGGCGGGCAAAGCTGGCTCGCGCATGCGACGCTGGCCAATGGTCTGTGGGTCGACGGGCAGACGCGCTACGGCGCGGCGCTGGCCTCGGGGCGGCAAACGCTGTTCGATCTGGCGCAAGACGCAGGCTTCCATACCGCCGCGGTGATGCCGCAGATCACGCTCGACTGGCCCGAAAGCCTGCTCATGGGCTTTGACACCGTGCTGGCGGCCGCCGACCTTGGCTATGGCGGGCTGAATTTCAACTGGGTGACCATGCCCGACCAGTTCACCTTCGCCGCGATGGACCGGTTGTTGCGCGACAGGCCGCAAAATGGGCACCTGTTCATCCAGCTCGCCACCGGATCGTCGCACGCGCCTTGGGTGCCGGTGCCGCAGATGGTGGCATGGGACGCGATCGGCGATGGCCGCATCTTTGACGCCATGGCGCAGGCGGGCGATCCGCCCGATGTGGTCTGGCGCGACCGCGACAGGGTACGCGCGCAATACCGGCTGGCGGTGGATTACGCGCTGCAAAACGTGCTGTCCTACGCCGCCCGCCATGCCGAGGACCCGCCTTTGCTGATCGTGATAGGCGACCATCAGGCGGCAGGGTTTATCGCGCTCGATGACCGGCGCGATGTGCCGATCCATGTGATCGGCCCCGCGTATCTGGTGGATCTGACGCAAGATTGGGGCCTGTCGCCCGGCTTGATCCCACGCTCCGACGCGCCGGTGACAGGCATGGACCGGCTGCGCGACCTGATCCTTGAGGCCTTCTCCACCACCCTCCCGCCAGAAGCGGAGAGCTGAGCCATGCGCGCGCTCCGTTCCATCCCCCCTGCCGTGATCCGCGGTGCCCAGATCGCCGTGGCGCTGGCGATGCTGGTGTGGCTCTGGCACGCGGCCGACGGGACCGAGGCCGCGCGCAGGCTGGCGGGCGCCGATCCGACGTGGCTGATCGCGGCGCTGGCGAGCTTGAGCCTGCAGACCGTGCTCTCGGCGCTGCGCTGGCGGCTGACGGCGGCGCAACTGGGCATCGTGATCGACCGGGGCACTGCGGTGCGCGAATATTACCTGTCGCAGATCGTCAACCAGACCCTGCCCGGCGGCGTTCTGGGTGATGCGGGCCGCGCCCTCAGGGCGCGGGCGCAGGCGGGGCTGCTCGCCTCGGGGCAGGCGGTGGTCTTTGAGCGGCTGGCAGGCCAGATCGCCATGTTCGCCGTGATGGCGCTGGCTTTTGGGAGCACACTGGCCGCACCGGGCGGGCTGATCTGGCCGGGCTGGCTGGCCGCGCTGGCCGCCAGTCTTGTCCTTGCTGGGCTGGCGCTGCCGGTCGTCCTGTGGCTTGCGGCGCGATTGCTGCCCGGGCGCATCGGGCGCGGCCTTGCCGATCTGGGGCGCGGCTTTGCGAAGGCCGTGACGCACCGGTCGGTGCTGGGGCGGCAACTGGCGCTCAGCCTTGCCATCGCGCTGGCAAATATCGCGGGTTTCGCCTTTTGCGTCCGCGCCATCGGGGCCGACCTGCCGGTCACGGCGGCGCTGGCGCTGGTGCCGCTGATCTTGTTCACCATGCTGATCCCGATCACCGTCAGCGGCTGGGGCCTGCGCGAAGGTGCTGCGGCGGCGATCTTGCCGGTCGCGGGCATCGCCGCCGCCGAAGGTCTGGCCGCCAGTGTCGCCTTCGGCCTCGTCTTTCTGACCTCCAGTCCGCCCGGCGCCGTGGCCCTTGTGCTGGCGCCCACCGCCAAAGCGATGAAATCATGAGCGAAAAGGGCAAACCACCGCGACGAAACGGCCCGCCGCCCTTGCCAAGCCCCCCAGACACCTTAGCCTTGCCGCACGAACAGGAGAACGACATGACCCGATATCCGACCCTTACCCGCCGTGGCCTGATGGCCAGTGGCGCTGCAGGCCTTGGCGTTGCCGCCCTTGGCCTGTCCCCGCGGCCCGCACACGCGCAGACATCCGTGGCGCTGCAGCTGTCGTGGCTTCATTCCTCGCAATTCGGCGGCAGCTACATCGCGCAAACGCGCGGCTTCTGGGCCGAGGAAGGGCTGGACGTCGCCCTGTTCCCCGGTGGCCCGAACGCGCCGGTTGAGCCGCCCGTGGTGGCGGGCACGGCGCTGGTGGGCATTTCGGCGGCCGATTACACCGCCGCCGCCGTGGAACAAGGCGCGCCCTTCAAGATCCTGGGCGTCGCGATGCAGAAGAACCCCTTCGTGATCGCCTCACTGCCAGCCAACCCGGTCAACACGCCCGCCGATCTGGTCGGCAAGCGGATCGGCATGGCGCTGGCCAACACGCCGGTGCTGCAGGCGCTGTGCACGCTCAACAATGTCGACATCAACGGCATCGAGATCATCCCGACCCAATATTCCGCCCAGCCCATGCTGGCCGGCGAGGTCGATTGCCTCTTGTGCTGGGAAACCGACCTGCCCGTCGCCATGGCCACCCAAGGCATCGATAGCGTCACCATGCTGATGGCCGATTTCGGCTATGCGCTGCATTCCCAGACCTACATCGCCACCGAGGATAGCCTTGCCAACCGCCGCGCGGAACTGGTCGGCCTGATGCGGGGCGAGGTGCGCGGCTGGAACGCCTACCGCGAGGATACCGATGCCGCCGCCGCCCTGACGCTCGAGATGTTCCCCGACGCGGGCCTCGACCTGCCGACGCAAGCCCTGCAGGCCGCGCGTCAGGTACCGCTGATGTTCTCGGATCTGACGGATGCCAACGGCTTTGGCTGGTGGACCGACGAGACCGTGGCCGCCAATATCGAAACCCTTGCGCTTCTGGGGCGGACGGTGACGCCCGACCTGTGGGACCGCTCCATCCTCGAAGAGGTTCATGGCGCCTGACACAAGCGCCCCCCCCGGCGTGATCTGCGCCGGGCTGGGCAAGACATGGCCGGGCGGCGTGGAGGCCGTCCGGCCGACGGACATCCAGTTCGCGGCGGGTCAGACCACCGCACTTGTCGGGGCCTCGGGTTGCGGCAAATCCACATTGCTGCGCATGATCGCAGGGCTAGAGACGCCCAGCGCGGGCAGTATCGAGATCGGTGGCGAGCCGCCCGCCCAGACCTTGCGAAAGGCGGGCCTGTCGGTCGCCTTTCAGGACCCCTCGCTGCTGCCGTGGCGCAGCGTGCGCGGCAATATCGAGCTGGCGCTCTCGCTGGCCCGCCGCCCCGTGGACCGCGCCGCCATCGACCAGCTGATCGCGCTGGTGGGGCTGGAGGGATTTGCCGACACGCGCCCCGCGCAACTGTCGGGCGGCATGCGCCAGCGCGCGGCCATCGCGCGGGCGCTGGCGACGGAGCCCCGGCTTTTGCTGCTCGATGAACCCTTTGGCGCGGTGGATGAGTTGACGCGCCAGCAATTGGCCCAAGACCTGCCCCGTCTGTGGGAAGCGCGGGGGACGACCACGATCCTTGTCACTCATTCCGTGACCGAGGCGGTGATGTTGTCGGACCGGGTCATCGTGCTGTCGCCCCGCCCGGCCGAGATGGTGGCCGACATCACCATCGACCTGCCCCGCCCCCGCGCGCCCGAGGATGCCCGCAAACCGGGCTTCACCGCGCATGTCGATGCGGTCTTCGCCGCGTTCTCAGGCCGGCAGCGCTGCGCGACCGGCCGCTGGCCGCCCAGTGAGCGCGGTCGCAGGCTACGCCGCCCCGGCCACGAGCGGCACGGGGCGCGGCACGGCCATAGGGCTGGTGCTGGTGCTCTTTGGCTGGGAACTGGCGGCGCGCGCCTTGGTGGGGCCTTCTGTTCTGGCCGCCCCCTCGCAGGTTCTGTCGTGGCTGATCGAGAACCGCGGCCTGATGGTGGCGCGCGCTGGCCGAGACGCTGGGCAATGCGGCGGCAGGATTCGTGCTGGGCAATCTGGCGGCGCTGGTTCTGGCGGGCATCGCTTTGGCCTTTCCGGGCCAGCCAGCGCATCGTGACGGGCGTGGCGCTGGTGGTGTTTTGCTTGCCGCTGGTGGCGACCGGCCGATCCTGCGCGTCATCTTTGGCCCCGGCGACGGGCCGCAGATCGTGCTGGCAGCCCTTGCCGTCTATTACACCACGCTGATCCCGCTGCTCGTTGGGATGCGCGCGGCCCCGCCACATGGTTCGACCTGATCGCCAGCTACGGGCGGGGCCGGGTCGCGGCACTGATCCATGTGCGGTTGATGGCGTCGCTGCCCTATCTGTTCGCGGGCTTGCAGATAGCGGCCCCTGCCGCTTTTCTGGGTGCAATGGTGGGGGAGTTCACCGGAGCCGAACGCGGCATGGGCGTGCTGACCATCCGCGCCATGCGGGCGCTGGATGTCGACATGACATGGGCGCTGGCGAGCGTGGCCACGGCGGTGGCGGTGGCGGCCTATCTGGCCGTGGGCGCCATGGCGCGCCGCGTGCTGAAAGACGCGCCTCCGATCATCCTTGCGCCGCCCCGCGCCGAGGGGGCCGAGGCCGGGATCGGCCAGTTGCCGCTTTCGCTGGTGGCCGTCGCGGCGGCGATCCTTGGGCTGTGGTGGGGCCATCGCGGTCTTCGATCTGAACCCGTTCTTTGCCAAGGGACCGCAAGATGTGGCCCGTGCGCTCATCTGGGCCCCGAATGCCGAAGCCACCCGCGCCAGCCTTGGCGCGGCGCTGGCCGAGACGACGGTGTTCCTGCTGCCCGATACCTTGCGGGCCTTGCGGCGGGCGCCGGTCTTGCGATCCTCTTTGTGCTGGCCCCGGCGGTCGCAGGCACGGCCATGCCGCTGGCCATCGCGCTGCGCTCGGTGCCCATCGTGACCACCGCACCGCTGATCGTGCTCATGCTGGGGCGGGGCGCTACGGGCACCATCGTGCTGGTGGCCGTCATGGTGTTCTTTCCCACGCTGGTCGCCTGCATTCACGGGCTGAAACAGGCGCCCGGGCAGGTGATCGATGTCTTCGACAGCTATGCCGCGGGGCGTTTGCAGCGTCTGATCCGGGTGCGCATCCCCGCAATGCTGCCTGCCTTTTTCGCCGCTGCGCGCATGGGGGTTCCGGCTTCGGTTCTGGCGGTTACCGTGGTGGAATGGCTGGCGACCGGCGCGGGGCTGGGCAGTTTGATGGCGATCTCGGCCTCGGTTTCGGATTACAACATGCTCTGGAGCGCCGTGGCCCTGACCGCCGGACTGTCTGCGCTGGGCTATGCCGGCGTCGGACTGATCGAGGCGCGCATCTTGCGGATCTATGCCCCGGAGCAACTGACATGACCCTGCGCGCCACGGCCTTTGCCATTCCCGGCGATATCGAGACGCTGACGGGGGGCTACATCTACGAGCGTCGCCTGCTGGAAGGATTGCGCGCTCAAAGGCGCGACGTGGATCACATCCCGCTCGGCTCCTCCTTCCCGGTTCCGACAGCGGGTGACATGGCCGATGCGGCCGCCCGCCTGCGCGCCATCGAGCCCACGCGCGCGCTGATCCTCGACGGGCTGGTCTTCGGCTCCATCGACACCGCCCTGCTGGCCGCCCTGCCGATGCCCGTGGTGGCGATGCTGCACCATCCGCTGGCCCATGAAAGCGGGCTGGAGCCCGCCCTGCGCGACCACCTCTACAAAACCGAACGCGACAACCTGCGCCACGCCGCCCATGTTCTGGTGCCAAGCCCGCACACGAAGGCGCTGCTGGTGTCGGATTATGGCGTGGCCCCCACCCGCATCACCATCGCGCGCCCCGGCACCGACAAGCCACTGGGCTAGATGCCGCCCGCCGATCCGCCGCTGATCCTGTCCGTGGGCATCCAGCATCCGCGCAAAGGGCATGACATCTTGCTGCGCGCGCTGGCGCTTCTGCCGCCCGGCGGCTGGCAGGCGATGATCGTGGGCACGCGCTATGACGCGGGCCATGCCGCGATGCTGGACCGGTTGCATGCCGATCTGGATCTTGGCGACCGGGTGCGGCTGGCGGGCCGCCTGCCCGGCGACGATCTGGGCCGCGCCTATGCGCAGGCCAGCGTCTTTGCTCTCGCCACCCGCTACGAGGGCTATGGCATCGTCTTCGACGAGGCGATGGCCCATGGCCTGCCGATCGTGACCTGCGCCACGGGTGCGGTGCCCGACACCGTGGCCAAGGGCGCTGGGGCTGCTGGTGGCGCCTGACGACGCGCCCGCCTTTGCCGAAGCCTTGGCCCGCGTGCTGTCGGACGTTGCATTGCGCAAAAGCATGGCCGCAGCCTCGGCGCAGGCCGTAGCGCGGCGTTGCCCGGATGGGCGGATACCGCGCGGATCGCGGGCGCGGTGTTGGATGCACTGCCCGGCTGACAGAATCGCGAGGACAACCTGCGATTGTCCCGAAACCGCCTGCGCCGTGATCCTTGCCGTGGTAAAGAGCGCCTGAAAATAGGGCACCCGCGAAATCTTGAGGCGTGACAGCCGGTTGCCCCTTCCCTCGCGCCGCACTGCCGCGCAACCTGAATTCAGTCAGACGGCATCGCGTTTCTCCTCCCTTCCTTCCCGCGCTGTCCGGATGATGAGAAAACCCTGCTGGCGGCCCGCCTCCTCGTCTCTCTTCCACATGGTCGGGTCGCCAGCTTTTTTCACCGGAACATAGCTGGTGGCGGGACGCAGCGCGGGTGATCGGGTCGCATCCGAACACCCGTCCGTGTTGCGGCCGATCCACCATCGTCCGATGGCAAACCCCACCCCCCAAGATGTCACCCGCTGGCCGCCCGCCACAGTCCCGCCACATTTCCGGTCCGTATCGGCCACATTTCACCGGCAGGCTTTCGCGATCACAGGCAAAAGACAGGGGAACCCCGCCATGCCGAAGCAGTCCGAACGCTGCACCCGCCTCTGCCCCTGCCCCGGCCAAAGGGGCGAAGCCAGAACCGATGCCGCCCGCACCGATCCGCTTCAAGGATTGGGCCAGCATCTGATAGCTTGCGGTCATGACCGACCCGCAAACGCCAACCGACGACAGCGACCCCGTGACCGCAATCCGCCACATCGGCCCGGCTCAGGCCGAGGCGATGGCGCGCGCGGGCATCCCCACAGCGACGGCCCTGCGCCAGATAGGTGCGGATGCCGCCTATCGCGCCATGGTGAAGGCCGGGACCCAGCCCCATTTCATCGGCTATTACGCGCTGCACATGGCGTTGCAGGGCCGCCCGTGGAACGACTGCAAGGGCGATGAAAAGACCGCGCTACGGGCCCGGTTCGACGCCCTGAAGGCCGATCTTGCCGACACAGGCGGCGATGGCGCGCTTGAACGGTTTCTGGACCAGATCGGCACCGGAAGACGGCGCTGAAACAGCAGTCGAGGGGGGCAAGCCGACGTGGCGCCAAAGGGCGACAGGCTGCCGCACCGTGCCGGATCGAAACCGCCTGAAATCTTGATCCACGTCAATTATTTCGCGCCGGAAATCGGCCATGTCTGGAACTGTTCCAATTCCGGACGAAAGACGACGTGTTAGTATCGGAGACCTGATCATGAGACATCTCACCCTGACAGCCACAGTCGCCCTGGCGACCGCGATCGCGGGACCGGCGCTGGCAAATGATGAGCTTCGGTCCTATGCCAACGACCTGTTCGACCCGATCCCGCTGACCACGCCCGATCTGCCCAACAACATCATCACCCGCCCGCGCGTCGATCTGGGCGCGATGCTGTTCTTCGATCCGCGCATGTCGCGGTCGGGGCTGTTCTCGTGCCAAACCTGCCACAACGTGGGCCTTGGCGGTGTCGACGGGCTCCAGACCTCGATCGGCCATGGCTGGCAACAGGGTCCGCGAAATTCGCCCACCATGTACAACGCGGTCTTCAACATCGCGCAATTCTGGGATGGCCGGGCCGCCAACCTTGCCGAACAGGCGATGGGCCCGGTGCAGGCGGGTGTCGAGATGAACAACACGCCCGAACGTCTGATCGAGACGCTGAATTCGATGCAGGGCTATGTCGATGCCTTCGCCGAAGCCTTCCCCGGTGAGGCTGACCCGATCACCTTCGAGAATTTCGCGCTGGCCGTCGAGGCTTTCCAAGCCACGCTGACCACGCCCAACTCGCGCTTCGACCAGTTCCTGAACGGCGCCGACACGCTGACCGAACAAGAAATCCGCGGCCTGAACGCCTTCATCGACCAAGGCTGCGCCGCGTGTCATGCGGGCGTCAACATGGGCGGGCAAGATTACTATCCGTTCGGTCTTGTGGAACGCCCCGGCGGCGCCGTGCTGCCCGAAGGCGACCGCGGTCGCTTTACCGTCACGGAAACGGCTGCGGATGATTACGTCTTCCGCGCTGCGCCTTTGCGCAACATCGAACTGACCGCCCCCTATTTCCACTCGGGCGTGGTCTGGTCGCTGGAAGAAGCGGTCGCCGTGATGGGCGTGTCGCAGCTGGGGGCCGATCTGAGCGAGCAAGAGGTCGAGGATATCGCGGCCTTCTTGCGGACGCTGACGGGCGAGATCCCGCAGGTCGTGCACCCGACGCTGCCGCCCAGCACCAACACGACGCCGCGCCCCGAACCCATGTAGGGCCGGCCACAGGGTTTCGGCGCCCCGCCCCTCCGACCCCATCCTCCCGGTGGGTCATGGGCAGGCGCCGGACAGGGGACGCGGGCTTACCTCCCTTTGACCGCGACCCCGCCAGATGCGAAGGGCCGCCCCCTTGGGCGGCCCTTTTCGCGTCTTGCAGGCGACAGTTTGCCGATGCCGCACCGGCATTGGGCAAGGGCCGCAGTTTGGTGCTTGACGGATGGATCGGCTTGGCGCACTGCCCCGCCTGCCCGCGCAACGTCGCAGGGCTTGAGCAGACCCGCAGCACACCAGATCAGGCACAGACATGAACACCCCACGACCCGGCGCGCAAATCGGCGCGACCCAATCCTCTCAGGCGCAGGTTCAGAGTGGCACCGGTGCCACCCCGACCCAACGGGGCAGCCAGCAGGCGGGTGCAGGCCAGATCCAGCAGACAGGCGCGAACGGCGCACAGACGCCCAAGACGCGCTTCACCGACTGGGCCAGCATCTGACAGCGGCGGCGCCGCGTCACGGGCGCGTCAGATCAGGGCGCGCTCGCGGCTGATCATCACAGCATGGGCACGGTTGCGCGCCTCCAGCTTGCGGCAGATGGCGCGCATGTGCATTTTCACCGAGACCTCGCTGATCGCCATGTCGCGCGCGATTTCCTTGTTGGTCAGCCCCTCGGCGGCGCGGCTCAGGACGAAATGCTCCTTTTCCGACAGGGGCGTATCGCCTCCGCCCGCCGCCGCCTTGCTGTCGACACCCTGCATCGGCACGAAGATCTGGCCCGAGGCGATCAACTGGATCACGCTGAGCAGCGATTGCAGCGGCATCGTCTTGGGGATCAGGCCGCGCACCCCGAACTCCAACGCACTGTTGAGGAAATGCCGGTCCACCTGACCGGTGAACAACACGACCCGCGCAGCTCCCGCCTTGTCGACCACGTTCTTCACGCTCGACAACCCGTTCATACCCGGCATCTTCAGATCCAGCAGCACCACATCATAGCCGCCACCCTGAAGGGCGGACATCGTGGTCTCGTAGGTTTCCGCGATGCTGACGGTATATCCCGCCGAGGTACGGAGAAGGTTTCCGACCGCCTCGCCCAGCAGGCGATGGTCATCGCCGATCAGGACGGTCAGGCTTTCTGCGGTATCGGACGACTGTGTCAACATGGTTCTCGCTTACTCCAAAGGTCCTGCGCAGACGCCCAAATGATGTTTCCGGAAGTCTGAACGACTATCGGGCATACGTGAGATCGGTCGACCACACCAAAGGCATCTTGACGATAGTTGCAGCAAAACACTTTAACCTGACAAGCAATCCTTTGCTGCACCGTCTGCGCATGCGGGGTTTGATCCTATCCAAATATACACTTTGCTATCTTTCGATAGCAGAAAAAAAACCGTCGGGATGTTTAGGTAGCGGGCGCAGTTCCGCAGCCAAGCGAGGTTTTTCATGATTCGACGGAATTTCATCAAGATCGCAGGCGCGGCCGGCGCCGCCGCCCTGCTGGGCGTGCCCGCACGGGCTGACGAGGTGTTGCTGACCATCACGGGCAACGTGACCGATGGGACGCGCGCCCTGACCGACGCCGACCTGCTGGCACTGCCGCAAATCAGCTTCGAGACATCGACGATCTGGACCGATGGCGTGCTGCGCTTTTCCGGCCCTTCGGTCGCCTCGGTGCTGGAGGCTGCCGGCGCGGGCGAGGGCGACATCACCTTCGCGGCGGTCAACGACTATGTCGTGTCCATGCCGCGCGACGTGGTCGAGGCCGGGGCGCCGATCATCGCCAACCGCATCGGCGGCGAACCCTTCAGCCGTCGCGACAAGGGCCCGCTTTGGATCGTGTTCCCCTATGACAGCGACGCGCGGTTCCGCTCCGAAAGCCTCTTATGCATATAGCGTGTGGCAGCTGGTCGGTCTGACCGTCGGCTGAGGCATGACCGCGCCCGGCACCAGAGCTTCGCTTCGCCCGCGCCCGCTTGGGGGGCCCACCACCAGGGTCGACCGCGCGCGGCTGGGCGGCGCGATCTTGCTGGCGTTGCTGGTCCTGTCTTGCGGGGCCCTGATCTTCAGCGCGGCCTCCTTCGACCGTCGCCTGAACGCAGTCAGGGACGCCGATACCGACAATCAGGGTTGGATCGTGTCGCAACTCGAGGTCGATCACATGTCGGTCATCCTTGCGGCGTCCGACGCCTTGGCCAGCGCCGCCGCCGACGGCACGGTCGAAGCTCAGGCATGGCGCGCGCTGCAGGCCGACTTCGACATCTTCTACAGTCGCATCAATGTGTTCACCGCCGCGATGCGAAATGTCGACCTCTCCCCCGAGTTCGAGGCCAGCCTTGCCGCGCTCCAAGACGCAAAGCGCGACCTGACAGCCCGGATCGACCTGATCGAGCCCGACGATATCGAGGGGCTGCGCGTCTTCGCAGCCGAGTTGCGCCAGCGTGAACCTCTTGTGCGCAGCCTCGTGACGCAGGGCTTGCAAGTCTTTGTGACCGAAGCCGAAATGGCACGCGAACGCGAGCGCGAGATCTGGCTGTTCTTCCTGATCGAGACGCTGGTGCTGCTGTCGCTGGTGCTGGTGGCCAGCGTTTTCGCCCTGCGGCTCAGCCGCGCGCTTCAACAGCGCACCAAGGAGGCCGAACGCGCGGCCTCGACTATCACCAAGGCCTACGAGGCCTCGCTCAGTGCCGTTGTCGTGACCGATTTCGACGGCCGGGTGCTATTATGCAACAACGCGGCGGAAACCATGTTCCGCCTGCCCATGGCCGAGATCATTGGGATCGACGTTCTCCGCCTTGCGCCCGCACGCCTTCAGCGCGCGTTGGATGCGACCTATGACGAGATGCGCCGTTGCGCGACGCGAGATACTCCCTGCCGGGTGTCGCGCCGCACGCTGGCCGTTCGCTCGAACGGCGATGTGTTTCCGGTTGAACTGGCCCTTACCACCGACACCGACGGCGAGGGCGTGCCCATCGCCATTGCCTTTGTCCGCGACATCTCGGCCGAGGTGCAGGCCGAGAACGATTTGCGCGGCGCTGTCGACGAGGCGCGCCGGGCAGCCGCGGCCAAAAGCATGTTCCTTGCCACCATGAGCCACGAGATGCGCACGCCGCTTCACGGTCTGATCGCGGCCCTCGACCTGATCGAACGCGACGGGATGGGGGCCGACAATCTTGCCCTGTTCGACACCGCGCGCGACTGCAGCCAGCGCGCGCTGGCGCAGGTCAACGACGTGCTGCAATTCACCCGCGCCAGCGCCACGCGCGAACCTGCGGCCCCGTTCCGACCGGCGCGCGTGGTCGATGACGTGATCGGGGAATTGCGCCCCTTCGCCCGCGAGAACGGCAACACGATCACCCTGACCCTGACGGGACCCGGCAGCGGCGTCCGGGTCATCGGCCATCCGGCCGCCTTTTCGCGCGCGATCTACAACCTTGTCGGCAACGCGGTGAAATTCAGCTCAGGCGGCAAGATCACCGTCACCTTGGCCTTTTCCGCGACCGACGACGTAGGTCCACTGACACTGCGCGTCTCGGTGGCCGACGAAGGGCCGGGCATCGCCAAGAGCGATCAGGAGCGGATCTTCCAACTCTTCGAGACCTCGGCCGAGGCTGAGCAGCGCGATCATGGCAGGAACCAGCCAGTCCGGCACAGGGCTGGGCCTGCCGATCACCAAGCTGGCAGTGGAACGCATGGGCGGCCAGATCCATCTCGACAGCACGCCGGGACAGGGCAGCTGCTTCTGGTTCGAGATCGTCTTGCCGCGCGCCACAGGCCACGAGGACAAGCCCGCCGCGCCCCTCCCGCTCGCGGCCCCGCCTTCAGGCGCACCCCAGATGCCCGAGGGTCTGGTCTGGGACGTTCTGGTCGTCGACGACAACGAGGTGAACCTGACGCTGATGCTGGAAATGGTGCGCAGGCTGGGCCATCGCACCGCCGCTGCCCGCAACGGGCAAGAGGCCGTCACGCAGGCCCGCGCGCGCGCCTTCGACGTGATCTTGATGGATGTCAGCATGCCGGTGATGGACGGGCGCGACGCCACCCGCGCCATCCGCGCCGAGGGCGCGTCGCAAGGCGCGGCGATTCTTGGCGTGACCGCCCTGATCGAGGCGGAAGACCCTGACAGTTTCCGCGATTGCGGGATGGACCGCGCCTTGGTCAAGCCGGTGCGCCGTGATACCTTGGCCGCTGCACTGGCGGAGGTAGCGCATACGCGCCATGAACCGACGCAAAAGACGGAGACCCCCGGGATGGACGCCAACGATATCAGCTTCGACTTCGCGGGCCTCAGCGATCTTGTGGGCGCCGATACCGCCGTGCGTCTGGTCCACGGAACCCTTTCCGATGCGGAAGAGGCCCTCGACCGGGCACGCGATGGTCTGGCGGGGCTGGCCGATATCGGCCATGCAGCGCACCGCGCCTTCGGCTCGGCCTCCATGGTCGGCTGGCAAGACCTGGCCGCCGTGCTGCGCGAGATCGAACAGGCCGCCATCGCGGGCGAGGCGCATGCCATCCCCGAGCTTGCCGAGGATCTGGCCGCCATGATCGACGTGGCGCGGGGCGATGCCGCCATTCTGGACTTGCCGCGCGCGGCCGCGTCCTGAGAAAGACAGACCGAGGGAAGGCGCGGCGGTCATCGCGCGCGCCTCACCTCATGCCATCGCATCCGAGAGCATGTCGCGCAGACGCAAGATCGCGGCCTTCTTGATCTGCGATACCCGCCCCGTGGTCACGTCGAGGATCGCGGCGATTTCGTAGACGTTGAGTTCCTCGACATAATACAGCTGCAGCACCTGCGCCTCGCGCTCGGGGATCTTGCCCAATGCCTGCGCCAACAGGCCCTTCATCTGGGTCATCTGCATTGCATCCTCGGCACTGTGCGCGCGGTCGGCAAACAGCAATGAGAAATCGCTGTAGACCTCGTCGAGCGATTGCAGCTGGTTGACCTGAAACTTGGCCTCCCAGTCCTGCAGCTCGATCAGCGTGATGCCGAGCATATTGGCGACCTCGGCCGCCTCGGGGGTGCGTTCGAGCTTGGCTTCCAGCGCCCGGCGCGCCTTTTCGATCGATGTGCGCATGGTGATCGAGCTGCGGCACAGGTTCGAATTTCGGCGTAGCTGGTCAATGATCGCGCCCCGGATACGGATCGCGGCATAGGCGGCGAAGCTCACCCCCTCGCGCTGGCTGTAGCGCTGGCTGGCATCGACAAGGCCGAGGTAGCCCGCCTGCAGCAGATCCTCGACCTCGGCAAAGCGACCGACGCGGCCCCGGTAGTGCCAGGCCAGGCGTTCGACGAGCTTGAGGTTGTCCTCGACCAGTTTCTCGGGGCGGGGCAGTTGTTCGGCATAGGATTTCGGCGCGATCATGAAGGTTATCCCGCTGCTGGATTGGTCAAGGTATCAGGGTGAAACGGGCGCAGGCCCTTGGGGCGCGCGGTCGGATGCTTGACGCGCTTGGTGTCGGCCTTCTTCTTGCCGCGACGGCTGGACCAAACGTGCTCGGCCGGGGCTGCCTCCGCAAGACTTGCGCCCTCCGGGGTCAGGACCCCGGCCGGGGCGGCAAGCCCGCCGATCAACTTTCCCCTTCGGCTGGTCCAGACGTGGGTCAGGTCGGCCTTCGCAAGGGCGTCGCCATCCTCGGCGGTGACCGTTTCGGAGGGTGCAAGCGTCAGCACCGCCCCCAAGGCAAGACCGCTCCAGCGCGTCCCATGATCTCGCGATGCGGGCCGCCGTCAGACCGACGGGCAGCACCAGAAGGCAAACCGCACCGTCCAGCGCCATAAGCGCCCGCGCGGCGGCGACCGGATCGGGATGCAAGTCAGAGACGACGACAATCTGCGGCGCATCGGGGGTTGCAACCAACAGCGTCTCTGCCGCGGCAAAGCCCATCTCGGCCCCCAGCAACCACGCCTTTGAGACAGGTAGGCCCCGTCGCACTGGGAACCTGTTCCGCAAAAAGACGAAGCCGGGCGCGGCGCTGTCGCCATCGGGTTGCGCGGCCAGCCGCGCCTCGGCGATCTGCAGGGCAAGGGCGGATTTTCCCGCGCCCAGCGGTCCCACCAGAACGACGCGGGGGGCGGCCAGAACCGCGGCAGCGAGATGTGTGATGCCCAAGGGCGGCACAGGCACCACCGGCGCCGCGGTCGCGGCGGGTTCGGCAGACACTTCTGGTTCGGGGGCGTGCCGATGGCATGGGCCAGATGGGCGGCAAAGCCCGCCGCCCATCCCGGCACGGTGAAGGCCTCGGGCTCAGGCTCGGCGGGCTGATCAGGCACCTCGACAGGCGTCTCGGGTCGGCGCGTGCGGGCGGGCACCGGGATGACCTCGTCGGTTGCCACGATCTCGACCTGCCCGTCACGGGCGCGGGTCGACAAGATCATCGCATCGGGACCAAGGCGGCGGATGATCTCATCCATCGCCGTTGCGCTGTCGGCGGCGCGCACCGTCACAACGGGCATCAGATTTGTCCTCCAGTGGCAGCAAGATCACGGGCCGGGATGCTCGCCTGCGCACCGCCAAGGGTGCCCACGATCTCGATCCGGCGGGTTTCGGGCAGTTCGCTGACCGCCAGCACGATCGCGTCGACCGCATGGCTTTTCAGGAAGCCGGCAAAGAGGCGGCGCAGACTGGACGACACGACCACGACGGGTTGCCGCCCCTGGCCTGCCAGATCGTCGGAAATCTCGGCCAAACGTTTCAGGATGCGCTCGGCCAACGATTGATCGAGCACAAGACCCGCGCCCTTGGCCTGGCTGCGCACCAGAAGCTCCTCCAGATCGGGGGCAAGCGTGACCAGCGGCAGCGCCTCCTTGATCGGCGCGATCTGCTGGAGCAGTTGTCCCGCCAGCGCCGGGCGCAGCGCCTCGGCCATGTCGGCGGCTTCCAGTTGGCGGCCAGAGAGTTCCGCCAGCCCTTCAAGGATGCGCGGCAGGTCGCCCACCGGGATACGCTCGGCCAGAAGGTGGCGCATGACGGCGGTCAGCACATGCAGCGGCACCAGTTTCGGCACCACCGATTGCACCAGCGTCGGCGCGCTGCGGTCCAGCACATCGACCAGCCCCTGTACGTCATCGGGCCCGAGCAGGCGGCTGGCGTGGGCGTAGAGCATCTGGCTCAGATGCGTGGCGATGACGCTGTCGGGTTCCACCACGACATGATCGTCGGCCTCGGCCTCGGCCTGCTGGTGGGGCAAGATCCACACCGCATCGAGGCCAAAGGACGGGTCCTTGACGTCCACTCCACGCAGTTTGCGCACCGAGGTGCCGCCGGGCAGCGCCAGCTTGCGGTCGGGATAGACCACATCCTCGGCCACGATGGATTGGCCGATGCGGATGCGGTAGGCGTTCGACCCAAGACTCAGGTCGTCGCGCACCCGCACGGCCGGCACGACAAAGCCCATGGCCTTGGACACTTCGCGCCTTATGCCGGTGATACGCGACACCAGCGCGCCGCCTTCGGCATCGTCGATCAGCGGGATCAGGCCAAAGCCGATCTGGATCGTGATACGGGCGTAATCGGTGACATCCTCGGTGGTGATGACCGATGGGTTGGCCTCGTCAGATTTGGCCGGGGCGGGCAGAGCCGCGCGGCTGCCGGTCTGGCGGGGGCGGTCGTGCCCTCCTCCTCCGTGCCGTCCTGCCCGCGCCGGACCCAGGCGACAGCGGCCGAGGCAAGCGCCGCGAAGAGGAACAGGCCCGTGGGCATGCCGGGCACAAGGCCGATGATCGCCAGCACTGCTGCCACCGGCACCCAGGCCCGCGTCAGGCCGACCTGCTTGCCGATATGGCCCGCGAAATCATGGTCCGAGGACACACGGGTGACGATGATGGCGGTGGCAATGGACAAAAGAAGCGACGGGATCTGCGCGACCAGACCATCGCCGATGGACAGGAGCACATAAATCTCGGCCGCATCGCCCAGCGCCAGACCATGCTGGCTGGTGCCGATGATGATGCCGCCGATGATATTGGCAGCCAGGATCAAGATACCTGCGACCGCGTCGCCCTTCACGAATTTCGACGCGCCATCCATGGAGCCGTAGAAATCCGCCTCTTCCGCGATCTCGGCGCGGCGCGCGCGGGCTTGTTCCGGCGTCAGGTTCCCCGCGTTCATGTCGGCGTCGATGGCCATCTGCTTGCCGGGCATCGCGTCGAGCGTGAAGCGTGCCGACACCTCGGACACGCGGCCGGCACCCTTGGTGATCACGACAAGGTTGATGATGACGAGGATGATGAAGACCACGATGCCGACCGCGAAATTGCCAGCGATGACAAAGGCGCCAAAGGCCTCGATCACCCGGCCTGCCGCTTCGGGGCCGGTGTGCCCTTCGGTCAGCACGATCCGGGTCGAGGCCACGTTGAGCGCCAGCCGCAACACGGTGGCGATCAGCAAGAGGCTGGGAAAGCTGGAGAAATCGAGCGGACGGTAGCTGTTGAGCGCGACCATCAAGATCAGCAGCGACAGCAGGATGTTGAAGACAAAGAAGATGTCGAGCAACACAACCGGCAGCGGCAGCACCATCATCGCCACCAGTGCGAGGATGCCCACGGGCAACAGCACGCCCCCGATCTGGCCGGGCGCGGCAAGGCGGGCGGTCAGGCTGGGGGACAGGGGTGTGCTCATCTGGGCGGGCTCTCCGAAGGGGCCGAACGGGTCGGCGGCATCGGGGGTTTGCTTGCAAGCCGCGTGCCAGACGCGGGGTCCGCATGGCACGCCGATTGCAGGATGGCCGCTGTCTTCAACCCGCAAGGAGCCCCCTGATGCGCCGCACCCTGCCCCCCTTCGTTTCGCTTGCGTCAGTGCTGGCGCTCTCGGCCTGCGTCGGCAGCCCCGGCCCGCTCGATGTCGTGCCCCAAGATGCCGGTCCCGAGACCATGGCGCTGGCTCAGATCGCCGACGACCTTGACCGCCTGTCGCAAGATCGCGCCGCGCGCGCCGGGGGTGAGGCGGCCCCCGTCCAGATCATCGGGCGCGGCTTTGGCCAGGTCGCGGGCCAGCCCGGCGGCACCATGAACGAACGCCGCCTGATGGCGATCCGCGCCGCCCGGATGGAGGCGCTGCGCGACCTGACCGAACAGGTGCACGGCGTGCAGATCAGTTCCAGCTCCACCTTGCGCGACGCCAGCATGACCAACGACACGATCAGCGCGCTGGTCGAGGGTGAGATCCGCGGTGCGCGGACGCTGTCCATCACGCCGCGCGATGCCGACAGTTTCGAGGTCGTGATGGCGCTTGATCCCGATACGGTGCGCTACATCCTGCGTGCCGCACGCCGGGGGCTCTGAGCCATGCGCCGCACGATGATGTTGCCCGGAATGATCGCGCTGGCGCTGGCCTTTGGCGGCACCGCCCGGTCCGACACCGCCCGCACGGTGATCGCCAGCGGGCAGGCCACGATGCAATCGGCCGCCGACAGCGACGCCGCGCGCCGCCGCGCGCTGGGCGAGGCGCTGGTGGGGGCCGCACTGGCGGGGGCGCGCAGCTCGTGGGCTACAGCGCCATGTCGCAGGCCCGCATCACCAGCGACCTGACCGTGCTGCGCGCGACCGGGCAGGTCGTGTCGCACCGCGTGATCGGTGCGCGTCTGGACGGCCAGACCTGGATCGTCGAGGTCGAAGCGCAGGTCGCCCCCTTGGCCGCGCGCCAATGCGCGGGCGGCCGGGTTCTGGCGCTGACCATCACCCAGCCTCAGATCACGGCGCCCGCCGCAGGCCCGGCCTGGGCGGCGGTTCTGGCGGAAGCCTCGCCGCGGAACTGGTCGCCACCGCCGCAGGCCACCCACGCGTCGCCTTCGACGGCGTGCTGGCGCGGGCCCCGTCGGGCTCGGGCATCGCGGCGCAGCATGATTATGTCGCGCTGACCCGCGGCACGGTCGCGACTGCGCCCGGCGCGCATGTGCTGGCCCTGTCGCTCAGGCTTGCGCCGCAAGGCAACGCGCGCTGGCGCATGACCACCGACATCACGCTCACCGGCCCCGACGGGCAGAGCCAGCGCCGCCAGATCGTTACCGACGCGCGCCTGCCGCGCGGCGAGGCGTTCGACCTGCTGACCGGCCGCAGCCGCACGCGCGCCGAGGCCGACCTCGCGCGCGGCCTGTCCGACACCCTCGACGCGCTCCTCGACAGCGCCGGATGCCAGGCGCCCTCGGCCATCCTCGCCCGGTCGGGCGACGGGCTGGAGGTGCCGATCGGCCAACGCCACGGCCTGACCCGCGGCAGCCTCGGCGTGATCGAGGGGCGGGACCTGCAACCGGCCTGCTGGAAATCGTCACGCTGCGGGGCGAGCGCGCCATGCTGCGCCCGCTGGACCCCAGCGTGAACGCAAGCGCGCTGGCAGGGCTCGGGTGCATTTCGTGGAGACTGGCCTGTGATAAAGCCTGCGACCCTGACGCTGGCCGTTGCGCTCTGCCTGCCCCTGTCCGCCCGCAGCCGAGCCCGGCGATGGCGTCTCCGGGGCCGAGGCGCAGGCGCTGGTGGCCTCCGCCATGCAGGCCGCGCGTGTGCCGGGCGAGGCGCGCATCGCCGCCGCCCGCCCCCTGCCCGCCTGCGAGCACTGGCCCGAGGTCGGACCAAGTACGCCCGGCGACTGGCGCTCTGTCGACCTGCGCTGCAGCTCGCCCGTCTGGGTGCGCACCTTGCGGACCGGGGCGCCGGTTCCGGCCTTGAGCGTGCCCGACGACAGGACGGAAAACGCGGCCACCGGCCCGGGCCTTGTCCTGCGCGAAAGCCTTGCACGCGGCGCCGTGATCGAGGCCGAAGATCTTGCCCCCGCTCCCGCAGGGACCGGAGCAACCACGGGGCAGGTCATGGACCCCGACACCGTCATCGGCCGCAGGCTGGCCGTGAACCTCGCCGCGGGCCGGGTCATCCTTGCGCGCCATCTCGAACAGCATTGGCTGATCGCCGAGGGCACGGCGGTGGCCATCGCCTCGGGCGGAACGGGCCTCAGCGTGACGACTGCCGGTGCGGCGCTGCAAAACGGCCAGCGCGGCGACCGTATCGCGGTGCGCAACGCCGCCTCCGGCCGGGTGATCGAGGCCACCGTGACCGGACCGGACACCGTGACCGTCAGGCCTAACATGAATTGAAAGGGCGCCGTTAAAGGGATCGAAGCCTGAGACCAGAGAGAGGCAAACAGTCATGAGCCTGCCCACCATCCCCCCTTCGGTCCCGCCGCGCATGCGCCTTGGCGATATGGCGGATCCGACCGGCACCGCACCGCGCAGCGCCTCCGGCAGTGGCCCCGCCACTGCCGCGGCACCCGCCGACCAGGTCACGCTGAGTGACAGCGCCGCGCTCCAGATGGGCGAGACGCTGGCGGCCAAATCGCCGCCCTTCGACCTCGAAACCGTGTCGCGCATCAAGCAGGCCATCGCCGAAGGCCGCTATCCGATCGACACTCAAGCCATATCCGAGAGCCTGTTCGCGGGCTTCTCCGAATTGATCGTCTAGACAGGGGCCATAGCGTGACCGTTCTTCAGGTACTTCTCATCCTCACCGGCGTGGCCATCCTTGCGGCCACGGTCGTGATCTTGCGCCTGTCCAGCCAACTCCGCCGCGCCACCGGGCGGGCTACCGTCGGAGCGCCCGCGCTCGGCGAGGCCGAGATCGAGGCGATCAGCCGCCGCGTCGCAGGCGCCTTGGGTGCGGCCGACGAGACCGGCCTCGACACCATCGCGGCCAAGATCGACCAGCTGCGCGCGGAATTCGACTGGGTGGTGGGCGAAAGCCTGATCACGCAGGCGGTATCGCTGGCCCGCACCGGCCATTCCGAAGGCGAGATCGCTCAGGCCACCGGCATAAGCGCCGACGAGTTGCAGGCGATCCGGCGGTTCCGCCGTCACTGACGGACCGCAACCCGCCAAAGCAATGCAAAAGGCCCCGGGAAAATCCCGGGGCCTTTTTCGCTCCAACGATCAAGGTCGCGCGGATCAGGACGCTGGCGCTTGGGCGTTTTCCGGATCGGCGGCTTGCGTTTCGGGGGATGACCCGGCGTCTTCGGGCGCCCGCGCCACGCCACATTCGGGAACGGCGCGGCCATCGCACCAATCGGCAAAGCGGGCCGTTGCCTGCGCCTGCGCGGCCAGCCGCGCGGACCCGTCCAGATCCTGCGCTAAGGCATCGCGCAGATCCGCAGCCCCTGCCACACCCAAGGCCGCCGCCACCGCCGCCGCGCCATAGGCGCTTGCCGTATCGGACACGGGCGCAAGCTGCAGCTCCAGTCTGGCCAGAGCCAGAAAGGCCCAAGGCGCGCCCTCCTCGGCCAAGCTGTCCAGATCGGTGGCAAGGCGCTGCGCGAGCGCCGTCGTCGCATCGGGCGCAAGCCGGGCCAACAGGTGATCGGAGGGGGCAACCGCAGCGGGCAATCCGCCCAGACGCGCCCGCCAGGCCCAATAGGCCGCATCGAGATCGTTCTGGGGCAGGCCCCGGCCCTGCGCGGTGAGGACCGCAAGGTTGAGCTGTGCGGCAAGATCGCCCGCCTGAGCGAGCGTAGCAAAGATCGCCACGGCGCGCGCGGCTTGCCCGGCCTCGACCGCGGCCATGGCCTCGGCAAAGGTGGTGGCCTCGGCCCGCGCGGGACCGCAGGACAGGCAAAGAGTCAGCGCCGCGACACCCGCCAATAGGACATGCCGCCCGCGGGTCATTTGCCTGCCAGCATGACAAGTTGAAGATAGAGCAGCCGCCGCAACACGCCGTCGGGCTGGCGTTCGTGGACGACGATCATCGGGCGGCCGTTCGACCCGGTCTGGGTTTCGATCCAGATCGAGCCGGGCAGATACACCTCATGATCGGCGAGCAGCGCCTTGGGATCTTCGGTCAGCCGGTCGCGGAAGCCGCCGTCGACCCAGCTGCGCGCCAAGGCCCGGCCAAGGATGTCGGGCAGGAAGCGTTCGACCATGCGCCCGTCGGTCAGATCGACCGGGTTGCGCACGAGGCGAAAATCCCCCTCGGCCCCGGCTTGGGGTCCCGGGCCACGCGCCTGCCCGGTGGACCCGGCTGTCGCACGATAGGCCTCGGGGCCGGTGCCCGCGCCACCCAGCGGCGTCGCCTGCCCCTCGATCAAGACATGATCGGCCTGGACGGGCTGGACGGCTTGGGCGCGTCTGCGCCCGTCTTGCGATGCCATCGCCGCGCCGGCGCGGGCCGCAAGCCGGCGCAGTGACGGCGCGATCAGGGACGGTCTGAGCGGGTCGGTCATGTCGGATCTCGTGTTGCAGGGCGGCACGTTATTCTTCGAAGGTAACAACGGCGGAGTACCGACCGTGTTTAGGGTCCATCTTTCGACAACAACAAAATCTCTTATGCACTTTCCGTACATACCGACCGCTGCGCCACGATAGCCGAATGATTCAGTCGATTCCCCTTTCCCGGATTGGAGCGGCGGCTTTGGCCATGGCTCTGGCGCTCGGGTTTCTGGCCAGCGGCCTTGTCGCACTGCGCCTTCCGCAAGGCGTGATCGAGCCCCCTCCGTCAGCAGCGACCGAAATCGAAGCCGAAGCCGAACCTGCACCCGACCTGCGTTACATGGGTCTGCGCGATCCGCTGGTCGTGGCGGCGGCCGGGGGCGCGGGCCGGATCGGGCTGGAACTGGGCGTGATGATCGAGGCCGCGGACCTGTCGCGCGCGCAGGTGTTCCTGCGCGACAATGCCGGGGTGATCGACGCGCCGCTGGGCGAGGCCCTGCTGAGAATGATCGAGGAACATCAGGTGGCAACGCAGGGCTGGGCCACGCTTCGCGCGGCCTTGCCCGAGGCGATGCGCGCCGCGTTGAACGACCGGTTCGAAGAGGTAGGCGAAGGTCGGCCGATCCTCGAGGTGCTGGTGATCGACTTCACCGCTCGCTGACCAGAGGCGGCCCGCCCGCTGGCACGAAACTTGCAGCCGGGAAGCAACCAAAAGGAGATGCCGATCATGCAGACCCAAAGCCTTCCCGACAGCCCGCAGATCATCGTGCACGAGGCCGAACAGATCGGGATTCAGATCGTGTTTTGTGATGCACAGGGGCGGCCGCGATCCAGCCGTTGTGTCCGGCTTGCGGCCTTTTTGCGCAATCTCGCACCTTCGGGCGAGCGCCCGGCCCTGAGCCGGGCCGCAGCGCGGCGCGCGCGGGCGGATCAGGTATCCCGCCCCCTGCGCCAAGCGCGCAACCTGACCGCAAACGCCACCAGCCCGACCACCACGATCCCCCAACCGATCACGATGGGCGCGGGCAGCCATGCCGCCAGTCGCACCGCGCCCTCGGGTTGCAGGTAGATCAGCGCAACCAGCGGCAGCGCGATGGTCAGATACAGGCGCAAGCGCAGGCAGGTCTTGCAGGGCGCGGTGCGGGTCATCACGCCACCGGCCGCTTGGGCGCAAGGTAAAGCGCCCGTGCCCCGTGCTTGCGCTGTGCCTGTCCTTGCGCGACGCGCAGGCAGCGCACGGCCTCGCCCAGCGCTTCAAGCGCGGTGCGCAACACCGCCGCTTCCTCGGCCGCTGCGGGACCATCGGGGGCGCCTTCGCCCAGCATTGCCATGACCGTGCTGCGGATCGCATGATCGAGCGAAGAGATGCGCGGCAGATCCACGCCTTCGACCGCGGTGGCCAGATCGGCACAGAGCTGCCGCAGCCGGTCCGATTGGGCTGCGCGGTTGAGCTTGAGGACAGACACGGCACTCACCGAGCAGGCCCGATCTCGCGCCAGGCCGACAGAATCTCGGCTATGGCCGTGCGCGCCGCGTCCAGATCGTCGCCTTCGCCGCGACCGGCCTTCAGCACCTGAAGGCGCGCGTATTCATAGAGTTCGAACAGGCTCATGGCGATGTCGCCGCCTTGTTCGAAATCAAGGCTCGATTGCAGGATGTAGATCGCAGTCAGCGCGCGCGTGCTGTGATCCGAGGGGGCAGGTCTTGCCGCCGCCCGCGCCGCCGACAGCACGTCGAGCGCCCGGATCAATTCGGCCAGCGTCACGGCGATGACGGCATGCGGGTCCTCGACGCGGGGCTGGCCCACGGCCTCGGCCTGACGGTAGCGGGAACGGGCAAGGGCGATGGTCATGGCGGGTCCTCTGCGACGGGTGACCGGACGTCACCTCCTGTGGAAACAACGTCCGGTCGCCGCAAACCTTTAGCCCTGCAGGCCCATTACGCCGCCTCGGCCAGACGACTGACCGAGACCACCACGCCGACCTCGCCGCCAGTCAGGATGGCGACGCCCGACATGTCGCGCAGACCACCCAGCACGCCTTCGAGCGGCCTGAGCAGCACAAGCTGTTGCCCCAGCAATTCGTCGACCGGGATCGCCATGCGCGCCTGATCGGCGTTGTGGACGATGACATAAAGCGCCTCGGGTGCCGCATCGGGGCTGCCTTGGCCTACACGCGGCAGGCTGCGGACGGGCACCAGTTCGCTGTCGGCCAGCCGCAGCATCCGGCGCTGACCGGCGGCCGATATGGCCAGGCTGTCATTGCCCTGGTGGATACGCTGGATCGCTTCAATCGGCAGGACATAGTGCACCTCGCCGACGCGCACGACCATGCCCTCAAGTGCGATCATCTGCAGCGGCACGCTCAAGTGCAGGCGCAGACCGCCATCGGGCGGCAGCACCCGGCGCAAGGTGGCGCGCTGACGGCGCAACTCTTGGGCGATGCCCTCGATCTCCACCGCGCCCGATTGCGGATCGCCGTCATCGGACAACTCGATCCGCATCTGGTCCTCGGCGCGCGACACCGTCAGGTGCAGGCGACGCGGGGCGGGTTCGGCGCCCAGACGCAGGCTGAGCAGGCGCTTGAGGATGCCGCGCATCTGTTCGATCACGCCTTGGTCAAGATGCACGTCACCACCCGCAATGGACAGCCGCGCGCCGTGAGCCCAGCTCGCGCGCGCGGGCCGACACGAAGGCCTGCAAGGGCTTGAGCAGCACATCGGCGGGGCGTGAGCGCAAAGCGACGCTCTGCTCCTGCAGTGCGCCCAGCTGCGCGCTCAACTGCGCCTGTGCCTCGTTGATCTGGCGCAGACGCGCCATGTGCCCGTCGAACAGGTCCCGCAACAGGCCCCGCACCGCCGGATCGGGCGCGGGCAAGCCTGCGTGGCGCAGCGCGATCTGCAGGTCGCGCCCCAGATCGGTCGCCGACACCTCGTCGAGCATGGCCGCGATCATCGATTGCCCGGCCGAGATTTCGCCGATGGTCTCGAGAAACCGCAGGCTGTCCATGCCGCTGGTGCCCAGCGCTGCCTGTTGCGCGCCATCCTCATCGATGTCGCGCGCCTCGGTTTCGGCGCTGTCTTGCGGAGAGCGCAGGGCTTCACGCAGGCTCAGGCGCTTTCCGGCCGGGTCCAGACGGACCATGGCCTCGACCACCCGGTCCTCGCTGAGCGGGGCCGCGACAAGGAAATCGAACAGGGTCACATCGCCCTGAAAGACAGTCACGTTGGTGATCATCCGCACCGGCGGCGCGGTCAGCCATTCGAGGAACCCCTCGGCCAGCGCATCGTCGCCGTTCAGGTCGGACCGGATGACGTAGAAACGCATGCCTGCGTCGATCGCCGATTGCGCGGTCTTGACGCTTTCGGGCGAGAGCACCCGGTGGAATTCGCGCGGCAGGCCCAGACGATCCTCGATCGCGCGGGCCGTCACCACGCCCGACGCCACGAAACTGACGTTCGCGGCCTCTTCGAACAATTGCTCGATGCGGGCGATGTCGGGCGTGTCGCCCTGATCGAGCGTGTCGAAGACCAGTTCCATCGTATCGACAAAGCCGCGGGCGATCTGGATCAAGATCACGTCGGGCACTCGGTCCTCGGCGCGGCTCCGGGCGAAAAGGTCGACCAGCGCCATGGTCAGCTGCGCCGCCGTTTCCATCCGGAAATGCGCGCAGGCGTGGAAGGCGCGTCGCATCAGCGGCTCGAACCCCTTGAACCAGCCCGCACCGCTGGTTTTGCCGGTCGCCTCAAGCCCCAGCCGCAGATCCTGCAGGGTCGCGAAGATATGGTCCGCCGCCCAGCTGCGCAGGATCGCCGAGGGGCGCATCGGCGCGGCCTCGACCATCGCCTCGGGTAAGACGCCTTCCAGCGCGGCCAGTTCCTCGAAAAAGGCCAGTTGCGCGCGGCGGAACTGTTCCAGCTCGCGCGCGGTGGCAAAGGCGTGGCCGGCCTCGGACAGGCGCACAAGGCCCTGAGGCAGCACCAGCGCGTCGATGTCATCGGCCAACTGGCCCAGCGTCTGCGCATCGGGCGGCGTGTCGCCGGCCATCTGCAGGCCCAGATCAGCCACGCGCGAGACCAAGGGCTCGAAATCCGAAAGGATATTGTGCTCTGCGTCCTGCCCGGCGGCGGTGACCTGCTCGACGGCGGTGGTGGATGTTTCCGCCGCGACGGATGCGGTGGGCGCCGCGCCCACATCGAAATCCCGCGCGGCCAGCGTCTGCAGATCGGCGATCAGCCCGGCAAGGGTTTCATCGGTCGTTTCCCCGGCGGTGAAACCCGCCAGCGTGGCGGCCCAGTCGGCCAACCCCAGCTGCCCTGCGGCATAGCCAAGGCCATCGGCCTTGCCGCGCGCAGGGGTCAGGTCAGCGCCCTGCATTGCGGTCAGATCGGCCAGCGTGCTCTCGACCATCTCCAGAAAGATCGTCCGGTAACCAGCGTCCAGCGACAAGGCCGCAGCGCTCGGGCCATCGGCGGGCGCGGCCTCGGCATCTTGGCCAGCGTCAGGCGCGTCGGGAACCTGCTCGACAGTCGCCTCGACCGGGGCGGCTTTCGCCTTGGCCTTCGGCTTGGACTTGCGGCGTGTCTCGAAGGCGGGCTCAGGGCGGCATCCGAGGGCGCAGCTTCGGGCTCGGGCTCGGCCGGTACCGGGTCCTGCGCCGTTTCGGGCTCAGACGTCGGCTCAGCAGGCGTGGCGTCGACCGGCGCAGGCTCGGCCTCCGCCGGGGCCGCCTCGGCCCCTGCCCCGCCGTGCTTGGCAATGAGGGTCCGCAGCTTGACTATCAAGCCCTCGGACGGGGCCGGGTCGACATCGGCGCGGGTGCGCACGGTCTCGTCCAGCATCCGGCGCAGGATATCTGCGGTTTCCATCAGGCAATCGACGATCTCGGCCGTCAGGGGCACGCCCCCGTCGCGGACAAGACCGATCAGGTCCTCGGCCAGATGCGCGCGGCTTTCGACCACGGACAGGCCCAGAACCCGCGAATTGCCCTTGAAGGTATGCACCGCGCGAAACAGGGCCGCGACATGGGCCGACGGATCGCCTTCGCCGCCCATCACCGACTCCAGCGCGGTCTCGGTCGCGTCAAGCGCCTGCGCGCCATCGTCGGCATAGAGTTCCCAGATTTCGTCCATCTCGTCCGACATGATCGCCTCGCTGGATTGAAGATGCGGGGGGGCGGCCGATCAGGCCGCTGCCGCCGTCATCAGGCTGCGCATCACTTGCGCCAGTTCGTCGCCGGTCTTTTCATGCAGATCGTGCGACACGGTTCCCGACGGCTTTGCGACCACGCCATCGGCGCCCAGTTCGCGCGCCTTGGCTGCCAGCGGCGAGCCTGCGACCGTCACGGAAGACAGCATGCAGATCTTGGCGCGCGTCTTGAGCTTGGCGTGACGCAGGAATTCCAGCCCGTCCATCACCGGCATCTCGATGTCGAGCAAGATCAGGTCGAGATCGGGCAGGTCGGCCAGCTTGTCCAGCGCTTCCTTGCCGTTCGACGCCTGGGCGGCCATCTTGAAATCCGGCAAGCTCTTGAGAAAACTGGAGATATAAAGCCGCATCATCGCAGCGTCGTCGACAACCATCACATTGTAGGGCATGTCATCGGTCCTTGTGGAAGGGGATTGGGTGGGGCGGCGGGCAGGGTCGAGCCTGCCCGCCGGGTTGGGTCAGAACGGGCCGTAGCCGCGCGCGTCGGTGTCGAGCGATCCGTTGCTGCCGTTCCTGCGCACCGGGGCCTGCGCCGGGCTTGCCCCCATCAGCCGCTGCAACTGCGCCAGCACCTCGGGCGACAGCTGGTCGAGCGACAGCATCCGCGTGTCGACCGGGGCCGCCTTGCGCAGCTGGAACCGGTTCACCTGACCGCGCATCTGCTGGGTCGCCGCACTCATCTGCGCGGCCGTTGCCGCCAGTTCATCGGCCTGCTGGCTGGAGTGACAGCGTCGTCTTGGCGATCTCGGCGATGGCCTGGCTGATCTGCGCCACGCCGCGCGCCTGTTCCTCGGAGGCGCGGTCGATTTCCTCGACCACCGATTTCACGTCGCTGATCTCGTCGGCGATGCGGCTGAAGGCTTCGCGCGTCTCGTCGGCGATGCGCACGCCCGCATTCACGCGGTTGGCGGCATCCTCGATCAGATCGCTCGTCTCGCGCGCGGCCTTGGCCGAACGTCCGGCAAGGTTGCGCACTTCCTGAGCCACGACCGCGAAACCGCGCCCGTGCTGGCCTGCGCGTGCCGCCTCGACCGCCGCGTTCAGCGCCAGAAGGTTGGTCTGGAACGCGATCTCGTCGATCACCTTGATGATCTTGGCGATGTCTTGCGACGACACCTTGATGCCATCCATCGCGGCGACCATGTCGCGCACCTTGCCCGCACCCTCGGCGGCGAAGGCGGCGGCGCTGCCGACCGATTTCGCGGCTTTCTCGGCGGCGACGGCATTGGCCTTGACCTGTGCGTCGGTTTCCTCGGCCGAGGCCGAAACCTCGTCGACCGAGGACGAGGTGATCTGCGAGTTGGTCGACAGCGACTGGCTGGCGTTCGTCATCTGGTCAACGGTCTGCGCGACCTGATCCACCTGTTCCGTGAGCACGCGGAAGGCACCGTTCAGGCTGGCGAAGGCACGCTCGAAGGACTGCACGATCGTGCGGTATTCGCCCTGGAACTTGGTCACGTCAATATCGGCGTCGAGCTTGCCGCTCTCGATGGCGTCGGCCATGCGGGTCGTTTCCGAGGTCAGCATGCGGAAGTTGCCGCGCACACGCTCGATCGCCTCGTTGATGAACACCTTCTTGCCCGGCAGGCGATCGAAGGGGGCATCGAAGTTGCCCTCGCCAAAGGCCGCGAACACGCCCATGGCCTTTTTCTTGATGTTGATGTGGTCGAGAACCATCTTGTTGACCAGCTTGGCCGCGGTCTGGATTTCCGGCAGTTCGAAGAGGTCGGCGTCGATTAAGATGTCGATGTCGCCCGCGTCATGTTCCTTGGACATGTGGCTCATCTGCTGCAGCAACAGGTCGAACTGATTGCGGGTCTTCTCGACCTCGCCCTTGGCTGCGATTGCGGCGGTGTCGTCGCGCCATTCGACGATCACGGAAACCAGCTTTCCGTTCGCGAATTGCGGCGTCGCCATGAAGTTCAGCGTCCGGCCACCGACGGTGAAACCGCCCTTGTGGGGCTGGTTCATGGTGTCCATGATCCGGCGCTGGTATTGCGGGTTCTTGTGGAAGATGTCGACGTTCTTGCCGATCACGTCTTGCGCGCGGAAATGCGGCAGGTCGCGGCGGATGTCGGCCTCGATGTCGCCGAACATGGCGAAGGCCGCCTTGTTGGCGAAGCGGATCGTGTAGGTCTCGTCCGCGATCATGATCGGGTTGATCAACAGATCGAGCATCTCGGACGCAGGGGTATTGATCCCGGCGCCGTCCTGCATGGCCTTGTCGGTGTTGGTGGTCATCTGTGTGGTCCTTGGCTTGTCCTGCGGCGGCAGGTCGGTGGTGGTCGGGGTGGCGGTTTCGGGGTCGGCAACCGCCTGCGGGGCGGGGCCGGTGTCTTGCGCCGCCTGAAGGGCGGGTTGAGGTCTCGGCGCGGGCGCTGCCGCGACGGGCGGGGGCGGATCGGAGGCCGCGACCGGATCGGCCCGGTGCCGACCCAATCGAGCGGGTCGTTGGCCATCGGTCCGGCGGTCTTGCCGGTGGCCGGGGCGCGCCGCGTCCGGGGTTTGGGGGTTTTTCGGTCATCAGGCCTCTTCCCTTGCTACGGTTTGCTGTGTCAGCGCCCGGGCAAGCGCCAGATAATCGAGGGCCCCGGCCGAGGCGCGGCGCGTGGCCGAAGACCGAAACCCCGTAGCCCGGCGCCTCGGCCAGCCGCACGGACCGGCGGATCGCACAAGGCAGAACCGCCGCGCCGAAGCGGGATACCAGCCGCGCCTGCACCTCGCGGTGCACGCCCAGCCTTGGGTCGAACCGGGTCAGCAGCAGTCGCAGGCGATCGCGCGCCACACCCGCCTCGGTCATCGTGTGCAAGAGCCTGTTCAGCCCCTGCAGCCCGAGGAAATCAGGCTCCAGCGGGCACAAGATCAGATCGGCCTGAGCCATGATCTTGCCCAGTCGCGGCGACCATGTGGGGGGCGCGTCCAGCACCACCCACTCCGCGTCGAACCCATCGGGCCGACCGTCGGGGATGGCCTGATCGGCGATCGGAGTGCCCGGCACCAGCCAAAGGCCGGGTTCGGCGGTGGCCAGCGGGCTGCCCGGGCGCCCGGCCAGCCAATCGGTGACGTGCCACCCGAAGGCAGGCCGCATATGCCCCAGACCGGCGGTCAGGTGCATCTGCGGGTCAAGATCGGCCAAGAGCACGCGCCCCACACCTGCCGCAGCAGCGCCGCGCCAAGGTTGATGGCCGTCGTCGTCTTGCCGACCCCGCCCTTCTGGTTGAACACGAGCACCCGCATCGGTCAGGCATCCGCCATCGCGGGGCGCAGGACCTCGACATCCGAGACCAGCACGGGCACGTCGAGCAAGATCGCCACGCGGTCGCCGACATGGCCCAGCGCCTGAACGACACTGGTGCCGTCGCCGCCGAAGCCCGCGGCGCGGTCCAGCCGGTCGGCGGGAATGTCCACCACCTCGGACACGCCGTCGACGATCAGGCCCACGGGGGCATTGCCCACATCGAGCACGATCACGACGGTGCGGTCGTCATAGGCGCGTTCGGCCATCCCGAAGCGCAGGCGGACATCCATCAACGGAATGACCTTGCCGCGCAGGTTGATGACGCCGCGGATGTAATGGGGCACATCGGGCACGCTCATCACGCGCTGCATGCCGACGATTTCGGTCACCAGCGTGATCGGCACGCCGTAGGTTTCCTCACCGACGGGAAAGGTCAGGTACATGGTGTCGATGCCGGTATCCTCGGAACCGGCATCAGCGGCCATCGGCTATTTACGCCGCCATTGGGCGGGGGGGTCTGGGTCTGCGTCTGGGTCATGGGTGCGGTCCTTTCAACTCTGGAACAGGCGCGAAGGCGGGCGGGTGGCAAACTCTGCCGGGTCGGTTAAGGCGCGGTCGGGCGGGGCGCGCCCGACCGAGGCGAGAAGCCGCGCGGCCATCTGATCGAGCGGCACCCGGTCCTCGGCGCCGCCGCGTTCCCAGGCGCGCGCGGGCATGCCGTTGATCTGAGACGTGGCCTCGTCCTGGGCGAAGGTCCGGCCGCCGGTGGCGTGGATGCGCGACAGGCCATCGGCCCCGTCGCTGCCCATTCCGGTCAGGATCGCGGCCGAGATGCGGCCGGGCCATGCGGCGGCCAGCGAGGTCATCATCACGTCGACCGACGGGCGCGAGAAACAGACCGGCGGCCCGTCGGACGAGGCGCGCGCGCAGGATGCCCGCCTCGGTCTCGATCCGCATGTGGCGGTCGCCGCCCGGCGCGATCAGCACAAGGCCGGGGGTCAGCGCGTCGCCATCGGCAGCCTCGCGCACCGACATTGCGCACAGCGTGTCGAGGCGCCGCGCGAAGGCGGCGGTGAAGCCTTCGGGCATGTGCTGGACGATCGCCACCGGCGGGCTGTCGGCACGGGCAGCAACGGCAAGAGCGTGGTCAGCGCCTGCACCCCACCCGTGGAAGAGCCGATTGCGATAACCCAATCGGGCCGCAAACTGGCGCTGATTGGCGCGGTGCGGTCGGTCGCACAGGCAGCGGGGCCGCCGCGGGCTGGACGAACCCGCGCTGGCCCGGGCGCGCCGGAAGCGCGCCGTTGCCGCGAGCGCAACCGGACGGCGATATCTTCGAACCCGCTGTCGGGAATGACCTTGCCGGGGGCAAGCCCCGCGGGCTTGGCCACGACATCGACCGCACCCGCTTCGAGCGCGGAAATGGTGATGCGGACGCCCCGCGCGGTCAGCGCCGAGATCACGACCGTGGGGATCGGGTCGCGCGCAATCTGGTCGCGCAGGAAGGACAGGCCATCCTCGCCCGGCATCTCGATGTCGAGCGCGATCACATCCGGGCGGCGCACGGCGAGAAAAGCGCGCGCCTCGGCGGCGCTGGCGACCGATCCGATCACGCGCACGCCCCTCACGGCATCAAGGCCGCGCGACAGAACGCGGCGGAACACGGCGCTGTCGTCCACGATCAGGACGCTGAAATCGGTGGGGCCGGTCCTCATGACAGCACCTTGCGATAGATGCCGGTCGATACGGGCTGCCAGCGGCTGCCCAGATCACGGATCGATTCCGTCACCGAGGTGATGAGCCAGCCGCCCGGTTCGGTCGCATCATGGATCGCCTCGAGCGTGGCCAATTGGTCGGCCCGGTCGAAATAATACAAGATGTTGCGGCAAAGGACGGCGTGGAAGGGCTTGGTGAAAGGATAGGACCGCGCCTTGAGGTTCATGCGGCGGAAGGTGCAGGCGGCCCGCAGCGGGTCACGCACCTGATACTGGTCGATGCCCGTGGGGGTGAAATAGCGCTGCAGCAGCGCCGGGCTTGTCTGGGTGAACTGGCGCGCGGGAAACACGCCCAGCTCTGCCCGCTCCACCACCGGGGCGCTGATGTCGGTGCCGAGGATCTGGACCCGGTCCAGCGCCTCCATACCCAGCTTTTCGGCGATCAAGATGGCAATGGTATAGGCCTCGTCGCCGGTCGAGGCGGCGGCGCTCCAGATCCGCATGGGCCGGTGCTGCGAGATCTCGGGCAGCACCGTTTCGACGAAACTTTGCAGCACTTCGGGTTCGCGGAAAAAGTAGGTGTGGTTGGTTGAGGCGGCATGCATCACCGCGAGCTGCACATCCGTGCGGGCATCGGTGAACATGGCGCGCGCCAGCATGTCGATGCTGTCGAGCGCAAAGCTGCGCATCACCCGCGACAGGCGTTGCTGTAGCAAGGCATCCTTGTGCTCGGGATAGGAAATGCCGCAGCGCGCGCTGAGCCAGCCGCGCACCTCGTCCAGCGCGCGCGCCTCGCGGGCCGGGTCGGGCGATATCGGCAAGAAGGGCTCGAGGATCATCTGAGCGCCTCCGCGGCCAGACGCTCGCAATCCAACACGATGGCGACCTCGCCCGAGGCCAGAAGCGCGCAGCCCCAGCTTGCCCGCACCTGCGCCAGCGCGCCCGACAGCGGTTTCATCACCACCTGCTGACGGTCCATCACCTCGTCGATCGGCACGGCGATCGGGCCCGCGGCGGTGTTGAAGACGATCGCCACCATGTCCGACAGCGCCTTGTCCTGTCGGCGGCAAGCCCGGTAGAAGGTCTCCAGTCGGCAGACGGGCACAAGAACGCCGCGCAGTTGCAGCATTTCCTGCCCGCCCCGCGCCGAGACGCGGATCAGGTCGGCAGCGGCCGGTTTCACGATTTCCGAGATGTCCTCGACAGGCACGGTGAACAATTGCTTGCCCAGCCGCAGCAAGATGCTGTCGAGAAAGGCCAGCGACACCGGGATGTGCAGCGACACGGTCGTGCCCTGCCCCTCGGCGCTGTCGACCGCGATGCGGCCACGCAAGTCCTTCATCGTTGTGTTGAGCACATCCATGCCGACGCCGCGCCCCGACAGGGTGGTGACGGCCTCGGCGGTGGAAAAGCCGGGCTCGAAGATCATCTTCCACAGCTGTGCGGGTTCGGGTTCCTCTTCGGGGCCGAAAAAGCCGCGCTCGCGCGCTTTCTTCAGGATCTTGGGTCGCGACAGACCGCGCCCGTCATCGGCAACGCGGATGCGGACCTCGCTGCCCACCTGGGCTGCGGCCAGAAGGATGCGGCCCTTGTCGGATTTGCCTGCCGCCCGACGCTCCTCGGGCGGCTCGATTCCGTGATCGGCGGAATTGCGCACCACGTGCAGAAGCGGATCGTAAAGACGGTCGGCCACCAGCTTGTCGATGGCGGTCTCCTCGCCCTCGATCACCAGATCGAAGCTCTTGCCGGTCTCGCGCTCCAACTCTCGGATGGTGCGCTTGAGGCGGCGGAACACCTCGGCCACGGGGACCAGACGCAATTCGGTTGCGGCGTCCTGCACCTCGCGGACGATCATCGACAGACGATGGGCCGCCGCCTCGAAATCGGTCAGGTCGAGCCCGGCCAGATCGGCCGAGCCCACGGTTTCGGCGACCGAGAGCGACAATTCACCCACAAGGTCCATCAGCCGCCCGATCTTGTCGGACGAGACGCGCAAAAGCGCGCCCCCGGCTGCTGCTCTCGCCTCGGTATCGACCTCGGCTGTCATGCGTTCGTCCTCATGTTTGCGCGCTCAAAAGCTGCGCCGCCCCTAGGCCCTGCCCGCCCATCGGCGACGCGGGGGCAAGAGCAATTGTGCAACCTGCATGCCATGTCCGGAGGCCCGGACCTGATCCATGCGAGATCAGGCCGCGCTGTCCGAACTGGCATCGAAATTGAAGATGCAGACCCCGTCGAATCCGGTGCTGCGGAACAGGAAGGTCTTCTTCATCATGTCGACGAACCCTCCGTGCTTCTTCTCGAAGGTCTTGAGATCAGCCACCGAGGGGAAGAACAGATTCACCGAGATGTCGCCCTCCTTGCTGATCAGGACGGTCAACCCGGACAGGTTGCATTCGGGAATAGCCGTCCCCAACGTTTCGGTGACGAAGGGTGCCGCGATCTGTGCGGCGTCGAGGCTCGGGAACTTGAGATGATAGGTCTTGGACAACATGGACTGCCTGCCGTGTCGGGAATGGTCTTGGGCAAGAACGGCGCATGGTTGGGATTGTTGAGGGGCAGGTCCCAAAAGGGGTGCATATCTTTTGCGAAAATTTGGTCTTTCGATAGTGGGGGCAGTCATGTCGGAGGTCGTGCGCAAGCAAGTCGATAGCCGCCCGCAACCATGGGTCTGTCGGCTTTCCGACAGCGACGGCGTCAGACCGGGGTGGATGCCGGAAAATCGACGGCATCCCCCGACCTGAAAATTTCAAGAATCTCAACCAACTGTTTTAATTATATAATCCAAAATTCTCGATCTGGCACGATCCCTGCTTATCCGATTGCGTACCGACAAGGGGATCGTGCCATGACCAAAATTCACCTGATCGACGCCGACCTGCCGCGCGCAGAAGGCCTTGCCGACCTGCTGGAACGCCGCCGGTTTTCCGTCACCCGCGACACGGCGGGTGAGGACGGCAAGGGTGCCGTGTCGCTGATCTGCGGCGGGACGACCGATCAAGTGCTGGGCGGCACCCGTGGTCTGGTTGAGGCCGCAAAGGCGCTGGGCGCGACCCGTATCGTCAGCGTATCGGCTGGCGACGCCTTCGAGGTGAGCGAAGACCTCGGCGGCCGCCTGTTGCGGGTCTCCCTGCCCCGTACGGCCCCGCCGATCCGTTGCGCGACGGCGCACTGATGGCGCTTGTGGACCTGATCGCATCCCCCTCTCGGACATGGCCGCCGCCGATCCCGCAACCGCCGCGCTGATCGACATGGCCGCCCGCGTCGCCCGCTTTGATGTCAGCGTCTTCATCAACGGCCCGACCGGATCGGGCAAAGAGGTTCTGGCCCGTCAGATCCATGCGCGCTCCCCCGCGCGGCCAAGCCCTTTGTCGCCATCAACTGCGCGGCCATTCCCGAGAACATGCTCGAGGCGATCTTGTTCGGCCATGAAAAGGGATCGTTCACCGGTGCGCAGGCCGCCAATGTCGGCATCTTGCGCGCGGCCGATGGCGGCACGCTGTTGCTCGACGAAATCTCGGAAATGCCGCTCGGTCTTCAGGCCAAGCTGCTCCGCGTGCTGCAAGAGCGCGTAGTGACGCCCTTGGGCAGCACCAAGGAGGTCGCCGTCGACATCCGCGTGATCGCCACCTCCAACCGCGACATGGAGCTTGAGGTGCGCGAAGGCCGCTTCCGCGAAGACCTGCTCTATCGTCTCAACGTATTCCCCCTCGACACGATGGCGCTGGCCGACAGGCCGCAAGACATCCCCGTCCTCGCCCAGTCGCTGCTGCTGCCGCCGTGCCATCGCGGGCACCCCCTGCCGCTGCTTGCGCCCGAAACCTGCGACCTGCTGGCCGACCACGCCTGGCCGGGCAATGTACGCGAACTGGAGAACGTCATGCAGCGCGCCATCGTGCTGGCCGAAGGCGGCCGCATCGGGCCCGAGCACATCATGCTGAGTGCCCGCCGGTCCATCGCCGTGCTCGCCGCGCGGCTGGCCGCCTGAGGGGCCCGCACCCATGTCGATCTCCGGCGTCACCGGATCCCAGAGCGTCCTTGCCACCTCGCAATCCCCGCAGGTGCAGCGCCCGGCCACGTCCACGGCCGATCAAGGCACGGGGTTTTCCGAGCGTATCGGCGACGCGCTGCAACAGGTCGCGCGGGAACAGAACACCGCCAGCCGGATGGCCAGCGATTTCGAACTGGGCCGCACCGATGATCTGGCCGCCGTCATGGTGCAGCAGCAGGTTTCGTCGCTCGGCTTCGAGATGACGCTGCAGGTCCGCAACAAGGCGCTCGGCGCGTACCGCGACATCATGAACATGCCGGTCTGATCCAGACCCGGCCCCACCGACAGCCCTGACGACAGCAAGGACGATCTTGATGGAACCCCAGACCGCATCCCTCGTGCCCGGCGGCGCCGCGGGCAGCCTGCCCGCCCGCGCGCGGGCCCTGATGGTGCAGGCCGACCGGCTGATCACCCAACCCGCGCTCCGCCGCGCGTTGCCCGCCATCGCGGTGCTGACGGTGGTGGCGTTGGGCCTGATGGTCTATCTGGCGCTCAGCCCCGCCGACCGCATCTCGCTGCAAAACGGATTGCCCGAGGGCGAAAAGGCCCGCGCGATGGAGGTGTTGCAAGCGCAGGGCTTCGACGCGCGCCTTGATCCCTCGACGGGTGCGCTGACCGTCGCCTCTGCCGAATATCACCGCGCGCGCATGGCGCTGGCCGCCGAGGGTCTGCCGCAAGGCACGCCCGACGGGATGGCGGCGATCACCGACATGCCACTGGGCACTTCACGCTCGGTCGAGGCGGCGCGCCTGCGGCGGATGCTGGAACTGGACCTTGCACGCTCCATCGCCGAATTGCAGCCGGTGCGCGCCGCGCGGGTCCACCTTGCCCTGCCCGAACGCAGCGCATTCCTCCGCGACCGCGAAGAGGCCTCGGCTTCGGTCGTCTTGCAGCTTGGCACGGGTCAGAGCCTGAGCGCCGCACAGGTGCGCGCCATCGTCGGCCTTGTCGCGGGCGCAGTGCCCGAGATGGGCCCCGATGCCGTGTCGGTCGTCGACCAGTCCGGCCGCCTTTTGTCCACCCCCGAAGGCGGCGACGCGCTGGCCGAAGAGGGCTCGACCCAGATGCGCCAGCGCCGCGAGATGGAACAGATGCTGCGCGAGCGTATCCTTGCGCTGGTCACGCCCATCGTGGGCACAGGCAATGCCGCCGTCGAAGTGACGCTGGACATGGATTTTACCCGCTCCGAACTGATGCGCGAAGATTTCAGCCCCGACGCCACCGCCCTGCGCAGCGAGCAGGGCAGTTTCGACGGCTCCAGCGCGGAGCCCGGCCATGGGCATTCCCGGGGCCGTGGCCAATACGCCGCCGCCCGCCGCCGAGCTTGCTGCCGCGAACGCCGACCCCGACGCGGAGGCCGGAACCACCGGCAGCAGCAGCACCAGCTTCGTGCGCAACTACGAGGTCAGCCGCCAGGTCGAGACCCGCATGATGGTCGTGCCCACCGTAACCCGGATCAACGCCGCTGTCCTGCTGCGTACCCCTGACGCCCCCGAAGGCGAGGCCGTGTCCGACACCGGCCTGATCGAGACGGTCGAAACGCTGACCCGGACCGCCATCGGCTTTGACGACACCCGTGGCGATCTTGTCACCGTCTCGTCCTCGGCCTTCGTGCCTGTGGAGGACCTGATGGATGCCCCATCCCTGGCCGAATCCGATTGGCTGCCTGCGCTGGGCCGCACTCTGGCGCAGCTGGCGATCCTGGCCATCGTGGTGTTGGGCGTCGTGCGCCCCCTGCTCGCGCGGCTCTTGCCGCAGGCGCCAATGGCCAGCGCCATGCCGGGCCTTGCCCCGGTGGGCTTTGGTGATGCCATCGAAGTGGGTCAGGGTGAATCCCTGTCGGCGCTGCGCGCACGCCTGTCGGGCGACCCCGAGGGCACAGCCTATGAGGCAGAACCGCAACTGAGCTACGAAGAAAAGGTGACCGCACTGCGCCATCTGGGCCGCGCCGAGGCAGGCCGCATCGCTTCGGTCATCTCGGGCATGCTCAGCGAAACCGAGGCGCGCCGCACATGACCGCCCTGACCCGCGTCCCGCAACAAGGCACCCTGCCCGGCCAGCCGCGCAATAGCGCCGCTGCCAACATGTCGCCGGTCGACAAGGCCGCGATCTTGATGATGCTCTTTGGCCGAGGAAGTCGCCTCCGGAGATCCTGAAATCCCTCTCGCCCGCCGAAGTGCAGGCTTTGGGGGCGGCGATGTATGGCCTGTCGGGCGTCAGTCACTCCACCGTCAATGCCGTGCTGGAAGAGGTGTTCGAGCGTCTGCGCACCCAATCGGGCCTTGGCGTCGGCGCCAGTCAGTTTGTGCGCACGATCCTGAACGACGCCCTTGGCAGCACCAAGGCGCAATCGGTCCTCAGCCGGATCACGCCTGCCTCCAGCGACCGCCCGATCGAGATCCTCGACTGGATGGATGCCTCCTCGATCGCCGAGCTGATCCATGACGAGCATCCGCAGATCGTGGCGCTGGTGGTGGCAGCCCTTGACCCCGCACAGGCCGCCGAAGTGCTGCGCCTGCTGCCCGAAGCCATCCAGCCTGAGATCGTCCAGCGCATCGCGCAGCTGACCACCGTCCAGCCTGAGGCGTTGCGCGATCTCGAAGAGGTGATGCAGCGCAAGTTCAACGCCAACACCACGCTGCGCTCGAGCCAGATCGGTGGCGTCAAGGCGGCGGCTCGCATCCTCAACTTCACCCGCCAGGAGATGGAGCAGCGCGTGCTGCGCGACATCCGCAAGGACGACAAGATTTTGATGGAAACCTTGCAAGACAATATGTTCGTCTTCGAGAATCTGGTGAAATCCGACGACCGGGCGCTGCAGACACTGCTGCGCGAGATCGACACCGAACAGCTTATTCTGGCGCTCAAGGGCGCGGACGAGGCGGTGCGCGACAGGCTTCTGGGCTGCGTTTCGGCGCGCGCCGCCGCCAACATCCGCGACGAGATGGAGGCGCTTGGCCCCGTGCGGCTCAGCGTCGTGCAAGAGGCGCAAAAACAGATCATCGCCATCGCCCGCCGCATGGCCGACGAGGACAAGATCACGCTGGCCGGGCGCGGCGGCGAAAAGATGGTCTGAGGCTGATCCATGCAAGACCTCTCACCCGAAGCCATCGACCACGCCGAGATCATGCGCCTGATCCGCGAGGGCGGGGCCTTTCGTGCCACCCCCGCGCTGCCTGCGCAAAATGGGGGCGGCGCGCCCGGCTTTCAGCCCGCGCCTGCGCCTGCGGCAATGACTGTGCCTGACCCAGCGACCCTGCGCCCCATCCGCGCAGACCTGCCACCGCGCAAGCCCCAGACACCGGCTTCCACCCCGCCCCGCCGCCCGCCGAGATCGACCTCGACGCGCTCCGCCTTGAGGCCCGCGCGGCAGGCCGCGCCGAAGCCGAGGCCCTGATCGAAGCCGCCCGCGCCGAGGGGCATGCCTTCGGCCATGCCGAGGCGATGGACAGCGCCGCCCGCGATCTGACCGAGGCCCGCCGCGCCCTTCAGGCCGCGGCAGACAGTCTCGCCGATGCCTCGAAGACGGCGGTGGCCAGCGTGTTCGCGTCGGTCGAAGCCGCTATCTTGCGCCTTGCCGCCGACCGGGCGGGCATGGCCATCGACGCCAACCCAGCCCCCTTCCATGCGCGGATCGAGACGCTGGCCGCCCGCATCGCGGGGGCGGGTGCTGCGGCCGAGATCACGCTCAACCCCGCCGATCTGGCTGCCCTCGGACCTGACGCGCCCGCCGGTCGTTTCACCGCAGATGCAAGCCTTGCGCGCGGCGATGCGGTGATCCGCATGGGCGATATCGTGATCGAGGATGTTCTGGAGGGTGCTGGGAAATGAGCCCCGTCCTTGACCGCATCGTCACGCTCACCGACCGCATCGCGCCGCCCGAACGCCCCATCATGTCGGGTCGGGTGCTGCGCTATGACGGGCTGATCCTTGAATGCGCGGGCTTTCCCGCCAGCCCCGGCACGCTTGCCCGCATCGAGACCGAGGATGGCGGCCATGTGCTTGGCGAGGTCGTGGGCTTTTCCGAAGGCCGCAACCTGTTGTTCCTCGAACAGCCCGGCGCACGCATCACCGTGGGCGCCATGGTCCGCCGCACGGCTGGCGGCCACCAAGCCCAGATGGGCGAGGGCCTGCTTGGTCGCGTGATAGACGCTCAAGGCGCGCCGCTGGATGGCCGCGCTGCCCCCGATTGCCCCGATGCCTGGCCGCTGGCCGGCCGCGTCACCAACCCGCTCGCCCGTCAGCCGGTGGATCAGGCGCTGGATGTGGGCGTGCGGCTGATCAACGCCGCGCTGACCGTGGGGCTAGGCCAGCGCGTCGGCATCGTCGCGGGCTCGGGCGTCGGCAAATCGGTCCTGATCGAGATGCTGACCCGCAACACCGAGGCCGATGTCGTCGTGGTGGGCCTGATCGGCGAACGCGCGCGCGAGGTCGGCGCCTTTGTCGGTCAGGTGATGAAGGGCGGAACCGCGCACAAGACCGTCGTCGTCGCCGTCCCCGCCGATCGCTCGCCGCTCCTGCGCATCCGCGCCGCGAACCGCGCGACTGCCATCGCGGAATATTTCCGCGCCAAGGGCAAGCGCGTGATGCTGATCCTCGACTCGCTCACCCGCGTGGCCCATGCCCGGCGCGAGATCGGTCTGGCGCTTGGCGAACAACCCACTGCGCGGGGCTATCCGCCCTCGGTCGTGTCGCTGTTGCCCACGCTGATCGAACGCGCAGGCCCCGGCCTGCCCGGCGAGGGCTCGATCACCGCCTTCTACACCGTGCTCGCCGATGGCGATGACGGCAACGACCCGGTGGTCGATACCGCGCGCGCCATTCTCGACGGCCATGTAGTCTTGTCGCGGGCGCAGGCGCAGATGGGCATTTTCCCGGCCATCGACCTACCGCAATCGGTCAGCCGGGTGATGAACGACATTGTCGATCCTGCCCATGACGCCGCCGCGCGCCGCTTGCGTCGCCTGATCGCGCTTTATCTGGAGAACCGCGACATGATGCTGATGGGGGCCTATGTGCCCGGTCAGGACATCGAACTGGACGAGGCGATCCGCCTCTGGCCCGCGATCACCGCCTTCATCGGGCAGGACCGGCACGAGGCCGCACCCTTGGCGGAGGCGCGCGCGGCGCTCATGGCGCTGACCGGCGGCACCGCATGAGCACGTCCAGAAGCATCGCGCCCGCCTCATGGCGCTGCGCGCCCGCCGCGACTCTTGCGCTGCGCGCGCCCGCGCGCTGGTCGCCGCCCAAACCGGCGCGGCAGATGCAACAGCCCTGACCGAGCGCATCGCAAGCCTGCTGGAGGCGCGCGGCGCAGGCCTGCCGTAAGCGGCACCGTCGGCGCGCTGGCCAGCGCGCTAGTGGCTGGGCAATGCCCTGCAGGCCGAACTGGGCAAAGCCGCGACCGCGCGGCCGAGGCCGAGGCCGAGGCTCAGGCGGAACAGGCCCGCGTTGCAGCCGCCACCGCCACCCTGCGCCTGCAAGAGGATCGCGCCGACACCGCCCGCCGCACGGCGCTCGCCGCCCGCGAAACCCGTGTCGAGATCGCGCGCACAGAACAGGGCCGCCGGTCCTGACCCGGCTTGGCATCGCCCTTGCAACACCGCCTTCGACACAGCCCAACCCGGACCCGTCCAGACCATGACCCTGCTGCCCAGTTTCGATCCCGGCACCGTCCCCCGCGCCTCCCTCGCGGGTTCAGGCGATCGTGCATCCTCCGGGCAGCCGGGCACCGGATCTGGGCAGGCACAGGGTTTTGCGGCTTTGGTTGGCCAGCCCCCGGAGGCAGCGCCCGCCCTGCCCGAGAGCCCACCCGAGGGATCGGCCGAAGCCTCCGACAGCTTGCCCGATGTCCTCGCACAAATGTTGCGCCCGTTGCCCGGTTCCGCTCCGCAAGGCGGCGGGCCGCAGCCTCTGGCGGCCGAGGCAGAGGCAACCGACACCCTTCCCGATGGTCTTGCGCAGATCCTGCAGCCCGTGCCCGGCACCGCGCTGCAAGACGGCACAGCCCAATCGGTCTTTGCCGAGGGCGCCCCCCTGCCCGACGCAGCGACCGAGACCGAGATCGGGACCGCGACGGACGCCGCGGGCGCCGTGATGCTGGTCGAGGCCGTGTCCGATCTGCCCGGCGCACCGACCCTCGTTGCCCCGCACCTGCCCGATGCGGCGCAGGCGACGACCGAGGACCCGCCCGCAGCAGCGGAAAACCTGCAAGACGGCTATGGGGAAGGGCTGGCCGAGTTGGGCGCAAACGGCATGGCGTCTGCACAGGTCGGCCCGGCGGAGCCGGAACCGCTTGGCGGGGTGACCTCGACGACCCAAAGCTCCGCAGCCGACAAGACATCCGCGGAAAAGAGCGACATCGGCAAAACCGGCACCGCCCGGGATGGCGCAGAGTTGGACCGCTCGGCCCAAGGCCCCGACAGCGCCCAGCCGCGCATTGCCCCCGGGCCCGAGACGGTTCCCGCCAAACCCGAAACCATCCCCGCCCTGCCGCCCGAGGTGCCTCGCCCGGTCAGCCTGTCCGTTTCCCTCGCCCCTGGGCCCGCCCCCGCCCAGACCGCGGGCCCGGCGGCACCGCCGCCCCTCCTGTCCACGGCGGGGCCGACTGGCCGCTTGATCTGGCGGCAGACCTTGCCGCCTCGGCCAGCCTGCGCAGCTTTGCAAATGGTGGCATGATGGAAATCCGCCTCGATCCCGAGGCGCTTGGCCATGTCACCCTGCGGCTCGAGGTGACAGACGGCACCGCCAATGTCGCCATCGTGACCGAACGCCCGAAGCCGCGCGCCTGTTCACCGACAACCAGCACCGGCTGGCTCGAAGCGCTGGCGCGCGCCGGGCTGGACCTTGGCCAGCACAGCGCAGGCACCGGAAGCCGAGACGGCCAATCTGGCCGCGAGCGCCCGACCGATGCCCCCGCGCAGCCCGGCCCCGCCCGGTCTGACGCCACCGCCCCCACAAGCCGGAGGCGCGCTGCGCGACCGCCGGATCGACCTGATCGCCTGAGGATGACCCGACCATGACCGACCAGACCGTCAACCCGCCCCGCCGTGGCTTCCTCGGCCGCCTGCTCCGTGGCACGGCCCTGCTCATCGCTGGCGCTGGCATTGGCGCGGGTGGGTTCGCCGCGGCATGTTCCACGCCGGTGGCGGTCTGTCGCCCGCAGAGGAAGTGCTGCGCCTGATCGACCAGGGCGCCGTATCCCTGCCCGCAACAGCCCAAGGCGCCGCCGCCGAAGGCGAGGCAACTCCCGAGCGCGTGCCGCGCCCCAGCCCCGAGGAAAGCGCGTTCCTGACCAGCTACTACGAATTCCCCGACGCGCTGACCACGAACCTCGCCGGGTCGCGCCGGTTCCTGCAGGTGCAGGTCGGCGTCTCGACGCAATATGATGCACAGGTCATCGCCAATATCGAACAGCACGCGATGGCGATCCGCTCTGACATGTTGGCCGTGATCTCGGGCTTTCCCGAAGAGGGCGTCGCGGGCGCAGACGGGCGCGCGGCGCTCGCCGCGGCGCTGGCCGAGGTGATCAACGCGCGGCTCACACGCCTCGAAGGCTTCGGCGGCGTCGAGGACGTATTCTTCCCCTCCTTCGTTTTGCAATAGGGCGCGGCCATCATGGCAAGCACACACAAGCTTTCCTCCTTCGAGGTCGCGGCCCTTGTCGACGGGTTGCGCGATCTTGATGGCGACACCGGATCCGGCAGCGGGGCGACCGAGGCGCAACCCTACCGCTTCGGGTCCGACAACCGCGCCATGCTGGGCGATTACTACGGGCTGCGCATGATCAATGAACGGTTCTGCCGCCTTGCGCGGCCAGTGTTCTTGCCTTTCTTGCGGATGCACCCACGGATTTCCAGTTTTCCCCCTGAAATCAAAACTTTCTCTCAATACTCCGACGAGCTGGACAATTTTTCCAGCCTGACGATCAGCCGGATCGAGCCCTTGCGCGGCACCTCGATGATCACGCTGCACCCCGATTTCGTGTCGCTCTTGACCGATGCCTATTATGGCGGCGCGATCCGCAATCTGCCCAACCGGCGCAACGAGTTCACCGCGACCGAGGCGCGGGTGATCGAACTGGTGACCGAAGGCCTGAACCGCGCGCTGGAGGCGGCATGGCGCGATCTCTCGCCCCTGACATTCCAGGTGATGAGCCAGGAGGAAAACCTGCAATTTGCCACCTTCGTCGAGGCCAAGGATCTGGTGGTCAATTGCTCCTTCATCATCCAGCTGCCCGACGCGGACCCCGCCAATCTCGACATCCTCTACCCGCTGCAGGTGCTCAAACCGCTGGCCGCCCAGTTGCGCTCGCGGATGCAGTCCGACGTGATCGACGACGACATCACCTGGCGCGACCGGTTGGAACGAGCTGTGATGGCAGTGCCTCTGACAGTCACAGCGCGGCTGGCCGAACCCACCGTGCCGCTGGCCGCACTCGACCGGCTGACGTCAGGCCATGTGGTGCCGGTCGACCTGTCGCCCGCGCCCGTATTGCTGGTGGAGGACAAACCCTATTTCGCGCAGCGACATCGGCGAGCCAGTCCGGCCATGCCGCCATAAACCTGACCCGGCGCCTGCGCCGCTGACCCCTTTCGCCCGCCCAAGGAGAAACCGCAATGACCGCAACGACCCCGGCCCCCGAGGCCTCCGATCCCCAGATGAGTGCCACCGCCAAGGGGCTCGGCATGCTGGCCAGCGTCAAGGTGCGCATGACCGTCGAGGTGGGCCGCACCCAGATTACCATCGAGGATCTTTTGCGCCTGAGCGAGGGCGCGGTGGTGGAGCTTGACCGCATGGCGGGCGATCCGCTCGATATCTTGGTGAACGGCACCCAGATCGCCACCGGCGAGGTGGTGGTGGTCGGCGAGCGTTTCGGCATCCGTTTCGGCGACATCGTCGACCCGCGCACGCGCGCCGAAAGCATCTGAACCCGGGACACCACCTCCCTCCCCACAGGCGCAGGCGCCCCCGCTTCTCTGTTTCCCAAATATCCCGGGGGAGTCGCGCCTGCGCGACGGGGGCAGAGCCCCCTTTTTCGGAGCACCATCCGTCAGCGGCGGCGCCCCCGGTCCTTGGCACGATTCCTGCCCCGTTCAGGTCACCGACCCTGAACCGGAGCCGCCTTGCCCATGGACCAACTGACCCCTGACCGCCTGCTGATCGTGGGCCTGTTCCTGGCAGCGCTGATCGGCGTCTGGGCGCTTGTGCAGCGTAACAAGACGGGGCTGGCCCAGCGTCTTGGCGGCAATCGCCGCCTGCAGATGCGTGAGACGCTGACCCTCGGCCCCGAGGGGCGCGCTTTGCTGCTGGAGGCAGAGGGGCGCATGGTGCTTGTGATCGGCGGCCGTCGTGGTGGCACCCAGATGCTCGACCTCGGGCCCGTGGCGACACCGGCGACGGAGGGCGCAGCATGATCCGTCTCATCCCCCTTGCCGTCATCGCGCTCTTGCTGGGCGTGGGTGCCGCTGGCGCGCAAGCCGCCCTGCCCGCCCTGACCCTGACAGAGGCCGAGGGCGCGACCACCTATTCGCTGTCCTTCCAGGTTCTGGCGCTGATGACGGCGCTGACGGTCCTGCCCTCCATCGTGCTGGGCATGTCGGCCTTCACCCGCATCATCATCGTGCTCTCGATCCTGCGCCAGGCGCTGGGCACGCAATCGACGCCGCCCAATCAGGTGCTGATCGCCATCGCGTTGTTCCTGACCTTCTTCGTGATGCAGCCCGTCCTGACCCAGATCAACGACCGTGCGCTGGCGCCCTATCTGGACGGGGAACTGGCCGCCGAACCCGCGCTGGAGGAGGCGCGCGTGATCATCAGCCGCTTCTTGCTGGCCAACACGCGCGAATCCGACCTGATGATGTTTGCCGATCTCGCGGGCCACGAGGGCTTCGAGACCGAGGCCGATGTGCCGCTCTCGATCCTGCTGCCCGCCTTCATGACATCCGAGCTGAAAACCGCCTTCCAGATCGGCTTCTTGCTGTTCCTGCCCTTTCTGGTGATCGACATGGTGATCGCCTCGATCCTGATGGCGCTTGGCATGATGATGCTCTCGCCCGTGATCGTGTCGCTGCCCTTCAAGCTTTTGCTCTTCGTGCTGGTCGATGGCTGGGCGCTGACCATGGGCTCGATCGCCGCCAGCTTCGTGATGGGCTAGGCCGATGGATTTCGACGCGAACATCGACCATCTGCGGCTGGCGTTTTGGAACATCATCCTGACCGCAGGTCCCGTGCTGGGCGTGGCGCTGGCGGTCGGGCTTGTCATCGGCATCTTGCAGGCCGCCACCTCGATCAACGAGGCGACGCTGAGCTTCGTGCCGAAACTGGGCATCGTGCTGGCCACGATGGCGCTGATGTCGGGCTTCATGCTGGGCGTGATGACCGATTATTTCACCTACATCTTTGATTCCATCGCAACGATCCGGTGAGCTGATGGAAAGCGCCGCCACAGCCTTGCCCGGTCTTGCCCTTGCCGAAGTCACGGGCGCCTTGCTGCAGGGCCTGTTCGCCATGCTCAGGATCGGCGCCTTCGTGATCGCGGCGCCGCTGTTTGCCGCCCGCTTTGTACCCCTGCCGGTGCGCATCATCATCGCCGTGGTCCTTACCATTCCGGTCGTCACCACCGTCGAGATGCCCGCACCCGAGGTTCTGGCCAGCCTGCGCGTGGTACCGATGATCGCGGTGGAACTGGCGCTAGGTCTGGCCGCAGGTCTTGTCTTGCAGATCCTGTTCTCGGCGGCCACGATGGCGGGCGACTGGATCGCGGCGACCGCGGGCCTGCCATTCGCCGCGCAGATGGACCCCAACACTGGCGGGCAATCGCCCGTGGTCGCACAGCTCTTGTTCCTGCTTTTGCTGGGCCTGTTTCTGGCCGAAGACGGACATCTGGCCGCCATCCGCCTCATCATCCAGAGCTACACGGTGATCCCGCCCGGCGGCACGATCGCACCCGGCGCGCTGACCGGCGCCGGGCTGACCGCCGCGGGCCTGCTCTTCGAGACGGCGGCCGCCTTGATGCTGCCCGTCGTGTCGATCTTGCTGATCGTCAACATCATCATCGGCGTCATCACCCGGTCCGCGCCGCAGATGAACCTGTTTTCCTTTGGCTTTCCCTTGATGCTGACCACCGCCATCGGCCTGTTGTTCCTGACCACGCCCTCGCTTGGCCATGCCATGGCGGCGCTGTTTCCCCGCGCGCTCGACCTCATGGCCAGCTTCCTGATCGGGGGGCGCAAACGATGGCTGAGGGCGAGGACGGACAGGAAAAGACAGAAGATCCGACGCAAAAGAAACTCGACGACGCGCGCGAGGAAGGAAAGGTGCTGACCTCGCGCGAGATGTATGTCTTCACCGCGCTGGCGCTGGCGACCCTGATCCTGACCGTGGGGCGCGGGACGCTGGCCGATCTGCCCGCGCTCTGGGGGCGCGGCCTGACGCTTGCGCCCGGCCCCGATCTCGACGCGCTGGCCGTCACCCGTTTGGGCGAGGCGCTGTGGACGGTGGTCGCGGCCGGAATGATCGCGGGGCTGCCCTTTGTCGCTATAGCCATCGGCACGCAGCTGTCGATCGGCGGCATCGCATTCTCCCCCAAGGCCATCGGCCCGAAATGGAACAAGCTTGATCCGCTGGCAGGGCTGAAACGCATGGTCTCGGCGCAATCGGCGGTCGAACTGGCCAAGGCCATCGTCAAGGTCGCGGCCCTGATCGGCGTCGGCGTTTTGGCGCTCTGGGGGATGCTGCCCGCGCTTGACCGCACGGCCAGCATGCAGACGGGCGATGCCATGGCTGTCTTCGGACAGGCGCTGGTGCGCGTTCTGGCGGGCCTGACGCTGGTTCTGGCCGCTATCGGCGCGCTGGATCTGATGTGGCAGATCCACAGCCACACATCCTCGCTCAAGATGTCGCATCAGGAGGTGAAACAGGAATTCAAGGAAAGCGAGGGCTCGCCCGAGATGAAGGGCCGCATGCGCAGCCTGCAATATCAGGCCGCGCGGCGTGCGGGCGAACGCGCCTCGGTCCCGCAGACGGCCGAGGCGACGGCCATCATCACCAACCCGTCGCATTTCGCCGTGGCATTGCGCTACGAGCCGGGCCAGCCGGGCGCGCCGATCATCGTGGCGATGGGCCGCGATCTGGTCGCGCGTGACATCCGCGGCCTGGCGCGGCGCCGCGCCATCCCTACCCTGTCGGCCCCGCCGCTGGCGCGCGCGCTCTATTTCGCGGGCGGCATCGGTCAGGAAATTCCCGTCGATCTTTATGCCGCCGTGGCCACCGTTCTGGCCCATGTCTGGCGGCTGGAACAAGGCCTGGCCGATCCGATGCCCGAAATCGACCTGCCCGAAACCCTGCGCTTTGACGCCAATGGCCGCCGCGAACGCCTTGATGACACAGATCCGCGAAAAGGACCCAAAAGATGACCCGAGACAGCGATACCGACACCGACAGCCGCACGCGCATGACCACCGGGGCGATGATCTCGACCTTGTGTTTCGCGGGCGCGGCCCTTGCGCTGGCTGATGCCGCCTCGCAGGCCGAGGGGCTGCGCGCGGCGAAGCCTTTGGCTGACCGCCGTGGCATCGGGCGCGGGCGCGCTGAGGTTTCAGATCGCCCGCGTCGTCAGTTGGCTCAGAAAATCGGCGTGACCACGCCGCCGCTGGCCAGCCGCACCGCCCAATGGTCGATCTCGGCAGCGAAACGTTCGCCCAGATCCGGATAGGCCGCGATCAGCACCTCGATGGCCTGCTCGCGCGGATCGTCGGAGGTTGCGACCGAAGGATCGACCCGGCGTGTGGCCTCGCTGCCCAACGTCACTTCGGCATGGGTCGCATCCATCCGGCGCACCGACCACGGCGTGCCCAGCGTGTCGAACACGATCTCGTCGCCCTCGCAGTACCAGCCAGTCTGGCGCACCGCATGGGTTGTCAGGAAATGGCGCAGCGCGTCGGGGTCGGATTGCAAGATATCGGCCCCGATCCTGAGCCAGCCGTCCTCCAGACTGTGCGACAGGCAAAGCCACGCGCCACCGGCTTCGGGCCGGAAGGCCAGCGCCCCCTCGACGTCATCGCGGTCGCAGACCTGAAAGGCGCGGTCGCCCAAGGCGATCTTGGCGAAGGGCGCGGTGCTGACCGGGGCGGCGCAGGGCATCGAGACGGCACCCTTGGCGGTGTCGATGGCGGCGTCGGTCATGTGGACGAAATCTTCCATGGTCTTTCCTTCTGGCGATGGCAGCGGTTCCAAGCTCAACGGCGGCGATGTCTGGGTTTTGTAGCGCCGCCGCGTCATGGATCTGGCACGGAACCTGCATCATCGCCGCGACCCAGACCGAGCGGAGAGCGCGATGACACAAGGTTCAACCCCGGACACCCCGACGAGCATCCGCCTCGGCGCTTGAGGCGGCAGAGGCCGCGACCGATGCCGCCTCCGAGGCGCAGGGCCTGCGCAGCACCGCCGAAACCGCCCTTGCGCGGCCTCGATCGCAGCACCGGGCGCATCGGCCCCTTGCTGATCGGCTGCCTTGTCGGATCGACTGCGGTGCTGGGCCTCGGCGCGCTGTTCCACTTGCGCGCCATGGCCGATCTGCGCACCGCGACCGCAGCCCAGATCGAGGCGCTGGCGGTATTTTCCACCCGCGTCGGCGCGCTCGACACCCAGCTTTCCGCCGTCTCGGGCATGACCGAGCGCCTCACGGCGCTCGAGGCGCAGACGGCGGCCGTCGGACCCGGGCTCGAAGCCGGGCTCGCCCAGACGGCCGAGACCCTGATCGCGCATGCCACCGCTCAGGCGGAGACGGCGCAGAACGCGCAATCCCAGACCACGACCGCGCTCCTCGACGCCATCGCGGCGGCCGGGACCCAGACCACGGATGCGGTGACGGCCGGTGCATCCGACCTGCAACTGGCCCTGTCGCGGATGCTGGCCACCGGGTCTACCTGCCGCGACCGGTGAAGTGGTCAACCGCGCCCCCGGCACCGCCGCCCCGGCCCGCCGCCCCTGCCGCGCGCCCGACACCCACCGCGCGTCCCTGCGCCGCCGCCAACCCTTCAGCTATCCTTGAGCTGATGACCGACCGGCAAGCAGACGCCCCGCCCGCTGCGGGCATCCCCCGGCAGCCTCGTGTTGAGCGAGCCCAACCGATTTGGACAAGCCATCGGACTGCGCGCGGGCGACCGCTTGATCGCAGTCAACGGCCTGCCCATCGCACCCGAACCATCGGCGCTGAACGGCCGGGTCGGCCCCAGGGGCCGACCCGCCGCACTGGTGTTCGAGCGTGCGGGCTGGTCTGGGTGGTGCTGTCGGACACGCCCGGCCTTGGTCGCTGGAGGCCCGGCCCACCGCCCATCGACCGGCCCGAAAATCCAAAGGGGCGGATCCATCCTGAAAGCCTGCATAACTGGGAAGTGCTGCGCGCGCCCGACGGGCGCTACGACGTGCAGCCCGTGGCGCTGCCCCTGATGGCGCTGGTCGCGCCGCCACTATGGCTGTTGCAATCGCGCCTTTGGGGTGGGCTGTCGATCTGGGCGACACTTGTGCTGCTGGGCGTGCCTTTGGGCTGGCCCGCAGTGGCGGTCCTGCATGCCATCGCGGCAGTCTATTTCTGGAAATCCGGCCCGGCGCTGTGGCGGGCGGACCGCATTGCGCGCGGTCTCAAGCCTGATGGGGTGATCGCCACGGCTTCGGAAACGGCGCTGCACACCCATATCCGCGACTGGCATCCGGGCGCGCGCTACCTGCACGCACCCATGCACCGCCCGGGCCTGGAACTGCCCGGCAACGCCTGAGCCGACCGGCGCGGCGCTTACGCCGCGAGCCGTGCCCGGCGCTTGCGCTCGAAGGAAGATGCGATCTTGAGCATGTCGCGGTACTTCGCGACCGTGCGGCGGGCCAGATGGGTGCCCTCGTCGCTGATCACCTTGGCGATGGCATCATCGCTCAAGGGATTGGCCGGGTCCTCGTCGCGGACCAGCTGCTGGATGCGGTGACGCACCGCCGCCGAGGAGGCCGATCCTTCGCCATCCGAGGCCAGCGCGGTGGAAAACAGCCGCTTGAGCCCGAATGTCCCCTGGGGCGTCGCCATCATGATACCGCTCGTGACACGGCTGACGGTGCTTTCATGCACGCCCACCGCATCGGCCACCTCGCGCAGCGTCATCGGCTGCAGATAGGCCGCGCCCCCGCCAGAAACGCCGCCTGACGGCGCACGATCTCGGCCCCGATCATCAAGGTGGTCTGGTTGCGATGCTCGATCGCGCGGCGCAGCCAGCGTGCCAGCGACAGCCGCTCGCCCACATAGACCGCAGCGTCGCGGGCACGCCGCACGCTGTCGGCCGCCGTCTCGTCGATCACGACGGTCGGCAGGGTCGAGCGGTTGAGATCCACCCGCCAGCCCTCGGGGCCACGGGTCACCAGCAGGTCGGGTTCGCGCAGGGTCAGATCCCCATGCGAGAAAACCGCGCCGGGCTTTGGGTTGAGGCTGCGCAACTGGCGCAGCAGCGGCTTGAGGCTGTCCATGTCGACGCCCAGCGCGCGGCACAATCCGGCCATGTCGGCGGCGGCCAGCATCGGCAGGTTGGTCAGGAGCTTGGCGAAAACGGGGGTCATCATGCCCCGGTCCTCGGCCTGCAGCGCCAGACATTCGGCCAGGCTGCGCGCGAAAAGGCCCGCGGGTTCGACCTGCTGCACGTCGCGCAAAAGCGCCAGCGCCTGATCCTGGTCTAGGCCCGTGGCTGCGGCCAGCACGTCCAGCGGCTCGCCCAGCCAGCCATTGGGCTCAAGCGCCTCGAGGAAACGCTCGGCAGCCAGACGGCGGCGCGGGTCGGGGAACATCACGTCGAACTGCGCCGAGACATGGGCGTAAAGCGACAGGTCATGGGCGGCCAGACGGCTGCCGATATCGTCCATGTCCTCGGAGGCCCCACCGCGCGACATCGGCAGCGACGGAACGGGCCGGCTGGAGACCGCGACATCGAGAAAGGGGTTTTCCTCGGCGGCCTTCTCGATGAAGGCGTGCAGATCGTGGTTGGACAGTTGCAGAAGACAGATTGCCTGCTGCAACTGGGTCGTCATGACCAGCGACTGCCGCTGGGCCATTCTGGGTGCGAGATGTAGAGTCATGCCTGATCCTCCGGGTTCGAAGGCAGCAAAGCTCGCGATTTTAGCCCGTCACAAGATCGGCGATTTGACACCTTGGGCGGCGGTCTGACAGCACCCGCCCCCATCTTTCGACACACTGATTTCAAAAGGAAAAACCCGACGCTTGCGCGCCGGGTTCCACCAGGGGTGTCAATTTTCCGTCACCCGCGCAGCAGGCTCAGGACGTTTTGCTGGGACGCGTTGGCCTGTGCGAGCATCGCGGTCGCGGCCTGGGCAAGGATCTTGCCGCGTGCCATGGCCGACGATTCTTTCGCAAAGTCCGCATCCATGACGCCCGACCGCGCCGCCTCGACGTTGACCGTGATGTTGGTCAGGTTCGAGATCGTGCTGTCCAGACGGTTCGACACGGCACCGAGGTCCGAGCGGGACTGCGAGATCTTCTGCAGCGCCATGTCGATCACGCCGATCGCCTTGGCCGCGCCATCCGCCGTCGTCAGGTCAATCTCGGCGACCGATTCCAGCTCGGAGCCTTCGGTCGTGTTGGCGAAATGCTCCGCTGTGCCCGAGGCGACCGTGAAGGACTTGGTCGAGGCGACTTCCACGGTGCCGGTCACGGCAGCCGAGTCGGAGGTCTGGCCAAGGTCAGTTGCGTTGCCCGTCGAGACCCCGGCTGCATCGAGCGAGTCGATGCTGAAGTCGGTCGTGGTCGAGGTCACATCGGTCAGCATGATGTCGTCGCCGTTGGCGTCGCGCAGAACGATCGAGGAGTTGTCGGTCGAGGAGCCCATTTCGGCAGTGATGCCGGTCTGGCCCGAGACCGCGTTGATCGCGTCGCGCAGGCCGCGGATGTCGGTGGAATCCGCGATGGCCACGTCGCCGATGGACACGGCATTGCCCGAGGTCGTGCCGATCTTGAAGGACACGGTGTCGCCGGTCGTGAAGCCCGACAGCTTGGCCGCGGTCGTGGCGGTCGCCCTCGACACCGGTCTGGGCTGTCAGCTTGTTCATCTCGGCGGCGAGATCGCGGGCCGACTGGCCGGCGGTCGTCGTCACTTCGGCGGAACCCGCGTAGCCGGTGATCGTGATAGTGACGCCGCCTGCGACCACGTCATCGGTGTCGGTCAGGCCGGTGCCGGTGGTGACGGCCGACTGCGAGCGGGCGACGTTGGCGCCGATGGCGGTGGCGGCTGCGCTGTCGACGTTGACGGTCATGGTCTGACCACGGTCCGCACCAATCTGCAGCTGCTTGTTTGCGAAGGAGCCGTCCAGAACCTTCATGCCGTTGAAGGTGGTGTTCTCGGCGACCGAGTTGATCTCGGCGATCAGCTGGCGCGATTCCGAGGTCAGGTTGTTGCGGTTGGTCGCGGTGTTGGTGTCGTTCGAGGACTGCACGGCCAGTTCGCGCAGACGCTGCAGCATGTTCGACACTTCGACATGCGCGCCTTCGGTCGTGTCGACCAGGTTCTTGCCGTCGGTGGCGTTGCGAACGGCCTGGTTGAGGCCCTTGATCTGCGAAGTCATCTTTTCCGCGATGGCCATGCCGGCCGCGTCGTCCTTGGCGGCGTTGATGCGCAGGCCCGAGGACAGGCGCAGCATCGACTCGTTCATGTCGTCGTTGATGCGGGTCATGTTGGCCTGGGCGTTGATGGCCCCGATGTTGGTATTGATCGTCGTCATGGTCCAGTCTCCGGTGGTTAGAGGTTGGCGCCCTCAGCGCTCGGAGATTGCAACGGCACGGTCGGAAAATGTTTAGAAATCCTGTGGAGAGACAGATCAAGCATCTGAAATATATATACTAATATCCTTGTCCCACGACGCCCTCCGCGTCGGCTTGGCACGGGACTTGCTCCTGTGATTGGGAAATCCCCCTGCCGGAGACCCCCCTATGGATATCGCTTCGCTCGTCGGCCTGATCGGGGCCGTCGCCATGATCATCGGTTCGATGATCTATTCCGGGGGCGTCGGGCCCTACGTCGACATCCCCTCGATCCTGATCGTGATCGGCGGGACGTTCTTTGCCGTCATGTTCACCACGCCGATGGGCGTGTTCCTGGGCAGTTTCGGCGCGATGGCCAAGGCTTTCATGCCCAAGGCCAAGAAGCGCGAAGAGCTGATCACCCGCATGGTCGAGCTGTCCGATCTTGCGCGCAAGAACGGCCTGATGGCGCTGGAGGGGCAGGAGGTGCCCGACCGCTTCTTCGAAAAGGGGATGCAGATGCTGGTCGATGGCGCGGATGAGCAAAAGCTCGTCAAGCAGCTGAAACAGGAAATCCGGTCGATGAAGGAACGCCACGCCGAACAGCAGGGCGCGGTCAAGGCCTGGATCGACATCGCCCCCGCGATGGGGATGATCGGCACGCTGATCGGCCTCGTGCAGATGCTGGGCGCGATGGAAGACCCGCAGGCCATCGGCCCCGCCATGGCGGTGGCGCTTTTGACAACGATGTATGGCGCGATCATGGCCAACGTGATCTTCGGCCCGATGCTGACGAAGCTGGAGGGCTATTCCGCCAACGAAGTTGTCTACCGCGAGATGGTGCTGGAAGGCCTGCGCAACATCGCGCGCGGCGAATCCGGGCGCAACGTGCAAGAACAGATGATCGCCACCATGCCGCCGAAGATGCAGGCCAAGATGCTGGCGGCCTGAGGCAGACCCCATGGCCAAGCGTCCCATCCCCCTGCCCATCCCGGTCATCGACGCAGACGAGGCCGAATGCCCCAAGTGCCCGCCAAAGGGCGCGCCCGCATGGATGGCGACCTTCGCCGATATCGCGACGCTTCTGATGGCGTTCTTCGTGCTGATCCTGTCCTTCGCGGAATTCAACCAGCCGCGGTTCAAGATGGTCTCGGGCTCGCTGCGCGAGGCCTTCGGCGTCCAGCGCGAGATGCCCGTGATGGAAACGCCGCTTGGCACGACGATCATCAGCCAGAGTTTCAGCCCCTCGCCCGACCCCGCCGCGATCGAAGAGATCACGCAAGAAACCACCGAGCGCGAGGACCCGCAAATCGAGACCGGCGATGGCGGCAGCGATGGGACCGGCAGCCCGGGCGATGCGGCCGAGGCACTGGCCGAAGCGTTGCAAGACGCCCTGCCCGAGGGCAGCCCGCTCGAGGCCAGCGTCGAGAATGGCGAGGTCACCTTGCGCTTTCCGCCCGATACCAGCCCCGAGGAGTTGTCCGAAACCATGGCCGAGGCCGCTTCCGCGCTGTCGCAGGCCGCGGCCGAAACTGGTGCCGACCCCTCCGAGGTCCGCATCGCGGGTCTGGCCGGGCAGATGCAGGCATTGGCCGAGACTTTGGGCAACCCGGACGCAGGCGCAGGCGATACCGCGGGCGATGACGCCACCGGGGCCGCCGAACGCGCGGCCGCGCTGGCCGAGGCGCAATTGCGCGTCGCCTTGCGGCAAGAGGTGGCACAAGGCCTTGTGACCGTCGAACAGCGCGAGGACCGCGTGATCGTGACGGTGGGCGCAGGCGGCGCTTTCCCCTCGGGCGACGCGGAGCTGACCCCCGAGGCGCAGGAGATCATGTCGCGCCTTGCCTTTTCCGCGATGGGCGAGGCCTCCGATATCGTGGTCACGGGTCATACCGACGACGTGCCGTTGGGCGGCGGGTCGGCCTTCCGCGACAATTGGGGGCTTGCGGCGGCGCGCGCTTCGTCAGTGGTGCGATCGCTTCAGGGCACCGGTCTGATCGACCCAGACCGCATGACCGCCACCAGCCGGGGCGAAAGCGCGCCCATCGCCGACAACGCCACCCCGAGGGCCGGGCCCAAAACCGCCGGATCGAGATCGAGATCGTCTATTGATTGCGGCCACGGCTAACAGGCGCGCGCGCCCCGCCGTTACCGGCCGCAAGGAGAATGCCCACCATGGCCATCGACATTCTGAGCAAGTTGAACACCGGGGGCTCGGGGCTTGACCTTGTCAGCCTGTCCTCGCAGCTGGCTAGCGCGACCTACGAGCCGCGCCGCGCGCTGTTGACGGCCCGGATGGACCGTGCCGACCTGTCGGCCTCGGCGCTGGACCGGGTGACGGCGCGCATGTCGGACCTGTCGGCGACCCTGCAGGCGGCAGCCGGCATCGACACGCTGTCGGCCAAAAGCAGCGCGCCCGGTCTGGTGGATGTCACGCTGAGCGACGCCAGCCTTGCCCCTGCCCGCCCGGTCGAGATCGAGGTCTTGGGCCTTGCGCAATCGCAGGTGCTTGAGTTCGGCGGCTTTTCCGGCCCCGATCAGGTGCTTGGCGGCGGCACTTTGACCGTCGACATCGGCCGCTGGCAGGGCGATCCGCCTGCCTTTAGCGCCGACCCCGCCCGGTCCGGCGCGCAGCTTGTCGTGCCTGCGGGTGCCACGCTGACCCAATTGGCAGAAGCATTGAGCAGCCTGCCCGGTGTGACCGCGCGGGCGATCGAGGTGGGGGATGGCGGCTGGTCGCTGGGCATCTTGTCGGAAACCGGGGCTGCCAGCAGCCTGCGCATATCGGCGAGCGCGGATTCCGCGCCCGAAATCGCGGCGCTGGATTTCTCAGCCGATCCGCGGCCCGTCGAGCGGCGCGTCGCCTCCGATGCGCTCATGACCGTGGACGGCATCGCCGTGCTGCGCCCGACCAATCAGGTCGACGATCTGATCCCCGGCCTGTCGTTGACCCTGTCGGGCGTGACGCCCGCACCGGTCACGATCCGGGCCGAAACCGACCCCGAAACCGCGCTTGGCGTGATGGAGGGGCTGGTCGAGGAATTCAACGGTTTGAAATCGCTGCTGCAGCAGGTGACCGCGCGCGGCGGCAACGGCACGGAGCCGGGCGCGCTTGCGGGCGATGCGGGGGTGATGTCGCTCATGCGCGAGCTGGACGCGATGCTGGCGGGCGGCTTGGCGGGCTTTGGGCCGCAGCCGGTGATTCTGGCAGACTTGGGCCTGCGCACCGAACGCGACGGGCGGCTCAGCCTGGACCGATCCGTCTTCGAGGCCGGTTTCGCCGCCGACCCGTCCCGTTTCCGATCCGTGCTGCAGGACAATCTTGCCAGCACGGGGCCCGGTGTGGCGATCAATGGAATGCCTGCCAGAGGCGCCACGCCGGGTCGATATGAGTTCCTGCGCGACCCCGCGACGGGGGCGGCCACGCTGAACGGGGTGGCGTTAAACCCCGTCGCGGGTGCCGACGGGATGACCGGCTACCGCGTCGCAACGGGCCCGCTCGCGGGCATTTCGCTGGTCGTGGAGCCGGGCGTCACGCAAAGTACGATCGAATTCGGTCGCAGCCTTGGCTCGCAGCTGACAGCCTGGGTCGACACCGCAACCGGGCGCGATGGTGTTATCGGGCGCAAGCAAGATCGACTTGAGGCGTCGCTGACCGAGGATGGCGATTCCATCGAGACCCTGACCAATCAGCAAGCTGCCTATGAGGCGCGGATGCGCGCCCGTTTCGCCGAGATGGAAAAGGTCATCACCCAGCTCAACAGTACGGGCGAGTACCTGACCAGCCTGATCGACAGTTTCAACGCGCCGCGCTGACAGGTTCAGGCCACAACGGCGCGGGTGATCGAAAGCTTCTTCATCTTCTCGATCATCGTCGTGCGCTTGAGCCGCAGCGACCGCGCCGCCTGCGCAACGCACCCCTTGTTGAGATCGAGAGCGGCCTCGATCAGCGCCACCTCGATGTCTTGCAGATAGCTGCGCAGGTGCAGCGAGGGCGCGCCTTCCAGCATCTTGCGCAGGCCATCGGCATCGGGCAGCGCGCTGCGCGGACCTTGCGGCATCTCGGCATCCGTGGCGGTCAGGCCCGGCACCATCATCAACATGCGCGCATCGTCGCCGCCGATTTCCTCGCCCGGGAACAAGACGGCGGCGCGGTCGAAGACATTGCGCAGCTCGCGCACATTGCCCGGCCAGACATGCGCCGAGAAGAGCCGCAGCGCGGCCGCCGAAAAGTGCGGGGCCATGCCCGGCCCGGCCTCGACCCGGTAGCGCGCCAACATCGCATCCAGCAGCGCGGGGATATCCTCGGACCGCTCCGACAGGCCCGGCACCGACAGGCCTATCACGTTGATGCGGTAGAACAGATCTTGACGGAACCGGCCCACGGCGACCTCTTGCGACAGGTCGCGGTGGGTTGCGGTGACAAGGCGGAAATCGACCTCGATCTCTTCGCGGCCGCCCAGACGCTGCACCTTGCGGGTTTCCAGCACGCGCAAGAGCTTGGCCTGCAGCGCTGGGGGCATGTCGCCGATCTCGTCGAGAAACAGCGTGCCGCCCTGTGCCTGCTCCACCCGTCCGGGGCGGCGGTCGGTGGCACCGGTAAAGGCACCCTTTTCATGGCCGAACAGTTCGGATTCGAGCAGATCGGCCGGGATCGCCGCGCAATTGACCGCGACCAGCGGACCGGGACGCCCCGACAGCATGTGCACCGCCTGCGTCACCACTTCCTTGCCCGCGCCCGTCGGGCCTTGCACCATCACCGGAAGCGGGCTGGGCGCCACGCGCGCGATCATCGTCTTGAGCCGCGCCATCACCGGGCTTTCACCAACCAGAAGATGGGCAAGCCGCAGGTCCTGATCGGGCGAGGTCGCGGCGGATATGCTGGTCCAATGGGTCGACATGATGCTCTTTCGAAAATTCTTTGCTGCGCGGGACTGGATTCGCGTCCCTCACAAATCGTTGTATCGAAAGAGTTTACCCCCGTGCCGCGTGCAGAGGGGTCAAGCTCGAGGGCATCCGTAGGATTGTCTCGCAACTAAAGATAGCAGACGCGAGAATCGGATCACGGGCGCGTGTCCGCCGGTATCCCCGCACCGAATTCCGCGCGAAGGCGCGCCAAGCGGTCGGTGTCGCCGGTCGGGGCCACAACGCGGGGCATGGACACGGCGCGCAGGTTGGGCAAGGCGCCTTCGGGTAGAGCCGCAAGGCGGCTGTCGGGCAGATCGGGCAGGTCGGGGTCTTCCGCCGAGGCGACAAATCCGCGGCGCGCGGCACAAGCGGCGCGCGGCCTGAGAAACGGCCGTCGCCCGTGCGGGATGCCGCCACAGGGGCGACCGGGGCCGGGGCCGCCGCAACCAGCGCGCCGCCATTACCGCCCCCGACACTGCCGCCAACAGTCCGGCGGTTGCCTTCGACGCGCGCCAGATAGGCCTGCCCCTGTTCGGGGTCGGCAGAATGATAAGCCTGCACCGCCGCGTCCCAATTGCCCTCGCGCCGCCACAGCCCCACAAGGAAGCGCGCGGCGTAATCGGTATTGGCGGCCGGGTCGATCATCTGCTCCAGACTGTCGAAAGCCTCGCCATGCCAGTGCCAGTTGATCTGCATGCAACCCACATCGACGTTGCGCTGCCCTCGGCCAGCACGGCGCGCAGTTGCGCCAGCGCGGCACCCTGGCTTTCCAGATACATCCCGTCGCCCGCCATGTTCAGCGTCCAGGGCCAGGCCGAGGCGCGCGGCCCCCCGCCGCTTTCGGTGCGCGCGATGGCGGCCAAAACACCCTCGGGGATACCATGAAGCGCTGCGGCCTCTTCGGCCAGCGCCTCGCAATCGGGTGCCGTTGCCTGCGCCAAGCCCGGCCCGGCCAGCGCGGCGACCAGCGCAAGCAAAGCCACGGCACGCGCCATCAGCGCAGCCAGTCGAACAGCGTGGACTGCCCGATCTTGACATAGCTTTGCTGGCTGACCTGCCGGGTCAGCATCAATTCCTGCAGGCGGGTCACGGCCTCGACCACATCGAGATCCTCAAGCCCCCGCCATCACGCTCTAGCCAGTTCCGTCTGGCGCCGTATCACCAATTCGCCCTGCCGTTCGGCCGCTGCGCCCAGTGCACCGACCTCGGCGCGGCGGTCGGCGATGTGCTCGGCGGCATTGCGAAAGGCCGTGACGAGCGCGTCGGCCGCACGCCCCTCGGCCAGCATCGGCACACCGCCCGCGTCGGCGATGATTCCGCCCCGTGCAGGCGACACGGACAGACCCGAGACCCCGACCGGACCGGCCGCACTCAGCACCAGACCCGTGCCCGCCTCGTCCAGCGTGGCCGTGACCCCGGTGGCGGACGTCTGCGCATTGATCGCCTCGATGGCAGGGCCAAGCGCGCCCGCGACCAGCGATGCCTCGATCCGGGCGGTGCCTTGCGGGCCTTCGACCGTCATGGACCAATCGGCACCCGCGCGCGTCAGGTGGGGCGTCAGGGTCAGCGTCCCCTCGCCTCGCGCCATCTCGGCCATTGCATTACCGCCGCTGCCTAGGGTCCGGGCGAGATCGTCGATCATGCCAAACAGGTCACGCCGTGCGCCGGTTGCGTCGGGAATGCCCATGAATACCTCGGCGCCGTTCAGGCCGGTGGCGATGCGCGCGCTTTCGGATACGCGCAAACGGTGCTTGCCAGCATCGCCCTGATAGCTCACCCCTCGGGCCCCTCGGCAAAAGGATCGACCCCCGCCCGGTAGCCTGAGAACAGCGGCCGCCCAGTGGCGTCGCGCGCATTGCCCAGATCGACCAACGTCTTGCGCAAGGTCGACAGTTCGGTCGCGAGCGACGCGCGCTCGGTATCGGGCGTGCTGGCGGATGCGCCGCGCAGCGCGATCTCGCCCAGCCGCTGGGTCACGGTGGAAATCTCGGCCAAGGTGGTGTCGGTCAGCGTCAGCCGTTCCGACGCGCGGTCGATTGTGGTGGAAAAGCGATCCAGCAGCGCGCGCTGATCCTCGGCCGCCGACAGACGTGCGGCCCGCCCCAGATCCGAGGACGGGCGCGGGTCGTTGCGGCCTTCGGAAATCCGCGTCTGCAGATCCGAAATGCGCAGGTCGAGCCGCCCGAAAGCGGCAGTGTTCAGGCTGTGGAACAGCGAAGTGCCAAGCGTCATCGGGGCCTCACAAGGCGTTGATCAAGGTGTCGAACAATTGGCGCGCGACGCTCAGAACCTGCGCGCTCGCCTGATAGGCCTGCTGTTGCTGCAAGAGGCGTGCCGCCTCGGTGTCAAGGTCGACGGCGCTCAACCGCGCCTCGGCACGATCAGCGCTTTCCTTTTGGGTGGTGGCTGTGCTCACACGCAGGTTCGCGGCAGAAACCTTGGCCCCGACCCCGCCCAGAAGATCGGCGTAAAGGGCTGCGAACCCGCCCCGGTCGGTGGTGCTGTCGCGGCGTGCCAGATCGGCCAGCCGGTCAGCCCCGCGCCCATCGGACGGCGCAAGACTGTTGGGCGTCAGCGTGAAACGGTCGCCGGTGGCGATGGCACCGCCCAGCGTGATGGCGAACCCGCCAAGCGTGGCGCTGCGCCCTGCATCGAGCGTGCGGGTCGCGATCTCGGCCCCGGTGGCACTGTCGTAAAGCCCGATCCGGCCCGTCGCGGCATTGAGCACGCGCAGTTCGCGGGGCCCCGGGGCAGCGGCCGGATCGATGGTGGTCTGGCCTGCAAGACGCAGCGCGCCCGCCCCGGTCATCACCACCAGCAATTCCTCGCCCGAGGGCGTGTCGAGGCTGAGCGTCTGGCCGCTGCCCGCAGGCAAGGCGCGCAGGTCAAGCCGCCGCGCGTCGCTGGCGGTGAGCGTCAGGGTATCGCCCGACAGGCGCGCGCTCAGCCCCAGCGTGGCAAAGCCCGCGTCGCTGGCGCCTTGCTCGGGCGGAATGCGGACACTGCCCGCCCGCGCATCGACCGACAAGATCACGCCGCCGGTGGCAGGATCTATCGCGGCGCTGCCGGGAAAGCCGGGCGGCAGGGTCACGCCTGCGCCGCTCACCGTCAGGTCAAAGCGGGTGCCGCCCAACTCGATGGCAAAGCTTGCGGGCAAGGCTGTGGGCGGCTGGCCGATGATCTGGGTCATCGGCGCATCGGACAGGCCAAGGCCGAACCGCCCCGCCTCGCCCGCGTCACTGGCCAGCATAAGCGCGGCACCATCGGTGTCGCCACCGCGTGTTTCCACCACCAACCGACCATCGGTCGCAAAACGCGCGCTCAATCGGCCCGGCTCGGGGCCTTCGACCACCGGCCCGGTGTCCGTCATGCGGATGGCATAGGCATCCGCGCCAAGGGTCAGCTTGACCTGCGCGCCCAGAGGGCGGCGGGGCGGTCAGGGCCACGCCCGTCAGGCGGCTGGCGGGGGCATCGGCCCGCAGGCTGGCCAGCATCGCCGCCGCCTGATCGGCCCCGGACAACCCGGCCAGCGCCGGATCGGGGCCAAAGTTGGCCTCGCGCCCGTCGGGCAGGCCGATGGCAAGGCCGGGGGCAAGACCCGCAGGGCCGTTTGCCCCGGCGAAACTCAGGGTCTGCACAGCCCCCGCGCTTGAGGCCGCGCGCGTCATCGCACCGCCAAGGAACGCATCCGGGGCACCCGCGCGTAAGACGCCATCCTCGCTGGCCGACAGCGCGCCGGGGCTGGACAGTGTCACGACACCGGTGATCCGCGCGCCATCGGGGCCAGCGCCCGACAGGCTCACAGCAGCGCCCAAAGCGGCACCGTCAGGGCCAAGGCGCTGCAAGGACAGCGCGCCGCCAGCGTCATGGGCCACACGGCCCAACGTGATATCGGCGCCGCCCGCATGGATCAGCACCAGCCGCGCCGCATTGGGCGAAATCTCGGCCCGGATGCCGGTCGCGGCCGTCTCGGCATTGACCGCGGCGGCCAGCGCGCCCAGACCGCCTGCCGACAGGTCGGCGGCGATGGCACGGGTGTCAGGTTGTCGCCAGTCAGCGTCAGACTTACCCGGCCCGAGGGGGGGGCCTGCAGCTCCACCATTGTCAGCGCGCTGGCCTCGACCGGCAAGGCCGCGCCGATCAGGGCGGCGCGACGCGCGGCGCTGGTGCCTTCAGCCAGGCTCAGGCTGCCCGCGACGCCCGGTCCATCCAGCGACAGAGCGCTTGCAGGCAGGCGCGGTGCGGGACCCGCCCCGGTAAAGGGCGCAATATCCGCACCGGTGCCAAGGCTGAGCGCGACATCGCCCGTACCCGACAGGCGCGCCGCGTCACCGCCCCCGGCAAAGCCGTAAACGGCACCGGGCAGAAATCCGTTCGCCTCGGTCACCAGCGCCAGCGCCTGCGCGGCGCTGATCGGCGGGCCGGCCAGTTGGCGCCCCTCGCGGGTAAAGACCGCAAGCGAAGGGCAGCGGGCGCGGCATCAGCGATCAGCAGTCCTGCGACCGCGCCCGCCGTGGTCTGCACCGTGGCCGAGGGCAGCGTGGCCCCTTCGGCCGCCGCAAGGGTCAGCCTCCCGTCCTCAACCGCCACGCGCAGGCCCAGTTCGGACAAGGCGCGGCCATCGGCTGCGCGGATGGCGCCGCTGGTCAAAGCGGCTGCGAAATCCTCGGGCGCAAAGGGCCCCGGCGCGGCAAAGCTCTCGCCGCCGCCTCAGTGTCAGGCTTTCGACCAGTGCGCCGGGCTGCACGGCGAAATCTTGCGTCGTCAGACGGGGCAGTGCGGCAAGGCTGGCCGATACCGTGCCTTGCGGCAGTCGGCCAATCACGCCCCGGCCCAGAAACTCCACCGCCTCGCCTGTGCCCAGCAGCGCGGCCAGATCGGGTGCCGCAGCAGGTGCTGGGATCGCGGGCGCAACAAGGATCGTGCCGGTCCCGGCGTTGCCCGGCGCTGCCTCGACTCGGGTGGCACCCGCAAGCGCCAGACGCGCCGGATCGTCGATCCGCCAGCGCATGTGACCGGCCCAGCCGCTGGTGTCGCTCAGCAAGATGCGGTCGCCATCGGCGGCCAGCCCGTCAAGCTCCACCATCAGCCCCGGCAGGCTGATCCGCGCGGCCCCGCTCGCCAGCTCGGTCGTGTCGGGGCCAAGCGCGCGCCACAGCCCTGCCGAGGCGTCGCGGACCAGCGTGATCGGGCCCCGCAGGCATCGCGGCGGGATCAGTCACCGTGACCGTTGCCGCCGCTCGCACCGCGATTGGCGGCCATCCCTCGGCCTGCCAGCCCGCCGAGCGACACAAGCGCGCCACCCGGACGACCGGCGAGATCAAGGCTTTCGCCATGCGCCGCGTTCAGATCGCGGGCAATCACCCCGGCCCAATCGTCGATCCGGGTCGCAACCTCGGCCAATGCGGCGGCAGCGGCGCCCAGACCGCCCAATGTCCCGCCCGTCACGGCGCGGCTTTGCGCGGGCTGGCCCGGCTCGATGGACCGCGCGACCAGTAGACGGCCCGGCGGACCCGCTTGCAGCGTTGCGGCGCTTGGGGCCCGGACAAGAGTAGCGGGCCATTTGGCTGGCTGCCCAGCCGCACCTCGGCCAGACCGCCCTCGGCCATGGTGACGGTGATGTCGGTCAGCCCGGCCAGATCTTGCAAGAGCCCGTCCCGCCGGTCGAGCAGCGGGTTGCGTGCGCCGGTGCCCTTGGACACGGCCAGAGAGCCTTGCAAATCGGCCAGTTCCGACAAAAACCGGTTCGCCTGCCCCAGCGCCACGCCCTGTTCTTCGGCGATGCCCTTGCCCAGCGTCTGCACGCTCAGCGCAAGATCGGCCACGCTGGCCGTCAGCGCGCGGCCGAACTCCACCGCCACGCAGCGCAGGCCGATGTTGTCAGGGGCAGCCGAGAGCGCGCCGACCGAGTCGAAAAAGGCATCAAGCTGCGGCAGCGGGCCACCACCATCGGTGATCATGCGCGCTTCGAGGGACCGAAGGTGCGGCGCCGTCGCCTCAGCGCCGGCCAACGCGCCGGTGGCATCGCGGGCGCGGGCGGCCAAAAGCATGTCGAAGGCGCGCCGGATCTCGGTGACCTGAACGCCCTGCTGGTCAATGCCGCGCAGAAGCGGCGAGGCTTCGGCGCCCACGCTTCGGTCTGCATCGTGTCGCGGCGGCGGTGGCCGGCGTGTCGACACTTGGCGATGCCTCGCCCGTCACGGTCAGCGCGTTGCGCGCGGCGGCGACCCGCTGGCCGCGATCGAGAACAGGTCACCCATGGATCAATCTCCCTGCCCGGCGCGTGCGGCCAATGGCGCAAGCTGACGCGCTATGGCCTCGGCCAGACCAAGGCCCGCACGGCCCGCGCCGCTTTCGGCCAGCGCACTGTCCAGCATGGAATTCGTCGTGTCCGACCCCGTGCCCTCGAACAGCCCGTCGCCAAGGCTGGCCGCGCGCGCGGTTTGCAGCATCTGCTGCAAGATGATCGCCTCAAAACCTTGGGCGGCCTGCAACAGTGCCGGATCGGTCGCGCTGAGCGGAGCCTCGGGGCGGAACGACATCTGTGGGCGGATCGGGGGCAGGTCCATGGAATGTCTCCTCAGATCACGATCAGCGCGGCGCGCAGCGCACCGGACCGGTGCAATGCCTCGAGGATCGCGACCAGATCGGCGGGGCTTGCGCCGACCGCGTTGATCGCATCCACCAGATCGGACAGCGACACGCCGGGGTCAAAGACAAAGGCCACGGCGGGTTCCTGATCGACCGTGATCTCGGTATCGGGGGTCACCACCGGCCTCGCCCGGCACCACCACCGCGCCACCCTCGCCGTTCACGACCGTCGCGGCCTGATCGACGTTGAAATCCTCGTTCACCCGCACGGTCAGCGAGCCATGCGAGACGGCAGCGGGCGTCACCCGGACCGGGCCGCCGATGCACCACCGTGCCGGTGCGCGCATTCACGATCACCTGCGCGGCGGGGCCTGCGGGTTCGACATCGATCTGTTCGAGCATGCCCATGAAGGCGACGCGGTCCGACGGGTCCGAGGGCGCGCGCACCCGGATCGAGGTGCTGTCCAGCGCCAGCGCGACGCCCGCGCCAAAGACGCCGTTGATCGCATCCTGCACCGCAGCCGCGGTCTGGAAACCACCACGATTGAGATTGAGCACGAGGTATTCGGCCTCGAGGAACGGGGTCTTCGACCAGGCGTTCCACGGTGCCGCCACCTGGGATGCGGCCCACGGTCGGGATGTTGACGGTCAAGCGATGACCCGTCGCCGCCTGTCACGCCCAGCCCGCCAACCACAAGGTTGCCCTGCGCGATGGCGTAAACCTCGCCATCCGCGCCCAGAAGGGGCGTCATCAACAGCGTGCCACCCTGCAGGCTTTCGGCCCGGCCCAGTGTCGAGACGGTGACGTCGATCTGCTGGCCCGGCCGCATCGCAGGCGGCAGTTCCGCGGTGACCATCACGGCGGCGGCGTTGCGGCGTCGAGCGCGTTGGCCTCGACCTCGAGCCCCAGCCGCGAGACGATGGACTGGATCGATTGCCGCGTCAGCTGGGCGTTGCCATCGCCCGAACCTGCCAGACCGACGACAAGGCCGTAGCCCACCAGCGGGTTGGACCTGAGGCCCGCGACCGAGACCATGTCGCGCAGGCGGTCGGCGCTGGCGGGGCCTGCGGCGGCACGGGCTGTCATCAAAGCAAGGACAAGACGGCGCATGGTGTTTCCCCCGGTCACAGCGGGGACGCCGTATCGACCAGCGCGGCGCAGCCAACCCTGGCGGCTGGCATCCGAGGCGGCACCGGCGCCGACATATTCGATTTCGGCATGGGCCAGACGGTCGGAGCGGACCACATTGTCAGGCGAGATGTCCGAGGGGCGCACGACGCCGCGCAGGCGGACATATTCCACCCCGCTGGTCATCGTCAGACGGCGCTGGCCCTGCACCTCCAGATTGCCGCCGGGCAAGAACGCGGGTGACTGGCACCGGACACGCGCCCGTATCAGCGAATTGGATTGCGGCGGCATTGCCGCTGCCCGAAAAGCTGCGCTCGGCGCCCATGGTCAGGTCGGCTGTCGTTGATCCGAGGGCCGAAGTGGCCACCGGGCAGGTTGATCGAGGATTCGTCGCTGCGGCTCATGCTTGCGCCCTGTACGTCGCGGCCGCTGAAGCGTTCAGTGAAATCTACCGTCAAGATGTCGCCCACCTGCGCCGCGCGGCGGTCGGCGGCGAACAGGCCGGGGGCGGTTTCGGAATAGATCGCGCCGGTCGGCATCTGCCGCGTCGTCTCGATCGCGGGCACGGGATAGACCGGGGCCCAATCATCGGCCAGGCGGTCCTGCACAACGTCGGAACAGGCCGACAGCGGCACAAATGGCGGCGATCAGCACGGCGGGGCAGACGGGATCATGGTACGCAGGGCTCACAGCTTGTTGGTGCGATGGCGCATCATCTCGTCGGCGGCCGAGATGGAGCGGGAATTGATTTCGTAGGCGCGCTGGGCCTCGATCATCTCGACCAGCTCCTGCACCACGTTCACGTTGGAGGCTTCAAGCGCGCCTTGCTGGATCGCGCCCGCGCCATCAGCCATCGGCTCGCTGACGATGGCCGGGCCGGAGGCGACGCTTTCCATCAGAAATGTCTCGCCCACGGGTGACAGGCCGCGCGGGTTGGAAAAGCGCGCCAGCGTGATCTGGCCCAGTTCCACCGGGTCGATGTCGCCCGGTTGCAGCACACTGACGATCCCGTCACGCGAGACGGAAATCGACATCGCATCTTCTGGGATCTGGATTTCGGGCTGCAGCACATAGCCGCTCGAGGTGGTCAGCACGCCTTCGGCATTGCGCGACAAGGCCCCGTTGCGGGTATAGCCGATCTGCCCGTCGGGCATCAGAACCTGCAAGAAACCGTCGCCCTCGATCGCGAGATCGAGCGCGTTGTCGGTCGTGGTCAGGCTGCCTTGGGTGTGGATCTTTTCCGTGGCGACCAGCCGCACGCCAGTGCCCAGCGCAAGCGCCGAGGTCATCGCCGTCCCTTCGGAGGTCTGCGCACCTGCGGGCCGGAATTCCTGATAGAGCAGCGTCTCGAAATGCGCGCGATCCCGGCGGAAGCCGGTGGTGTTCACGTTGGCAAGGTTGTTCGAGATCACCTGGATGCGCGACTGCTGGGCATTCAGGCCGGTCATGGCGACGTGCATGGCGCTGGCAGACATTGGGGGTCCTCCGTCGGGGATGGGTCACCCCCGCAGTTGCAACCCCCGTGCCAAGCGCGGGCCGCTTACCCCTGCGGCGCCTGCAAGATACGCGCGCCGGCTTCGTCCAGTTCGCGGGCGGCAAGGATCATCCGCATCCCGATCTCGAAACCGCGCTGGTGTTCTATACCGGTCAGCATTTCCTCGACCGCATTGACGTTGCTGGATTCCAGCACGCCCTGACGGACCAGAGCGGCCTGATCGGGTTCAGGCAGCGCGCCGTCCTCGCCGCGGATACGGCCATCCAGATCGCGCTGCAGCGCGAAATCGCCGCTATCGCCGATCGTGGCAAGCATGCCCGCCATCACGCTCTCGCCCGGTTCGCCATCCAGCGGCTCGATCCAGATTTCGCCCAGATCGGTGACCGACATGGACCGCATCTGCGGCAGCACGATGGGCGCAAGATCGGCCCCCAGCATCGCGTCACCCGCACCGTTCCGGAGCGTCCCGTCGATGTCACGCCGCAGATCGCCACGGCGGCTGAGTGCAGGCGCGCCGCCGTCAGGCTGGGCAAAGAACCAGCCATTCCCGTCGATGGCCACGTCGAAATCGGCCCCCGTCTGGCGCAATTCGCCCGGGGTCTGCGACACGCGGGTCACGCCGCGTTCGACCTGAAAGGCGCGCACATCCAGCGCGCCCGCCTGTTCCAGAAACCGGGTCTGGCCATCGTTGGGCAGGTCGCGCCGATAGCCCGGAACCTGCATGTTGGCGAGGTTCTGTGCCTGGCTCAGACGCGCATCGCGGTTGCCCGCCAGCGCGTTCAGCGCCGTGTAGATCATCCGGTCCATGGCGCGTGCCCCCTATCAGCGGATGTTCATGATGGTTTGCGACAGCGCCTGATTGGTTTCGAGCGCCTTGGCCGAGGCCTGGTAGTTGCGCTGCGCCGTGATCAGGTTGACCAGTTCCTCGGTCAGGCTGACGTTGGATTGTTCCAGCGCGCCGGACCGGATCTGGCCGAACCCGTCGACCATCGCCTCGCCGAAGCTTGCCGGACCGCTGTCGCGCGTCTGCGCATAGGAGCTGTCGCCAAGGCTCCTGAGCCCGCCGGGATTGGTGAAATTGGCCACCGCGATCTTGCCCAGCGCAATCGTCCTCGAGATCCGCCGTAGCTGGCCCAGACGATGCCCGCCTGGTCAACCTCAAGACCCGACAAGGCGCGCGGCACCTCGCCGTCGTTTTGCATCGCGGAGACGCCAAAGGCTACACCGCCCAGCACCGAGCCGGAAAGATCAAGCGTCAGGTCCGAGCCGAAGGAGGAAAATACACCCGTCCCGCTGCCTGCCGCTAGCGCGCCATCGCCGTCGAACTCGAGCAGCCGGCTGCACGCCGCCTGCAGGCACGGATTCAGCGCCATCGACCACCAGACGCATCTGGTAGCGGGTGGCGGGGTCGGCCGGGTCGGGCACATCGGTCTGGACGAAATACACCATCGCCTCACGCGGGCGTCCTTCGGCGTCGATCAGGTTGACGGGGGTGGCAAAGGCATAGGTGCTGGCGTCCTCCGCGTCGAAGGCTGCGGGCGGCACGGCGCCCTGGCTGCCCTGACCGCCCGGACCCGAGGGCGGGCGCACGGACATGTCGACGCGCGTGGTCGCCGTCGTCTCGCCCCGTCGTCATGGGCACGGTCAGGGCGCGCGTGGCCTGCAAGCTCAGCGGCGCGCCATCCTCGGCGCTGGGATAAACCGCCAGATGGTGACCGGCGGCGTTCACGACCTGACCGGCGGCATTGATCCCGAAGGCATCCCGCCCGGGTATAGACGGCCTGCCCGCCCATGGCATCCGTTTGCAGGCGGAAAAAGCCGGGGCCCTGCAGCGCCAGATCCAGGGTATTGGACGTGACCGTGACAGCCCCTTGGGAAAAGCTGCGCTCGATCCCCGTCACGCGGGTGCCCGCCCCGATCTGGGTCGCGGGATTTGACAGGGGCGCGGTGGTGTAGATATCGGCAAAGGCCGCACGGCTGCCGTGGAAGCCCACGGTGCCGACATTGGCGATGTTGTTCGACGTGGCCGAGATATCGGCCTGCGCCGCGTTCAGACCCGACAGGGCAGTGAGAAAGGACATGGGCGTGTCTCCTTGAAATTGCGGTGCGCTCAGCGCAGGGCGTTGACCTCGAGGCTGCTCAGAACCCCGTAATCCTCGATGTTGAGCATCAGGTCGCTGCCGGTCTGGGGCAGTTCGACACCGACGATACGCGCGTAGACTGAGGGACCAAGCGCAAGGGGCCCGGTTGCGCCTTCGGCGGTCACCTGCAGGACCGCAGCGGGCGGCGGTCGGCGGCGATGGCATCGGGCACCTGATCCCACGAGAACCCGACAAGCCCGGCCTGATGCGGGCCAAGATCGGCCCGGTACAGGGTCGCGCCGGTGTCGGGGTCGATGAAGCTGACGCTGAGCGCGGTCACGCTTTCGGGCAGATCGACGACGCCGTGGATGGCGCCCTGATCGTCGGGCCGCGCGGTCGTGCCGGGCACCAGCACCTGCTGACCCAAGAGCGAGGCCCCCGTGGCGATGCGGCTTCCGCCGATCTGCCCCGAGATCATGCCCAACGTCTGGTTGACCGATTCCAGCCCCGAGACGGTCGAAAACTGCGCCATCTGGGCAAGAAACTCGCCGTTTTCCATGGGCGCGAAGGGGTCCTGGTTCTGCAGTTGCGTGGTCATCAAGAGCAAGAAATCGCCCTGCCCCAGATCGGAGGTGCCGCTGGTTCGGGTCTGGGCGAGCGTCTGCGCGTCGCGCAGGCCGCCGGCGGCCGTGGTGAGGGTGGTGGGGCTGAGCGTCATGGCAGGGGCTTTCTGGCGGGTACGGCGGTCACTGGCCCATCGACATCGTGCGCGCCATCAAGGTGCGCAGGGTCGACACGGCCTCGAGCGTGGTCTGGTATTGGCGGCTGGCGTCCATCATCTCGACCATCTCCTCCTCCTGATTGACGCTGGCGCGGAAGATGTAGCCGTCGGCATCGGCGTCGGGATGTTCGGGCATGTGGATGCGTTCGGGCGCCCGGTCGAGCGGGACGATGCTGTCGACCGTGACAGTCGCAAGCCCGTTCTGCCCCACCGCGTGATCGTATTCGCTGCGGAACACGGGACGGATCGGGCGAAAGGCGCCTTCCTCGGTGCCGCTGACGGCGCCCATGTTGGCAAGGTTGGTGGCGACCGTGTTCAGCCGCACCATCTGGGCCGACATCGCACGGCCCGCCACGTCGAAGACATTGTCGATCGTCATCCTCATTCTCCTCGCATGGCGCGCATCAAGCCCGAGATGCGGCGGTTCAAAAACATCAGGCTGGTCTGGTAGCGCAGGGGTGTTTTCGGCAAATTCCATCTACTCGACGCCCGCCTCGACGGTGTTGCCGTCGAGCGCGGGCGTGACCGGCACGCGGTAGCCCAGTTGTCCCGGTGTCGCACCCCCGGTGGCGATGTGGCGCGCGTCGCTGGTGGCAAGCGCGCCCCCAGCCCCAACCCGGGGAGGCCAGCGTCGACTGGAAATCGAAATCGCGCGCCTGAAAACCCGGCGTCGCCGCATTGGCAAGGTTCGACATGAGTACGCCGTTGCGCGTCTCGCGCAGTTGCAAGGCGGTGGCATGAAGCGCCAGGTGATCGCGGATGGAGGTCATCTTGGGTCCGGTATCGGGGTCTTGCAGGTTTTTGGCCGGGCGCGCGCCCGTCTGGTCCGGAACTTGCAACCGCCGTGCCAAATGCCCCGTGCGGAGTTTGAAGATGACCCAAAGCCCCGAGGACCACCCGACCGAAAGCCCGCCCGCGCCGATCGCGGTGCCCGCGCGCGCGCGGCGCAAGACCGCCCTGCCGCGACCGCTCAAGCGGCTGCACGAGCGTCTGCGCACCTTGCCCGTGCCCGAAGCGCTGGACCTGCTGGGCGAAGCCACGACGGGACTGCGCACGCCTGAGGCGCGTTTGCTGGCGCTGCGCTTGCGGCTGCGGCTGATCGCCGACGGGTTGGACAGCGCGCAGCCCGCCCCGGCACCCGTCAAGCGCCCGCGCAAACCGGCCAAACCGGTCGCCACTGGCCCCCGCTGTGCCGGAACCTGAACCCGCACCCCCGCCGCCGCCCAAACCCGCGCCCCGTGCCCGGGCGATGACGCTCAACAGCCTCGATCCCTCCGACCCATCGATCTTTGGCATGCTGAGCGCATTGTCCGATCCGGAGGAGGCTCCCGCTGCGCCGCCACCAAAAGCAAAGGCCGATCCCTTCGCCATGCTGTCGGAACTTGGCGGCGACGATGCTCAGACGGACGAGGCGACGCCTGCGCCCGCAGAGGTGGAAGATCCCTTTGCCCTGTTGTCCCAGCTCGGGGACGACGCGGACCGCCCGGCGGAAAACGAAGCGCCCCGCGCTGCGGCGGCCGATCCCTTTGCCTTGCTGGCAGGGCTTGGGGACGACGATGATGAGACGGAAGAGGCGACGCCTGCACCCACAGAGGTGGAGGATCCCTTTGCCCTGCTGTCCCAGCTCCGGGGACGACGCGGACCGCCCGGCGGAAAACCAGAAGCGCCCCGCGCTGCGGTGAGCCGATCCCTTTGCCTTGCTGGCGGGGCTTGGGGACGACATTGATGATGAGACGGAAGAGGCGACGCCTGCACCCACAGAGGTGGAGGATCCCTTTGCCCTGCTGTCCCAGCTCGGGGACGACGCGGACCGCCCGGCGGAAAACGAAGCGCCCCGCGCTGCGGCGGCCGATCCCTTCGCCATGCTGGCAGAGCTTGGGGATGACGACACGTCGACCGACATCGAAGAGCCCGATGCCAAGGCCGCGCGCGCATAGGGCTGGCGCGGGCCCAAAAGAAAACACGGTGCGAGACCCTCGCACCGTGCTGTCGGAAGAAGAACCCGGATGGGCTGGACGCGGCGCGTCAGTGCAACGTATGGCAGCCCCAAGCAGCGACAATACAAGTGCGGCCTCGGTATCGCCAAGCTCGATCGTGCCGGGAAGGGCTGTATCGTCCATCTGCCCGGACACACCGCCGATGCAGGCGATCGTCAGCGCGACGGCGCCAGCATAAACAGTAGGGGCGCGCCACGACCGGCATGAAGAGGCTGGTTTCCTGCGCCGGGCCAACGACCTGGGCCAGACCCTGCCGCAACAACATGGCGGGCGTCAGCGTCACCGCATCGGCGCCGAAATGAAGCTCGGCGATCCAGCCCGAAATCACGATTTCCTGCTCCGCCGCGAGGATCAGCGGGCGACCGCGACCCAGAATGCCGCCGGGCAACATCACCTTCGACGTATCGGACGGCGAACCGGGCACGCAGCGCAGCAAGCGCAGCGGCGGCTGGCGGCCTTCGGTCGTCTCTAGCAGCTGTCCGGGGACCAGATCCTCTACCGCGACAAGACCATCGAGCGGTTTCGACGCGGGTGCCCGCAGCCAGACCGCAGGCGAAGGGCAGTGCTGCGGGCAGAGACCTGCCGGCGTTCGGTGGCGATCGGGAAGTCGTGGCGCAGAACGGGGATCATCTCGAAGCCTCCTGGCAGGGGTGCTGGATCAGTTGACGGCAGGAAGTGTGAAGAAACCGTTTGCGTTGCGCGCTTGGGTCACGCTGGACAAGTCGTCCATCAGGCCTGCAACCATCGGATCGATCGACTGGAAGGTGTAGAAGGTCATCACGATCGCGGCGATGCCGGCCAGCGTGGCGATCACGACCCAGAAAAGATGCGTGTGCCGAGACAGCACTGCAGACGGCACGCTCGTGTCGAAGGTCGAGTGAAAGCTGTCGAAACGTGCAGTGCTGGCCATGGCGTTCTCTCCGCGGTCTGACATGTGTGTCGTGGCGGCGGTATCCGGTGGGATCCGTGTCGCCATGAACAGACATTACGAAAGCGGAGGGTATGATGCGCGTGGACATGGGTATGACGCGCAGGTCCGAAATCGCAGAGGGCGCACACTTAGTTGTTTGGACGCAACTTTAGATACTTTTGGCGGCGCCAAAGGGTCCGGTTCGCGCCCTGCACCGCCTTGGGGGGCTTGGCCAAAGGTCAAATGAAAAAGGGCCGCCCCTGCGGACGGCCCTTTTGCGTTGCGATGATTCCCGGATGGGGTCAGCCGACCAGTTCGAGACCCGCGAAGAAATAGGCGATCTCCTCGGCGGCGGTTTCGGGGGCGTCGGACCCGTGGACCGAATTCTCGCCCTTGCTGATGGCGAAATCCTTGCGGATCGTGCCCGCTGCAGCCTCGGCCGGATCGGTGGCACCCATAACTTCGCGGTACTTGGCGATGGCGTTCTCGCCTTCCAGAACCTGCACGACGACAGGCTCGGACGCCATGAAGTCGCACAATTCGCCGTAGAACGGGCGTTCCTTGTGCACGGCGTAGAAATGACCGGCCTGTGCGGGGGTCATGTGGATGCGCTTTTGCGCGATGATGCGCAGGCCTGCGGCTTCGATCTTGGCGTTGATCGCGCCGGTCAGGTTGCGCTTGGTGGCATCGGGTTTGATGATGGAAAAGGTGCGCTGGATGGCCATGGTAAGCTCCGTCAGAGGGGTTTGGCGCGGCCTTAACATGGGGGTCGGGGGATGAAAAGCGGGGCGTTGACACCACCCCCTGCCCCGGTCAGACAGCGCCCATGTTGCGCATCTCGGACATCTCGTATTCGGTCGCTGGCCGCCCCCTCTTCGAAGGGGCAAGCGCCACGATTCCCGCAGGCCACAAGGTCGGCATCGTCGGGCGCAACGGCGCGGGCAAGACGACGCTGTTCAAGCTGATCCGGAACGAACTGGTGCTGGACGGCGGCAGCATCGAGATGCCGTCGCGCGCACGCATCGGCGGCGTCGCGCAGGAGGTGCCGGGCAGCGAGGTGTCGCTGATCGACACGGTTCTCGCCGCAGACGAGGAACGCCACCGCCTGCTGGCCGAGGCCGAGGGCGCCACCGGCCATCGCATGGCCGAGATCCAGACGCGCCTGCAAGACATCGACGCCTGGTCGGCCGAGGCGCGGGCAGCCTCCATCCTGAAAGGCTTGGGCTTCACCGATGAGGAACAGCGCATGCCCTGTTCCGCCTTTTCGGGCGGCTGGCGGATGCGCGTGGCGCTGGCGGGTGTCTTGTTCTCGCAGCCCGACATCTTGCTGCTGGACGAACCGACCAACTACCTCGACCTCGAAGGCGCGCTCTGGCTGGAAAGCTATCTCGCGCGCTATCCGCACACCGTTCTGATCATCAGCCACGACCGCGAATTGTTGAACCGGGCCGTGGGCTTCATCTTGCATCTCGAGAACCGCAAGCTGACGCTTTACACTGGCGGCTACGACGATTTCGCCCGCGCCCGCGCCGAGGCGCGCGCGATCCTGACGGCGGCGGCCAAGAAACAAGACCTGCAGCGCGCGCATCTGCAATCCTTCGTGGACCGGTTCAAGGCCAAGGCCAGCAAGGCCAAGCAGGCGCAAAGCCGCGTCAAGATGCTGGAGAAGATGACACCGATCCGCGCGCCCGAGGATGCGGCCCGCACCGTCTTCACCTTTCCCGCGCCCGACCAATTGTCGCCCCCCATCCTTGCTCTGGAGGGCGCGGCCGTGGGCTATGACGGCACGCCGGTGCTCAAGAAGCTGTCGCTCAGGATCGACCAGGATGACCGGATCGCCCTTCTGGGGCGCAATGGCGAGGGGAAATCCACGCTTTCCAAGCTATTGGCGGACAAACTTCATGTGATGGAGGGCAAGGTCACGTCGTCGTCCAAGCTACGCGTGGGCTATTTCGCGCAGCATCAGGTGGATGAATTGCACATCGACGAGACGCCGCTGGCCCATATCCAGCGCATGCGCCCCGGCGTGACGCCCGCCGAAGCTGCGCGCCGTCCTTGCCGGCTTCGGCCTTGGCGCCGATCAGGCCGAGACCGAGGTCGGCACGCCTCTCGGGGGGGCAAAAGGCGCGTCTTTCGCTGCTGCTTGGCCACGCTTGACGCGCCGCATCATGCTGATCCTCGACGAGCCGACCAACCACCTAGATATCGAAAGCCGCGAGGCGCTGGTCGAGGCGCTGACCGCCTATTCGGGCGCTGTGATCCTTGTCAGCCACGACATGCATCTGCTGTCGATGGTCGCCGACCGGCTGTGGCTGGTCAAGGATGGCCATGTCACATCCTATGACGACGATCTGGAGGCGTATCGCCGCCTGCTTTTGACGCCGGACAAACCGGCCGAAAAGGACAAGCCCAAGGCCAAAGCCGCGCCCAAACCCACGCGCGACGAAATCCTCGCCCTGCGCGCCGACGTGCGCAACGCAACGAAGAGCGCATCGACCAAGATCGACGAGATGCGCGACAAACTGGCCAAGAAACTGGCCGATCCCGAGCTGTACGAGGATGCGCGCTCGGGTGAGCTTGCCACATGGCAAAAGAAATATGCCGAAGTGATGGACGGGCTGGAGCGGGCCGAGGCACTTTGGCTTGCTGCTTCGGAAAAGCTGGAGACGGCTGCCGGCTAGGGCCGCGATAGGACCGCGATAGGGTCGATGAACCCCAGCGCCTCGGCCAGCGCGCGCGCGCCCTCCACCCCGCCCGGCACGCCCTCGGCATAGGTCAGCCGGGCCCAGTTGCCGCCGTGATAAAGCGCGTTCAGGCGGCCGTCCTCGACGATGGGCCGCGCGACGATCCCGAGATGCAGATGGTTCCTGAACCCCTCGGACGCGAGATCGGCCACCTGCCCGATCGTCTCGCCCGCAGCTATGTCGCGCACGATATGGCTGTCGGGCCAGACATCGGCATCACCGACAGGCGGATGCGCGGGGCACCGCGTGCAGTCGACATGGCCGAAGATCCAGTCGCGCCCGTCACGATCGCGGAACACCACGAAAGTCTGCAGCCAGCGCGGTTCACGAAACGCGTTGCCGCGCCTATGGTAATAGACGATGTCACCCGCCACCGGTGCGACCACCGGGCTGCCCGGAACGGCGGCGATATCCGTCGCCACATGAAACTGGCCCGCAATATAGGCATCCGGGTCGTCATCCGGCCCCGGACCGAAGGCTCCAAAATTGGTGGTGATCCGCATCCCAGGGCTGAGGAGACCGGCACGTTCGCCGGCGCGGGCACCTCTGCACTCGCCGCCGGAGCGTCCATGACGACCTCGGGACATACGCGATAGAGGTCCTCGCCGTTTAAGAACACACCCGGATCGAGCGGCCACATTTCGAACGAAGCATCCTGCGCCGCGCCGCTTTCGTCGCAAATCATTTCGAGATAGGCATGGTCGGCTTCGATCCAGTGATCCCTGATCCGGCAGGTCTGTCCGGACTGGGTAAAGTGGCCATCGCGCAAGCTCACGCGAGTCTGCGCAGCGGCTTCTGCGCCGGCTGTTCTTGGACTGGCGTCGAGATGCGGGCAGGCGGCGGGGTCGGTGGCATAGACACCATCCCCGATCCCGTCGGGCGTGAGGCCGGAAGCAGGGGCGTGCACACCCACGGGCAGCGGGAGGCTGGTCGGTGCCACCGCCTCACCGCCCCGTCCAGGCGCGCACGCCGCCCCGCCGTAGACGTCGCGCGTGAAGGCCAGAATGTCGACATCGGCGGCCCGGATCGCGCCGCCCGGTGGCAGGCAGTGATCGCGACGAAAATCCTCCAGAGCAGCGCGTGTCTGCGGCCCGGCGCGTCCGTCTACAAGGCCGGCGTCATAGCCAAGCTCGTTCAGGCGCGCCTGGAGAAGCGCAACATCGCCCCGCAAGAGCATGTCGTAATAATCCGCCTGAACCGGTGGAACCAGCGCTGGCTGCCACCCGATTTCTTGAAAGCCGACTTGGAGACCGGAGCGGAAAAAGACATACCGAATGGCTTCGGCGACAGGTTCGCAGGCCCGACAGCCATCGGTCACAACATCACTGAGAACGAACATCTGCATGCCTCCGGGCAGCATCCTGACCGCAGTGATCACAACCCGACCGGATTCGAAAGCCTGCGGATGCCGGGCCAGAATGGCGCGCGTGCCGGGCATCAGGGGCGGGCTTTGCCGAAAATGCAGATCCGCCGCCATCAAAGGCGCCTCCTCCCCGTTCACCAGCACCTCCTGCCAGTTCGTGTTGGCCATGGAAGGAAAGAACACCCGTGCAATGTCGACATCGCCGGTTTCGGTAAAGGCGTCGAGCAATCCGACCAGCCCAAACCCCGAGGTCGAAATTATGGCGCGGGCAAGGGCGCGTGCGCCATCGGTCACGTCGGGCCGATCCATGCATGACAGCGCGGCCTCGACCGTCGCTGTCTGGCTTGCGATGCATTGCGCGACCGCATCCACCGCGGCCTGAGACATCACATCTTGCAGGCCGATTTCCGGCATCTGCGCCCATGCGGCACCAGAAATCGAAAAGGTCACAGCTGCCATCAGACCAAGCCGCGTAGCTTCCCTGAGCATGACTATTCCTTTTGGCCTTGGTTCCTGCGCCCGATTGACGATAGGAAGCCGCTCGGATTGCGTCAATCGGACTGCTTCATGGAACTTGCCGCCTATATCCCCGCCTTCGTGGCGCTGTTCGTCGTGATCGACCCGATCGGCATGGCGCCCTTGTTCGTGGCGCTGACCGCCGACCAGTCCGCGCGCCAGCGCCGCGCCATCGCCATCCGGGCCTGCATCGTCGCCTTCGGCATCCTGACGCTGTTCGGCCTTGCGGGCGAAGCGGTGCTGAGTTTCCTTGGCATTTCCATGCCCGCCTTCCGCATGGCGGGGGGCATCTTGCTGTTCCTGACCGCGCTCGACATGCTCTTCGAACGGCGCGGCCCGCGGCGCAAGGGGCAGGCCGATCAGGCCGAAGCCGACCACCGCGACGATCCTTCGGTCTTTCCGCTGGCCATTCCGCTGATCGCGGGACCGGGCGCGATTGCCACTATGATCTTGCTGACCGGGCAGGAAGGCGGCGATTTCACCCATGTTCTGTTGGTGCATCTGGTGATGCTGGCGGTTCTGGTGGTGGTGATGGGGCTGTTCTTGCTGGCAGCACCGCTGGAGCGCTTGCTGGGCCCGACCGGAATCAATGTCGTCACGCGCCTGCTGGGGATGCTGCTGGCCGCGCTGTCGGTGCAATTCGTGATCGACGGGATGCGCGATCTGGCCGTGATCTGAGGCCAGCGCCACCCTATATGCACGGTGGACGGCGAGAGAGGTGGACGCCATGGACATGACCGGGGACCAGATCGGTTCGATGATCTACCTGCTGCTCTTGGGCACGGTGATCGCGGGCTGGTATCTGGCGGCCAACCGCAAGCAACTGGGCCGCGTGGCGCAGCATGCCGCGATCTGGGTCTTCATCTTTCTCGGCGCGATCGTCGCCGTGGGCCTTTGGACAGACGTCCGCGACACCGTGGCCCCGCGTCAAAGCCTGATGCAAGACGGCGCGCAGGTCGTGGTTCCGATGGCGCCGGACGGGCACTTCTACCTGACGCTGGAGCTGAACGGCGTGCCGGTGCGCTTTGTCGTCGATACCGGCGCCTCGGAAATGGTGCTGTCGGCCGAGGATGCAGCGCGCATCGGTATCAGCCAAGACGCGCTGGTCTTTTCAGGCCGCGCGCTGACCGCCAACGGTCAGGTCACGACCGCGCCGGTCAGGATCGAGACGGTGGCGCTTGGCCCCCATGTCGACACCGGTGTGCGGGCCGTAGTCAACGGCGGCGACCTGTTCGAAAGCCTTCTTGGCATGAGCTATCTGCGCCGTTTCGACCGGCTGGAGATCGCGGGCGGGCGGATGGTGCTGGAGCGCTAGAACACAGGACAGGGGCCCAAAAACATTTTCTTGCCCCCGATGGGGCTGGAAACGGTTTTGGGGCTAGGTTTCCGCCTTCATCGTCCAGCGCCCGCTTTCCTCGGACCAGTATTTCGCCTTGACGCCCGCATCCTTGTAAAGCCGCCACTGGTCGCGCGCGCCCTGCACCGCCTGCGGGTGGTAGCCGTCGAACAAGATCATGGCGCGCTTGAGACCTGAAACCTCATGCGCCGCGATCTCGGCCCCTTCGACAGCCAGCACGCAATCGGGCCAGTTCGCGGCATCGGGCCCGGTCGTCAGCAAAATGGGCTGGTCCGCGTCATGCACGCCCCCCGCCCGACCATGCGGCAAGAACCCTTCCTCGTCCCCCAGCCAGAGCGCTGCATCCAGCCGATCAAGCATGGCGTCCGACCGCCCCCGCACCGCGACGCGCCAGCCTGCGCCCAAGCATTTCTCGAGCAAAAGACGCAACGCGCCCTCCAGCGGAGATTGCGTCAGGTGGTAGAAGAAGACCTCGGCCACCCCTGCCCCTCAGCCCTCGAACTGGTCGCGGATCATCCGGTCCAGCGCCATGACCCCCCAGCCCGTCGCCCCCTTGGGCGCCAGCGTGGTGTCGGATTTCACGCTCGCCACGCCCGCGATATCGAGATGAATCCACGGCATCTCGGGCTTGACGAAGCGCTGCAGGAACTGCGCCGCGGTGATCGACCCGCCGTCGCGCCCGCCCACGTTCTTCATGTCGGCGATGCGGCTCTTGAGCTTTTCGTCATAGGCAGCGCCCAAGGGCATCCGCCAGGCGCCCTCGCCCTCGGCCTTGGCCGCCTTGAGGAAGGCGTCGCACAGCGCGTCATTGTTCGAGAATACGCCTGCGTTTTCATGGCCAAGCGCGATGATGATGGCGCCGGTCAGCGTGGCCAGATCGATCATGCCCACGGGCTGGAACCGGTCTTGGGCATACCACATCACATCGGCCAGCACCAAACGCCCCTCGGCATCGGTGTTGATGACCTCGATCGTGTCGCCCTTCATGGACCGCACCACATCGCCGGGACGCTGCGCGTTCGGGCCGGGCATGTTCTCGACCAGCCCGACCAGACCGACGACATTGGCCTTGGCCTTGCGCAAGGCCAGCGTGCGCATGACGCCCGCAACAACGCCCGCGCCGCCCATGTCCATGGTCATGTCTTCCATGCCGGCGGCGGGTTTGAGGCTGATGCCGCCGGTGTCGAAGACCACGCCCTTGCCGATCAGCGCCAGCGGCGGCTCGTCCGCGCCGCCCTTCCATTGCATGACCACGATCTTGGACGGGCTGTCGGAGCCTTGCCCGACCCCCAAAAGCGCGCCCATCCCAAGGCTCTCCATCTCGTCCTCCTCGAGGATCTCGATCTCGAGGCCCAGATCGCGCATCGCGAAGAGGCGCGCGGCGAAATCCTTGGTGGTTAGAATGTTGGCGGGTTCGTTGACCAGATCGCGGGTGAAGAACACGCCCTCGGCCAGCGCCAACAGGGGAGCTGCCTCGGCGCGCAGGGCATCGGGGTCGGCCGCCATGATGACGGCATCCTTGTGGGTGTCGGAGGGCGCGGTCTTGTGATCGGTGAAATCATAGGACCTCAGTACGAGGCCCAGCGCCAGATCGGCCAAACGGGACGTCCCACCGGTTGCCAGCGTCATCCCCTCTGCGCCCTTGAACTTGGCCAGCGCCGCGCCGGCCTTGCGCGCCTCCTCGGACGAGGGGCGGCGAGGCAGCTTCACGATCAGCAGCGCCTTGGCCTCGATGCCGACCGGAAATCCCATCGTGAACCCCTCGCCGACCTTCACCTTTTCCCAGCGGTCGCTGTCCAGCAAACGCGCGACGGCACCGCGCGTCAGCTTGTTCAGCCGCCGCCCCGCCGGATCGAGCTTGCCGTCGGGCGGCACCAGCACGGCCAGCTTGCCCTCCGCCGACGCGAGCGCATCGAGATCGGTCTGGGTGAAGGTGACGGCAATCGGTTTGGTCATGGGGCGCGGTCCTTGTGGCGATGGCATGCGCAGAACCGGGCGGAACGCCGTGGCCTGCATGCCGCAAGACTAGGGCGGGCGCATTGCGATGACCAGATCACCCTCGCGCAAGCCCGGCGTTTGTCCTACAAATTGCGATATCGGCCTGCCAGCCGGTCAAAGATGTTGGGGGATGTCACGTTTTGGGGCGGTATGACCGCTATATCTTGTCCCAGTTGATCGTTCTGTTCGGCTTTTTCAGCCTGGTTCTGATCTCGGTCTATTGGGTCAACGAAGCCGTGGACCTGTTCGATTCGCTGATCGCGGACGGGCAGACCCTATCGGTGTTTCTGGAATTCACCGCGCTCAGCCTGCCGCAGATCATGATCATGGTCCTGCCGGTCGCGGGGTTCGTGGCCACGCTTTACGTGTTCAACCGGCTGATCGGCGACAGCGAGATGGTGGTGCTGCAGACCGCGGGCCTGTCGGCGGCGCGTCTGCTGCGCCCGGTTCTGGCCTTTGGCCTGATCCTCGGGCTGGTGGTGGCGGTGCTGGGCAATTTCCTGGCCCCCATCGCGCGCGGGCAGTTCATCGACCGCAGCCAGCAGGTGCAGCAGGATCTGACCGGCCGGTTCCTGCGCGAAGGTCAATTCCTGCACCCTACCGCCGGTCTGACCGTCTATATCCGCGAGATCACCGATCTGGGCGAGTTCCGCGACCTGTTCTTGCAAGACCGTTCGGATGCGCAGACCGAGACCACCTATACCGCGACGCGCGCGTTGTTGCTGCGTGCCGATACCGGGCCGCGTCTGGTGATGTTCGACGGGCTGGCGCAGACGCTGAACCTTGCGACCGGGCGCCTGTCGACGGTCCGGTTCGAGGATTTCACCTATGACATCGGCGCGCTGATCAGCGATGGCGGGTTTCGCAGCTTCGATCTGCGCGAAATGCAGACATGGGTCTTGCTGAGCGCCGATGCGCAGACCGCAGACCGGCTTGGGCAAGGGCTGGCGGCCATGCGGCTGGCGGGCCATGAACGGATCCGCGCGCGGTTTTCGTGATCTTTCCGCCCCTGATCGCGGCTGCCTGTCTGATGCTCGGCGGGTTTTCGCGCTTTGGCGTCTGGCCGCAGATCTTGCTTGCTGTGGGCCTTGTGATCCCGCTCCAGATGATCTGGAACGCGGCGGAAACATTGGCGATCCGGAATGTCGATCTGCAATACCTTGCCTATCTGCAACCGCTGGCGGCGGCCTTGCTGACGGGCGCGCTGACATGGCTGGCGATGCGGCGCAAACGGCCGCGCAGGCCCGGACCGCAGGCGGTGCCGGCATGATCTTGCACCTTTATATCGCGCGCCGTTTCCTGCGGGCACTGGGGATCGTCACGGCGGTCTTCGTGGCGATCTTGCTGCCGCTCGATCTGGCCGAACAGCTGCGCCGGATCGGACCGGACCAAGGGTTTTCCCCTGTGCTGGAACTGGCGCTGCTGAACCTGCCCGGTAAACTCTACGAGATGATCCCGCTTTTCGTGCTGCTGGGGACCTTGTTGATGTTCCTCGGTCTCGCGCGCAGTTCCGAACTGGTTGTGGTGCGCGCTGCGGGCCGGTCGGCGCTGCGGGCCGCCGCCTCGCCGGTGGTGGTGGCGGCCTTGCTGGGCGTGCTTGTAATCGCCGTGTTGAACCCGATCGTGGCGGCCACCGAGCAGCAATTCGACCTGCGCAGCGCGCGCTATCTGGGGGCCGAAGAACGCACCGTTTCGGTCAGCGCCGAGGGTCTGTGGCTCAGGCAGGGCAGCGCGGGCGATCAGACCGTGATCCGGGCGGGCGCGACCAATTCGGATGGCACGCATCTGTTCGAGGCAAGCTTTTTCACCTTCGACCCCGAGGGGCGCGTGATCAGCCGCATCGACGCCCGCGAGGCGGTGCTGAGCGATGGTGCCTGGGACCTGACGGGCGTGCGCCGCTGGCCGCTGGCCGGCACCGTCAACCCCGAGGCCGCGGCCGAAAGCTTCGAGACCCTCAGCCTGCCCTCGACGCTGACGCGCGAGCAGATCCGCGACAGTTTCGGCAAGCCCGAGACGGTGCCGCTCTATGAATTGCCTGCCTTCATCGCGCAGTTGAACGACGCGGGCTTTGCGGCCCTGCAACACCGCGTGTGGTTGCAGATGGAGCTGTCCTCGCCGCTGATGCTGGCCGCGATGGTGCTGATCGGCGCAGGTTTCACCATGCGCCACACGCGGTTCGGGCGAACGGGCGTGATGGTGCTGGCGGCGATATTGCTGGGGTTCGGCACGTTCTTCATCCGGTCCTTCGCGCAGGTGCTGGGCGAAACCGGACAACTGCCCGTAGCGCTGGTGGCATGGGCCCCATGGCGCCGGCGGCGATCTTGATGGCGCTGGCCTTCTTGCTGCACACGGAGGACGGATGGGACCCGCCGCCCGCCATCTGGCTGCAACCGCCCTTGCCGCGTTGATCCCTCGCGCTGCCCGCCCGCGCGCGGGACGCGACGCCGCCGCCCGCCACCCTGATCGCCGACACCATCCGCTTCACCCAAGCCGATCAGGTGGTCCGGGCCGAGGGCGGGGTGGAGATCTTTTATCAGGGCGCGCGGCTGCGCGCGGCTGCGGTCATCTATGATGGCGCGACCGACCGGGTGCAGGTCACAGGCCCCATCACGCTGACCGAACAGACTGGCCGCTCGGTCATCTTCGCCGATTTCGCCGAGCTTTCAGCCGATCTCCAAAACGGGGTGTTGCGCTCGGCCCGGCTGGTGCTGGACCGGCAGCTCCAGATCGCGGCGACCGAGATCGAGCGGTCCGACGGCCGCTATACCCAGATGTATCAAGGCGTCGCCTCGTCTTGCGAGGTCTGTTTCGACAACCCGGTGCCGCTGTGGGAAATTCGCGCACGCCGGGTCGTGCATGACCAGCTGGAACGGCAGATCTATTTCGACAACGCCAGTTTCCGGGTGATGGGCCTGCCCGTCGCCTATATCCCGCGCCTGCGCCTGCCCGATCCGACCTTGCAGCGCAGCACCGGGGTGTTGACACCTTCGCTCAGGGCGAATGACGACACCGGCACGCATCTGCGCCTTCCCTATTTCATCGCGCTCGGGCCCTCGGCGGATGTCACGCTGACGCCGTGGATCGGGGTGGGCGAGACCCGCACGGTCGAATTGCGCTACCGGCAGGCGTTCCGCACCGGAACCATTCAGGTCGATGGCGCGATCACCGATGACGACCTGACCGACGAAGGCCTGCGCGGCTATCTCTTCGCAAGCGGACAGTTTGCGTTGCCGCGCGGCTTCACGCTCGATCTGGGCCTGCAGGGCGCCACCGACCGTGGCTACCTGACGACCTATGGCTTTCCCGATCCGGACCTGCGCGAAAGCTTTGTGCGCATCAGCCGGGCCAGCCGTGACGAATACCTCGGCTTTGGCGCGACGCTCTACAGTTCGCGGCGCGAGGGCGATGACAACGAGACCTTGCCCAACCAGGTCTTGCAAGGCGAATACACCCGTCGGCTCATCCCCGGCCGGATCGGCGGCATCGCCACCATGGGTCTGGAAGGATTGAGCTATCATCGGCAGTCAGATGCGGATGGTCCCACCAGGCGCGATGTGGCGCGGCTGTCGGGCTTTGTCGACTGGCGGCGGGACACGGTGCTGCCGGGCGGCGTGCTGTTGGCCTTCGAGGGCGCGCTGCATGCCGACATCTACAACACACGACAGGATGCGGCCTTCAACGGCCTGGAGACCCGCATCGCGCCCTTTGTGGGTGTGGAATTGCGCTACCCACTGGCTCGGACGACGGCGGGCGGGGTCACCCATCTGCTGGAACCGGTGGCGCAGCTGGTCTGGTCCGAGGTTTCGGGTGGGGCGGTGCCGAACGAGGACAGCCTGATCGTGGAATTCGACGAGGCCAACCTCTTTGCGCTCGACCGGTTTCCGGGTCAGGACCGGCGCGAGACCGGGCTGCGCGCGAACCTCGGCCTTGGATATACTCGCAGCGATCCGCTGGGCTGGTCGCTGGGCGTGGCGGCGGGCATCGTGCTGTTTCAGGAAGATATGGCGCAATTCACCCCGGGTTCAGGGCTTGATGGCATCCAGTCCGATTTCCTGCTGGCGACCCATTTCACCCAAGGCGACCGTTGGCGGGTGATCAACCGGGCACTTTTCGACAGCAGCTTTTCGTTCACCTCGAACGAGCTGGCGCTGGGCTGGCGGGGCGACCGGCATCTGGTGGAAACCAGCTACACCTGGCTACAGGCCGATGTTGCCGAAGGCCGCCCGCTGGACATGGGCGAGTGGGCCTTCGATGCGGAATACGAGATCGACCGGGGCTGGGTCGCCGCAGCCGACTGGCGCTACGATTTCGTCGAGAATGCTCCGACCCGCGCGGGCCTTGCACTGGGCTACAGCAACGAATGCGTCGACATGGAATTTTCCGTCGCGCGCCGCTATACAACCTCCACCACCGTTGCCCCGGCGACGGAATTCGGGCTGACCGTCTCGCTCAACGGATTTGGGGCGCAACGATCGGGCCGAAGCCACAACCGCAGTTGCCTTCGCTAGGCAGGCGGTCCACAACATGGGCAGCGGGGCGCACCCGCGCATGACGCCCCAGAGCAGACCGGACGACAGACGCGATGATCCAGAGCCTTCAGACCCCGATCCGCCGTTGCCTGCGCATGCTTGCGCTGGCCGCGCCACTGGCCTTTCCCGCCATGATGGTGCCTGCGCAATCGCCCTTTTCCGCCGCCGTCCGCATCAACGACAGCATCGTGACTTGGTACGAGATCGACCAGCGCGCCCGCTTCCTCGAGGTGCTGCGGGCGCCAGGCGACCTGCGCGCCGAGGCGATGGAGGCGCTGGTCAATGAACGCCTGCAGGTGGCCGAAGCCCGGCGCATCGGCGCGGTCGCCTCGCCCGAGGAGATCGAGGCCGGCGTAGAGGAATTCGCCGCCCGAGCCGATTTGGGTGCCGAACAGTTCATCCGCGCCATCGGCGAGGAAGGCGTAGCGCCCGAAACCTTCCGCGATTTCGTCGCCAACGGTATTTCGTGGCGCAACGTGGTGCGCCGCCGCTTTGGGCCACGGGTGCAGATCAGCGATGCCGACATCGACGAGGCCCTGCAATTCAGCCCGCGGCTGGATGGCGCGACCATCTTGCTGGCCGAGATCGTGGTGCCTCTGACGCCTGAGAACCAGGAAAACCTGCGCAGCGAACTGGGGCGGCTGGCGGCCGATCTGAATTTCGACACCGAGACCTTTTCCGAGGCCGCGCGGCGCGGTTTTCGGCCGCCACCACGCGGGAAAATGACGGCTTGACCGGCTGGCGACCGCTGGACGCTGCGCCGCCGCAGTTGCGCGAGGACATGGTGTTGCTGGCGTTTGGCGAAACCTACGGGCCGGTGTCACTGGGATCGGCCATCGCCGTCTTCCAGATGCGCGGCCTGTCCGAGGGCGCTTACCGCGCGCAGACCGTGACGTCGGTCGATTACGTGACCGTGGCCCTGCCCTCCATCGGCACCGAGGAGGGGGCCGTGGCAGCAGCAGCGCTGCGCGCCGACATTGACGTTTGCGACGATCTATATGGTCAGCGCCCCGGCGCGTTCGAACGCTTCGACCAGCCCTTGGGCGCGATCCCGGGCGACATCGCCATGGCGCTTGCGGCGCTTGATGCGGGCGAGATGAGCTTTTCGGTGACCCGCAACGCAGGCACCATGACGCTTGCGGTCATGCTCTGCGCACGCAACATCGCCGAGCCCGAAGCGGGCCGAGACGCCGTGCGCCAACAGCTGATCGCCCAGCAACTCGAAGGCTTTGCCGAGGCGCTGCTGGAAGAACTGCGCGCCGACGCCATCATCACATACGAATGAGCGCCGAGGCCCCCGTTGCCGTCAGCATCGGCGAGCCTTCGGGTATCGGGCCCGAGATCGTTGCCAAGGCATGGCAGCGGCTGGGGTCGCGCCTGCCATTCTTCGTGATCGGCGACCCGGCGCATCTGGCGGGCCATGGGGTCGAGCCCGTGTCGATCGCCCGACCCGCTGATGCAGCCGCAGCCGCGCGCCGGGGCCTGCCCGTCCTGCCCCATGCCTTTCCCGCCCCGCCATCCCCGGGCAGCCTGCCCCCGAGAACGCCGCCAGCGTGATCGAGGTCATCGCCCGCGGTGTCGATCTGGTGCTGCGCGGCGAGGCAAGCGCGTTGACAACGGCCCCCATCCACAAGAAGGCGCTGATGGATGGCGCGGGGTTCCGGTTTCCCGGTCACACCGAATATCTCGCGCATTTGGCGGGGGTCGAGCGCGTGGTGATGATGCTGGCCTGCCGTGAGTTGCGGGTGGTGCCTGTGACGATCCACATTCCGCTGTCGCAGGTTCAAGCCGCGCTGACCCCACAGCTGTTGACCGACACGATCCGTATCACCCATGCCAGCCTGATCCGCGATTTCGCCATCCCCGCGCCGCGCATCGCGGTGGCGGGCCTGAACCCTCATGCCGGCGAAGGCGGCGCGATGGGGCGCGACGAGATCGAGGTGATTGGCCCTGTGCTCGGGCGCTCCGCGCCGAGGGTCTGGCCGTCAGCGGTCCCCATTCCGCCGACACCATGTTCCATGCGGGCGCACGCGCAGGCTACGACGCCGCGATTGCCATGTATCACGATCAGGCGCTGATTCCGATCAAGACGATCGATTTCGCGGGTGGCGTGAACGTGACGCTGGGCCTGCCCTTCATCCGCACCTCGCCCGACCACGGCACCGCCTTCGACATCGCAGGCACGGGCCGTGCCGATGCCACCAGCCTGATCGCCGCGCTGGAAATGGCGCGCGACATGGCCCGCCAGCGGCAAGGCTGAGAACCGTCAGACCGGCATGTCGTTGAACAGGTCGTCGTCATCCCCGCCGGGCAGACGGTCCTCGGGCAGGCGCGGTTTCAGTTTTGGCCCGTCCGTCTCCGTCTGGCGCTCCTCCGCGGGGCGCGTCCGACGTCGCAATTCGGTATGCGCCTTTGCGGCTGCAGGCTTGTCATTGGGCATGGTTCAGCCTCCCTTGGAGTGAGTGGTGGGGGCAAGGCCCCGATCAGCCCAACTGCGCCCAGGGCGATGTCGAGCCGCTACTTCTGCCCGCTTCGTCGCGGGCCTCTGCGTTTTTTTGACAGGCCCTCTCGGTGCTGCGCGTCCGAATGTCGGAAACCACGGCCCCGCTTTCGGGCTCGGTGGCCTGAGACAGGAGGGTTCTGGCAACCGCACGCCCGGTGACCGGAGACAGCAAGATCGCTTCGAGGGCCCGATAGATTCGGCTTTGGTCTGGGTCTTGGTCCGGGGTCGACATCGGCAAAGCTCCTGTCGAAAGGATATGATCAGAAACTCGGGTCGCTAGCGCGCGCATGTCCGGCAAAAGGGCGTGTAGGGCAGCAGATCCAGCCGTTCTTCCAAGATTTCGTCACCGCATTTGACACAAGCGCCGTATTCACCCGCATCCATGCGGACGAGGGCCGCGTTGATCTGCGCGATCTCGGCCTGCCCGGACTGGCCCAGACGTTCCAGCACCTCGTCACCCTCGCGCTCGGTGGCCAGTTCCTCCCAGTCCTTGGACTGGTGGCTGTCGAGTTCGGCATCAAGCTCGCGCAGGCGGTCCACCAGAAAGGTAAGGCGCTCGTCCAGCTGGGCGCGGCGGGTGGCAAGATCGGTCATCACGGGCCTCCTCCTTGATGCTTGGTCTTGGGCAGGGCTGGCCCGACCGTCATAGCCTAGCAGGCGAACGCGGCCCTCACTTTGACATGGGTCAACGTGGCCTTTCCCTCGGGCCGTGCTTGCGGCATGGTGCCACCGACACTGCTGACAGGAGCCCCTGATGGATCTGCGCCCGATCACCGACAGCTACACCGTCGCCCCGCAACTCGACCCCTCCGACATGGCGGCGCTGGCAGCCTCCGGCGTCACCACCGTGATCTGCAACCGCCCCGATGGCGAGAACCCGCCCTCGCATCAGGCGGCCGCGATGCAGGCCGCAGCCGAAGCCGCAGGGCTGGCCTTTGTCTTCAACCCGGTCGTGGGCGGCCAACTGACGATGGACAATGTCGAGGAACAGCGCGACGCGATCGACGCCGCCGAAGGGCCGGTCGTGGCCTATTGCGCCTCGGGCAATCGGTCCACCATCGTCTGGGCGCTGGGGATGGCGGGCGACCTGCCCACCGACGAGATAATCGCGCAGGGCGAGAAATGGGGCTATCAGCTGGAATGGCTGCGCCCGCAGATCGAGGCGCTGGCCGCACGAGCGGACTGAGGCGCGTGGCGCGCCTCTCGCCCACGGCACAGGGCATCGTCTTGATGCTTGCGGCGATCTTTCTCTTCTCCGCGATGGATGCCACCGCCAAGGCGTTGATGGACCGCTACGCGCCGATGCAGGTGGTCTGGGCACGTTATGCGGGGATGATGGCGGTGGTGGCGGTGATCCTTGCGCCACGGCTGGGGCCCTTGCTGCGCACACGCCATCTGGGGCTACAACTGCTGCGCTCGGCCTGTCTGTTCGCTGCCACGCTGTCGTTCTTCACCGCAATCAGCACGATGGACATCGCCGCCGCCACCGCCGTCATGCAGGTGCATCCGGTGATCCTGACGCTGGGTGCGGCGCTGTTGTTGCGCGAACCGCTGGGCCCGCGGCGCATCTTCGGGATCGTTGCGGCGCTGGCGGGGGCGCTGATCGTCATCCGGCCCGGCGCAGACCTGTTTTCGTGGACCGCGGCTTTTGCCGCTTATGGGTGGTGTGTTCTACGCCAGCTACGCGCTGACCACGCGCTTTCTGGGCCGGGACGAGCCGATCCTGACCTCGTTCCTTTACACCGCGATCATCGGGACGCTGGTGGCGAGCGTGCTGACCACACCGGTCTGGCAGACGCCGGGACCGGGCGATGCCGCGATCTTTCTGGGGCTGGGCGCGGTCGGGGCCTTGGGGCAATTCCTGCTGATCCGGTCACTCACGCTGGCCGAGGCGGGCGCGGTTGCCCCCTTTGGATATGCCGGCGTGGTCTTTGCCAGCATTTGGGGGTTTCTGGCCTTTGACGAGGTGCCCGACGGCTGGACCATCCTCGGCGCAGCTGTGATCGTGGGGGCGGGTCTTTATGTCTGGCACCGCGAAACCCGCGCGCGGGCCGCCGCCGCCGCTGCGGCCTGATCACCGCGCCCAAGACGGACTGACCTGACGGACCGATGGCCAAACCCCGCCGCCTCTGGGTCGACTGGACCGTCGATCGCTGTGCCCGCGGCCTGCTTTGGGCGGCCTTTCGCCTGCCCTATGCGCGCCGCGTGCCGATGATGGGGGCGGTGTTCCGCGCCATGGGCGGGGTCACCGGATTTCGGGCGCGGGCCGAGGAACAGCTGGCATATATCCACCCCGGGATGAGCGCACCGGATCGTCGGCGCATCGCCGACGCCGTGCTCGATAATTTCGGGCGGGTGCTGATCGAAAACTATTCCACCAAGGATCAGCTGGAATGGGCCAAGTGCTGGCACCCGCAGGGGCCCGGCCTTGAGCCCTGCGAGCAGGCGCGCCACGCAGGCCAAGCGATCCTGTTCGTATCTGGTCATTTCGGTAATTATCAGGCGGCGCGCGCGGCGATGAACGTGCGCGGCTACCAGATGGGCGGGCTTTACCGGCTGATGAACAACCCCTATGCCAATGCCCATTACGTCGCCTCGGTCGAAGGCGTGGGAGGGCGGGCCTTTGCGCGCGACCGGCGCGGGCTGGCAGGGTTCGTGCGGGTGCTGCGCGACGGCGGGCAGGGGGCGATCTTGATCGACCAGTATTTTGCAAATGGGGTGCAGCTCGACTTTCTTGGCAAGCCTGCGCCCACGGTGCTGTCGGCGGGCGAGATGGCATTGAAATACGACGCGCTTCTGGTGCCGATCTATGCCGAGCGGCAGGAAAACGGCCTCGATTTCGATGTGACCGTTGAGGCACCGATCCCGCATTCCGATGCGCGGACGATGACGCAGGCGCTGAACGACAGCCTTTCGGCCCGCGTCCGCGCCCGGCCCGACCAGTGGTTCTGGGTTCACCGGCGCTGGAAACCGCTGCGACAGGCGCGCTATTTCCCGCCGCTCGATCCTGAAAGCCCGACAAGCGAACCCCTACCCGAGGCCGAAGACACACCCATCACTGGCGCGGGGGCGCCCCGCTGACAGGAGGCCCGCTCAGTCGATCCGCCCCGCGCCGAGGATCGGGCCGTGATCGCTTTGCTGCACGATCACGACCAGCGGAAGGTCGCTTTGCGGTTCGATCCGCGCGACGAAAGGGCTCGCACCGTCCCATTCGGAGACCACCTGCCACGATGTCACGACATTGTAATGATGCGCCGTGGTGCCCGCACGCTCGCCCCGCTCGATCCTGACCTCTTCATGGGGGCTGAAGGTCACGACCTGAACCACCATCTGCGGGCGCGGCGGGTCCATATGGGCCTCGGCCCTGAGGGCAAGTGCGCCACCCTCGCGGGAGAGGGACACGCTGACCGGGTCGGGCGCCGCGGCGTGGGCCTGGATCAGGTCGGCCACCGCCATCGGGCGCACACCCACGACATGATCCTGCCCACCGATGATGATCTGCGGCGTATAGACGACCGTGGACCCGGCCGCATGGGCGTATCCATGCTGGCGCTGGGTCATCTCGGGCATGGCGAAGGTGTCCTCCCAGCCGATGTAATCCCAGTAATCGACATGTAGCGCCAAGGCGATGACGTCCTCGCGCATTGACAGCTCGCCCAGAAGCGCATCCGCAGGCGGGCAGGAGGAACAGCCCTGCGACGTGAAGAGTTCGACCACGACAGGGCCCTGCCGGTCCTGCGCGACCGCGGCCTGACCCAAGAGGATCAGCGCTGTCAAAGCCCCTGTCACTGTGGTTTTCATCACCGTCTCCGTCCCGTCGGCCCCGTGCCGTATCCCAGACCTAGTTGCCCGCACCCGCAGTTGCCAATCAAGCCTTTGCGAGACTGCGTTACAACCAGCGTCGCGTGGCCGTCAGGTAGCGCTCCGCCTCGGACCCGAAGGCGCGGCGCAGGGTGGCCTCCTCGGGTTCGATGAAGCGGCGCGAAAGAATGGCGGCGAAGGCCACGGGGACAGGCACTGCGCTGAGCGTCCCCAGCCAGACCACCGCCCCCGTCAGGATCGCCAGCAGGCCCAGATAGATCGGGTTGCGCGACAGGCGGTACGGCCCCTCGACGATCAGGGCGGTGGGCGCGTGATGCGGCTCGATCGTTGTCTTCTTGCGCCAGAACCACAGCGCCGCCCACCCGATCAGCGCCAGCCCCGCCAAGGCCAGTACCACGCCCGCCGTCTGAAAGACCGGGCCGAACAGGCGCAGGAGCGGCGGGTAGGTCGCCAGCAGCCAGGCGATGGCCAGACCGAGAGCGACCCAGACCGGCGGCAGGTCCGGGAAGCCCCTTCACGCAGGGCCACCACGCGTCAGAAGGACGTTTTTCAAGCCGGTCCGCAACAACCAGCCCACGCGCGCCAAGGCTGTCGATCAGCGCCGCGATCCGGGTCTCGCCCACGATATGGGGGTGCAATTCGATCACCGCCGCACGGATCGGTGCCAGATCACCGGTCGCCAGCAGATCGACCTCGGCCCCTTCTACATCCATCACGAGGACATCCGGCGCGATCTCGGACAGCGCCGCGTTGAGAGCATCGCTCTCCACCGTCACGGCGCTTTGCGTCTCGGCTCGCTGATAGAGCGATGAGGACACGACATTCTCGCTGACATGGAACGTGACCGGCGCCCCGTCTTGGGTGATCGCGCGCATGCGCAGTTCGGGGCGGGCTGGGTTGAGCGCGTAGTTCGCCTCTATCACTGGCTTCAGGCGCGGATTGGCCTCATAGGACACAACGCGCCCTGATGGCCCCGCCAGCCGCGCCGACAAGAGCCCGATGAACCCGATCCCAGCGCCCACCTCCAGCACCGTGTCGCCGGGGCGCACGACCTGTTGCAGCAGAGTCTGTTCTGGGGCCTCATAGGTGCGTTTGAACAAGCCGTTGCGTACCGCCCGAGCCTGATCGGCGCCCGAGTTCAGGCGCACCCCGGCAAGGTCGACCGTCTGCGTGTCGCGCGTGCGATGCCAGTAAAGGCGAAGGTTGCGGAACGGGTCGGCCAAGGCGGCGTCCTTTGTCTTGTCGCTGTATCGGCTTCGCTATAACGGCGCAGACCACGGGCAACAAGCGGTGCGCTTGCCGGTGGACCGGATCGCGTGCTAGCGGAACGAAGCGCCTGCCTAGGAAGATGATGGAGACCCGCCCCTTGGACCGGATCAGCGACCTCAAGCCGACCGATCTGGCCGAACAGGTCTTCGCGGTAGGCCAGAATCTGCCCGGACAGATCGGCTGGCTGTGCTACCGCAAGCTCAAGCGCCGCTACGCCGACCGCTCGGCCGAGGTGTTCAACCGCATGGTGGCACAACTGGGCCCCGGCGACATTGCCATCGACCTTGGCGCGAATGTGGGTGATGTGACGGCGCAACTTGCCGCGACAGGCGCGACCGTTCATGCCTTCGAACCCGACCCTGAAACCTTCGGCCACCTGCGCGCGGCGATGGGCGGGCAGGACAATGTCGTCTTGCATAACGCGGCCGTCGGAGGGCGGGATGGCACCGTCACGCTCTACCGTCCACCCTCATGGCAAGACGAGACCCGCCGCCGCAGCGCCTCCAAGGCCAATACCATCATGTTGAGCGACCGCAGCGCGGCCTTCGACGCCGGCGCCAAGGTGCCGCTGGTGGATTTCGCCCGCTTCCTGACCGACCTGCCCCGCCCCGCAAGCCTCATCAAGGTCGATATCGAAGGGGCGGAATGGGACATGCTCGACGCGGTCGAAGCGCGTGCGATGGACCGGTTCGAGGCGATGTTCGTCGAAACCCACGAACGGTTCGATTTGTCCATCTTGCCCGCCCTCAAGGCCCGGCAGGCGCGCTACAGGGCGATGGCGCGGCCCTACGTCAATCTCTTCTGGAAGTGACCTGAACCCATTGCGTTGTGGGCGCGACGTGGACCCTCTTTGCCAGGCCCGCATACCGCAGCTGCCGCCAGCCCATGCGCAACTGGGCCGCGATCCGCCGGGCCCGATAGGCCCGCCGTTGCGCCGCGGTCTCGGCCTCCAGCGGCGGCTTGCCCACCGCGTCGATCAGCGACACCGTGGGGATCGTCTGCGGCACGCCATACGCCGCGCATTGGTCTAGCTGCACCGCCAGCGCGGGGTCCGCCTGCCAGCTCGCCAGCCCGTAGGTCGATGAGATCAGCGCATCCGACGGCGCCCCCGCGCGGCGCGCATGCGCCATCAGCTTGGCCGCGCCGCAGGGCCAGACCACATAGGCTGCCGGCCCCGTCCGGTCCTGATAAAGCCGCCGGATCGGCGCACGGGCATGCACCTTGCGCCCGAGCAGCTTCTTGCGGCTCCGCGTCTCGAGGCTGATATGCTCCACCCCCGCGAGGCCCTGCACCGCGTCGAAAAAGGCCGGCAGGTCTGACGAGAGAACCGCGTCATCCTCCAGCACGACACAAGGCTCGCCAAGCGCCGCCACCTGCGCCCACGCCGCCATATGCGAGGCGCACAGCGCCATCTCCGTCACCCGCAGCGGCCGCCGCCAGCGGTGCCAGACCAGGATCGTTCGCGGGCGGGTCAAGCGTTGCGGGCGTCACCGCCTCGATCCGCTCCCACACGAGCCCCAGCGAGTCCATCTGCGCCGCCATGAACCCCATACGCTCGGCGGCACTGCGCATGTTGATGATCAGTGCGCGCATTCTTCTATCAGAACTCCCCGTCGAAGATCCGCTGATATTGCGCGATCACCTGCGCCTTGGTGAACTTGGCCTCCAGCGTCGCGGTCCCGCCCGTGACCAGACGCTCCGCCAGCACCGGCTCGTCCTTCACCCGGCCAATCGCCGCCGCCATCCCCGCAACGTCATCGATCCCCACCATCAGCGCATCCGCCCCGTCGGTGGCAAACCAGCTCGGCCCCTCCGACCGGGTCGAGACGACGGGCACCCGCGCATGCCAGGCCTCGAGGATCACATTGCCCAAAGGCTCGTGCCGCGACGGCATCACATAAACATCGGCGGCCGCCACGATAGTACATCGGCTCCTCCACCCAGCCGAAGAACCGGGTCCTCCCCTCAAGGCCCAATTCGGCCACCAAAGCGCGCAAATCCCCCTCGCGCTCGCCCGCGCCCGCCAACCACAGCCAGGCGCCGGGCACCTCCGCCGCCGCCCGGATCAGCGTGTCGAACCCCTTGCGGCCCACGAACCGCCCAGATCCCGCAATGACGAAGGCATCCTCGGGCGTGCCATGCGCGGCGCGGGCCACCGGGCGCACCTCCACTTGACGCGCGAAGTTCGAAACCACATGCACCGGCCGCGCCCAGCCCAGACCGCGGCAAGCGTCCGCGATGCCGGGCGTATTGGCCACGATCAGGTCATTGTGCCGAAAGTGCCGTAAATGGCGCGGATAATCCCCCAGCCGCGTCAGCTTCACCGCTTCCGGCCAATCCGGGATCAGGCGCGAGGATCGCGACATCCATGCCATGATCACGTCGGGCCGCCACTCCCGCACCATGCGATGCACTCCGCCATGTCAGCCACAGGCTGGTGGGCGAGATGCGGCGGTAATGGTTCTCGATGATCGGCCCCAAGGGCGCGATCTCATCGCGCCAGATCCGCCCCGGCCGGGTGACGAAGCGCTGCTCCATCCCCGCCTCGCCAAAGGCCTGCACAAGGTTGACGAAGAACCGTTCCGCCCCGCCGTCCTTGCCGAAATGCATGTGCAGGATCTTCTTTGCCGTCATTTCGATGCCTCCCCGCGCCGATGCCGCCACAGCCGCCACGCATACCCCGCCTGATAGCGCAGGTTGTGCAACCCCTGCCCTAGTGCGCTGCGCCCCGATCTTGTGGCCCGCCTGACCGAACCGATGGTCCCGGTCGCGGCCTCCTGATCGCCCACCACGATGGGCGGCGGCAGCACCAGCGCCACGCGCAGCCCAGTTTCCCAGACGAATTTCTGATCCTCGTCCACGGGGCGGAAAAGGGGATCGCGCGCCCGGCCAGCCGCGCCGCGGCCGCCCTCGTCACGCCATAGCCGATCAGGCAGGTGGGCACCCGGTAGGGTATCCCGATCCGCCAGTCGCCCAGCGCCGCCTCCGCCACCAGCCGCGGTGCGGGGTCAAAGGAGAAAAGCTTGACCATGTCCCACATGTCCTGCGGCTCCGACAACAACGCCAGCTTGTCCGCCAGCGTGGCGTCGGCGGCGAAATCATCCTCGAAGATGAAACCGCCCGGCGCCTCCCCCTCCGCAATCGCACGCCAGGCCGCGATATGGCTCAGATAGCAGCCGATTTCGGGCGCGACCAGCTTGTGCTTGCCGTCCCGCGCGTTGCGCGCAGCATCGTAAACCCGCGCCACCTCCGCCTCTGGCAGGTCCGCGCCCCAGACCGCGTCCACCCGGGCCCACGACACGCCCGCGGCGTCCAGCTGACGGGCGCTCGCCTCCATCCGCCGGGTATTCTTGGCCAGGTTGATGACGTAGGACGGCCACATCGGACGCGCGCGCTTTCGGCAACGGAACTGCCCCCTCGCCTTACCGACGCTTGGACGGCGTGACAAGCAAGCGACACTTGCGCGGGCCGCCCCCGTGGGAACACGCCGACATGACCCAGGCCATCCCCACCTACGTCATCAACCTCGACCGCCGCCCCGACCGGCTGGCCCGCATCGCCGCGCATCTTGCAAGCCGCGGCGTCACCTTCATCCGCCAACCCGCCTGCGACGCGCAATCGGTCCCCGAGGCAGAGATCGCGACCCTCGTCCGCTCCCACGGCCCGCTCGGCCAGTTGGGCCTCGGTGACCGCGCCTGCACCATCAGCCACACCCGCGCTTGGGCTGCCTTCCTCGACAGCGAGGCCACCCACGCCCTGTTTCTCGAGGATGACATCTTCCTCGCCAGCGACATCGCCGCCGCGCTCGCCTCGGCCGACTGGATTCCGGCCACCTGCCACGCGGTCAAGCTCGAGAAATTCAACGACGGCGCGTCAAGGCTTCTCCTCGCGCCCGAGACCTCCCACACCCCAACCGGCCGCGCGCTCCACCCGATGCGCTCGCGCCACGTGGGCGGCGGGGCGTATATCCTGAGCCGCGAGGGCGCGCGTCTGGCGCTATCGCATCTCGGCCGCTACCGTGTGCCGATCGACCATTTCCTGTTCAACGACACGGTCTCGCCGATCCGGCGCGCGCTCGCGCCCGCCATCGTCGTGCCCGCCATGGCGACCCAACGCGCCTATGCCTATGAGAGCGACATCGCCCCTTTGGGCAAGGCGATCCGGCCAAAGGGCTGGAAGAAACGCCTGCGCACGATCCGGCGGGGCCTCGCCGAGGTGAACCAGGCCCCCCGCCAGCTCTGGCAATGGGCCACGGGACAGGCCCGGATCATCCCCGTCGCCTATGCCGAGAACCCGCCCGCGCCCTGACGTCTCAGGCGGCCCGGACGACCCCGAGGCGCGCCGCGATGGACGCCGGAAGTTGCCGCGCGGAGATGGTGCGCGGGGCGGGGTTTTCGGCGATGCTCCGGTCCTCGCCGTAAAGCGCGACATATTCCGCGTAATTGTCGAAGACGCGCCGCCCGGCATAGTCGACGAAGGTCTCGGTGGGCGTACCTTCGGCCACGATCACGTCGTGGGCGTCGGTCTCGACATGGTAGATCGTTACGCGCTCGGGCAGGTCCGTGACCACCGTGATCGTGGTGCCATTAACCAGGGCACCTGCATTGACCAGCAGCCCGTCGATCATCAGCGCGTGATCGGCGGTCAAGGTCAGGTCCAGCAGTGGCAAGCCGTTGCCCAAGGCACCGGCAGCGACGCGGATCAGGCGCAGCGGCTTGAACAAAGGGGCGAGCGTCTGGCGGCCGAGCCACTTGACCGGCACGGCGCGGCCGTCGGCGGTGGTGACCAGATCGCCGATGGCAAGCCGCTCGATGGCGACATCGCCCGTGGGCGTGGCGATCAGAGTGCCGGCGGCGAAGCAAAAGATAGCTGTTTCGTCGACCTGCAAGGTGGCAGGTGGCGAAACTGGCGCTTGCGAGAGGTAGACCAAGCTTTCGTCAAAGTCGGGATCGTAAAATACCGGCCAGGTCTGCCCGTCGATCACGGTTGTCCCGATGTAGGATTCACTCGCGAAACTAAAGCCGCCAGTTACAGAGTCCCCCGCTTCAAAGGTCGTATCCCCTTCGCCGTCGTCGAGGGTCCCCGGACTTGAAACAACGCCCAAGAAAGAAGAGTTGTCTCCATTGCCGCTATAGAAGATCGCATGAGTATAGTTGAACGTCGCCATGACCGGACCCCAGTATCACGCGCACGACTGTCACTGCCCTCAACCCCGGCGCAAACAGGTAGAGGGCACCAGACGGCACCGACGCAAGGCAAGGTGCGCGGACCGACTACTTTCAGAATGACTGTTCTGCGAACAGTTGCTCGAGTCAATATATCGAAAGTTTGCAAGGCAACGAAAAAGGGGCGCCCCTTCGGACGCCCCCCTTTGTCTCTCACTCTGATCCGGTCACTCCGCCGCGGCGGGCGCCTTGGCCAGATCGCGCAACACGTAGTGAAGCACGCCGCCATGCTCGATGTATTCGATCTCGATGGCCGTATCGATCCGGCACTTCAGCGTGATGTCGCGCTTGGTCCCGTCGCCATAGGTGATCGTCGCCACCGTCTCCATCAGCGGCGTCACGGCATCGAGCCCGTGGATATCCACCACCTCGTCGCCCTTCAGACCCAGCGACTTGCGCGTGTCGCCCCCGGTGAACTCGAAGGGGATGACGCCCATGCCAACCAAGTTCGAGCGGTGGATGCGCTCGAAGCTCTCTGCGATCACCGCCTTGACCCCCAAGAGCGCCGTCCCCTTGGCTGCCCAATCGCGCGAGGACCCCGCGCCATACTGTTCACCGCCGAAGATCACCAGCGGCACACCTGCCTCCTGCCATGCCATCGCAGCATCAAAGATCGAGGTCTGCGCGCCGTCCGGCCCGAGGGTGTAGCCCCCCTCGACGCCCTGCAGCATCTCGTTCTTGATCCGGATATTGGCGAAGGTGCCGCGCATCATCACCTCGTGGTTGCCGCGCCGCGCCCCGTAGCTGTTGAACTCACGCGGGGCAACCTGACGCTCGGTCAGATACTTGCCCGCGGGCGTGGTGTCCTTGAACGATCCCGCCGGGCTGATGTGGTCGGTGGTGATCATGTCGCCCAAGATCGCCAGAACGCGCGCGCCCTCGATGTTGGAGATCGTGCCCGGCTCCGCCCCCATGCCCCGGAAATAGGGAGGGTTCTGGATGTAGGTCGAGGTGGCAGGCCAGTTGTAGACCTCCTGCTGGGGGACATCGACGCCCTGCCACTTGTCGTCACCCTTGAAGACATCGGCGTATTTGGTCAGGAAGGCCTCGCGCGTCACGGTGCGTTCGACGGTTTCCGCCACCTCGGCCGTGGTCGGCCAGATGTCGCGCAGGTAGACGTCCTTGCCATCGGGCGTCTGCGCGATGGGATCGTTGACGATGTCGATGTCCATCGTGCCCGCGATGGCATAGGCCACGACCAGCGGCGGGCTGGCGAGGTAGTTGGCGCGGACATCTGGCGAAATCCGGCCCTCGAAGTTGCGGTTGCCCGACAGGACCGCCGTGGCGACCAGATCGCCCTCGGTGATCGCCTTGGTGATCTCGGCCTGAAGCGGGCCCGAGTTGCCGATGCAGGTGGTGCAGCCATAGCCCACAAGGTTGAAGCCCAGCGCGTCCAAATCATCTTGAAGCTCTGCGGCCTCAAGATAGGCGGACACGACCTGAGACCCGGGCGCGAGCGAGGTCTTGACCCAAGGCTTGCGCTTGAGGCCAAGGGCATTGGCCTTGCGTGCCACAAGGCCTGCCCCGATCATCACATAGGGGTTCGAGGTGTTGGTGCACGACGTGATCGCAGCGATCACGACCTTGCCCG
>JAGYLB010000074.1 GCA_018401055.1 Roseicyclus sp.
GGAACTTCACCTCTCCCGTCTTCGTCGCTCCGTGGAGCTGGAAAACACGCTTTGCCAGATCCACCCCAATCATCATATCCTTCATCTCGTCGTCCTCCTCGCTTCGTGGCTTTCAACACCACCATCTTGGCACATTGCGATGCCGTCTGGGGAGGGCGGCAACCATACCATCTTGATCAAGCGTTTTTACTTGCGTGCCAGAGCGCAGCGTGATGCCCTTATCAGCCAGATGCGCATCGAACTCCCGAGCCATATTCTTAGGTCGCTTGCCTGGGATCAGGGTGCTGAAATGGCCCGTCACGCCGATCTGAAGATCCTCACGGGGCTGCCGGTCTATTTCTGTGATCCGCCTAGCTCTTGGCAACGCGGCACCAACGGCCTTCTTCGCCAATACTTCCCGAAAGGCACAGATCTGAGCAAACCTACACCGGAAGATCTGGCTGCCGTCGCAGTTGCACTGAACGGTGGACCGAGAAAGACGCTCGGTTGGAGAACACCCGCAGAGGCGCTGGACGAGTTCATGGTAGTGGTGCAAGATCGTGATGTTGAGACGACCGGTTGAGACCGCCGCCGCCGCGCTCAGAGGGTGAACAGCCCCATCTGCCTGAGCGTGCTGACGGCCTGAACAAGGCGGGGGCCAACGTCAATGTTCATATCTTCGCGACGGGTACGGAAACTGGGCATGGCACAGGTCAGCACGACGGACAGACCATCTTCAGTGCGGCCCAGAGGTGTCGAGGCCGCATAGATCGAGGGCCGCCAGTCGCCATACGAGACACAGAACCTGTCATCCGAGCGGCACCGCAAGATGGAGGCGACGGTGTGTTCGGCGTGGCGGTTGAACAGCTCCGGGTAGCTTTCCCGCGACAGCGCCAGTGTGTCGTTGAACTCCTGCCCGGCCAGAAGCGATAAAAGCGCCCTCCCCGTCGCCGAGGCCACCAACGGCCCACTGATACCGACTTCGGGGACATGCGGGAAATTCTTGGCCTCGCCCGCTGTCTGGACAGAAACAAAATCCGCCCCCGAAACCACCGCCAGCGTCACATTGCCCGATGTGAACTCGGCCACGTCGCGCATCAGGCTGACGGCGGAATGCCGCCATCGGGCCGCCGCCAGAACCGGGTAGGCCAACGTCAGGATCTTGGGAGCAAGGCGAAAGCCGCCGTTTCGATCCCTGCGGATGAAGCCTTGCGAAATCAGCGTCTTGCACAGTCTTGATACGGTCGGGCGGTTCAACCTCAGTCGCTGCGCAATCTCGCCGTTGCTGAGTGTCTCGCCAGCGGTGCGGAAGCATGACAAAACCTCCAGCCCACGGATCAGCGTGGTCGAAACAGAGCCATCGCGCGTCAGCTCCAATGGATCGACGGTCACGCCGGCTTCGGCCCAATGCTTCATCGTGTCGAGATCGGTGCTCATAGGCAATTCTGTTCGCGCAGGGTTTCGATTTCGGCCTCGGTCAATCCAAGCCAGTCCCGATATATGAAATCGTTGTCCTTGCCAAGCGCCCCTCCCGACCAGCGCACGCAGCCCGGCGCGTTGCGCATGCGCGGAACGACATTCTGCATCCGGACGGTGCCGAAATCGTCGTCAGGAACTGACACGATCGCATCGCGAGCCTGCATCTGCGGATCGGCGAATATCTGGTCCACGCTATAGACTGGCGCCAGCGTTCCCTTGGCCTTGCGAAAGGCGCTCAGCACTTCGTCCAACGTATGGGCCGCGATGAAGGCACCGAAAATGCGGTCCAGCTCGGAAGCATTTTGCACCCGTAGCTGGTTCGACGCAAAGCGCGGGTCATCCATTAGTTCCGGGCGGCCGATGGCGATGGCGTTGTTGCGGAAAGTTGCAGCCGTGCTGCCCGCCAGCGAGACATAGCGCTTGTCGGCGGTCATGTAGACATCAGACGGCGCCGAATACTGGTTGCGGTTGCCACTGCGCTCGCGGATCGCACCAAGCTGATCGTATTCGATGGCCAGCGATTCAATCATCCGCAGAACGGCCTCGGTTAGCGACAGGTCGATTTCTTCACCCGTTTCCGGCTGATCGCGGAACACGCGCACCAGCGCCGCGCAAATCGCAAACGCGCCGAACACCCCGCCGATGGAATCGGCCAGCGGGTAGCCCGTGTGCATGGGCGCGCGATCAGGGTCGCCGGTGATCTGCGTCAGTCCGCCCATCGCCTCGAAGATGCGGGCGAAGCCGGGTTGCCGGCAATAGGGGCCATCTTGGCCAAAGCCACTGACTCGCAAGATGACCAAGCGTGGATTGGCCGCCCATAGCGTTTTCAGGTCCAGCCCCCAGCGGTCAAGCGTGCCGGGGCGGAAATTTTCGATTAGAACATCGGTCTCGGCCAGCATCCGCTTGAAGAGCGCAGCACCCTCGGGCTGGCGCAGGTCCAGCGTGCCGTGGCGTTTGCCGCGGTTGGTGACCTTCCACCACAGCGGTTTGCCGTCCTTGAACGGCGGGAAGCCGCGCAACCCGTCGCCTGCACCGGGAAGTTCCAGCTTGGTGACATCGGCGCCAAAGTCCGCCAGCAGACTGCCCGCCATGGGCGCGGCGATGATCGTCGCAATGTCGAGCACGCGCAAACCCTTAAGCGGGCCGCTGGTTTCGTTGGTGGCTGCGCTTGAAAAGTTGGACCGGTCAGTCATAATGTGTCCATTTAATGATCTTCTGTTGACATATTTTTACGATATATGGAACACAATCGTCGACAATATCAAAAAACAATACTTGGGAGGGGGAATGGATTTTGAATTGTCGCCCGATGCGCGTGCCATCAGGGACCGCGCCGAAGCCTTCTTTCAAGCCCGTATCCTGCCACGCCACCGGGAATGGCACCAGGCGGTTGTGCGTGACGGGCGCGCGGCCCCCTTCATGGCCGCGCTTCAGAAGGAGGCCCGCGCCGAAGGCTTGTGGAACCTGGGGTTGCCGCTGCTCCGCGAAGACGAGCCGGGCACACGGTTGAGTAACCTCGAATTCGCCCCCGTGGCCGAGGTTCTGGGGCGGCTGCCCTGGGGCTCGCAGGTGTTCAACTGCCAGGCCCCCGATGTACCGAACATGGCTATGTTGCAGGCCCTTGCCACGCCCGCGCAGCGTGAAGAGTGGCTGAACCCACTGCTGAACGGGCAGACCCGTTCATCCTATGCGATGACCGAGCCGGATATGGCCTCGTCGGATGCGACGAACATTGCCACCCGCATTGAGTTTGGCACCGGGCCTGATGCCGGGACGATCACGCTGAATGGGCGCAAGTGGTTCGCCACCGGTGGCGCGCATCCGGATTGCAAGTTTCTGATCGTGATGGGGGTCAGCGACCTGGATGCCCCGCGCACCGAGCGGCAGAGCATGGTGATCGTGTCGACCGATGCGCCCGGCGTGACGCTGGAGCGCGAGCTGAGTTTCATGGGCTGGCGCGATCATGTCGCGCCGATTGGACAGTTCACATTGCGCGATGTCAAAGTGCCGGTGGAAAACCTGCTGGGCGAGCGCGGGCAGGGGTTTCGTGGTGCGCAGGTGCGACTGGGTCCGGCACGCATTCACCACTGCATGCGCTGCGTTGGCATGGCCGAGATGCTGGTGGCGCAGATGGTCGCCCGCGCCCGCGAGCGTTCAACCTTTGGCCGCCCGGTTATCGACTATGACACCGTGCAGGGCTGGATCGCCGAAGCACGCGTCGAAATCGAGATGGTGCGCCTGTTCATCCACAAGGCGGCGGCGATGGTCGATGCCGCGGGCGGTCAGGGCGGCGGGCGCGATGTTTGGCGGCAGGTGTCGATGATCAAGATCGCCGCGCCGCGCATGTTGCAGACCATAGCTGACCGCGCGATTCAGGTCTTTGGCGCGATGGGCGGGGTTGAGGAGTCATTGATTCATCACGCCTGGACCTATGCGCGCTGGTTCCGCATCGGAGACGGCCCCGACGAGGTGCATTTACGCCAGATTTTCCGCACCGAACCCGCGCCGGACTGGTCCATCGCGGATTGCCCCTACATCGCCCCGCCTACGGCGATCAGCGGAGGTCGGCAATGATCCGGTTGGACATGAAAACCCTTGCCGCCCAACTGGGCGGCCTGATCGCGGTGCTGATCGCCGCGCAGGCGATCTATGTCGCCTACAAGGGCGCATTCGACATTGCCTTCACGCGGTCAGGGCTTTTGTGGGCTGGGGTGGTGGTGTCGATCCTTTGCGCGCCACTTGCCGCACGGATCGGCGGTGGGCGCGGGCGGCAGGCGCTGGCATGGGCGCTGGACTGGGCCATGATCGTGGTGCTGAGCGTGGTCATCTGGCGGTTCATCGAGGTGCTGGCCCTGCTGGAGCGCACGATTTACACGCTGACGGTCTGGGACGTGGGGCTGGCGCTGGCGGGCATTGCCGTCCTGTTAGAGGTCACGCGCAGGCTGTTCGGCCTGCCCATCGTCATCATCTCGGTGATCGGGCTTGTGTTCTGTTTCGTCGGCCCGTGGCTTCCGGGGTTTCTGAACCATTCAGGCATGCGGCTGGACCGGGTCATGCTGACCGTCTGGTACAGCTTTCAGGGCGTGTTCGGCATCCCTCTGGGTATCGTCATCCAGATGGTGCTGATTTTCATTGTGTTCGGCGCGGTGCTTGAGGGGACGGGCGCCAGCAACGCGCTGATCCGCGTCTCGCTGGCGCTGACCGGGCGCACACGCGGTGGGCCCGCGCATTCGGCGGTGATCGCAAGCGGCATGTTCGGGTCGATGTCGGGCAGCGTGACGGCGAATGTGGTGGGCACGGGTTCATTCACCATTCCCATGATCCAGCGGCGCGGTTTCTCGCCCGCCACGGCTGGCGGGATCGAGGCTGCGGCCTCGACCGGCGGAGCAGATCGTGCCGCCGGTCATGGGAGCGGCGGCCTTTCTGATGGCGGACCTGCTTGGCGTTGCCTATACTACTGTCGCGATCGCCGCGATCATTCCGGCGGTGCTGTATTACGGGGCGCTGTTCACGGCGATCTCGATTCAGGCATCCCGGCAGGATATCCAGCCTGTGCCAGAATCCGAGCGCCTGCCACTGACCAGGCGCGACCTGTTTGCCAGCCTTCTGTTCATCATTCCGATCCTGACCATCATCGCCGTTCTGGTGATGGGCCGCTCGCCCGCAATGGCGGGTTTTGTAGCTACACTCACGGCGGCGGCAATTGGCCTGTTCAACCCGCGCAACTGGAAAGACCCGTGGATCGTCTGGAAGGTGCTCGCACATGCCGGGCGCAACTGTGCCAGCATTCTGGTGGCCGTGGGGGCGATCGGGGTGATCCTGGGGGTATTGAACCTGACGGGGCTTGGGCTGTCTTTCGCTGCGGCGGTGGCGGGTCTGTCCGATCAGTCGCTACTGTGGGCGCTGGTGGTGACGGCACTGGCCTGTCTGATGCTGGGCATGGGGATGCCGACTCTCCCTGCCTATCTGATCATCATTCTGGTGCTTGGACCGGTCATCACCCGCCTTGGGGTCGAGCCGCTCTCGGCACATATGTTCGTCTTCTATTTCGGCGTCCTGTCAGCGATCACGCCGCCCGTGGCGATAGGCGCCTTCGCCGCCGCGCCGATTGCGCGCGCCAATCCGATGGCAACCTCGTTTGTTGCGCTGAAGCTGGCGCTGACCGGTTTTCTAATCCCCTTCGTCTTCGTCTATCAGCCCTCGTTGCTGCTGATCGGCCCGTTCGAGCCGCTGGTCCTGGCGCGGGTGATCGTGTCGCTGGCGCTGGCGATCTGGATGCTGAACACCGGATTAATCGGCTATGCGGGCAACCGTCTGGGCTGGCCGGAACGCGGGTTGCGGTTGACCGTGGCGGCGCTCTTGCTGGTGCAGGTGCCGCAAATGCAGATGGTCATGATCGCCGTGTCGCTGGCGGTGATCATGGGAAAATCGCTGGCGCTTAGGCGCGCCAGTGCCGGGGCATGACATCATGCCACACACTTTCGACGTGATCAGGGAGGAAAAGATGACGCGATTCAACTTCAGAAAGGCGGCGGGCGCAATGCTTGCCGGGGCTGCGCTTCTGGCAGGGGCCAGTTCGGCAAGCGCGCAGGGGCGCTCATTGCAGATGGCCTCGCTTGGCTCGGATTCACCGACCACGGTGTTTTCCATCGCCACAAGCGAGGTCCTTCGCCGCGAACTGGGGCACCGCATTCAGCTGGCAACCGGCTCGGCGGCGACGCGGCAGGCGGTGGATGCGGCGAACCAGCAGGTGGACCTGTTTGTCACTGCCGTGTCGATCAACTATTTCATGGAAAACCAGCTTAACATGTTTTCCGAGGTGGCGAACGCGACCGAGATGTTCGGTGAATTGCGCGCCATCCTGAATTACCCGCTGGGCGCCTATCATGGGATCGTCTGGGCCGACAGCGGGATCACGTCGATGGAGGATTTCGAAGGCAGGCGCGTTTTCGCCGGTCCACCGTCGGGCGCGGCGCGTACCGTTGTCGAGCAGATCATCAAGGGCTCTACCGGATTTGAACCCAACGAGCAGTATGAATCGATGAACCTTGACTGGGGCGCGGCGGCACAGGCGTTCCAGGACCGTCAGCTTGATGTCTATTTCATCCCCACACCGATTCCCAGCGCATCGGTGGCGCAGATATCAGCGCAGGGGCAGTTCCGGGTGATCGGCATTCCCGACACCGCACTTGACAGCCCCGAGCTGGAATCCGCTCTGTCGATCCCCGGGCGCAGCCTGAACACGCTGGAGCCCGGCACATACCCCAACCTTGTCAACGATGCGCCGGTGCTTCTTATCGATTCGCTGGTGGGGCTGGGCACTCATCGCTGGATGAGCGAGGATGAGGTTTATGACATCACCCGCGTGATCTTCGAGAACAACGACGATCTTGTCGAAGCCGCGCGCTGGATGTCGGTGATCACCCCTAAAAACGCGCTGACCGAGATGAACATGCCGCTGCATCTGGGCGCCTACCGCTACTATCAGGAGATTGGCATCGAGGTGCCCGACCACCTGCTTCCGCCTGAATTGCGCTGAACCTGAACACCCTCGCGCAGCCTGTTTGCGCGGGGCTTTCCCTTGCCTGAACGGACCCGATAATGGACCTGACCTTGTCTTCTGCCGATCTGGCGTTTCGCCATGAGGTGCGCGCGTTCATCGCGGATACGCTGCCTCAAGACGTCGCCGAAACCTTCCACAACGCAGGGCGCCACTCCTTCGGGCAGATGATGCGCTGGCATCGCATTCTGCATGAGAAAGGCTGGGTGGCGCCGCACTGGCCCGTGGAACACGGCGGCGCGGGCTGGAGCGTGATGCAGCAGCACATCTTCGATACCGAGGCCATGTCCGCGGGCGCGCCGCGCCTGCGCCCCTTCGGACTGCGCATGATCGGGCCGATCCTGATTCATTTCGGTAACGACGCGCAGCGCGCGCGCTTTCTGCAGCCGATCCTGAGCGGTGAGGAATACTGGTGCCAGGGCTTTTCCGAACCCGGCGCGGGGTCTGATCTGGCCTCGCTGACCGCTCGTGCCGCGCGCGATGGGAACGACTTTATCGTCACCGGCCAGAAGACATGGACAACAACGGGCCAGCACGCGGACTGGATGTTCGCGCTGGTGCGCACCGACCCGCAGGCCGACCGCCCGCAAAAGGGCATCTCGATGCTGCTGATCGACATGAAAAGCCCCGGCGTTACGGTGCGCCCGATCATCACCATTGATAGCGATCATCATGTGAATGACGTGTTTCTGGACAGCGTGCGCGTTCCTGTCAGCAATCTGGTGGGGCAAGAGAACAAGGGCTGGGACTACGCGAAGTTCCTGCTGGCGCATGAGCGGGTGACGGTGGCCAATGTCGGTCAGGCCAAGGCCGAAATCGGGCTTGTGAAGCGGCTTGCGCGGGCGCGCGGCCGGCTGGATGACCCAATCTTCGCCACCCGGCTTGCTTCGGATCCGGGAAGCCATGATATGTCAGCGTTGGAGGTCACCAACCTGCGGATGCTGTCGCAACTGGGGCCGAATGGTGATGCAGGCGCGTTGTCGTCGTTTCTGAAGCTGCGCGGCACCGAGATCCAGCAACGGATCACGGAACTGGCGATGGATGTGATGGGCCCTGAGGCCGCGCCCTGGCGTGCCGATACCGGGAATGCCCGGCGTGGGCCTGAAGGCTACGGCACGCATGGCTGGCTGTTCTCGCGCGCGTTTACCGTCTTTGGTGGGTCCAGCGAAATCCAGAAGAACATCGTTGCCAAACAGATCCTGGGGCTATGAGACATGCTTGATTTCACGCCAAACACCGAACAACGGATGATCGCGGATACGATGGCTCAGGTTCTGGCCGGTCATGGCCTGCCCGCCACAACCGCGCCGGATCCTGCCGCGCTCTGGCAGGCGCTGGCCGGGCTGGGCATGGCCGGGCTGCCGTTTGCCGAAGCGCAAGGCGGTGCGGGACTGGGGGTGCCTGACATGGTCTGCGCGCTGATCGAGGCCGGGCGCTTTGGTGCCGATCTGCCCTTGTTGGCATCGGTCCTGCTGCCCGCGCTTTGTCTGCGCCACGCTGGCCCCGATGCCCTGCCGAAGGATCTGGTCGCCGCGCTGGTCAACGGGCAGATTACACTGGGCGCGGCGGTGGATGACGCACCCTTGCAGCCGCTCACCGTCAGGGCCGCGCCGGACGGGTTCGTGCTTGCGGGTCGGAAGGTTGCCTGTCTGGGCGCGGACACCGCCGCGCATCTGGTGACAACGCAGGATGCCGTGTTCCTTCTGCCCGCCGACACGCCGGGTCTGCACCGCGAGCGTTACTCATTGGTCGATGGCCGGGGTGCAGCGGATCTGCAGCTTGACGCTGTAGCGCTGCCTGCAACCGCGCAGATCGGTGATGCGTCGCTGGCCGCGCTCTTGCGCGATGCGGGCGCGCTGGCGCTGGCGGCCGAGGCCCTGGGCGCTATGGAACGCATCAACGCCATGACGCTTGATCACCTGAAAACCCGCCACCAGTTCGGCCAGCCGATCGGGCGCTTTCAGGTGCTTCAGCATATGATGGTGGATATGGTGCACGAGACCGAACATCTGACCTCGCTGGTGCAACTGGCCGCGATGGAATGCGATACAAATCACGACGATGGCAGCACCGCTGACCGGCGCGCCCGCGCCGTATCACGGTTGCGTCGCCACCTGTCCAACCGCATCCGCCCCGCTGCGGCGGCGGCGATCCAGCTTCATGGCGGGATTGGCATGACGGCGGAATATGTGCTTGGCTCTCTGGTCAAGCGGGTGCTGGTGGCCGATATGCTGTATGGCAGCGCCGATGACCACGCCGCGCGCCTGCGCCGATTGCTGGTCGAGGAAACCTTGCAGGATCTGCCCGCCTGAGCGCCCCTGCCCACCTACAGGAAAGTTGACAACATGAGCGAAACGACCCTGAAACAGGCGCGCGAGGGCGCGGTGCTGGTGCTTGCCCTTGACGGTGCCACGACCCGCAATTCGATCAGCCCGCCGGTGTATTGCGAGTTGCAGGCGGCGGTGATCGATGCCGCCGATGACCCGGCGGTGCGCGCCATCGTGCTGACCGGGGCGCATGGCTTTTTCTCATCGGGCGGCAATATCCATGCGCTCAGGGCCAGCGCGCAGAAGACCATGGCCGAGGTGACCGTCAATACCGATGCGCTGAACGCGATGATCAAGGCGTTGCGCGATTGCCCCAAGCCAGTGGTCGCCGCTGTTGAAGGGGGCGCGGCCGGGGCAGGGTCCTCGCTGGCGCTGGCGTGCGACATGATCGTGGCCGCGCAGGACGCCAAATTTACTGTTGCCTATGTCAGGATCGGCCTGACACCGGACGGCGGCGTCACGCATTTTCTGACGCGAAGCCTGCCGCGCCAGCTGGTGACCGAGATGTGCATGCTGGGCACGCCCGTGGGGGCCGCGCGGTTGCACGCGCTTGGCGTGGTGAACGCAGTCTGCGCGCCGGGCAGGGCGCTGGCGGGTGCGATGGAGCTGGCCGAACGGCCGGCCGCCGGGCCGGTGCAGGCGATTGCCCGGATCAAGGCGCTGATCGAGGCCGCGTCGGAAACGGAGCTTGCCACCCATCTGGACCGCGAGGCCGAGGGCATCAACCGCGCCCGGTTCGGGGTTGAGGCCGCCGAGGGGCTTGCAGCTTTCCTCGAAAAGCGCAAACCTGATTTCGTCGGGAAGGGCTGAGGCATGAACCAGATCAACCCCGTGAAACAACGTCTGCCGCTCGTCCTGCGCGGGCTGCGCGCCTGCCGGTCGTGGCCTCGCCGATGTTCATCATCTCCAACCCTGATCTGGTGATCGCGCAGTGCAAGGCCGGCATTGTGGGCAGCTTTCCCGCGCTCAATGCCCGCGATATGCCGGGCGGACCGGTGGTGCTGGAGCAATGGCTGCAACGCATCACCGAAGGACTGGACCGCCACAATCAGGCCAACCTCGACAGCCCCGCCGCGCACACTTTGCCGTCAACCAGATTGTGCACCGCTCGAACGCGCGGCTGGACCGCGATGTGGAGATCTGCGCGCGCTGGAAGGTGCCGATCTGGATCACCTCGCTTGGCGCGCGTGTCGAGGTGAACGAGGCTGCGCACTCCTGCGGTGGCATCTCGCTGCATGACGTGATCAACAACCGCTTCGCGCGCAAGGCGATCGAAAAAGGCGCCGACGGGCTAATCGCGGTGGCCGCAGGCGCCGGAGGCCAATGCCGGGCCGATCAACCCGCTGGCGCTGGTGGGCGAGATCCGGCAGTGGTTCGATGGGCCGTTGTTGCTTTCAGGCGCCATTTCGACCGGGCGCGCAATTTTGGCGGCGCGTGCGATGGGGGCCGATCTGGCCTATGTCGGCTCGCCTTTCATCGCCACCGAAGAGGCCAATGCGGTGGCGGATTACAAGCAGATGATCGTCGAGGGCGGGGCCGATGACATCGTCACCTCGTCCATCTTCACCGGCGGTGTCGAACGCCGTACCTCAGGCGCCTCCGATCACAGCAGCGACTTCGACCTGACAACCTGCCGCAAGCCGCGACCGACATGAGCTTTGCCGACGGCGATTCCGCCAAGCCGAAGGCCTGGAAAGAGGTCTGGGGATCGGGTCAGGGGATCGGCGCGGTGCACGACGTCGTGCCGGCGGCAGCACTCGTGGACCGGCTGGCGCGCGAATACGCCACGGCCAAGACCGAACTGGCCGCTGATCTGGCGCGCGAATAACACGTCAAGCCATTCAGGAACCGGGGCGCGGGGCAGGAATGCCCTGCGCCCGTTTGTTGCGCTCAGGACATAAGAAATCCTTATATCTCATAGACGGAATTGCTATTTTTCGCCATCGCCCGCGCCGCCTAACCTGGTGTCACCTCACCAGCGACAAAGCGGAGAGCGGCATGGCCAAACGCCCCAATTTCATTCTGATCATCACCGATCAGCAACGCGTCAACCATCTGGGCTGCTACGGTAACCCCGTACTGAAAACGCCTGCCATCGACGCACTTGCCCGCCGTGGAACGCGGTTTGACCGGTTCTACGTGACAAACCCGGCCTGCATGCCCAACCGCGCCGCCATGATCACCGGGCGCACCTCGTCGGTGAACGGCGTGCGCTCGAACGGCATACCGCTGTCGCTACGGGCTGTTACCTATACTCAGATCCTGTGCGCGGGGGGGTATCATACGGCCGCAGTGGGCAAGATCCATCTGCAGAACATGACCCCATGGAAAGCCGTCGCCAGCAGGCCCGACCCGGGTTCCCATCAGCCACCGCCGCCGGGCCTGGATGAAGCGGTGAGCGAGGATCTGTCGCATCCGCTCTACAATCAGGAAACGTCGCTTGCCTGGGAAAACCCCGAGCATGACCTGAAACTGCCCTACTATGGGTTCGAGCATGTCGATCTGACGGCAATGCATTGCGATCAGGTGCATGGCCACTATAGCCGCTGGCTGGAGGCAAGGCACCCCGGTTCGAAATCGCTGATTGGCCCGGAAAATGCGCTGCCGTGGGAAGGCGGCATGTCGGACTTTCAGGCATGGCGCACCCGCGTGCCGGAAGAGTTGTATTCAACTTTCTACATCCGCGATCATGCCGAGGCCTTCTTGCGCAACCGCGCCACGGGTGACGATGACCGCCCGTTCTTCCTGCAATGTTCATTCAATGACCCGCATCACCCCTTCACCCCGCCGGGCAAGTATTTTGACCTCTACAAACCGGATGAGGTTGATTTGCCGCCCAGCTTCAACCTTCGCGGCAATGATCTTCCCGAGCCGGTACGCCTACTTCGCGAGGCGCGCGACAATGGCCAGCAAGACCGCAACTCGTGGGTCGCGCAGGCGGTGACTGAGGCCGATGTGCGTCAGGCGATCGCGCTGACCTACGGGTCGATCACAATGATCGACGACGCGATCGCCCGGATCATGCAGGTGCTTGGCGAAACCGAGCTGGACCGGGACACGGTGGTGATGTTCACCTCGGACCATGGCGATTTCATGGGCGATCACCAGCTCATGCTCAAGGGTCCGATGCATTATGATGGGCTGGTGCGCGTGCCCTTCATCTATGCCGACCCGGCGCTGGAAGGGCAGCAAAAGGCCCGAACCGCCAGTCTTGGATCGACGATCGACATCGCGGCCACGGTTTTGGACCGCGCGGGGCTTGCGCCGTTCAACGGCTTTCAGGGCACCTCGCTTCTGGGTGCTGTCACCGGCCATGCGCCCGACCGCGACGAGGTGCTGATCGAAGAGGACAACCAGCGCGCCTTTCTGGGCTTCAAGGAGCCGGTGCGCCTGCGTTCCCTGATCACGCCGCGATACCGTTTGTCGGTCTATCGTGGCGCCTCACGTGGCGAGTTGTATGACCTTCAGGAAGACCCGCTTGAGATCAGGAACCTGTGGTCCGACCCTGAGCATGCGCAAATCCGTTGCGAGCTGTCAGATCGCCTTATGCAGCGCATTCTGCGGATGCAGGACACCAGCCCCATTGCCACCGGACAGGCCTGAAAGGAACCAGAAATGACCGACTCTGCCCTTTATCCACAACTTGCGCTGCTGATCGACGGTGAGTGGATCACGGATACCGGTGTATCAGAGCCGGTTCTGAACCCGGCTGATGAAAGCGTTCTCGGGCATCTGCCACATGCCGATGCCGCGCAACTTGACCGCGCCGCACAAGCCGCCACACGCGCCTTCGCGCGCTGGTCGGTCACCCCGGCGCTGGAGCGCAAACGCATCCTCAACCGCGCGGCGGCGCTGTTGCGCGAGCGTTCAGGGGCAATCGCGCGGTGGATGAGCCTGGAAGAGGGCAAACCCGTGGCCGAGGCCATGGGCGAGATTGGCGGTGCTGCCGATATCTTTGAGTGGTATGGCGATGAGGCTCCGCGCCTTTATGGCCGAACGGTGCCCGCCCGCATGCCGGGCCTGCGCCATGAGGTGCAGCGCGTGCCGCTGGGACCAGTTGCGGGCTTCGCGCCCTGGAATTTCCCGGCGCTGACGCCTGCACGCAAGATCGCGGGCGCGTTGGCGGCGGGTTGCACCATCGTCATGAAACCGGCCGACGAAACCCCCGCCACCGCCATCGCCATCGCCCATGCGCTGATCGATGCGGGGCTGCCCGCCGGGTGCCTGAACCTTGTGTTCGGTCAGCCTGCCGCGATTTCCGCGCATCTGATCCCGCATCCGCAGATCCGCAAGATCTCGTTCACCGGATCGACCGCCGTGGGACGTGAGCTGGGCGCGCTGGCCGCCCGCTCGGTTAAACGCGCCACGATGGAGTTGGGCGGGCACGCGCCGGTGATTGTGTGCGATGATGCGGCGCTTGATAAGGTGGTTCCTGCGCTGGTCGCCGCGAAATACCGCAATGCCGGGCAGGTCTGTATTGCGCCGTCGCGCTTTTTTGTGGCCCGCAAGGTCTATGATGGTTTTGTTGACCGCTTTGCCGAAGCCGCTGCCGCGCTCAAGGTGGGGGTTGGCACCGAGGACGGTGTGCAGATGGGGCCGCTGGCCAACGACCGCAGGCTTGCGGCGATGGAGCGGCTGGTGGGCGATGCCGAGAGCCGGGGCATGCGCCGCCTGACCGGGGGCGAGCGGATCGGCAACCGCGGTTATTTCTGGCAACCCACGGTGCTGGCCGATGCCACCGACGACGCGCTGGTGATGACCGAGGAACCCTTTGGCCCCATCGCCCCGATCACCGCATTCGACGATCTGGATGACGCTCTGAGGCGCGCCAACGCGCTGCCCTATGGTCTGGCCGCCTATGGCTTTACGGGGTCGCAGACCACCGCGAACCGCCTTGCATTAGGGCTGCGCGCGGGCATGGTAGGGGTCAACAGCTTTGCAATATCGCTTGCCGAGCTGCCGTTCGGCGGGGTGGGCGAAAGCGGCTACGGGTCCGAAGGGGGCAGCGAGGGGCTGGACGCCTATCTGGAAACACGCCTGATCAGCCAGACGGTCTGAGCCATGTTTGCCACCGCCGAACCCGCGCAGCTGACAGTCTTTCACCGGCCAGACGACCCATGGAGCTATCTGTTGCTGCAGTGCCTGCCCGCACTTGCCGCCCAGTACGACATCGCCCTGCGCTTGGTCACCGTGCCGCTGCCGGGGCCGGACTTTGCGCCGCGCCCGGATGCGCTGATGGCAAACGGTCTGCGCGATGCGGTTGATCTGTGCCGCCATCTGGCGTTGGATTTTTCCGCAGAGCCGCAGGAACCGGCAAGCGGTCATGCCGCACTTGCCACACGCATTCTGCTCGCCCGGCGCGACGCCGCCAGCTATCTTGATACCGCGCTCACGCTTGGCCGCGCACTCTTTGGCCCGGGCGATGTGGCAGCGGCTGTTCTGGCGCGGGCGGAAAAAGCCATTGCCCTGCCAACGCCGGAGGAGGCCGAAGCGCAGCTGGCTGCAAACGGCGCCGCACAGCAAGCGATGGGCCACTACCACAGCGCCATGATTCATTTTGAGGGTGGCTGGTATTGGGGGGTAGACCGGCTGTGGCATCTGGAAAACGTGCTGATCAACCGTGGCTTCCGGCGTGGCACCGGCGTGCCGGGGGTGGTGCCGCGCCGCGAAAACCCCGCAGTTTCCGCGCTGAACCTACCCGCTGATAGCGAGCCGGAGTTACGGTTCTACTGCTCCTTTCGCAGCCCCTATGCCTACATCGCTGCCGCGCGCACTTTCGTGTTGGCACGAAACTATCGGCTGCGCGTGTCGCCTCGGCTGATCATCCCGATGAAGATGGCCGGGTTTGCCATTCCCAAGATCAAGGCAGACTATTTCCGTACCGACTGTGCCCGCGAAGGGCTGCGCCATGATGTCGATTTCGGCCATTTCACCGACCCTTATGGTGCGGGGTTACGGCGGGCCATGGCCCTCTATCCGCTGGCCCTGGCCGAGGGGCATGCCGAGGCCTACATCCTTTCTGTGATGCGCGGCGTCTGGGTTGAAGGCCGTGATCTGGCCGATGATACAGACCTTGCGGTGCTGGCCGCGCGTGCCGGGCTGAACCCGGACAGCGCGCTGCGCCATGCCGATCCGGATGCCGATCTGTCCTGGGCCGACCGCCACCGCGCGGAACTGGCCGAACATGATCAGTATGCAGCACCAGTCTTTGTCATCGGTGATTATATGACCTGGGGGCAAGACCGGCTGTGGATGCTGGAGGCCGTGCTGGACCGAGCACTGGAGCGGCGGTGATGAACGGGTCCGATCCCGCAGATCAGGTGGCCGACGACTCACATACGCCGCCCGAGATAGCGCTGATCTATGCCGACATCCGGTCCATACTGGGCAATCCGGTGGTCAACTTGGTGTTCCGGCGGTTGGCGGCGCTGGGGGTGCCAGTTCTTTCTATGGTCTGGCAGGGGATTCGTCCGGCCTATGCCGACGGCCGATTGAACGCGTTGGCCGATGCGCTGGCACCACCCTTGCCCGGCCCGCTGGCAGCGGGCGGTTGGGCGGCGCGGGCGGATGCAGCGGTGATGCGCCGGATCGTGCTGGACTACGACCGCAACAACCGGTGCAACCTGATCGCCCTCACCGCGCTTTTCGCCGCGCCGCAGGATCAGGCGCCCGGACTGAAATTGCGCCAGGGTCAGTCGTTTCGGGCGTTGCACCCTGACCCCTGGTCCGTGGCCATGCAGGCGGCGCCGCTGGCAGGCAAGGTGCCGCTCTTGCCCGACCCCGTAACACTGGCCGCGCCGACGCGCGCCTGCCTTGCACGGCTGGATGCCTTTGGCGACCCTGGCGACGGGCCGCCCGAGGCCAGCCTTTACCGTCATCTCGCGCATTGGCCGGATTTCCTGCTTGACGCTGAAGCGGCACTGGCACCCCTGCACAGTCAAGGTGTTCTGTTACAGGCGACCGCTACAGTTCAGGCGCAGGCCAGATGCGCCGCGTGTCTGTTGCCGGATCTGGCGATGGAACCGGCATTTCAGGCGCGGATCGACCCTGCGGTGGGCGCGCTGGTGCGCCGCATCATCCCCAAGATGATACCGATCGGCCGCGCTCTGGGCACACTGGTGCTACCCAGCGACGGGGACGCGTGAATATGCGCTCAACCTGTCAACCTGTCAACCGGACTACACGCTCTGTCACGGCATCGGTTTTGCGGCAAAGTTCGTCCTCGGTCATTGCCCGTGCGATATCCAGCGCCCGGCGCTCGGTCGCGGGAACGGCGCGGCGATGGCGCACCGCCCAGACCCAGCTGCGGATGATCTCGGGCGCGACGATCGGCGCGGCGCTCAACTGCCCGGCCTCCAACAGGTCGACAAAGGCGATGGGCGCGAGAACCGCAAAACCTTCGCCCGCTGCCACGAAGCGCTTGGTTTCACTGACCAAATCAATCATCACCTTGATGCACAGCGTCACGCCCTGCGCCTCGGCTGCGTTGCGGATCAGGCGGTGCAGGGCGTTGCGCTCTTCTTGCAGGATCAGCGGAAAGCGCCCCAGCTCGGACAGCGGTACCGTGTCGCCGGGCGCAAAATGACCCGGCGGGCCGATCAGATAGAGCCGCTCCGACAGGATCGGGCGGGTTTCAAGCTCGGCATGCGTCTGTCCGTGAAACAACACGGCGGCATCAATGCGATCCGCCAGCAGCCATTCGGCCAGATGCGCGCTCATCCCTTCGTTGAGTTGCAGCCGGGGCGCGCCGGTTACGGCGCCGGCGGCTTGCAGAAGCGGACGCGCAATGAGCGGACTGACCGTCATGGGCAGGCCCAACCGCACATGCTGCACGGCCCCGTCAACAGCCATTGCCGGACCAAGCCGTTCAAGCGTGGCAAAGACCTCGGTGCAGATCGCCGCCACTTCGCGCCCGCGCGCGGTGGGATGCACGCCCGCCGCGGACCTCTCAAGCAGGCGCGCATCAAGTGCTTCTTCCAGCGTGCGGATGTGCTGGCTAATGGCGGGTTGCGCCACATGCAGCAAGCTCGCGGCACGCGACATGCTTCCCGCCTCGACGGCCGCCAGAAAACAGCGCAGATGCCGCAATTCAATCCGGTTTCGACGCATTTGCCGCTTTCCCCCGCCGCATCAGCGGCCCTCTGAACGGAGCCTGAGCCATGAGCCTGCATCTGGAAACCTACTGGTCCTTCCGAAGCCCCTATTCCTATCTTGCCACACCGCGCCTTGTGGCTTTTGCGGCGGCGCATGATGTCATCGTTACCATACGCCCCGTTCGCCCGCTTGCAACACGCGATCCGGCGTTCTTTGCCCGGATGGCGCCCGGTTGGCGGCCCTATCTGTTCCTTGATACCGCACGTCAGGCCGAATACCTGGGCCTGCCGTTCCGGCGGCCGGTGCCGGACCCCATCGTGCAAGACCCGGTCACCAACGTAATCGCCACCGAGCAGCCGTATATCCGGCAATTGACACATCTGGGGATCGCGGCGGTCGAGCGGGGGCGGGGACTGGAATACATTGATGCAGTCTCGCGGCTTTTGTGGTCTGGCGAGGTAGACAACTGGCATGAGGGCAATCATCTGGCGCGCGCGGCGGCAAAGGCCGGGCTGGATCATGCCGAACTGATGCAGGCAATCGCAGACGATCCCGCGCGGCATGACCGCATATTGCAGGTTAACGAGGATGCGCTGGCCGGGGCTGGGCATTGGGGCGTCCCCTGTTTCGTGTTTCAGGGCGAGCCGTTTTTCGGGCAGGACCGGTTCGACCAGTTGATCTGGCGGATGCGTCAGCACGGGCTTGCGTCGCGCAACCCTCCGGCGCAACCTGAGAACGGGCAACAGTGATAGCCATGACCATCACGCCCGGCCCGGATTTTCATTGCGCGCCACCGCAGCCTATTACCCGCGACCCGGCCTTTGCCCCGCCGCCAGGTGCCTGCGATTGCCATGCCCATGTCATCGGCCTGCCCCCCGAGCACCCGTTCGTGCCCGCGCGCAGCTATACACCGTCCGCGGCCACGCCTGCGGACTATATGGCCAACCTCAAGGGGTTGTGCATGGCGCGCGGTGTTCTGGTGACGGTTTCGGTGCATGGCGATGACAACCGCCTGATGGCCGAAACCGTTGCCGCCCATCGCGGCCAACTGGCGGGGGTGGCCGTTGTGCGCCCCGATGCGTCGGACCGGGTGCTTGACGAACTGGCGGCATCCGGCGTGCGCGCGCTTCGGCTGAATATGCTGTTCGGCGGCGGCACTGGGCTTGAGGCGCTGGCAAGCTGGCCCCGCGCTGCGCCGCGCGCGGCTGGCATCTGGAACTGCTAATCGACGGTCTGACGCTGCCTGTGCTTGAGCAGCGTCTGGCAGCCCTGCCGGTGCCGGTGGTGATTGACCATATGGGCCACCTGCCGCCCGCAGGCGCGGGCCAGGATGCACAGCGTGAGATTGCCATCGCGGTAATGGAGCAGCTTTTGGCGAAAGGGCGGGCTTGGGTAAAGCTGTCGGGCGCTTACCGCTGCTCGGGCTTGCAGCCAGCTTGGGCGGATACGGTGGCGCTGGCACAGCGGTTGCTTGCCGCCGGGCCCGATCAATGCGTCTGGGGGTCGGACTGGCCGCATGTTTCGCAACCGGCGATGACCTTCTCGCCGACCGATACGCTGGACTGGCTGGGCACCGTGATTCCTGAAACCGGGGTGCGCAACCGCGTGTTGGCAGACAATCCTGTCCGGCTTTATGGCTTTTCCACCGACTGAGGGCAGTGTTTCGTGTCTTTTTCATGTTTCGGATTGTCGCGTGTATTCATTTGATTACATGCGTGGCGACGCGCGCCATGGCGGGCGTTTTTCCGCATATAGGAAACGAGAGGGAAGGGTCAGAAAAGGCTTGACCTGAGCGCCTTTCATCCGCGATCTTTTGTATAAGAGGAAATTTCGATAATCGGAAAAACATGAACGAGCAATATGGCCTCAAGACAGTCGGGCGCGCCTTCGCGGTGCTGCGGGTTGTCGGGCAAGCGGGCACGCCGGTTACCCTGTCCGAAGTAGCCGCCGCCGCCGGGCTGAGCACAACTATCGCGTTTCGCTTCCTGCGCACGTTGGAGGCCGAGGGCTATCTGCGCCGCGATGCGCAGAAACGCTACACGTTGGCGAAGGGTGAAACGGGTGAGCTGGGGCTTTCTGCCGGAATGGCGCTGCTGGACCGGGTTGCGCAGGCGGGCGGCAGGGGGCTGACCCCTGGCGAATTGGCCACCGCCAACGCGCAAGGCGAGGGGCAGGTGCTGCGCGCGCTCACAACCCTGCGAAGCCGCATCGGCGGTTGAATTCGACCCGCAAAGCGAACGCTGGATCGTCGCATCAGCCATGATCCGCTTTCTGCGGCCCCTGATGAACGACCAGGCCTGACTCGG
>JAGYLB010000075.1 GCA_018401055.1 Roseicyclus sp.
CCCACGCCTGCCGTGATCGCCGTGATGGGCCCTGACGGCTATATCTCGCCGGACTGGTATGGCGACCCGGCGCAGGTGCCGACATGGAATTACGTCGCGGTCCATCTGCGCGGGCAGCTCTACCCGGCCGATCCCGCCGACATGCGCGCCCATCTGGATCGGGTTTCAGCCCAGTTCGAAGATCGGCTGGTGCCCAAGAAACCCTGGACGGCAGCCAAGATGCCGCCCGAAACGCTGGACCGCATGATGCGCCAGATCCTGCCCTTCCGTTTCACGGTCGAACAGATCGACGGCACCTGGAAGCTGAACCAGAACAAGACCGATGCCGCCCGCGAGGCCGCGGCCGAGATGGTGCGGTATTCTCCCATTGGCCATGAGGTCGAAACGCTGTCGGCGCTGATGACGGGCGGCGTGCCGGAAATAGACAAGGGTGCGCCGATCACCTACATCTGAGGCCAGACATAGCCGCAAGGGAGGTTGCGCCTTGGCCATTCCGTTCACCCCGATCGCCGCAGCAGCCCTGCGCTACGGTGCCGTCGCTGCCCTGACCTATGCCGTGGCCCGCCGTGCCCGGCCGCAGTCCGTGCCCCCCGCTGCCGAGGACGCGATGGACCGGATGCCCGAGGGCCTGCATGTTGGCCATGCGCCGGGCCAGATGAACGCCACTGCCCGCTGGCGGCGCGCGATCCGGCTAGGCATCATCGGCCCGGGCGTAGAAATAGACCTTGGCGCGCTTGCCCGCCTGCGCCTGCGGAGGATCGCATGAGCCACGTTCTTCTGGGTTCGCCCCTGTCGCCCTTCGCGCGCAAGGCGCGTGTCGTCATCGCCGAACTGGGCATCACCGACATCCCTTTCGAACAGGTCGCCACCTCGCCCGTGAAGGGCGAGGATCGGATCAATGCCGCCAATCCCTTGGGCAAGATCCCGGCGTTGGTGCGTGATGAGGGTCCGACGCTTTACGACAGCCGGGTCATCACCCGCTACCTCGACGCGACGCGGGGCGGCACGCTCTACCCGGCGGCGCGGCTGTGGGAGGTGCTGACACTCGAGGCGACTGCCGACGGCATCATGGAGGCCGCAGTCGGCATGATCTACGAGGAACGCTATCGCCCCGAGGAAATCCGTTTCGCGCCCTGGGTCGAGGGACAATGGGGCAAGGTCAGCCGCGCGCTGGATGCGATCGAGGCGCAATGGATGAGCCATCTGGCGGGCCCGCTTGACATGGGCCAGATCGCGGTGGGCTGTGCGCTGGGCTATCTCGACCTTCGCCATGGTGCGCGCGACTGGCGCGCCGGGCGCCCGGCCCTTGCGGCATGGTACGCCGATTTCGCCGCGCGCCCCGCAATGTCGGCGACCGCACCGGCGTGACGCCCGCATGAAAATTGCGCGCGCAGAAACAGAGGCTGCGCGCGTGGCCTGTTTTGCCGTTCGCCGTGCCGTGTTCATCGAGGAACAGGGCATCCCCGAGGCCGAGGAATGGGATGCGCTCGATGCGACCTGCACCCATTACCTTGCGGCGGGCGACGCCTGACCAGATGGGCACCGCCCGGCTCATCGCACGCGGGGCCGAGGCCAAGATCGGCCGCGTCGCCGTGATGGTCGATGCGCGCGGCACAGGGCTTGGCCGGGCGCTGATGGTGCATATTCTTGAGGATGCCCGCGCCGCGGGGTTCGGCACCGCAGTTCTGGAATCGCAAGTCACGGCGATCGGTTTCTACGAACGGTTGGGTTTTGTCGCTGAAGGTCCCGAGTACGACGATGGATCGGGCATCTTGCACCGGCTGATGCGCTGTCCGCTGGCCTGAATCGCGCGGCCCAAACGCAGGCCGTTCGCCCCGCCGCTCAATCATCGCGGCAGTCGCCATCGCCGTCTTCGCGTCAGGGCTGCGCGCTTCTGTGTAAATCGCGACAGTGCTGCGACATTTCGGCGTAGATGCGCGCGTTTGTCCGCTGGACGCCTATAACCTTGAGGCATACATCCGAGGCTATCCGGGCGAGGGGCCGAGTCCCTGCGCCCTCTCGAGCTTTCGCGGTCCGGCATCCCCCGGGCCCAGAACAAGGGGAGACGCGAAACCGTGTCACACGCCGAAGACCACAGCGGCGATCGCCGCGACTTTCTCTACTACGCCACCGCCGGTGTCGGCGCCGTGGCTACGGGCGCCGCTGTCTGGCCGCTTGTGAACCAGATGAACCCTTCGGCCGATGTGCAGGCCGCCAGCCAGATGCGTGTCGACGTTTCCGGTGTGACTGAGGGGACCCAGCTGACCGTCCTTTTCCTCGGCAAGCCGGTCTTTATAAGCCGCCGTACGCCTCGAGGCGATCGCCGAGGCGAGCACCGTCGAGCTGTCTGATCTTGTCGACCAGCAAGCGCGCAACCCCAACGTGGACGCGACGGAAGCGACCGATCTCAACCGCACGCTGCCCCCATACGAGGGCGAGAATACCGGCGAATGGTTGGTTCAGATCGGCGTGTGTACGCACCTTGGCTGCGTTCCCATCGGGGATGGCGCCGGTGACTTCAACGGTTGGTTCTGCCCCTGCCACGGCTCGCACTACGACGCCTCGGGCCGCATTCGTCGCGGGCCCGCCCCCGAAAACCTGCATATTCCCGTAGCTGCTTTCGTGGACGACTCCACGATCGTGCTCGGCTGACCCGGAGGAAACGCGCTCATGTCCGGAATTCCCCACGATCATTACGAACCGACCAGCAACGCTGAAAAGTGGTTGCACCGCCGTCTGCCCATCGTCGGGCTGATGTATGACACGCTGATGATCCCGACGCCCAAGAACCTCAACTGGATGTGGATCTGGGGCATCGTTCTGACCTTCTGCCTGGTGCTGCAGATCGTCACCGGCATCATCTTGGTGATGCACTACACACCGCATGTCGACATGGCCTTCGCCTCGGTCGAACACATCATGCGCAACGTGAACGGTGGCTGGGCGATCCGCTACATTCACCAGAACGGCGCGTCGCTGTTCTTTGTCGCGGTCTACCTGCACATCTTCCGCGGCCTCTATTACGGGTCCTACAAGGCCCCGCGCGAGGTGACGTGGATCATCGGCATGCTGATCTACCTGATGATGATGGGCACCGCCTTCATGGGCTACGTTCTGCCGTGGGGTCAGATGTCGTTCTGGGGCGCGACCGTGATCACGGGTCTCTTCGGTGCCATCCCCTTCGTGGGCGAAGCGCTGCAGACTTGGCTCCTGGGCGGGCCGGCCGTCGACAACGCCACGCTCAACCGCTTCTTGTCGCTGCACTACCTGTTGCCCTTCGTGATCTTGGGCCTTGTGATCTTGCACATCTGGGCCTTCCACACGACCGGCAACAACAACCCCACCGGGGTCGAGGTGCGCCGCACCTCCAAGAAAGAAGCCGAGGCAGACACCCTGCCCTTCTGGCCCTATTTCGTGATCAAGGACCTGTTCGCGCTGGCCGTGATCCTTGCGGTGTTCTTCGCCATCGTCGGCTTCATGCCCAACTATCTTGGCCACCCCGACAACTACATCGAGGCCAACGCTCTGGTAACGCCCGCCCACATCGTGCCCGAATGGTATTTCCTGCCTTTCTACGCGATCTTGCGCGCCTTCGATGGTGAAGTCTGGTTGGTCATCGCGGTCGATTTCCTGACGGCGGGCATCGTCGACGCCAAATTCTTCGGCGTGATCGCGATGTTCGGCTCGATCGTGGTGCTGGCGCTGGTGCCGTGGCTTGACACGTCGTCGGTCCGGTCCGGCCGTTACCGCCCGATGTTCAAGTGGTGGTTCTGGATCTTTATCGTAAACTTCTTCGTCCTGATGTGGGCGGGGGCGATGCCGGCCGAGGAACCCTATTCGACGATCTCGCTGATCGCCTCGGCCTACTGGTTCGCCTATTTCCTCGTGATCCTGCCGCTGCTTGGTGTGATCGAAAAGCCGACGACCCCGCCGGCCACGATCGAGGAAGATTTCAAAGCGCACTACGGCAAAGACGGCAGTGGCCATGGCGGGAACACCTCCGCTGCGCCCACCCCGGCCGAGTGAGAGAAAGGATCTGAGGATGCTCAGGAAACTTGCCATCAGCACGGCCACTGCAGCTACGCTCGCCCTCTCTTCGGGGGCGGCGCTGGCAGCGGGCGCTGCGGGATACGTCGAAGATTACGCCTTCTCTTTCGAGGGGCCCTTCGGCCGCTTTGATCAGGTGCAGCTGCAGCGCGGCCTGCAGGTCTACACGCAGGTCTGCATGGCCTGTCACGGTCTGCGCTACGTGCCGATCCGCACCCTCGCCGACGAGGGCGGACCGGGCTTCACCGAGGAAGAGGTGCGCGCCTACATCGAGCAGAACTTCATCGAGGTCTATGACCCCGACCTACAGGATTGGCGTGCCGCGACCCCGAACGACAATTTCCGATGGCCAACGACGCGACCGGGCGCCCGGACCTCAGCCTGATGACCAAGGCGCGGGCAGGGTTCAGCGGACCTTATGGTTTGGGCCTGAACCCGCTGTTTCGTGGCATGGGCGGGCCGGAATACCTCGCCTCGCTCCTGACCCATTACACCGGGTCTGAACGCGAAGAGTTCGGCGCAGTGCTCTATGGGAACGAGACCTTCCCCGGAGGTTACATATCGATGGCCCCGCCGCTTTGGGAAGGTGCCGTCGAATACGGTGACGGCACCCCCGCGACCGAAGAGCAGATGGCGCTGGACGTCGCAGCCTTCCTGACCTGGGCGGCGGAACCGCATCTGATGGCGCGCAAGCAGATGGGCTTTACCGCTGTCATTCTGCTGGGCCTGCTGTCCGTACTGCTTTATCTGTCGAACAAGCGCCTCTGGGCGCCGGTCAAGGCGCGCGTCAAGGGCTCGCAGCCTGCCGAGTGAGGCACGTCACATGTTGATCAGAAAACGCGCCCTGAATTGGGCGCGTTTTTCTTTTCGGAGGCGGTCCATAGGGTGAGCCTTCAGGCGCACCATCCCCTCACAACCACGCCCGAAGCCCCCCGGGGGGTGAATCGCGCAGACCCGTCAAAGCCGCATCCAGCACCTTTTGCCCATCCTCCAGCAGCCAGATCCGGTCACACAGCCGTTCCGCGTCGCGCAGATCGTGACAAGCCATCACCATGGTCAGGCCCCGCGCATCGCTCAGGTCCGCGACCAGCGCCAGCATCTCGGTCTTGAGCCCGGGGTCGAGTGCTGCGAAGGGTTCATCCAGCAGCGCCAGCGGGCGGTCTCGCAAAAGCATCCGCGCCAGCGCCACCCGCGCCTGTTGCCCGCCCGACAGCGCCGCACGTTACCGTCGCGCGCCATAGCCCGCTAGCCCGACCTGCGTAAGGCTGTCCTCGACCCGTTCCCGCTCAACCCGGACAGGCGCAGGGTCGCGCGCAGACCCAGCGCGACATTGTCGAAGACATCCAGATGCGGGAAGAGGTTGCCGTCCTGAAACAGGATCGACACCGGCCGGTCCGCGACCGCGGCTTGCGTGATGTCGCGCCCGTTCCACGCAAGCTGCCCCGCGTCGGGCCATTCGAACCCGGCGATTAGGGACAGCAGCGTGCTTTTCCCGCTGCCCGACGGACCCAGCAGCGCCAGTCTTTCGCCCGTCGCCACCTTGCCCGACAGCGACAGGGTAAAGCCATCTTGCGTAAAGCTCAGGTCATCGAGTGTCAGCATCCATCCGCCCCCCACGGTCGAACAGCCAGAACAGGCTCAGCGTCAACGCCAGCAGCAGCACCGCCGCGCCTTGGGCGTCATCGGTCCGGTAGGCGCCCATCAGGCGATACATTTCCAGCGGCAAGGTGCCTTGCCCGGGCGTCGAGAACAGTGTGATCACCCCCAGATCGCCCATCGAGAAAGCCGCAGCAAGCCCCGCGCCAAAACCCAGTGGGCGCTTGAGCCGGGGCAGAATGGCATGGCGCAATCGGGCGGCGCCGCGCAGCCCCAGCGCTTCGGCCAGACGGCCTTGCGTCGCTTCGGCCGCGGTCGCGGCAGGAACCAGCGCGCAACAAGAAGGGCAGCGCCACCAGCGCATTGACCAGCGCGGTGATCGGCAGTGCCAGCGCCACCGGGTTCGCCAGAGGCCGGATCAGCAGGAATAGCCCCGTACCAACAACCAGCGGCGAGACGGCGATGGTCAGAAAGGCCAGCCCCTCCACCAGACCGGGGCGGCGCAGCCGCGCGACCAGCAGAGCAATGGGCAGCGCGAGCGCGACAGCCAGCGCGGTCGAGGCCAGCGCGCGAGCAATCGACCGCAACGCGGCCTGCCACACGCCCGAGGGCAGGCTCGTCAGCGCCGGCAGCCCTTGCAGCACCACCGCCAGCAGCGGCAAGAGCAGGAAACAGGCGGCCACTCCGATGACCGCCGCATCACCCAGTCGTGCGGCAAGGCCGTCACCGGGCCAGCCGATGGGCGGTCGGTCCAGCCCCACGCCCACCTGCTGCCCGCGGATCGCGCCGAAGGCAAGCGCCCCCGCCCCCAGACAGATCGCCACCTGCACCAGCCCCAGAAGCGCCGCGCGCCCAAGGTCGAAATCGAAGCGGAACGCCTGATAGATCGCCAGCTCCACCGTTGTAGCGCTTGGCCCGCCGCCAAGGATCAGCGCAACGGCGAAACTGGTGGTACAGATCAGAAAGATCAGCAGCGCCGCCCCCGGCAGGATCGCGCGCAGAAGGGGTCTTTCGAAATGTCGGCGCATGTCGGCCCCCGAAAACCCCAGCGCTGTGGCCAGCCGTACCCGTTCGGATGGGATGGCCTGCCAGCCTTGCAGCAAAAGCCGCACCGCCAGCGGAAGGTTCAGGAACACATGCGCCAGCACTACGCCCTGCAGCCCGTAGACATCGACGCGCCCCAGACCGATGCCCTGCAGCCCCGCATTGATCCAACCCGCGCGGCCGAATACCGCCAGAAGGCCCAGCACCGCGACGATCACCGGCAAGAGGAATGGCGCGCCCATCAGTGTCACCAGCGCCCGCCGCCCGCTGAAATCGCGCCGCGCCAGCGCGCGGGCGACCGGAATGGCCAGCGTCACGCTGACCGCCGCCGACAGCACCGCCTGCAGCAAGGTGAACCGCACTGCCGCCCAATCGGCCGGACCCAAGGCAGGCGGCCAGTCGGCACGCAGCATCACCGCCCCAAGCGGCCCAAGAACGCAAAGCGCAGCGAGCGCGGCAAACGCCGCGCCCGTCCAGTGTATCGGCGTCAGCGGGCGAGCGCGCGTTGCCATGTGGCGACCGCCTCATCGCGCACCGCCGCCGCCTCTTCGGGCGACAAGAGCAGCGTGCGTTCCGGCATGGTCAGACCCTCGAACCCATCGGGCAGGGTGGTCGACGCAGCCGGATACATCCAGTTGGTCGTCGGGATCACGTCCTGAAACCCGGGCGAGATCATGAATTCCATGAAGTCTTGCGCCAGATCGGGCACGTCGGTTCCGGCAAGAATGCCCGCCACCTCGACCTGCATGTAATGCCCCTCGGAGAAGGCGGCGCTGGTAAAGCCCGCATCCTCCTCGGCGATCAGGTGATAGGCGGGGGATGTGGTGTAGCTCAGCACCATGTCGGCCTCGCCCTCGAGGAACAGGCCATAGGCTTCGGACCAGCCTGGCGTGACGGTCACGATGTTGTCGGACAGCCCCACCCAAATCTCGCCAGCGCGGTCGCCGTAAGCTGCCTGCATCCACATCAACAGCCCAAGCCCCGGCGTCGACGAGCGCGGGTCCTGAATGACGATGGAGATGTCCGAGGCGGCCAGTCCTTCAAGCGAGGTGGGCACATCGGCCAGATCGGTGCGATGGACAAAGGCGAAATAGCCCCAGTCAAAGGGCAGGAAATCGGCGTCTTCCCACGCGATGGGCAGGGTCAGCCCTCGGCCGTGATGCCATGGGGCGCGAAAAGCCCCGTCGTGCGTGCAGCCGCGGTTAGGTTGGTGTCGAGGCCAAGGACGACATCCGCCTCGGTCTGCGCGCCCTCCAGCCGGATGCGGGCAAGCAGCGCCGCGCCGTCGCCCGCACCCACGAATTGCAGGTCGCAGCCGCATTGCGCCTCGAACGCCTCTTCGATTGCGGGGCCGGGGCCCCAGTCCGATACGAAACTGTCATAGGTGTAGACTGTCAGCACCGGGGTCTGCGCGAACGCCGCCCCAGCGAAAGCAGACAATCCCGTAGCGATGATGGTGGCTTTCATGCCTCACTCCTCCATTGCGACGGGCGAAGTGAAGTGTGGGGCGTCTGACCCGCAAACCTTCCCTCCGCCGGTCCTAACCGGTTCAGGTTCAACGGGTTCGCGCATCGGCTTGCGCATCTCAGGCCAAAGACAGGCCACCCCGAGGTAGGGCAAGACCTAGCGCTGAGCGTGGCGGGGCGCAAGCGGCTTGGCATTTTCGCCGCAGGGCGCTAGGCCGTGGGCCTAACCATCAGGGATGCCCGCGCGATGAGCCTCAACACCTTCGGCCACTTGTTCCGCGTCACGACATGGGGCGAAAGCCATGGGCCCGCGCTGGGCGCGACCGTCGATGGTTGCCCGCCGGGTGTGCCTGTCGACGCGCAGGCGATCCAGCACTGGCTCGACCGGCGCAAGCCGGGGCAGAACAAGTATACCACCCAGCGCCGCGAACCCGATGAGGTGGAAATCCTGTCGGGCGTGTTCGAGGGGCAATCGACTGGCACGCCCATTCAGCTGATGATCCGCAACACCGACCAGCGGTCCAAGGATTACGGGGACATCGCCGAAAAGTTCCGCCCGGGTCATGCCGATATCACCTATTGGCAGAAATACGGCATCCGCGACTATCGCGGTGGCGGGCGTTCCTCGGCGCGCGAAACCGCTGCACGGGTGGCCGCAGGCGGCGTGGCGCGGGCGGCGCTGGCCCAACTACTGCCCGGCCTGCGCATCACCGGCTACATGGTGCAGATGGGCCCGCATGGCATCGACCGCGCGCGCTTTGATGCCGCCGAGATCGAACGCAACCCCTTCTGGGTGCCTGACGCACAAGCTGCCGAGGATTGGGCACACTACCTCGACGCAATGCGCAAATCCGGCGACAGCGTCGGAGCGGTGATCGAGGTCACGGCATCCGGCGTGCCCGCGGGCCTAGGCGCGCCGATCTATGGCAAGCTCGACACCGATCTGGCCGCTGCGATGATGTCGATCAACGCGGTCAAGGGCGTGGAGATCGGCGACGGCATGGCCGCCGCTGCACTGACCGGCAGCCAGAACGCCGACGAGATTTCCATGGGTGCGAATGGTCCAGTCTACAGCTCAAACCATGCGGGTGGCATTCTTGGCGGCATCTCGACCGGGCAGGACGTGGTTGTGCGTTTCGCGGTCAAACCGACCTCGTCGATCCTGACGCCGCGCAAGACCATCACCAAGTCGGGCGAAGAGACCGAGATCGTGACCAAGGGGCGTCATGATCCTTGCGTCGGCATCCGCGCCGTCCCGGTGGGCGAGGCGATGATGGCCTGTGTTTTGCTCGATCACCTGCTGCTGCACCGCGGACAGGTGGGCGACCGGGGCGGCAAGATCGGTTGACGGCGCAGTGTGCCTTCCAGTATTTCGACCGTAACAGGGACAATCGGTTCCATGCGACCATGATCGTCCAACATCGCAAAACTATGCTTTGAAAGCACCCGACGCCTGCCCAGATCTTGCCACAATTGAAGCCAATCATGGTTAAACTGGGGTAGAATTTGGATGTTTGCATATGGGGGGTCGTTTCCGTCCATATGGCCGCCGGGGGGTTGCCAACCCCGATTGGGCCATAATCGCTGTCGGTCTGATGGCTGTCGCCTTGCTCGCGGGAACGATGGTCCGGACCGGCACGCAAGCCACACAGGCGCTGTTCGGGACGCAGGTCGGCGGGTTGCGGACCTTGTCCGAGACCGAGACCCTGGTCGTGTTCGAGGATCATGCCTCTGTCGGCAGCGCCGAGACCGGCTGGTCTGCCGGACTGCGGAATGCCGATCATCCAGGCCTTGGGGCCGTCTGGCTTGTCGATCCTGCCGATGTCGCCCTGACCCGCGACATCGCCTTGCCCGAGGGCACGATGCGCGCGATCTTGTCCTTTGATCTGATCGCCATCGATGACTGGGGGCTCGAAGGGCTCAGCGTTGCGATCGGGGATGTCGAGGTTTTGCAACACCGGTTCACCTCGCGTCCGGGCCTTGAACGGCCTGCAGCGCCCGCCTCGGTGAACGATGGCACCCTTGCGCTTCGCGCGAGGCTCGAGGGGCCGCGGAACAGGGGTTTGGCGTTGGCGATCCGGCCCTGGCCGAAGAGCGTCTGCTGATCGACCTGTCCGTGCAGGAACCCGGCGAAATCCTGACCGTGACCATCACTCCACTGGCTGCACCGGGGCAGGCGCTTGCGTCTGATGGCCCGCTATGGGCCGTGGACAACCTGATCCTTGTTGCCGATAGCCAGCCCTAGGGCAACGCGGTCGCGGCTCAGGCGGTGTCAAGCATCGGCAGGCGCCGGATCGAGGTGACGGCCCCGAACTCCCGCGCCCCGATGCGCGCGAAGGCCTCCTCCAACGGCTCATAGGCCACGGCCATGTGGTGCGCATTGGCATGGAGCAGCATCGTGTCGTTCGCCATGATGCCTACATGCCCGCGCCAGAACACCAGATCGCCGCGCTGCAACGGGACATCCTCGGGAAGGGGATCGCCCAGCGCCGCCTCTTGCTGGTCGCTGTCGCGCGGACAATCCAGACCGCAGGCCACCAGCGCGGCCTGCACAAGACCAGAACAGTCGATGCCCCAGCGGCTGCACCCGCCCCACAGATAGGGCGTGCCCAGAAACAGGTCGGCGATGCCCACCGGATCGGAAAACCGCGCCTTGACGGGCATCAGGTGTTGGGCCGGGATGTAATGGCCGGTCTGGATGCGGCAGAACCTGTCGCGCTCGCCTGTGACCTTGACGCGGCTGCCGAAGAACAGGGCCACATCGGGGGCGGTCTTGATGTCATGCTTGGGGTAAAGGTGAGTAGCAGGCGCGACCACCCAATGCGTCGCCTCCTCGGCTCCGGTCAGCGCGCCCGACAGGATGTAGCCGCAATACCCGTCGCGCTCGGCCACGCCGAAGGAAAACCCCTCGTCGGTCTCAAGCGCAAGAAACCGCTCGCCGAACAACAGCTGGCTGACACGCGCGCCGCGCGGCGTGTCGGTGATGTTGACCATGGGTTGCTGGACCATCATCCAGCGGCCTTTGACGAAGCGGTCGGCCGCAACCTCGCCTTCCAGCGAGACATGGGCCACGCGGCCATTGCTGGGCGTCACACGCGGGTCGAGCGTCATGGCGCCATCCCGTCCACCAGCGCGCGGAAGATCGCGCGCGCGCCCATGCCGACGCCGCCCTTGGGCCGCGCGGGCGCGTTGGACGCGGACCATGCGTAGATGTCGAAATGGGCGTATTTCGGTACGTCCGGCACGAAGCGGCGCAGGAACAGTGCAGCCGTGATCGACCCCGCCATGCCACCCGAGGGTGCATTGTCCAGATCGGCAATGCCGGGCTCGATCATCGCCTCGTAAGGCGCATGAAAGGGCAGCCGCCAGACCGGATCAGCGACCTGTGCAGCGGCTTGCGACAGCGCCGTGGCAAAGCCCTCGTCATCGGTGAAGAAGGGCGCAACATCGGGGCCGACGGCGACGCGCGCGCGCCCCGTCAGCGTCGCCATGGAAATGGTCAGATCCGCGGGCATCTCGTTGGCCAGCGCCAGCGCATCGGCCAGCACCAGCCGCCCCTCGGCATCGGTGTTGTTGATCTCCACCGTCTTGCCGTTGCGGGCGGTGTAGATGTCGCCCGGGCGAAAGGCATTGCCCGCAACCGCGTTCTCCACCGCCGGGATCAGCACGCGCAGCGACAGATCAAGGCCCTCGGCCATGATCATCTGGGCCAGACCCAGCACGGTCGCGGCCCCGCCCATGTCTTTTTTCATCAGGCCCATCGACGCGCCCGGTTTCAGGTTCAAGCCACCGGTATCGAAACACACGCCCTTGCCGACCAGCGTCAGCGACCGCGCGCCTGTGCCCCAGCGCAGGTCGATCAGACGCGGCGCTCGGGCGGCGGCCCGGCCGACGGTATGTATCAGAGGGAAATTACGCGCCAGAAGGTCATCGCCTTCGATCACGGTGATCTCTGCTCCGAACTGACCGGCGAGGCTGCGCGCCGCGGCCTCGAGCGCGTCGGGGCCCATATCCTCGGCAGGCGTGTTGATCAGGTCGCGCGTCAGCGCCTCGGCTGCCGCGATGCGTTCCAGCCGGGCGGTGTCGACGCCCGCGGGGGCGACAATGCAGGCCTTGGGCAGGGCCTGCGCCCGGTAGCGATCGAACCGGTAGAGCGAAAGCAGGTAGCCCAGTGCGATTTCCTCACCCTCTGCACCATCTAGGGGACCCGCCAGCGCATAGGTCGCCTCGGGCAGGGCGGCGATGGCCGCGCCGATGGCGAAACGCTGTCTTGCGCGGTCGGAAGCCGTGCCGCTCCCGATCATGATGGCCGTGGGCCGGCCCGCATCGCCGGGCAGGGCGCAGACCTGCGCAAGCCCACCCGTGAACCCGTGGTGCCGTGCCCATGTGCTCTGCCCATGGGGCAGGGCGGCCAGCGCGGCATCGACTGCGTCGGGCGCGATCAGGTGCAGCGCTATGGCATCGGCGTCAGGGGCGGCGAAACGCAGGGTCTGGGTCATGTCGGTCGGGCCTTGGCTGTTCGAGGCGCACACTAGCGCCCGCCCCCGTCACCGCAAGTGGCCTCAGCCCGAAAGATCCTCAAGGTCCCAGATCGCGTGGATCGACCGGTCGCCCACCCGGTTCAGCCGCGCCATCGTGGCCGCCAGCGCCGTGGGGTCGCCCGCATCCAGACAATCGAGCACGCTGCGCGCAACACGGGCCAGCGTCGCCATGCCGATCAGTTGCGCATCGCGCACCAGCGCCGCCAGCACCTCTTCGAGGTGAGTGGCATCGCCATCCCTGCCAAGGCGCGACACCTCGTCCAGCAGCGTCGCCAGCCGGTCGAGCGCATGCGCCACCTCGGCCTCTGCGCGCAACTCGCCCAGCGTGTCGCATAGTTTCTCAAGTTGGCCGGGGTTGAACCGCGCAGGCTCCCCCAGCGGAAGGTCGACAATTCCCGCCCTCATCCCATCGCTCCACGTTCCACCCCACCACGGGCAGGAGCGAGAGTCGCGGATCGGTCTGAAGAAAGGCTTAGGCGCCCGGCAAGAAGAACCTCCAATTTGCGCTCAATCCGGGGTATCCAACCGCGACGTCAGAGATGCGAAGGACCGACATGCACCGTGTGAAATCGCTGCCCGACTACTTGCTGGATCGCTACAAGGATTGGAAAGCGCATGACTTTCCGGGCAACCGGGACCTTTTCCGCAAGCTCGCGATCGAGGGGCAGACGCCGCGTGCCATGGTGATCGCCTGCTGCGACAGCCGCGTGGCCATCGAGGCAGTGTTCGGTCAGCAGGTCGGCGAGGTTTTCGTGCACCGCAACATCGCCAATCTGGTTCCGCCCTACACGCCCGATGGCAACCACCACGGTACTGCGGCGGCGGTGGAATTCGCGGTCAAGTTCCTGAAGGTCAGCCATATCATCGTCATGGGCCATTCCAACTGCGGCGGTGTGCGTGGCTGTCTGGCGATGTGCGCAGGCGAGGCCCCGGAATTCGAGCAGCGCGAAAGCTTTATCGGTCGCTGGCTGGATGTGTTGCGGCCCGGCGTGGCCCGGATCGCCGACATCGAGGTGCCCGAGGATCGGCAGACCGCGCTCGAAAAGGAAGGGATCGAGGTCAGTCTGGCCAACCTGCTGGGCTATCCTTTTGTCGCCGAGGCCGTGGATGCGGGGCAGATCACGCTGCACGGGCTCTGGACCGATCTTGCCGAGATGGACCTGGAGACCTTTGACGGCGCGGTGCGGCATTTCGTGCGGGGCTGAGCTTTACCAGGCCCACGTATCGCCCTAAAGCGGTTCGACGGCGGTGCGAACGGGGGTTACTCCATGGACGGGATACTGGCTCTGGCGGCCAGCAATCTGCTATCGCCGATCATCTTGTTCTTTGCGCTGGGCCTGCTGGCGGCCTTTGCGCGGTCCGACCTGTCGATCCCCGAGGCGATTGCCAAGGGCATGTCGATCTATTTGCTCTTCGCCATCGGTTTCAAGGGCGGGGCCAGCGTGTCGGACCACGGCATCGACGCGACGCTGATCTTGTCGCTGGTGGCGGGGCTGATCCTGTCATTTGCCATTCCTCTGATCGCCTTTGCGATGTTGCGCGTGATGACACGGCTCGACGTGACGGATGCGGCGGCGGTGGCGGCGCATTACGGGTCGATCTCCATCGTCACCTTCGTCGCGGCCACCTCGGTGATCGGCTCGGCGGGCCTGACGTCGGAGGGCTACATGGTCGCAGTCGCCGCCGTGATGGAGGCGCCCGCCATCCTGTCCGCGCTGTGGCTCATCGCGCGCTACGGCAAATCGGCAGGGATGGAAGATGGGTTGATGAGGGAAATCCTGCTCAACGGGTCCATCGTGCTGCTGGTGGGGTCGTTCCTGATCGGCTGGATCACCGGGGCCGACGGTATGGCGATGGTCGCGCCCTTCATCGTGGCGCCGTTCCAAGGCGTGCTGTGTCTATTCCTGCTCGACATGGGGCTGGTCGCGGGGCGTGGCTTGCGCGAGGCGCGGTCTGTGCTGACGCCGGGCGTGTTCCTGTTCGGGGTCATCATGCCGCCCATCGGGGCGATGCTGGGGCTGGGGGCTGGGCTTTTGCTGGGCCTGTCGACGGGGGGCGTGATGCTGTTCATGACGCTTTGCGCCTCGGCCAGCTACATCGCGGTGCCTGCCGCCATGCGGGTCGCGCTGCCCGAGGCGAACCCATCGGTCTACCTGACGCTGTCGCTCGGCGTCACCTTTCCCTTCAACCTGACGGTTGGGATACCGCTATACCTTGCGGTCGCCAGCCTTGTGACCGGAGCCTGAGACATGCAGACCCATGAGGCGAAACGGGTCGAGATCACCATCGAGGCGGTGATGGAGACGCGCCTGACCAATGCGCTGGTCAAGGCGGGGGTGACCGGGTTCACCGTTCTGCCGGTTCTGGGCGGATCGGGCCGGTCGGGGCAGTGGAGCCGCGAGGGGCAGGTCAGCCGCGCGGGCGGGATGGTCTGCGTGGTCTGCATCATCCGGCCCGAGCGGCTGGACGCGCTGCTGGACGCGGCATTCGCCGTTGTGGAGCGGCATATCGGGGTGGTCAGCGTCACTGATTGCGAAGTGCTCAGGGCCGAGCGCTTTAGCCACTGCGACCGCCTCGGCATGTGCCGGGGCGGTCGCGGGCCATCTTGCCCGTGTTTGTTAAGGCCACCACGCCAGGATCTGTCCTTCGGGCCAGGCAAGCCGGACCTCCATGTCGACGAGGACCGTTTCACCGGGTGCGACTGTCAGGTTCCAGGCGTGCACGCCGCGCAGATCGTCGATGTCACGGGCGTCGGGTGCGGGCGAAAGTGTCAGCTCCAGCTCCAGATCTTCTTGTTCGGCGAAAGGTGTCGCGTAGATAAGGCGCACCCGTTCTGCGCTGCCGGAGGTGTTTTCGACCCCGAAGGAGATGGATCTTTCCTGCGTGGTTGAACTGGTGAAAAAGCCCCTGTCGCCCTCGGCCAAGGAGCGGTCTATCCATGTCAGCCGCAGGTGGTCGAGCGGGCCGAAGGCCATCTCGAACTCCGCCCCGTCGGGAATCAGGCCGATCATATCCTCGCCGATCAGGGCGCCGTCGCGGAAGAAAGCGGTGTAGCCGGGCAGGATCGGCGCGCCGGTTTCGTTGCGACCCATGGCGATGAGAAAGGCGGTTTCATCGATGCGGGGGATGGCGCGCGCCTCGGTCTCCGTCTCTAGGGCGAGGGTGTCGAAGGGCAGGATCGCCTCCCCGCTGGGCCCGATGCTGACGGGGGTAGCGTAGGCGTAGCTGACCGAGAGGCCGTCGAGCAGGAGCGCGGCGCGCGGTTCGGCCGCGATGACCGGGGCGGGGGCCATCTCGGCCAGGCCGAAGGCGGGGCTGCCAATGCGGGCGATCTCGTCGGAGGCGGCGGGGGCGGGTTCCATGATGCGCGCGGGCGTCGGGAAGACGGCGGAGGGCCGACGCTGGCGCGTTGGCTCGGCGGTAGAGAAGGTCATCGCCACATCCTGCCAGCGCGCGGTGCCGGAAGTGTAGAGCGCGACGAAGCGCTCGATGGTCAGCGCGCCGGTCTCGCTGTCGAGGTGCAACTCATAGCTCGGTTCCCACCCGGCGCCGTAGCTGAGGTAGTCGACTGTCACCTCCGCCTCGGTTTCGGCGGCGGCGCTGAGCGAGACCTCGATCACGTCGATGGCGGTGCCGAGCGGACGCAGGCGGGCCAGTTCGGTGGTAGCGGCCGCGAGGTCGGATTGCCGATCGGTCAGCGCCTCGGCCAGGTCGCGGCGAGCGATTTGGGCTGCAAGGGTTTCGGCCTGTACGCGGGCGGTTTCCGCCCCAGCGTCGCCAGAAGCTGCGGCAGCGTGGCGGGGTCGGCGGGCATCGCCGCGCCGTCCGGGCCGCCGCGCGACAGGGCGGAGAGGTAGGAAAGTTGCGCCTCGAGCGCGCGGAGCGCGGCATCGGCGGCGGTCAGGTCGTCTTGCGCCTGCTGCACGGCGTCGCGCGCGACCTCGACCACGGCGCGGGCGGCGGCCTGCTCGGGGTCGTCGAGCGCGCCTTCGGCGATCACGTGGCCGGAAAGCTGCTGCGGCGGGCCGAGGGTGAGGCCCTCGGGGCCGGAAACCTCGATCCGTTCGGCCTGCGCGGCGTCGGGCATGGCGATGAGCAGGCGGTGGGTGCCGGGGGGACCATGACGGTGCCGCGCCGGGTGATCTCGGCGCCGGACAGGAAGACCGTCGCCTCGGCGATGTCGGCGCGGATCACGATGTCATCGGCCAGCGCGGCGGTGCTGGTCAGGAGGGCGGCGGTGAGCGAAAGGGCGAAACGCATCGTCGGATGCTCCTTGGATGTGGCGGTCCCGCCCCATGGGTGCGCCCGGACGCGGCGCGGCACAATGGGGAGAATGCGACATAGCGGATTGATGGCGGGGGATTGCCGAAGGGTGAAACGGAAAACAGCCGGTCAGGGGTGCGCCCTGACCGGCTGTTCCTGTGATCATGAAAGGCGCACTCAGCCCTTTTTCAGCACCCGGTTGCCCAGCGTTTCCGCGATCTGCACCGCGTTCAGCGCGGCCCCCTTGCGCAGGTTGTCCGACACGCACCACAGGTTGATCCCGTTGTCGATCGTGCTGTCCTGGCGGATGCGGCTGATGAAGGTGGCGTAATCGCCGACGCATTCGACGGGGGTGACGTAGCCGCCATCCTCGCGCTTGTCGATCACCATGACGCCGGGTGCCTCGCGCAGGATATCGCGGGCCTCATCCTCGTCGAGGAAGTCTTCGAACTCGATGTTGATCGCTTCGGAATGGCCGACGAACACCGGTACACGCACGCAGGTCGCGGTGACCTTGATGCGGGTGTCGAGGATCTTTTTCGTCTCGGCCACCATCTTCCATTCTTCCTTCGTCTCGCCGCTGTCGAGGAACTTGTCGATATGCGGGATGACGTTGAAGGCGATCTGCTTGGTGAACTTCTTGGGCGCGCGTTCCTGACCGGGCACATACATGCCCTTGGTCTGGTCCCACAGCTCGTCCATGCCTTCCTTGCCCGCGCCCGACACGGATTGGTAGGTCGAGACCACGACGCGCTTGATCGTGGCGCGGTCATGGAGGGGCTTCAGCGCCACAACCATCTGCGCAGTCGAGCAGTTGGGGTTGGCGATGATGTTGCGCTTGGCGTAGCCCAGCACGGCCTCGGGGTTCACTTCGGGAACCACCAGCGGCACGTCGGGGTCGTAGCGGTAGAGCGAGGAGTTGTCGATCACGACGCAACCGGCCTTGGCGGCCTTGGGCGCGTAGATCGCCGTCGCCTCGGACCCCACGGCGAAGAGCGCGATGTCCCAGCCGGTGAAGTCGAAGGTATCCAGATCCTTGGTCTTTAGGGTTTTGTCGCCAAAGCTGCATTCAGAGCCCAGCGATTTGCGGCTGGCCAGTGCCACGATCTCGTCCACGGGAAACTCCCGTTCGGCGAGGATGTTCAGCATTTCGCGGCCCACGTTGCCCGTGGCCCCCGCGACGACGACTCGGTATCCCATAGTCCTTGATCCTTCGGGGTAATGGATGGGTGGGCCATAAAGGAAGCAAGGCGAAAGGAAAAGGGTCGCAAGGCTTGACTTGTGAGGCGCAAACCCGCATGTGCCCCCCATGTCGCCGCGCTGCCGCGTGAGCAGCCGGGGCATGGACTGGACCACCACGGTCTCCCATGCGCCTGACGGCGACACACCAATTCCCCCAGGTCCCACTCACGCAGGGTTCTGACGATCGCGCCGATGAGCGGCCCGGTCGCACCCTCGATTGCCGTGCGCAAAGCGTGTGGCACCCCACTTGTGGCGCCTGCGTTGGACGCGGCGCCCGAAAGGATACGATTTGTTCGATTTCGACATGCTTGGCCTGAACAAGGTTCTGCTGAACGCGCTCAAGGCCGGCGGCTTTGACACCCCCACCCCGATCCAGAACCAGGCGATTCCGCTGGCGATGGACGGTCACGACATTCTGGGTCTGGCCCAGACCGGCACAGGCAAGACGCTGGCTTTCGGTCTGCCGCTGATCGCCCATCTGATGGAAGAAGATACCCGTCCCCAGACGCGGACGGCGCGCGCTGATCCTTGCACCGACGCGCGAGCTGGTGAACCAGATCTCGGACGCGCTGCGGGTCTTCACGATCAACACCCCGATCAAGATCGCCACGGTCGTCGGCGGCCAGTCGATCAACCGCCAAATCGGCACCCTGGCGCGCGGCACCGATATTCTGGTGGCCACGCCCGGCCGCCTGATCGACCTGATGGACCGCGGCGCGGTCGACCTGCGCCAAGCCCGGCATCTGGTGCTGGACGAGGCTGACCAGATGCTGGACCTCGGCTTCATCCACGCGCTGCGCCGGATCGCGCCCAAGCTCGGCACGCCGCGCCAGACCATGCTGTTTTCGGCCACCATGCCGAAACAGATGGAAGAATTGAGCCGCGCCTATCTGACCAATCCGCGCAAGGTTCAGGTCTCGCCCCCGGGCAAGGCCGCCGACAAGGTGACGCAATCGGTGCGCTACATGGAAAAGGGCGAAAAGCCCAAGGTCCTGCGCGAAATCCTTGCGCGTGACCCCAAGGCCCTGACGCTGGTTTTCGCGCGCACCAAGCACGGCGCGGAAAAGCTGATGACTGGGTTGGTGGCGGATGGTTTCAATGCGGCCTCGATCCATGGCAACAAGAGCCAGGGGCAGCGCGACCGCGCGATCAACGGGTTCCGCGATGGCAAGATCAACATTCTGGTCGCCACCGATGTCGCCGCGCGCGGCATCGACATTCCGGGCGTGGCCTATGTGATCAACTACGAATTGCCCGATACGCCCGACAATTACGTCCACCGGATCGGCCGCACCGCGCGTGCCGGTCGTGAGGGCGAGGCGATTGCGTTTTGCTGCGCCGAGGAAGTCGATTTGTTGGTGCAGATCGAAAAGGTGATGAAGGCCGAGATCCCGGTCGCTTCGGGCACGCGGCCCCGCGCGATCAAGATGGAAAAACCCCAGCGCGGCGGTGGCGGTGCTCGTACCGTGGCCGTGGCCCGGGGCAGGGGGCAAGGTCAGGGCAAGGTCAAGCCTGCCCGCCGGTCGCTGGCGCGGCCGATGCAGCCGGGCCCAAGGGCGGTCAGGGTGGCTCTAGCCGCGCCAGCCGTCGCGCGGCCTGACATCTTCAGCCGGTGCTGTCCTTCGACCAAAGGTAGACGAACAGCCCGGCTAGGATCGCCAGACCGATGATGCCGAACAGCGCGCCATAGGCCTCGGCCGGGGCGCGCGTTTGCGCAAGCGCGGTAAAAGTCGGCGCAGTGGCGAATTGCATCACGCCCGCGCCGCCCATTCCGAAGAGATTGAGCAAGGTCACGCCCCGCCCGGTCAGGTGGGGCGGGCAGAAGCTGCGCCCGTGGCTGATGACCAGCGGGTAGGACGCGCCCAGCACGCCGATGGCGGCGAAAGCGCGATGGCAGCTCGAGAGATCCCCGGGCGGAAACGCCCAGAAGGTCAGGAGCAGGACCGCCACCCCGGCATTGCCGATCAGGATGGGCCACTGGCGGCTGCCCAGCCAGCGGTCCGCGGGGCCGTAGAGGAAATTGCCCCCCACCATGGCGAGCCCCATTACAAGCGTGGCGGTGCCGATGAGGGCGAGGTCGGCGCTGAAACGGTCGGTGATGTAGGGGCTGATCCAGAGGCCCCGAAGGCCAGCGGCGGGGGGCGTAGCAGACGAACATCATCGCCATGATCGGCCAGAGCGCGCGCATGCTGAGAAGGTCGAGGAGGGAGCCCTTTGCCTCGCCTTCGGGCTTCTCGGGGTCACGGATGAGAATCGCCATGGCCACCGCGATGAGCGCGGTCAGGACCGCGAAGCTGCCCACCGTCTCGCGCCAGCCGAAGCTGTCGATCAGCCAGGCGAGCGGCGCGGCGGAGAGGATGCTTCCAGGCGACGAGACGCCCACCGTGACGCCCGCCAGCGTGCCGAACACGGCGGGCGCGAACCGGCGCGCGAAGATGAAGTAGGTGGCCATCAGGATCGGCGCGCAGCCGATGCCGATGAGGACCATGGCGGCGGTGATCGCGCCGGGCCCCTGCGCCAGCGCGAAGACGGTGGCACCCCCCGCCCCGCCGAGGAGGAACAGACTTGGAGGCCGTGGCGGCGCGGCCCGAGCCGGTCGAGCGCCCAGCCCACGGGCAGTTGCATCAGCGCGAAGGCCGCGAACCACAGGCCCGAGGCGCGGGCCAGATCGCCGGTGGTGGCGCCGATCTCGGCCTCCAGCACGGGCGAGAGCACGGCGAGGAAGGCGCGGTAGAACTGGCTGAGCGTGTAGGCCACGACCAGAAAGGCGATGCCGGCGCGCATTGTGGTCTTTCCCTCCCGTTTCGCCGGGGGACCCTGCACCGGGGCGGCGGGCGCGACAAGCGGGTGCAGTCTCCGATCTTTTTTGTCGGGAATATTGACTCGCGTCTTGCGATGCGCTTCAAGGTCATCAGCCAAGCTGAGTAAATCAGTCAGGTATCCGATCACGACGCATATGGAGACACCAATGACCCGCACCCTTGCCGCCCTTCTGGGCACGGCCATCGCGGCTTCGACCCTGACCGCTGCGCAGGCGCAGGAGCTGAACCTCTATTCCTCGCGCCATTACGACACGGACGAGCGGCTCTATTCCGATTTCACCGAACTGACCGGCATCACGATCAACCGGATCGAGGGCAACGCCGACGAGCTGATCGCGCGGATGCAGGCTGAAGGCGCAAACAGCCCCGCCGACGTCTTCCTGACCGTCGACACCGTGCGGCTGGCCCGCGCGACCGAGATGGGGCTGCTGCAGCCCGTCGAAAGCGCGGTCCTGGAAACCCGCGTGCCGGGTTACCTGCAAGATGATGGCAACCACTGGTTCGCCTTTTCCCAGCGCGCGCGTATCATCTTCTACAACCGGGAGACTGTGGCGAGCCCGCCGCAGACCTACCAGGACCTCGCCAGCCCGGAATACGCGGGTCAGGTCTGCATCCGGTCATCCAGCAACGTCTACACCCAGAACATCACCGCAGCCCTTATCGCCCATCTGGGCGCTGAGGCCGTCGAGGATTGGGCGACCGCCGTGGTCGGCAATTTCGCGCGCTCCCCGCAGGGTGGTGATACCGACCAGCTGCGCGGAATCGCTTCCGGCGAGTGCGACATCGCCATGTCGAACACCTATTACTATTCGCGTATCATCCGCGAGGGAGACAGCCAGATCACGCCCGAGCAGCTGGCCAACATCGGCTGGGTCTTTCCGAACCAGAACGACATCGGCGCGCACATGAACGTGTCGGGCGGCGGTGTGGCAGCCCATGCGCCGAACCGCGACAATGCGTTGCTGTTCCTGGAATACCTCGCCTCGGACCGGGCGCAGGAGTATTTCTCGGCTGGTAACGACGAATATCCGGCAGTTCCGGGCGTGGGCCTGTCGCCGTCGGTTGCGGCGCTGGGGATTTTCCGACCCGATGTGATCGACCTTTCCGAGATTGCGGCAAATGTCGGAATGGCGGTCGAGGTTCTGAACACCGCCGGCTGGGAATGACCGACGCCTCTGTGTGATACTTAACACGGGCGCCCCTTGGGCGCCCGTTTTCCGTTCAGGCCGAGTCAGGCCGAGCGCTGCACCTGCCCTGCTGCGGCAGTGACGGCATCTCGCATCGGGCGGCCCTCGCGCCCGATGCTCCAGCACAGGATGGCGACGGGAAGAAGGCCGACTGGCGCCGATCACAGGCTGGGCACCGCCGCCTCGGCCAGCCGTTCGTCGGAGGCGAGGCGGTGTGCCTGCACGGCGAGCGTATCGTAGTTGAAAGGGCGCAGAATCAGCGTGGCGGGCAGTTCCTTCATCACGTCTACGAACACGATAAGCAGCGCGGTCAAGATCGAGGGTTGCAGGATCGGGACGTGGATGCGCCGCAACATGGGTGCAGGGCCATGGCCCAGCGTGCGGGCGACCGCATCGACATTGGGGTTCACGGTGGCGAGCCCGGATTCATAGGTGTTGAGCGCCACGGCCATGAAGCGGACCATGTAGGCCATGATCATCAGCCAGATGGAGCCTGTGATCAGCAGGCCGGTGTCGATGCCGAAATTCGCCTCCATCACTCGGTCCAGCGCATTGTCAAAGGCGGCGAAGGGGAACAGCAGGCCCACCGCGATCACGCCGCCCGGCACGGCATAGCCGATGCCTGCGATCCTGAGCGCGGTCTGCGAACTGCGGGTGGGATGGAGCCGCGCGTTGAAACCCAGGGCGATAGCGGCAGCGACGGTCAGCACGGCGGCGATGCCCGCGAGTGTCAGGGAATGCTGCAGGAAGCCGAGGTAGCGCGGCGAGAACAGGATCTGGGCCGAGCCTGAGGCCAGCGGAGACGAGCAGGCCGGTGGGCAGAAGGAAGCCGAAGAGGACCGGCAGGCCGCAGATCGCGATGGCCCCGCCGCGGCGCGGCCGCGCAGGCGCACAGGTTCCATCCGCTCGAACCGGCGCCCGGCGTCGTGGTGGCGCAGGTGGCGGCGCTGTCGGCGCTCCAGCGTGGCGAAGGCCAGTGCCACGACCAGCAGGCACAGCGCCAGTTGCGCTGCCCCCGCCCGGTCGAACAAGCCGAACCAGCTGACATAGATCCCGGTGGCAAAGGTCTGGACGCTGAAATAGGCGACGGTGCCATAATCGGCCAGCGTCTCCATCAGGGCAAGCAGGACGCCGCCTGCGATGGCAGGCCGAGCGACCGGGACGGAGACACGGACGAAGGCGCCCCATGGCCCCTGTCCCAGCGTGCGCGCAGCGATATAGGCGGTCGCAGATTGGCGCAGGAAGGCCGCGCGCGCCAGCAGGTAGACGTAAGGGTAAAGGACAAGGATCAGCATCGCCGCCGCCCCGCCGAGGCTGCGGATTTCAGGGAACCAGTAGTCGCGCGGTCCCCAGCCGGTCAGGTCGCGCAGCGTCGACTGGACCCAGCCGGGATGATCCAGCAGGTCGGTATAGGCATAAGCCAGCACATAGGCCGGGTAGGTCAGCGGAAGGGCCAGTGCGATCTCGAACAGGCGTCGCCCCGGAAAGCGGGTCGCCGTCACAAGCCATGCAGTCGATGTGCCAATGATTGCGGTGCCGACGCCGACGATAAAGACCAGCAACGCGGTGGTGCCCGCGTAGCGCGGCAGCACCGTGCGGGACAGGCTTTGCAACGTGTCGAGGCCACCGGTGAGGGCAGCGAGCGCCACCGCGGCCATCGGCACGATGCACAATGCTGCCGCCAGCCAGGCCAGCGCGGACAGGCGGCGCGGAGGGTGAGTTGGACGATTCTGGGCCATCGGCAGGGGCGTTTTCCAGGCGGTCATTCAATCCGACACCTTTTGTCGGGATTTCCCACGAATGCAAGCAAGCGGGCGTATGGTGGGCGGCTCTGTCGCAAAAGCTTCACTTGTCACCCATCCTTGTTTCTATATTTCGAGAAATATGGAAATAGCACTTACAGACCGATTCGCTGCCCTCAGCCATCCTGCCCGCCTCGCCGTCGTGCAATTGCTCATCCGCCGCTACCCTGACGAAGTTCCAGCCGGAGAGGTCGCCGGAGTGTTGGGGCTGAAGCCCAACACGCTCAGCGCTTACCTGGCCGATCTGCTGCAGGCCGGGCTCATCACGCGCAGCCGACAGGGCACATCTCTGCGCTACGGGGCGGACATGACCGGCCTGCGAGCAATGACCGCAAGCCTGTTACACGATTGTTGCCGTGGTCGTGCAGATCTGTGCGCGCCCGTGGCCTTCCCTGACCTCACCGGAGATCGATCCATGCCCGACCGCCGTTATAACGTCCTGTTCATCTGCACCGGAAATTCCGCCCGGTCGATCTTTGCCGAAACCATCTTGCGCGACATCGCGGGCGACCGGTTCGAGGTGTTCTCGGCGGGGACAAGCCCCCAGTCGCAGCTGAACCCGATGGCCGTCGAGATGCTGCGCGCCAAGGGGCACGAGACGTCGGGCCTGCGCGCCAAGAACGTGACCGAGTTTCAGGGTGCGGATGCGCCCGAATTCGATTTCGTCTTCACCGTTTGTGACCGCGCGGCAAACGAAGCCTGCCCGCCCTGGCCGGGCCAGCCGATGTCGGCCCATTGGAGCACCCCCGACCCGGTCAAGGCGACAGGGACCGAAGCCGAGCGGATGCTGGCCTTTCAGCACGCCTATGGCATGCTGCGCAACCGCATCGCGGCATTCACCGCGCTTCCGCTTCACACGCTTGACCGTATCTCGCTGCAGCATGCGCTGGATGGCATCGCTTCAGGGGAAGCGGCACAATGACGACCTATGCGCTGAACGGGCTGGGCCGGATCGGAAAGCTGGCGTTGCGACCCTTGCTGGAACGCGGGGCCAAGATCGCATGGCTGAACGACGCGGTGGGGGATGCGGCGATGCACGCGCATCTGCTGGAATTCGACACGGTGCATGGGCGCTGGCGGGCGGATATCACCAGTGACGAGGGCAGCATCACCATCGACGGGGTGCGTCTGCCGGTGCTGAACCAGCGCGACCCGGCGAAGCTGCCGCTGGCAGGCGTCGATGTGGTGATCGACTGCACTGGCGTGTTCAAGACGGCGGCCAAGATCCAGCCCTATTTCGATGCGGGCGTGAAACGGGTGGTGGTCAGCGCCCCGGTCAAGGACGGCGGGGCCGCGAACATCGTCTATGGCGTCAACCATGACATCTACGACCCCGCGCGGCACCGGATCGTCACGGCGGCCAGTTGCACGACCAATTGCCTCGCCCCGGTGGTCAAGGTCATCCATGAGGCGATCGGCATCAAGCATGGCTCGATCACGACGATCCATGACGTGACCAACACCCAGACCATCGTCGACCGCCCTGCAAAGGACCTGCGCCGCGCGCGGTCGGCGCTGAATTCGCTGATCCCGACCACGACCGGCAGCGCTACGGCGATCACGCTGATCTACCCAGAGCTGAAGGGAAAGTTGAACGGCCATGCCGTGCGGGTGCCGCTGCTGAACGCCTCGCTCACCGATTGCGTCTTCGAGGTGGATAGGCCGACGACGGCGGAGGAGGTGAACGCGCTCTTCAAGGCTGCTGCCGCCGGCCATCTGGACGGCATCCTCGGCTATGAGGAACGCCCGCTGGTCAGCGCCGATTACACCAATGACACGCGGTCGAGCATTGTCGACGCGCCGTCCACCATGGTGGTCAACGGCACGCAGGTGAAGATCTACGCCTGGTATGACAATGAGATGGGCTATGCCCACCGGCTGGTCGATGTGGCCCTGATGGTTGGTGCGGCCCCATGACCGACACCGCAGGGCGCTCCGAGGGCTTTGCTGCCTATATCGCGGTCACGGCGGCCTATTGGGCCTTCATGTTGACCGATGGCGCCTTGCGGATGCTGGTTTTGCTGCATTTCCACACGCTGGGGTTTTCCCCGGTGCAGCTGGCCTATCTGTTCATCTTGTACGAGATCGCAGGCGTAGTGACCAATCTGAGCGCGGGCTGGATCGCCGCGCGCTTCGGTCTGACCGCGACGCTCTATGCCGGGCTTGGCATCCAGATCGTGGCGCTGCTGGCGCTGGCGCAGCTTGATCCCGCTTGGGGCCTGACCGCCTCGGTCGTCTTCGTCATGGTGGTGCAGGGGCTGTCGGGGGTGGCCAAGGATCTGGCCAAGATGTCGTCGAAATCGGCGGTCAAGGTGCTGGCGCCCGCAGGCGACGGGTCGCTGTTTCGCTGGGTGGCGGTGCTGACCGGGTCAAAGAACGCGGTCAAGGGTCTGGGGTTCTTGCTGGGTGCGGCGATGCTGGCGCTGGCGGGGTTCGTACCGTCGGTGCTGGCGATGGCAGCCGTGCTGGCCGTGATCTTGACGGTGATCGTGCTGCGCATGCCCTCGGGTCTGCCCACGGGGCGCAAGGGGGCGAAGTTTTCCGAGGTCTTTTCCAAATCCGCCAATGTGAACTGGCTGTCGGCGGCGCGGGTCTTCTTGTTCGGCGCGCGCGACGTGTGGTTCGTCGTCGGCATCCCGATCTATTTCTACGCGGTCCTGTCGGATGGCACGGTGGCGGGAAACCGGGTTGCCTTCTTCACCATCGGTACCTTCATGGCGGTCTGGATCATCCTTTATGGCGCGGTTCAGGCCAGCGCGCCCGGCTGCTCCGGGCGCAGGCCCGGGCGAGGCGGTGCTGGTGCGCGAAGCCTGGACCTGGGCGGCCGCGCTGGCCGTGCTGCCTGCGGCCCTTGCCGGTCTTGTCTGGTGGGCAGGAGCGCCCGCGCCATGGCTGACCGTCACGCTGATCGCGGGCTGCTTGCCTTTGGTGCTGTCTTTGCCATCAATTCGGCGTTGCATTCCTACCTGATCCTCGCCTTCACCAAGGCCGAGCGGGTGACCATGGACGTCGGCTTCTACTACATGGCGAATGCCGCCGGCCGGCTTATTGGCACGCTCATGTCGGGCCTGTCCTACCAATTGGGAGGCTTGCCCGCCTGTCTGGGCACGGCAGCGGTGATGCTGCTTCTCAGCGCTGTTTTCGCGCAGCGGCTACAACCCGCAAAGGTCTGAACAGGCATTAAGGGGGCGTTCATCCGCGGGGTGCTAGGACCTGTCCGACACGTCTGACGGACCGGACATGGCAGAGAACGCGACACGCCCGATCATCATCAAGCGCAAAAAGGTCATCGCTGGCGGTGGTCACCACGGTGGCGCTTGGAAGGTGGCCTATGCCGACTTTGTCACCGCGATGATGGCCTTTTTCATGCTCATGTGGCTGCTCAACGCGACCACCGAGCAACAGCGCAAGGGCATCGCCGATTATTTCTCACCCACCATCCCGATCACGCGCATATCGGGCGGGGGTGACGGTGCCTTTGGCGGCGACAGCCCGTTTTCCGAAAACACCATCGCCCAGAACGGCACGGGTGCCACCAACCTGCGCCCGACCGAGGGGCGCGAAAGCCTTGGCCTGTCCGGCACCGACCACGATGCCGCCGCGCAGGCGGAAGAGAACGCAGAGCTTGCGGCCTTGGCGGAGGCCTTGACCGGCGACAGCGTGATCTGCGGTAAACCTGCTGGCGCATGTGCAGACGCGCCTGACCGACGAAGGCCTGGTGATCGAGATCTTCTCGCGTCCGGGTCAGGTGATCTTCGATCCCGGAACCGGCTTGCCCCGCGCCATGGCTGCCGGATCTGGCCGCCGCCATGGCTGAGCCTCTTCGGCACGGTCACCAATGCCATCGCGATCGAGGGGCATGTCGCCGCCGAACCGGTCGTGGTGGCCAGCGAAACCCGCTGGCGCGCCTCGACCGACCGGGCGCAGGTGTTCCGCGCCCTGCTGGAACGCGCTGAATTGCCCCCGCGCCGGATCGTCCGCGTGACGGGTCACGCCGACCGTGAACCCGCGGCCGACAACCCGATGGCGCGTGCGCAACGAACGGCTGGAGATCATCCTTCTGCGGAGCCGGCCTTTGACGGGGCCTGGGAAACTGCGGTCGAATTTTATCTGTTAGGACGGCCTTAATCGCGCGCCGCCCATGGTCGGTCGCAAATCCTGATGCAGCAGAAAGGCGCATGAGATGACGATTTCCTCCTCGCTCAATTCCGGGGTCGCGGGCCTGCAGGTGAACGCCAGCCGCCTTGCCACCATCGCCGACAACATCGCCAATTCGGGCACTTACGGTTACAAGCGCGTGGTCGCGGATTTCCATTCGCTCGTCATCATGCAAAGCGACGGCACCTATTCGGCGGGCGGGGTGCGGGCTTCCACCTCGCGCATGATCGACCAGCGCGGCACGCTCGTGACCACCAACAATCCCACGGACCTTGCCATCGGTGGCCGCGGCATGCTGCCGGTGACCAGCGCCGCCGCCCTCAACGCGCAGGGCAATGACCTGCCGGTGCGCCTGATGACCACCGGCTCCTTCCGCCCTGATGCCGAAGGCATCTTGCGCACCCAGACCGGTGAGGTGCTCATGGGCTGGCCCGCCAATGCCGATGGCACGGTCCCGAATTTTCCGCGCGACACCTTTGACGGGCTGGAGCCGGTGGTGATCAACACCAACCAGTTCGCGGGCGATCCGACAACTTTCATGGAGCTGTCCGTCAACCTCCCCGCGACCTCGACCGATTCCACGGGTGATGGAGAGCCTTTCGTGATGTCGGCAGAATATTTCGACAATCTCGGCACCTCCCAATACCTCGAGATCACCTTCAGCCCCACCGTTCCCGCCACGGGGATGAGCCATACTTGGACGATGGAGGTGCGCGACAGCGCTTCGGGCGGGGCGGTGATCGGGGAATACACGGTCACCTTCGACGATGCGCGCGGCAATGGCGGCAATCTCGACACGGTTACCGTCGTCTCCGGGGGTGCCTATGATCCCGCGACCGGCGCGATTGCCCTGACCGTGGACGGTGGCCCGCTCGAGCTGCGCATCGGCAGACCCGGGCAGGCCGGGGGCCTGACGCAGCTTTCGGATACCTTCGCGCGCGCGCCCGTCGTCAAGAACGGCTCGCCCGTGGGCGATCTCAGCCGGGTAGAGGTGGATGCCAATGGGTTTCTTCATGCGATCTACGACAGCGGCATCACCCGCGTGATCTACCAGATCCCGGTGGTCGACGTGCCCAACCTCAACGGTCTGACGACGGGCGACAACCAGACCTATTCGATCTCGCCCGACAGCGGTCAGTTCTTCTTGTGGAACGCAGGCGACGGCCCGACCGGCGAGATCGTCGGCTACGCGCGCGAGGAATCGGCGACCGACGTGGCGGCGGAACTGACCCAGCTGATCCAGACCCAGCGGGCCTATTCCTCGAACGCCAAGATCATCCAGACGGTCGACGAGATGTTGCAAGAAACCACCAACATCAAGCGCTGATCCGCGCCTTCGGCGGGACCCTGAGCGATGAGCATTTCCAGCGCCCTTTCCAACGCCCTGTCGGGTCTGACCGTGTCGTCACGGGCCGCCGACATCGTATCGTCGAACATCGCCAATGCGATGACGGACGGGTATGGGGTACGCAGCCTCAACATCTCGGCCCGAGCGTTCGGCGATGCGGGCGCAGGGGCCTTCGTGACCGGCGTCACCCGGACCGAAGATGCGATCGTGATCGGTCAGCGCCGCCAGACCGAGGCGGAGCTGGCCTTCCGCACCGCACAGGGTGGCTACCTGACCCGGCTCGAGGCGCTGATCGGAACGCCCGACATGGCTTAGGCAGCCTTGCCGCGCGCACCGCTGGCTTCGAGGCGGCGCTGGCCACGGCCGCCGCCAACCCGCAAGCGCAGGTCAGGCTGGCGGGCGCGGTCGATGCCGCTGTCGCGCTGGCCGGAACGCTCAACACCATCTCGGACGGCATTCAGGCGGAACGTCTGCAGGCCGACGGGTCCATCGCAACATCGGTCGCGCGGATCAACGGCGCGCTGGACCAGCTGGCGACGTTGAACACGCGCATCCGGCAAGACATGGGCGGCGGGCGTGACGTGTCGGCGCTGCTCGATGCGCAGGCCCGGATCGTCAACGACATCGCGCCCCTGATCCCGCTGCACAGCCGCCGCGACCAGATGGGCGCGCTGCAACTGTTCAGTTCCGACGGCCAGCCGCTGCTCGATGGCCGTCCGTCCGTCCTGTCCTTTACGCCTGTGACGGTGATGGAGGCCGACATGACCCGCGACAGCGGCGCCTTGAGCGGTCTTGCCCTCAACGGGCGTCCGTTGGCGATGTCAGGCGCGGCACCGGCGCTGGGCGGTGGGCAACTTGCGGCGCTCTTTGCCCTGCGCGATGACTGGGGCGTCACGGCTCAGGCCTCGGTCGATGCCGTTGCCCGCGATCTGGCCAGCCGCTTCAATGCCGCGGGCCTTGACCCGACTCTTACCCTCGGTCAGCCGGGCCTCTTCACCGATGCGGGCGCTTTGGTCGATCCGGTCAACGAGGTCGGTCTGGCCGGGCGGTTGCGCGTCAACGCCGCTGTCCGACCGGACGAGGGCGGCGCGCTGTGGCGTGTGCGCGACGGGCTGGGCGCGGCAGCAGAAGGGCCGGTGGGCAATGCCACCTTCCTTCAGTTGCAGCGTGAGGCCTTGAGCACGCGCAGCCCGACCGTCTCGGGCGGGTTTTCGGCCACCGCGCGCAGCTTTGCCGGTCTGGTGGCCGATCATCTGTCCGGGGTGGGGATGGCGCGGCAATCGGCCGAAACCACGCAATCCCACACGGCCGCGCGCTTCGGCGCCCTGCGGCAGGAGGAACTGGCCCAAGGCGTGGATACCGATGCCGAGATGCAGCGCCTGCTCCAGATCGAACAGATGTTCGCCGCCAATGCCCGCGTCGTTTCGGCCGCGCAGGAGATGATCGACCAGTTGATAAGGATGGGCCGATGAGCCTGAACGGGATCGGGGACGCGGCGCAATTCCACCGCCTGCGCCAGGATGGAACGCGGCTCCAGCAGGAGTTGCAGCGCCTGACCGGCGAGCTCAGCACCGGGCGTCAGGCCGATCCGGGGCGCGCCACGGCGGGCGATTTCTCGACACTCGCCGAACTGGGCCGGTCGCTGAGACTGCAGACGGCTTTCGCGCAATCGATCGCCGAGGCCGGGATCGATGCCAACGGGCGGCAGGCGGCGCTCGAACGGATCGAGGCCGAGATCGACGGTTTCGCGCCCCATATCCTTGGCTTTGCGACGGGGGGCAGCCTGCAGGACATGGCGCTTTCGCTGGCAGACGCGCCTGAGCGGTTCGCGCAGAGTGTCGCCGCTCTGAACACCAGCAGTGCCGGAAAATCCCTGTTCGCAGGCGATGCCCCGGATCGGCTGGCGCTGATTTCGGGCGCGGCCATGCTCGATCAATTGCGACCTTTGGCCGATGCGGCCGCCACCGGCGCCGACCTGATCGCCGCGGTCGAGGATTGGTTTCTGAGCCCCGGCGGCGGTTACGACACACTGGCCTGGCAGGGCGGCGCCGGACCCGCCGCGCCCGCAATCCTGGGCGAGGCGCAGGCCGAACAGACCGGCATCACCGCCCGCGATCCCGCCCTGCGTGAGGTTCTGGCGGGGCTGGCGCTTGCTGCGCTTGCTGCCGAAGGCCGCGGCCCCGGCGCGGAGGTCGAGCGGCGGGCCGTGGTGACGGCCGCAGCCGCACGGCTGGAGCGGGGCGAGGATGCGTTGATCCGCCTGCGCTCCGATCTTGGCGCGTCGCAGGCCCGGATCGAGGACGCGCGCGTGGCGAGCGAGGCGGCGCGCGCCAGTACCGAGATCGAGCAGGCGCGCCTGACCGGCAGCGATCCCTACCGCGCAGCGACCGATCTGCAGGCCGTCCAGACCCGGCTGGAACAGCTCTACATCCTGACCGCGCGCCTGTCGCGCCTGACCCTGTCGGAGTATCTCAGATGATTCGTATTCTCCTTGCTGCGCTGGCGTGCCTGTCGCTGCTGGTCCTGCCGGCTCAGGCCACGCCCGTGCGGATCAAGGATCTGGTCGAATTCGACGGGGTGCGCGGCAACGATCTGGTGGGTTACGGTCTGGTCGTTGGCCTGAACGGCACCGGCGACGGCTTGCGCAACGCCCCCTTCACCGAAGAGATCATGGTCAACATCCTCGAACGGTTGGGGGTCAACGTAACTGGCGAACAGTTCCGGCCGCAGAATGTCGCGGCGGTGATCGTGACCGCGACCCTGCCGCCCTTTGCCCGGCAAGGCAGCCAGATCGACATCACCGTTTCCGCCATCGGCGATGCCGACAGTCTGCTCGGCGGCACCTTGGTGATGACGCCGCTGACCGCCGCCGATGGCGAGATCTATGCCGTTGCCCAAGGCTCGGTCATCGCCGGCGGTGCTTCCGTCGAAGGCGATGGCGCCACGATCGTGCAGGGCGTTCCTACGGCGGGCACCGTTCCCTCGGGCGCGCGGATCGAGCGCGAGGTGGATTTCGAGCTTGCCGACCTCACCACCGTGCGTCTTGCCTTGCGCAACCCCGATTTCACCACCGCGGCCCGGATTGAGCAGGTCATCAACGCCGATTTCGGCCGGTCGGTGGCCGCGATGCTGGATGCGGGCACGGTCCTGCTCGACATCGACGCGACGCGGGCACCCTCGGCGGCGCATGCCTTGATGCGCGTGGAAAACCTGCGGGTCGAGCCGGAACGGCGCGCGCGCGTCGTGGTCGATCAGCGGTCTGGCACCATCGTGATGGGCGAAGACGTGCGGATCAGCACGGTCGCCGTCGCGCAGGGCAATCTGACCCTGCGGATCGAGGAACGGCCCATCGTGGTGCAACCCAACCCCTTTGCCGAAGGCGAAACGGTGATCGTGCCGCGCACCGAGGTCGGGCTGGTCGAGGAGGAGACGACGGGCCTTGCCGAAGTACGCGAGGGCACAAGCCTGTCCGACGTCGTTGCGGCGTTGAATGCGCTTGGCGTGTCGCCGCGCGAGATGATCGACATCCTCAACGCGATCCAGGCCGCGGGCGCGTTGCATGCGGAGTTCATCGTGCGCTGAGCAAAGGCGGGCGCCCAGTTCATGGGCACCCGCTTTTGTGTCGGGCGATGGATGTGTTGTATTGGCGCATGGGCGGACGGCCCTCGCCCGGCGCGCGGATGTTCCGCTTTGATCTAGCATTCCTCACGATCTGGATCGGGCGGATGCGCGCGCAGCGGGCACACCCGCCGCGCCGTCGCAGGTCAGGATCTGCCGGGGCGGGTCGCGTGTTCGGCCGTCCGCAACCTGTACATCACGGCGCGCGCCACCTGTCCCGGCAAGGCGCGCAGGACGGAGACCCGGATATCTTGCGTCTCGTGGCGCAGGATATGGGCGATAACCGCAGGGTGTTCCGCGGCCAGATCCTCGCCCGCCGTCAGTACCGGCAAGCGCGTTCCCGTGGGGCGGGGCGGTGTCGTCGCCCGCGCCTGTGGTTGCGGCGAGGTGCGGAGGTGTCGTCGACCCCTTTCCGGTCGCGCAAGTGCCGGATCAGCCGGTTCGTCTGCCAGGCCAGCCGGTCGGCATCGGGCGCTGACGGTCCGGCAAGGCTGTGATCCGCGCCAAGCCGCTGCGCTGTCGCCTCTCCGAACAGGGCGGCAATGGCGTGCAACTTGTCCGCGCGCGTGGCGGAGGCGTCGGGTGTGGTCGAGGCTTCGGTCATGGGCGGTATCCTTTCGGTCAGAAATAGCTGCGCACCAACGCGCCCGTCACCAGCGCCCAGCCATCCGCGACCACGAAAAAGGCCAGCTTGAACGGCAGCGACACGATGGCGGGCGGCACCATCATCATGCCCATCGACATCAAGATCACAGCGGCGACCACGAGGTCGATGATGAGAAACGGCAAGAAGATCAGAAAGCCGATCTGAAAGGCGCGCTCCACCTCGCTCAGCATGAAGGCGGGGATCAGGATGGAGGCCTCTGGGTCCGTGATGTCAGTGATACCGCGCAGCCCGGCAAGGCTTTGCAGCGTGTCCACATCGACCCGGTTCAGCATGAAGCCGCGAAACGGCCCATAGGCGGCGGCAATGGCCTGCGGGTCGGATTGGCTGCCGTCGATGCAGTGGCTGCGATGCCGATGGCTGTAGGCCTCCTCGAAACACCGGGGCCATCACGAAATAGGTCAGGAACAGCGCCAAGGCTGACGATCAGCATGTTGGGCGGCGATTGCTGTAGCCCGATGGCCTGGCTGCAGGATCGACAGGACGGTCACGATGAAGGGAAAGCAGGTGATCATGATCGCCAGCCCCGGCGCGAGGCTGAGCACGGTGATGAGCGCGATCAGCTGCACGGTGCGCGCGGTCAGCGATCCGCCCTCGCCAAGGTCGATCGTGACGCCCTGAGCCGCGGCCATGCCGGGCAGGGCAAGGGCAATCAGCGCAATGGCAAAGCCCAGCGCGCGGTCAGGCCCCGCCATGACCCGCCTCGGCAAGTCGGATGATGCGCACCGCAAGCTGACCGCCGCGCTCGCCGTCAAGCTCGACCAGCTCGCCCTCAGCGATCATGCGGTCGCCGACATAGAGCGCGACCGGATCGTCGATCCGGCTGTCGAGCGTAAGCACCGCCTCAGGGGCGAGGTCCATGACCTCTCGCAAGAGCGGCCGCGCGCGCCCAACCGAGACACGGATTTCGATCGGAACCGCCTGCAAGGCGGCGGCGCGCAGCAGGGATTGCGGGTCTGACATCAGGCCACTCCTTTCCGGATGGGGGCAGGGGCGGGATGTCGGCCTCCTGCGCGACGAAGCTGCGGATCGCCTCGGCCATGCGGGTGGCGGCGTCGGTCAGATCGATGTCGCGCCGCTCGGACCCGAAGCGGATCGAGACCTGTCCTTCGGCAAAGGCGGGCTCGGCCCGCAGGTCGAGGTCGAGACCGCCCATACCCGCAATCAGACGGTCCAGCGTCGCGAGAGCGGCAGGGCGCAGCGAACAGCACCGCGCGCCCGCTTGCAGCGCTGGCGGCAATCGCGCGCAATTCGGCCACCACGGCTGGTGCTACGGCCTCGGCCGCCAAGGCGCGGCAGGAGTTGTGCCGCTATCTCCTCGAACAACGGCCCAAGACCGGCGAGCACATCTTGCCGGGCCTCGGCATAGGTCAGGGTGATGTCTTGCAATCCAGCCGCAAGGTCCGCGCCGATCTTGCGATGGGCCTCGGCCTCGGCGCGGGCGCAATCGTCCCAGCCATTGCGATACCCTTCGTCGAAGGCGGCAAGGGCGGCTTCGGGCTCGATGGGCGGCGCGGCTTGCGCGGCCGAAACAGGGGTCGGACCGAGGGCGGAGAAATCCTCGAGCTTGAGGGTGCGGGTCATGGACGGGCCCTTTCGTCTTCTTCCATCCAGCTGCGCAGGATCTCGATGGTTTCTTCCTCGCGCTCCTCGATCAGGCGGCGCAGGCGGTCGACGGGATCAGGCAGGCTTTCGACGAGATCGTCTCCGCGCGCGGCAGGAAAAGCGGCAGGAAGAGCGGGAAAACCTTCGGCGGCAGGATCGGGGCGCGCCATTGCCTGCGGTGCTGCGCCAACCGGGGCGGCAAGCGACGGGAGGGGTGCCGGGCCCGTGGCAAGAATCGGTGCTGCCATCGCACGGTCGTAGCCCGGCGCGACACCGGGCAGGGCCGTGGCGAAGGCGGTGGGGTCGGAGAGGGCCGCGCCCGGTTCGCGCCGCAGCATCGGGCGCAGCAGGCCGAAGGCGATGAACAGCGCGGCCGCGGCAAGCACCAGCGTTTGCACCACCCGGCCCAGATCAAGGCTCATCCGGTCGGCAAAGCCCGGCTGCACCAGGTCGCCCTGCACCGTTTCCTCAAAGGCCATCGACTGGATGGTGACCGAATCGTCACGCTCCGCAGTGTAGCCGATCGCCGATTGCACCAGCGCCTGCAGCGCCGCAATTTCTGCTTCCGGGCGGGGGTCGACGGTGGCGATCCCGTCGGCGCCGATGCTGCGCACGCCATTGAGCAGGACCGCAACCGAAACCCGGCGGATGTCGCCCGGTTCGCGCGCGACCTCGCGCTGCAGTTCCGACATGTCGAAGGTCACGCGCTCGCGGGTTTCCGACCCTTCCGAGCTGCTGCTGCCCCCCGGCCCGGCGTCGCCATCGGGCAGGTTCGACGCGACGGTCACGCCGCCCGACGCCGTATCGCGCGCCGTATTGGTCCGCTCGTCCGTCTCGGTGGCGATGGCGACGCGGCTGTCGGGGTCGATGCGCCGCTCCAGGATGGTTTCGCGCATGGTTTCGAGCTCGACATTCACCTGCACCACGGCATTGCCGGGTCCGACGCGCGCCGCCAGCAAACGCTCGATGTTGCGCCGAAGGCTTTCGGCCCGCGCGGCGGCATCCGCGGCAGGCGCCATCGCATCCGCACCGCCCAGAACCTGCCCGCTGTCTGCATCGAGGATCGTGACGTTTTCCGGCAACAGACCCGGTACAGAGGACGCCACGAGATAACGCAACGCCTGCGCATGCCCCGGTGCCAGCCCCCCGCCGCAGGCCGTAGCGCGACCGAGGCCGTCACATCGCGTGCGGGCTGGAACGGGTCGGCGCCGGGGTTGGCGATATGGACGCGCGCGGCCCGGATGCGCGGGCTGGAAATGATGGTGCGCGCAAGCTCTCCCTCCCGCGCGCGCCAATAGGCGGCATCGAACATCTGCGAGGTGGTCCCAAAACCAGACAGCCCGTCCAGCAACTCATACCCGGCGGCGCCATTGGCGGGCAGACCCTCGCCCGCCAGCGCCATGCGCAGCGCATCCCGTTCGCGGCTGTCGACGAGGATCGTGTCGCCTTGCACCCGGTAGGGTACGCCGCGCGCCTCGACGGCGGCCACGACATCGCTGGCCGCGGCGGGGTCCAGACCGGCATAGAGCAGCTCATAGCTGGGCGCCGTCGCCAGACGGGTCAGGATCACGAGGATCACCGCAAGCGCGGCAAGCCCGCCGATCAGAAAACCGCGGCGGCGGCCGTCCATCCCGCTCCAAAGCTCGGTCAGCGTGGTCACCACCTGCCTCATCCCCCTGCCATTCTGGCCAGTCGGGATCGGTCTTAGGCCCCCGCCGATTAAGATTCGGTTAGTGCTGAGGCGCTAGAACAGGGTGAGATCAAACGGAGAACACCCATGGCCGACGACATCGCCGCCCAAGATGCGCCCAAGCGCAAGAAGGGGCTCTTGATTCCGCTGCTGATGGGCCTTGTTCTTGCAATTGCGGGTGGCGCGGGTGGGTTCTGGGCGGTGACATCCGGACCGCTCGCCCCCGATCCGGCGGCACAGGCTGAAGCTGAGACGCTACCGACCGAATCGCCCCTGCCGCCCGTCGCCGTCAGCTTCGTACCGCTGGAGACGCTGGTGATCTCGCTCGGGCCCGAGGAAACCAGCCGCCACCTGCTCTTCACCGCCGAGCTCGAGGTCGATCCGGCCCATGAGGCAGAGGTGACGCATCTGTCGCCGCGCGTGCTCGACGTGCTCAACAGCTATCTGCGCGTGATCTCCGTGGCGGAACTCAGCGATCCGGCCAGCCTTGCGCGGCTGCGCGCACAGATGCTGCGCCGCATCCAGATCGTGACCGGCACGGGCCGGGTCCATGACCTTCTTGTCACGCAATTCGTGGTGAACTGAATGTTGAGCCAGCTTTCCCTTCTCGCCGACTTGTTGATGATCGGCGCCTCTGCCGGGGCCGCAATCTATTGTTTGATCCTGTCGCATCGCCTGTCGCGGTTGACCAGTTTCGACAAGGGGATCGGCGGGGCGATTGCCGTGCTCTCGGCTCAGGTCGACGAGATGAAGGCGGCACTGGCCGAGGCCAAGGCGGGAACCGACGGGGCAGGCCATCACCTGCGTGACCTTGTCCGGCAGGCGCAAGATATCTCGGGCGAGCTGGAACTGATGATCGCCGCCTGCCACGATTTCGCGGAGGAGGCTTTGGTGGTGCAAGGTGCTGCGGCCCCGATTGCCGACCCGGTTTCTGCGCCGCCACTTGTCGCTTCGCCCGCCCCAGCGCCGCCCGACCCGCCAGAGGCTGCGCCGATCGTCTTCGGCACCCGCCGTCAGCCATCGGCCGAACCCGTCTTTCGCCGCCGTGCGCAGGCCTGAGCCATGACTGTACAAGATCCTCAGCGCCAGACCCAGCGCAGACGATGGCGTCAACGCTTCTTGCTGACGGCGCTCGGCCTTGTCTTCGCGGTGTCCGCGGTGCTGCGCCTCGGCTCGCTTGAGTTCGCGCGTGCGCAGGCCCCGGGCGCTGCGGAAATGGTGGCGGCAGCGTCACCCGAAATGCCGGGCCCCGGGTTCGCGGGCCAGATGCAGTCGGCCCTCGCCGAGGTCGCGGCGCTGCGTGTGTCGCTGGAGGCGCGAGAGATTGCCGTAGCCGACCGGGAGCGGGCCGTCGCCGCAGCGCAGGCCCTGGTCGAGGATCGGCTGGTTGAGCTTGAGGCGGCGGAGCAGCGTCTGCAGACCCTGATCGCCACCTCCGACCGGGCGGCAGAGACGGATCTGGATCAACTGACCCGGGTCTACGAGACCATGCAGCCCGAAATTGCCGCCGCCCTGTTCGAACAGATGCCGCCCAGTTTCGCCGCGGGTTTTCTGGCCCGCATGACCCCGGTGGCCAGCGCCGCGCTGATGGCGGAGCTGCCGCCTGACCGGGCCTATGCCGTGTCTGTGGTGCTGGCCACGCGCAACAGCTCGGCCCCGCGGCTGGATACGGCAGATCCCGCCGCGCCGGACACCGAACGTTAAGCCTTTTCGCCGAGCCTCGGCGCGCACAGCAGGAGAATCTTGCACATGATCGGCATGATCGGAATTGTCGTCGTCTTTGCCATGGTGTTCGGCGGCTATCTGGCCGCAGGCGGCAAGATGGGGATCATCCTCAAGGCCCTGCCCTACGAGATGACGATGATCCTTGGCGCGGCCGTCGGTGCCTTTCTGATCGCCAATGACAGCGGCACGATCAAGCACACGATCAAGGACATGAAAAAGGTGTTCAAGGGTGCGCATTGGTCCGCGTCGGATTACCGCGACCTTCTGTGTCTTCTGTATGAACTGATCCGGCTTGCCCGTCAGAACGCCGTCGCGGTCGAGGAGCATATCGAGAACCCCTCCGAGTCCGAGATCTTTGGACGCTACCCCAAGATTCAGACCAACAGGGATGCTGTTGAATTGATCTGCGATACTCTTCGGTCGGCCTCGATGAACTACGACGATCCCCACCAGGTCGAAGAGGTGCTGGACAAGCGGATCGAGGGGCGTCTGCACCACGCGCTGCACACGTCGCATGCCCTGCAGACGGTTGCTGACGGCCTGCCGGCGCTGGGCATCGTTGCCGCCGTTCTGGGGGTGATCAAGACCATGGCCTCGATCGATCAACCGCCCGAGATTCTGGGCGGTCTGATCGGTGGCGCGCTGGTCGGTACCTTTTTGGGTGTGTTCCTTGCCTACGGGTTCGTCGGCCCCTTCGCCTCCAAGGTCAAGGCAGCGGTCGAGGAGGATCATCAGTTCTACATGCTCATCCGCGAGGTGCTGGTCGCCAACCTGCACAACCACGCCACCAATATTTGTATCGAGGTGGGGCGCCAGAACACGCCCGGCCATGTCCGCCCCGGCTTCACCGATCTCGAAGAGGCGTTGCGTGGGCTCAAGACGCCGGTCGCCGCATGAGCCCTTTGTTGCGCGCGATGGCCTTTGCCATGTCCATGCTGGCGCTGAACGCCCCGGCCGCGCTGGCGCAGACGATCGCCGTGCAATCGGGCGAACACGCCGGCTTCACGCGCCTTGTGCTGGACATCGGCGCCGACCGTGACTGGTCGCTGTCCGGCACCGGCGAAACGCGGCTTTTGACGCTGGACCCGCCTGTTGCGGGTTTTGCCATCGGGCGGGTCTTCGATCTTATCCCCCGCGACAGGCTTTCGGCGCTCACCGAGGACGCGGGGCTGGTGTTGTCGCTGGCCTGCGACTGCGAGATCAGCGCCAGCCGCTACCAGAACCGCTATCTTGTGCTGGACATTACGGCCGCGTCGCAGGCCCGGTCCACCGATCCCGCGCCGGAGGTCGATCCCGGCCCGGACACGGTCTTGCTTGACGCGGTCCGGCGGCAGGCTGCGGCGGAAAGCTTGCCCGACCTGACCAGACTGATGGCGGCAGATCAGGTCAGACTGACCTTTTCGCCGCCGTTGCCGTTGCCGTTGGAGATCGCCGCCGAGCCGACAGCGCCCCCAAACATCGACATGGCCGAGGCGGCGCGCATCATGTCCGAACAACTCGCGCGCGCGGCCGCCTCCGGTCTGCTGGAGGCGGCACCCGGCAGGCCGCTGACCGATGCCGATCCCGTGGTGAATGTAGCGGTCGACGCTTCCGCCGCTCCAGCCCCGGCCGGTGCAGCGCCCGCCCCGGAGATGCCGCCCCCCGCGCAAGAGCCTCGCCCGGGCATTCCGCTGCGGGCCCAGACGGCGTTCGACATGGCGCAGACCGGCTTCCCCCTGCAAGGACCGCAGCGCAATAACCTCACCTGCACTGGTGCCCCCCTGTCCTTGTCCGACTGGTCCGACACCGCCGGGGTTGATCGCGGCCTCGGCACCTTGCGACTGGCGCTGTATGACGACCGCGATCAGTTGCAGCGCGATGCGGTGATCGCCCTTGCGCGGCATTACCTGTTCTACGGCTTCGGTGCCGAGGCCGCCTATCGGCTGGCGCAGATCGACGATGCCCCCGCCGATCTTGCGGTCATCGCTGCACTGGTTGACGGGGTCGATGGTGCACGATTTCCCGCCGAACCCGATCCGATGATCTGCAGTGATGAGGAATTGCTGTGGCGCTATCTCGACGGTGGACTGGACAATCACCAGATGACGGCAGACCTTTCCGGCCGTCTGCAACGCGCTGCGGCACGCCTCCCGCCGGGATTGCGCGATCAGATCGCGCCTCGCATCGCCCGCCGCCTCCACGCCGATGGCGAGGCGCACGCTGCGCGCAACCTGCGCGACATGCTCTTGCGCGGCGGTCGGGTTCCGGAGGCCGTGATGCTGCGACTGGATCGCGATCTCGGGATCGTGCGCATCGACGATCGAGCCTTGCCCGATGCCATGGCGCTGGCCCTGCGCGACGATGGTGGCGATCCGGTCGGGGCCATGGCGCAGGCGCTGGCCTTCAATCGAGAGATCGGCGTGACCCCGCCACCCGACTGGCTGGTTGCGGGTGAGGCGCTGTTGCGGGAAAACGGAACCGGCCCCACGACCGCTGCGCTATGGCGCGAACTGGTGCTGGCCCATGCGCAAACCGACGGGCTCGACCGTGTCCTGATGCTTCTGTCAGAAGATCATGCCTTGCCGCAGCGGGCTCTTGATGAAGCCATGACCGCGCTGGTCGCGGACCGGTTGGCAGCAGGTGATACCGCAGCCCTCCTTGTTCTTGCACGGCTCCAGGGCCCGACATGGCAGGCGACCGGATCTGAGGCCGGGCGCGCGCGGGTCGGGGCCATGGCCCATCTGCGCGATGCCGGTCTGCCCGAGGCAGCGGAGGTGCTGCGCGCGGGTCAGCGTATGCTGATCCTGCCTGCCCGGCCCGCACCACCCCTGCGGCCGGGGATGAGCTCCGCCTTGCGTGGGAAACCGGCGATTGGACCCGCGTCGCCGACATCGCTTCGGGCGCACATCAGCAGATCGCCGAGCGCATGATCACGCGCGACAGCCCGCCGCCGCCGCTGTCAGACCTGCCCGGGTTGGCGGCCCGCGTCGCGGACAGCGCCACCCTCCGTGAGGACGTCACAAGTCTGCTTGCGCTGCCTGCTCCAACCCCGGTCGAGGACGCCCCATGAGGTATCCCGGCGTTACAATGTTGCGCCGGTTCGCGGTCATTTGTCTGAGCCTGGCGCTTGGCCAAGCCGCCATGGCTCAGGCGCACCTGTGCGATGCCGCTGCCGACCGCGCCGCCCGCGAGATCGGCGTGCCGCTGTCCGTCCTGCGCAGCCTCACCCGGGTCGAGACTGGCCGTGGGCAGGGCGATACGATCGAGCCTTGGCCCTGGACGTTGAACATGGGCGGGGACGGCAGCTGGCATGACAACGAGGCACTTGCGCTTGCCGCGGCCCGGCAGGCCATTTCAGGGGGTAGGCGCAATATCGACATCGGCTGTTTTCAGATCAACTATCATTGGCACGGCGCGGCCTTCGCCGATACGTCCCGGATGCTGGACCCGGTCGAAAATGCGCGCTATGCGGCGCGTTTCTTGCGTGACCTGCATGCCGAACTGGGCGACTGGACGGCGGCGGCCGGTGCCTTTCATTCCCGCAACCCCGACCATGCGGCCCGCTACCTTGCCCGTTACCGCGAGATCAGCGCGGCGCTTGGTCTTTCCATGGACCCGGACATGGCGCAGGCGGCGCGTACGGCCCCGCTGGGCCCTTCCCCGCTGTCCTTCATGGCCCGGCCCCTCGCTTCTGTCGCCGGGTCGGGTCGGGTCTCTGGCGGCCGCAAGCCCTATGCGCGCAACCCCCGCCCGCCCGCTTTGGGAGGGGTCTGAATGATCAATCCCCGCGCCTTGTTCCAACCCACGGTTCTGTTCGCCCTCGCGCTGATGGCGGTCATCGTGATGATGATCCTGCCGGTGCCCGCCTTCGTGCTGGACATCGGCCTTGCCGCGTCCTTCGGGCTGGCGATCCTGATCTTCACCGTCACGCTCTTCATCGAGCGGCCGCTGGATTTCTCGTCCTTTCCGACGATCCTGCTGGCCTCGCTGATGCTGCGGCTGTCGCTGAACGTGTCCTCGACCAAGCTGATCATCGGCGAGGGCCATACCGGCACCGATGCGGCAGGCGGCGTGATCGAGGGCTTCGCCATGTTCGTCATTGGCGGCAGCGTGGTCATGGGCCTCGTGATCTTCTGCGTGCTGCTGATCGTGAACTTCATCGTGATCAACAAGGGGGCCGCCCGCATGGCCGAGGTCGGCGCGCGGTTCGCGCTGGACGGGATGCCGGGCAAGCAGCTGGCCATCGACAGCGACATGGCGGCGGGCGCCATCGACCACGCCGAGGCCAAGGCGCGGCGCGAACGGGAACAGGCGGAAACGACCTTTTTCGGGTCGCTCGACGGGGCGTCGAAATTCGTCAAGGGCGATGCCATCGCCGGGCTCTTGATCACGCTTCTGAACCTCGTGGTCGGATTGATGGTCGGCACCTTGATGCACGACATGCCGCTCTCCGCCGCGTTCGAGACCTATGCCATCCTGACCGTGGGCGACGGCCTGGTCAGCCAGATCCCTGCCGTGATCATCGCCATCGCCTCGGCGCTCTTGCTGGCGCGGGGCGGAGCGACTGGATCGACCGACACGGCGCTGGTGGCCCAACTGGGGCGCCACCCTGCGGCACTGGCGACTGTGGCGGTTCTGATGGCGATGTTCGCGCTGGTGCCGGGGCTGCCCCTTCGTGCCCTTCATGCATCGGGGCCGCTGGCGCTGGCGGCGGCGGCGGTCGCTGCACAACGCGACGGCCTCAGAGGCTGAGGGCGGCCGCAGCCCGCCGACGCGTCGGAGCCGCCGCACCGGCCGCTCGAATCGATCGGCGACATGCTGGACCTGGACGATATCCACGTGGAATTCGCCCCTGACCTGGTGGCGCTGGCGCTGGACCCGGCGACCGGCCTCGATGCGCGCATCCGCACCATGCGCGAACACGTCGCGCGCGGCTTTGGCATGATCCTGCCCGAGATGCGCCTGACCGACCGGGCCGACCTGCCCGCGGGTACCTATGCGATCCGGCTTATGGGCGTCGAACATGCCCGCGCCTCGCTGCAGCCGCGGCAGGCTTCTGGCCTGCTGGCCGAGCGACCGCCGTGACCCTGCCGCCGGGCGAGGATGTGAAAGAGCCAGTCTATGGTGCGCCTGCCCGCTGGATCGCCCCCGATACGCGGGAGGAGGCCAGCCTTCAGGGCCTGACGGTCGTCGCCCCGTCCGAGGTGCTGGCCACCCATCTGCTGGAGGTGCTCAAGCGCAACCTTGCGCGACTGCTGACGCTCAAGGCGCTGCAACGCCAGCTCGATGCCTTCGTGACCCTGTCCGACAGCGCGCGGGGGTCCGAGAACCGCCGCCTGCTCGACGAGCTGGTCCCCGACAAGGTGCCGCTCGACCTGTTGCACACCATCTTGCGCCTTTTGCTGGAGGAGCAGGTGTCGATCCGCAACCTGCCCCTGATCCTCGAGGCGATTGCCGAGATGCGCGGCACCAAATCCCCGCCCGAGGTGATCTGCGAACATGTGCGCCAGCGCCTGCGGCTTCCAGTTGATCGCCGAGTTGAAACGCGCCGATGGAACGCTGCCGCTGATCCAGTTGTCGGGCGATTGGGAAGAGATCTTCCTGCGCCACCAGATCGGCGGCGATGCGGGCCTGCCGAGATCGCCCTGCCGCCCGAGGAGTTCAACGCGCTGGCCCGCTCGGTGGCCGACAAGGTCGCGGCGGCCAGCGAAAAGGGCACCTATGCGGGGATCGTCACCACCGCGCTCCGGCGGCGGTTCCTGCGCACCGTGCTGCACGCGCGCGGTATTCCCAACCCCGTCCTCTCCTTCGAGGAGATCGGCATCGAGGCGCGACCGGCGCTGGTCGGGCTGGCGGCGCCATGATGGCGGCGCTGGCGAGCTGCGGATGCAGCCCAGCTTCGGCTGGCCGCGGTCGGCATGGCGGTTTTCCTGAGGATCGGGGCCTGTTTCCTTGTCCTTCCCGGTCTTGGTGATGCGATGATCCCGATGCGGGTACGGCTGGGCGCTGCGCTGGCCTTCGCCATCGTCGTTACCCCTGCCATCCTGCCCAGCTTGCCACCCATGCCCGGGGCCATGCCGCCTCTGGCTTTTTTCCTGACTGAAGCCGTGGCCGGGCTGATTATCGGACTTGCGCTGCGCCTGACGGTCCATGCGCTTCAGATCGCGGGCAGCATCGCGGCGCAGGCCACGTCGCTGTCGCAGATCATGGGTGGTGCCTCGCCCGATCCGCAGCCGGCGATGGGGGCGCTGTGGATGCTGGCGGGCGTGACGTTGGCCGTGATGTCGGGCCTGCACATCCACCTGGCCGAGGCCTTCTTGCGATCCTACACGATCTTGCCGATCGGCACCTTGCCCAGCCCGCATGACCTTGGCGGCTGGGGCACGGGCCGGGTCGCGGCCAGTTTCGGTCTGGCATTGTCGCTCGCCGCGCCCTTTCTGGTTGCTTCGCTGCTCTACAATATCGCGCTCGGCGTGATCAACAAGGCGATGCCACAACTCATGGTGGCCTTCGTGGGCGCGCCCGCGATCACATGGGGCGGTCTGTTCCTGATCCTGATCACGACGCCATTTTTGCTGCCTGTATGGTTCGAGGCGTTCCGCGACGCGCTGGCCTATCCGCTGGGTCTACCTTGATGTCCGAGGATCAATCCCCCTCGGACAAGCCATATGACGCCACGCCCCACAAGTTGGAGGAGGCGCGGCGCAAGGGGCAGATCGTCCGGTCGACCGACCTGAACACGGCGGTCATCTATGGCGGGTTTCTCGCCTCGGGGGGGCTCTTGGCGCCTTGGGCTACCGATGGCCTTGGTCGGCTGATGCAGGTGCTTCTGGGTCAGGCTGACCGCATCGCGCCGCAGATTCTGGCCCCCGGCGGACCGGCGCTTGCGGCGGGTCTGATGATGACGCCGGTCACCGCGACGGCGGCCGCAGTCCTTGTGCCTGCGGTCTTGCTGCTGGCGATTTTGCTTGCGCAGCGCGCTGTCTTGTTCACGCCCTCGAACCTCGCTCCGAAGCTCTCTCGGGTCTCTCCGGTGTCGAATGCGATGCAGAAATTCGGCCCCGAGGGTTTGTTCCAATTCGCTAAATCCTCGGTCAAGCTGGCGCTCGTCTCGGTCCTGCTGGCGGTCTACCTGATCGCGCGGGCCGATCCGATCTTGTCGACGCTCTATGCTGATCCGGGGCAGATTCTGCTCGCGTTGGGGCAGCTGACCCTTGAGTTCCTTGCGGTGATCACCGTTCTGGCTCTGGCCATCGGCACGATCGACCGGCTCTGGGAGGGGGCCCAGCACCAGCGCAAGAACCGCATGAGCCGACAGGAGTTGATGGACGAGACGAAATCCTCCGAAGGCGATCCGCACATGAAGCAGCAGCGCCGTGGACGGGCGCAGGCCATTGCGATGAACCAGATGCTGGCCGATGTGCCCAAGGCCGATGTGGTCGTGGTGAACCCGACCCATTTCGCGGTGGCGCTGCGGTGGGACAGGGTGGGGGGCGGTGTACCGGTCTGCGTCGCCAAGGGGGTGGATGAAACCGCGCGGCGCATCCGTGAAATCGCGGCCGAGGCCGGGGTACCGGTCTTTTCCGACCCGCCCACGGCCCGCAGTCTGCACGCGATGGTCGAGATCGGCGCGGCCATCCGCCCCGATCATTTTCGCGCGGTGGCGGCAGCGATCCGCTTTGCCGATCTGATGCGCGACAAGGCAAGGAGAGCCCGCAGATGACGCGAATCCGACCAGATGGTGGCGCTGGCGGCCTTGGCCGGGCTGGTGGCCGACCGTGCGCTGGCACCGGTTGCCGCCCCGGCCCAGGCGAGTCTGGCAGCCGGGCCGTGCCTGCGCGTTGGCGCAGGCACGGGCGACGCTCGCCACCGATGCCACCGATCTGCAATCCCGCCCTCATGGCGCGGCAATCCGAACGGATGCGACATCGCCATATCGCCGCGATGTCGGATCTGGCCCGTTTGCAGGTCGATCTGGAGCTTGCGAAAGAGGCTGCGCGCCGCCTATGGGCGCAAACTGGCGCTGGATCGCCTGCTGGCGCAGCGCAGGATGCAGCGCTAGCGGCGCTGGGCCGTGTCACGCATCTTGCCGGGTGATGTCGACGATCAAGACATCCCGCATCGAAGGCCCGAGGGTGCGGCGCGCCGCTTCGCGCAGGGCTTCGCGCAAAGGGTCCATCGCTTGGGCGTCGGTGAAGCTGCCGTCGAACCCGCAGAGCATACTGGGCATGGCGGACATCACCCGCAGGAAGGTCAGTTCGCGGCAGCCGGGGTCCACGGTCGGGGACGGCGCTGTGACTGCGCCGCCATCCACCCCTGATCGACAGCGACAACACCACCAGCGACCGCACCGCGCCATTCCTGACAATGGGCACGACAAACTGGTTGTTCAGGCGCACATATTCCGTCAGCCCCGTCGCGCTGGTAACGCTTTCGCCGGGGCTTGGTGTTGCGATGTCTTCGGGGGCTGGCGCGTCTGCGTTGGTGGTCTGCGTGTCGGCACCGGTTTCGGACGGCGCCAGCATCATCCCCGCGCCTACGCCACCAGCGACCCCGACGAGCAGCAGCAAGATCGGCAAGATCAGGCGCAGCATGTCGACCCCTCAGAACGGTAGAATGATGTCGGCGATCTGCTGACCATAGCGCGGCTGCTGCATGTCGCTGATCTGGCCGCGCCCACCGTAGGAGATGCGGGCGCCCGCGATCCGATCATAGGTGATCTCGTTCTGGCGGGAGATGTCGTCGGGGCGGACATATCCCGTCACCAGCAATTCGCGGATCTCGAAATTCACCCGAACCTCTTGCGTGCCTTCGATCCGCAGGCTGCCGTTGCCCATCACCTCGGTCACGGTTGCGGCGATGCGCAGGGTCAGTTCCTCGTTGCGGCGCACCGACCCCGACCCGGCGGATTGGCTGGAGCTGTCGGTGCCGACCGCATCCGCCATGCTGGCCCCATCGGGCAGGCGTTGGTCGATGCGTTGCGGCAGGCCAAGGAACTGAGGCAGCGACATGCTTTCCGGAGCCGCTGCGCCCGCGTTCGGTGGCGTTGTTGATGGAAGCGCTGTCGTCGATCTCGATCACAACGGTCAGGATGTCGCCCCTGCGACCGGCGCGGCGATCCCCCCAGCGCAGCGATTGCCGGTCGCCGCCGCGCCAGAGAGAGGCCTGTTCGTGCCGGGCGGCAAAGACCGTCTCCGCAGGCAGCGGTGTGGAATTCATCGCAAAGACCTCGTTGCCATTCACAGGCGACTGGAAATCGGAGCGCGCGACTCACATCGGCCAGCCGACCGCAGGCGGCGAATACGCTGAGCGTAAAGATCAATGTCAGGGCAATTGGGGCACGGGTCATGGGTGGGGTCCTACGGTGACTAATCCAGGCGCCGCGGCGGTCGCGGTCACGGTGTTGCGGGAGCCGAGGTTGAGCACGCGCAGCGTCTCGCCTTGGGCGGCGCGGTCCAGCGCGCGGCCTTCGGTGACCACCAAAAGGCCGCCGTGGTTGTAGCGCAAGGTGACGGCCGAGTTGCGTTCGATGATGGCGGGCGGGCGCAGGTCGCTCCAGGGACGAGATCCCGGGCGGCCCCACCGCCGATAGGAGTTCACGGCCGCTTCCATTCCGACGGCGTCTGACAGATCGGCCAACGCCCCGGGCGTTGTGCCCGCCACCAGCGCCACGTCGCTGGGCATGATCAGCGTCTGCCCGCGGATCGTGCCTGCGGCGATCACCGTTGTCGGCCCGCGCCACCGATTGCAGCGCCGCCAGCATCAGCGCAAGGGCAGTGAACAGGATCCGGGTCATCAACGCACCTGCGTCGTCGCGCCGAGCATCTGGTCGGCGGCGGTGATGACCTTGGCGTTCAACTCGTAACCGCGTTGGGCCTGGATGAGGTCGGTGATCTCGCGCACGGCATCGACCGAGCTTTCCTCAAGGTAGCCCTGCCGCAATGTGCCCAGCCCATCCTCGCCGGGGTTGCCCTGGATCGGCGCGCCGGAGGCGGCGGTTTCAAGGAAAAGGTTCGAGCCCATCGCCTCGAGCCCGTGATCGTTGCTGAAGCCCACAAGGCTGATCTGGCCCAAAAGCTCTGCCTCGACCCGGTCGACGAAATAGGCATAGACCTCGCCATCGGCGTTGATCGAGATCTGGCGGGCATCGTCTGGAATGGTGATGCCGGGGCTGACCTCATGACCGTCGGCGGTGACGATCAGCCCGTCGCCCGTGCGCTGCAGCGCGCCATCGCGGGTATAGGCCGAGGCGCCCGAGGGCAGCGTGACCTCAAGCCAGCCGCGCCCTTCAATCGCCACGTCCAGCACGCCGCCCGAGGCCCCCAGCGCGCCCTGAGCCATGTTGATCGAGACGGAGGAGGGACGCACGCCGAGGCCGACCTGCACACCTGTCGGCACCACCGTGCCGTCGGAGGCGTTGATCGCGCCTGCGCGCACCATTTGCTGATAGTGCAGATCGGCGAAATCGGCGCGGCGCGCGCTGTAGCCTGTGGTGTTCATGTTGGCGAGGTTGTTGGCGATGACGTCGACGCGCAGCTGTTGCGCGCTCATCCCGGTCGCCGCGATGTCGAGGGCTCTCATGCGTCATCTCTCCTTATTGGCGTGCGCCGGCCGTGCGCAGGAAATCCCGCACGCGCTGATCCTCGGCGTCGAGAAAGCTCGCGCCCAGTTCATAGGCGCGCTGCACCTCGATCATCCGGGCGATCTGGGTGATGGGGTCGACATTCGACCGCTCCACCATTCCTTGTAGAAGAATGCCACCCTCGGCTGGTTCCACACCGCTTTGAGCGGTGAACAGAACACCGGCGCGGCGGCTCAGGTCGGTGGGGTTGACGGGCTGCCACAGCCCGATCTGGAGTCAGCGGCTGACCATCGGCACCCAGCGTGCCATCCTGAGCAACCGTGATCGAGGCTGCATCAGGCGGCACGAACACTGGCGCCCCCCCGGCGTCGAGCAGCAGGTGACCGTCCGGTGTGGCCAGCTCGCCAGTGGCCGTGCGCACGAAATTGCCCGCCCGCGTCAGCGCCTCGCCTTCGGGCGTTTGCACAAGAAAGAAGCCGTCGCCTTCGATGGCGATGTGAAAGGGCGACCCGGTTTCGTCCAGCGCGCCTTGCTGGGCCGAGATAGCGCGCCCGGTTGCATGGGCCATCGACAGGCTGTCGGCCTCACCCTCCAGCCGCCGCACATGTTCGGCGAAGATCACGCCTTCGGCCCGGTAGCCGGCCGTGGCCATGTTGGCGATGTTGTGGGCCACCACTTGCATCTCGGTCAGAAGGCCGGATTGGCGCGTCAGTGTGGTGTATGTCGCGTTGTCCATCTGCGTCACATCCCTGCGATGATCGGGATCAGAGTGTTGGCGAAATAGCCGGTCAGCGTCGTGGTCATGAAGCTCATCGAGACCCAGAAGACAGCCAAGATCGCGGCCAGCTTGGGCACGAAGGTCAGCGTCATTTCCTGAATCGAGGTCAGGGCCTGGAACAGGCCCACGATGATGCCGGACAGCAGTGCCGCAACAAGGATGGGGGTGGAGATCAGAACCGCCGCCCAGAGCCCCTGCCGCAGCGTGTCGAAAAAGATCATCTCGTCCATCAGACCGGCATCCTCAGGATTTCCTGATAGGCTTCGACCACGCGGTCGCGGACGGTTACGGCGGTCTCAACGGCCAGTTCGGTCTGCGCGAGTGCTGTCACCAGCGCATGCGGATCGGCCCCTGTGGTCATCGCGGCCCGCGCCTGCGCCTCGCCCTGGGCCAGTGTTTGGGTAAAGCCCGTCACGGCGGCGGTGAAGGCGGCCCCGGCTCCCTCGGCCGGTGGGGCGGGTTGGGCGGCAAGCCGCGATTGAGCATAGGCCTGCAGCGCCAATGTGTTGCGGATATCCATGGTCTACCCCACTCAGCGCCGCAGAAGATCGTTGAGCGATGACGACATCTGCCGCACCTGATCGAAGACGCGCAGGTTCGCCTCATAGCTGCGCTGCGCCTCGCGGGCGTCGGCCAGTTCGACGACAAGATCGACGTTGGAGCCGAGGTAATGGCCGCTGTCATCGGCCATCGGATGACCAGGGTCGAACACCTGCGGCAGAGCGCGTTGGTCCAGCGCGACACGGCCGGGCTGAACCGCGCCCTCGGGTGCGCCGGGACCGCGCATCTCCTCGAAGCTGACGATCTTGCGGCGGTAGCCGGGGGTGTCGGCATTGGCGATATTCTCCGACACATGGCGGATACGGTCGGCCTGCGACCGCATTCCGGAGGCCGCGACACCGAGGGCGGAGCTGAAATCGGTCATCTCATTCTCCTATAAGAACTAGCGCCCGATACTGGTGCGCAGGATCGACATGGCCGAGCCATAGACCTGCAAGGCGCGGGAATGGGCGCGCTGCGCCTCGATCCCGCGCAGCATTTCCAGTTCGAGAGAGACGGAATTTCCATTGGGCGAGGCGGGGCCATTGGCGTCGATCGTCCGGACCGGCAGACCGTCGCGCGGGCCGCCACCCATCTGCATCTCGCGCCAGGTTTCGTCGAAGCTGCTGATGTCGCGGGCGCGGTAGCCGGGTGTGTCGGCATTGGCGATGTTCTGGGCCACGACGGCCTGCCTTGCAGCCGCGTGCTGGGCACGGGCGCTGGCAAGGGCAAATATCTCGAGCCTTTCGAACATCGGGGCTTCTCCCACTTCGGCTACACGGATGCTTAACGGTGATTCCTTTAGAAACGGTAAGTGACGCCGCCACGGCGTCCTTGGCCGGAGGACCCGCCGATGCCCGATGATGTCTTCGATCCCTTGCGCGCGCGGCTGCGTGGTATCCGTCCTGCGCGCAGTGTCGGGCAGATCACGGCGCTGGGGCGGGATCATGTGGCGGTGGCGGGCCTTGACCGGATCGCCGCGCTGGGCGACCGGGTCCGGATTGGCGATGCCCTGACGGGCGAGGTGCTCCGGATCGATGCGCAGGGCTGCACCGTCATGCCCGAGGGCGCGACCGACGGCATCCGTCTTGGCCAGACGGTGACGCATCTGGGGCCAGCCACCCTGTCGCCGCACTCTGGCTGGCTAGGGCGGGTGATCGACCCCGACGGGCGGCCGCTGGACGGGCGGCCGCTGTTTCCCGGGCCGTGCGCGCTGTGCCGCTGCTGGCACCACCACCCCCATGCGCGCAGCGCCGTGGACTGGGGCGGCGGCTGCGCACCGGGTTTGCGGTCTTCGACACGCTGCTGCCGATCGTCCGAGGGCAGAGGATCGGGCTGTTCGCAGGCTCGGGCGTGGGCAAGTCGCGCCTGATCGCGGCACTGGCGCAGGGCATCGCGGCCGATGTGGTCGTGATTGGTCTCATCGGCGAACGGGGGCGCGAGGTGCGCGATTTCGTGGCCGACACGCTGGGCCCGGATGGGCTAGCGCGCGCCGTGGTGGTCGTGGCCACGTCGGATCAGCCTGCCCTGACCCGCGCGCGTGCAGCGTGGGCGATGATGAGCGTGGCGGAATATTTCCGCGACCAGGGGTTGCATGTCCTCGTTCTGGCCGACAGCATCACCCGTTTCGCCGAAGCGCAGCCGCGATGTCGCCGCCGCCATGGGCGAGCCCTTTGGCCCTTCGGGCTTTCCCGCCTCGATGGCGCAGATGGTCATGGCGCTGGCGGAACGCGCCGGACCGGGCGGGGCAGGGCAGGGCGATATCACCGCCGTGCTCTCGGTTCTGGTCGCGGGCTCCGATATGGAGGCGCCGGTGGCCGATGTGATGCGGGGCGTGCTGGATGGCCATGTCCTGCTCAGCCGCGAGATCGCCGAGCGGGGGCGTTATCCGGCCATAGACCTGCTGCGCTCGGTGTCGCGCGCCCTGCCCGGTGCCGCCAGCGCGGAGGAGGGCAAGCTGATCGCCCGCGCCCGCCAGTTGATGGGCGCCCATGACCGGGCCGAGATGATGATCCAGGCGGGTCTGTACGCTTCGGGCAGCGATGCGGTGACGGATGCAGCCATCATTGCTTGGCCTGCGCTCGATGCCTTTGTCGCAGCCAAGGGAGGTGCAACCCCCGAAGAGAGCTTCGTCCATTTACGGGGGATTCTCGACGCTGCCGACCCTGATCGTCGCGGATCCCGTGCCGCCCGTGCCGCGTTCGAGGATCGCCCGGCGGCTGTCAGGGCGCTTTCGAACAGTGCAGCCAACACGTGACGCTCAGCGAATGGCGCCAAGCAATATCAGGGCGGAATAGCCTGGTGTGAGGGGTGACGGTCCTGCCGAAGCCTCGCTCCGCAAGGTGAAGCCCCGGATCAGGCCCTCAACGCGGGCGGGGTCCGCGAACTGGGCGAAGTCGGACGATCCCGACAGCCGCCGGGCGCCATCCCGAAATGCCTTGAGCTGCAAATCCAGATCGAGAGTTCCGATCGAGGCTGGCAGGCCCAGGGCTGTTTCGAACACCTTGCGCAAAGGTGGGTTGCCCAAGACTGATAGCCAGCTTGTCGTATCTCCAAGGCCGCGTGCGGCCAGGTCCGGCAATTCACGCTGCGCGGTCAGGGCAAGGCGCATGTCCGGGCTTTGTTCGCCCACGGCGCGCTCGAAATCCTGCCGGGTGGACCGGGCAAGAATGCTGTCTGCGAAACCGGGTAGCCGGGTGCGTGGCGGCAGGGGGCCGCCGAAGCCGAAGGCCTCGGCAAAAGCGCGATAGCGCTTGTCGGCCAGCCGGTTGACGAGCGACGTGTCTTCCGTGACGGGATCGGACAGGACCCGTTGGATGAAGGCGCGGTTCGGCAGGTCGTCCTGAAGTCCGAAAGCGCCAAGGGCCACACGCAACAGCCGAAAATCCGCAACGAGCAGCGGCGGCGTCTGTCTGCCCGATCTTCTCGCGGAAATGGTCAATGTCGCGGTTCCGCGCGGGATCGCCTGCAAAGCGTGCGACCTGCGCGTCAAGGCTGCCCGACAAGAACCGCCATCCCGCGTAGCCCCCGAGAGGGATGAGTGGTTGAAAACTCATGGCCCATGCGCCGCGATCAGGCGATCCTCACGCGGCAGCAAGGTGCGCAGGGCCTTGAGGGCGTGATACACCTGATCTTGCGTCAGATGCTCGGTCGCCCGCGCCAACTGGCTGCGACTATCAGGGTCGGTGAAGACCTGGCTTAGCTGTTCCATGCCCCGCAAAAGCTGGCCTTTGGCCTCGGACAGGTCGGCGTCGCCAGATAGAACCAGCTGCGCGATGTAGCAGACCCGGCGCACTGGGGTCGTCACCTCTTCGGGGTGGATCGCGTCGCGCAGCCGCAGAATACTGGCGTTGGGCGTCATGATCGCCAATCGCGCGCGCCGGTCGCCGTTTTCGATGACGGCGCCATTGATCAGCACCCGTTCGCGCGGGCCGAGCTTGAGGACAAGACCACTCATGCCGTGCCCGCCTCACCCGCGAGGCCGCGCATCACGGCTCGGTTGACATCGATGAGTCCCTGCAGCGCCGCGACATCGCGCAATGCGGCGCGGCTTTGCGACAGGGAAAACTCTGCCAGATAGAACAGCTGCGCTCGCAGCCCCTGTGGCAACGCATTCTCGGCTCCGGCAAGATCGGTCGCAAGCGCCGTCCAAAGGCGGCGGTTGTCGTGCAGAGCGGCGGCCCGAAGCCATTGGTGCTTCGGGCTCTGCGGCGCCCGGCTCAGACGGGCGAGTGATGGCTTCGAAAGCGGCGAGTTCACTGCCGCGCGCGCGGTGCGCACCGGGGCGGCGGCCGCGCCATAGGCGGTCTGTGCGAGCAAGGTGGCGGTCACGGGGTCTGTCCTTCTGGAAACGGCGGCAAGGGGAGAGGCGATCGGGATCGGTCCGGGGCGCGCATGCCCCCCGGACCTGAATTAGATCAGCGGAACAGCGCGAGGATGTTCTGCGGTGCCTGGTTGGCGATCGAGAGAGACTGCGTTGCCAGCTGCTGCTGCACCTGCAGGGCCTGCAGGCGCGCCGAAGCCTCTTCCATGTTGGCGTCGACGAGCGTGCCGATACCGGCCTTGAGGCTGTCCATCAGCTTGGAGACGAAGTTCGATTGCGTCTCGATCCGGCCCTCGGCCGAGCCGAAAGCCGCCGCCGCGTCGATCGAGTTCTGGATCAGCGTCTCGATGTTGTCGAGCGCGGCATCCGCGCCTGCGTTCGTGCTGACATCAATGTTGTCGAGGCCGAACAACCCGCCCGAGGCCGCGCCATTTCCGGTATTGGCGAGAGAGGGTCAGCGTCTGTCCGCCGGTTTCGGCATCGTCCACGGCCAGCTGCCAGGAATTCGTGTCGCTGTTGAACTGGACCTGCGCGGTCAGACCCTCGACCCCGGCGGAATCGATGGCTGTCTTCAGGCCGCGGGCGACATCCTCCATCGTTTCGTTCTTGCCAGCGACATAGGTGAAGTTGTCGCTGCCGAGGTTGAGTCGGAACCCGCGCCCTTCCTCCACCGCTGCTGAGGCTGAGAAATTGACCGTCGTCGCCCGCTGGACAAGGCTCTGCAGCGTGTTGGCCTCGGCACCGGGCACGGCGACACCGTTGATTTCCTCGGCGATCAGGTTGCCTGGCGTCCCGGCCGTGGCCGTGACATTGAGATCGCTGAAGGCGTTGGTGTTGCGCAAGATGATCTTGCCGGCGGTTCCGATATCGACACTCAGGCCTTCTATGCCGCGTGCGTTGATCGCCGCGGCAAACCCTTCCTGAATCTCGACCGCAGTGGCATCCGCGTCGCTGGCAAAGCTGAATTCATTGCCGTCGATGGTGATGTTGTAGGTCTCGCTGTTGGCCGCGGTGATGCCGATTTGTAGCGTGGACCCGGTGGTGGCGGTCATGGCGGCACTATTGGTTGTGCCTGTGCCGACGGTGGCGAAACCCGCCGAGTTCAGATCTGTCTCGGCCGTGCCGAAGGTGCCTGCGTCTGTGGACAGGTCCTGTCGCGCCACGGTAATGTTGGCGGCCGCGACCGTGCCGCTTCCGGACCGGTCGAGGGAGGAGAGGATGTTCATGTCCTCGGTGCCCTTGACCAGATTCAACCCGTTGAACTGGGCCGCGTTCACCACCGAGTTGATCTGGTCGCGCAGCGCGGCGATATCGGTCTGGATCTTGCCACGATCGACGTTCTCTTCCTGCGCGGCGACGATCTTGCCCTTGATGTCGGTCAAGAGGTCGGTGACCGTTTCCGAGGCCGTCCGCGCCACGGCGACAGTGGATTCCCCGAGACTGAGGCTGTCGGAGATTCCCTTGAAGCCCTTGACGTCCGATTCCATCACTTTGGAAATCGCCCAAACGGCGGAATTGTCCCGGGCTGTTGCGACCGATTTACCGGTCGAGATCTCGCCTTGGGTCCTTTGCAGGTTTGAGTTCACGGATTTCAGGGTCTGCAACGCCACCATGGCGCTCGTGTTGGTCAGAATGCTGGACATGTTCGTCCCCTTTCTCGCTTCTTCATGGCGCGGATTCGGCGCCTGTCACGTCATGGGCCTGTGTCGGCCCTGCGAAGTGTCTTCTGACAACTGCAGCCCGTGGTTCGGAGCTACGCCACCCGTCTGGATGCAGGGCAACCCTTCGACGCAAAGACTGAACAACCCGCTAATCGGAGCCGGTCTTTGCCTAGGATTTTAGCGGATCGTCGCGCGGATCGCTCAGCCACGCGACAGAAGCCGCCCGCTCACCGCGGGGGGGGTCTGACGACCGAGCGCGTCATAGGTGGACAGGGGCGCGCCAAGGTTGGTGGGCCGCAGGTCGCGGACCCGTGCGAGGCCGCGTTGCGCCGCCTCGATCAGCCGGGCGTTGCGTGCGGCCAGTGTTGCCACCCGTGTCAGCCCTTGTTCGGGGGGCTGCTGCCGCATGAGGCTTTCCAGCGCCTGCTCCAGCTTTTGGGGCATGCGCGCAAGCTGATCGAGGTTACCGGCAAGCAAAGCCTCGTGCTGGGTGGTCAGCAATGCCTCGATGGTGGCAAGCGATCGATCCGCGCGTGTCACGATTGCGCCCCGTCGGTTGGGGAACTGCGCGCAACCAGCGCCCTGAAAAGCGATTCCGCCAGCCCGATGCCGCCGCGATCGGTCAGGGCCCGCGCATGTTCGGTCCGCAGAAGCGATGCGAACTGCTCTTCCCCGATGCCGCCACCAAAGCTCTCGCGGCTCTCGCCAAAGCCTGCATGCTTGAGCATTTCCGCCAGAAAGCTGGCCTCAAGCTCGCGCGCGACGTCCCGCAGGGCTTGTGCATCGTCCGTTGACTGGCCGGCCTGCGATGCGACGGCCAGACCGATCGGCCCCGAAACTGTCGGCGTCATTGCGATCCCTCGAATTGAGATGACTTCGGGCGAGGCTGCCATGCCGGCGTAAACAATTCGTAAGGGGGTTTGCGTCATGTCTCACACCGCGAGGAGACCTGGAACCCGGATGGAAGACCTGACGCATCTGACCTCCAACACGAGCTTTGCGCCCGCCGTCGCAAGGGCCTCGGTGCTGCCTGCGCCTGCAGGCGCGGCCTTTCTTGCCGCCTTCGCTCCGCCCGTTGGGGGGCTGGGCCCCGCAGACACGCCTGCAGACACGACGGATCACGGGTGGGGGGGCGGCGGCACACCACGACCTATGGACGAGCCTTCCTTCCCGATCGAGGGTGATCCGCGTGGGCACGAAGGCGAAAGCCCCGGGCGCCGGTCCTCCGCCCGGCCGTTGGCCGAAATCTCCGGGATCGACCCTTCCCTTACCGTTGGCCTTTCCGATGACAGCGGATGGCTTGTCGCGCCCGTATCGGGCGGCCCGTTGGCGAATGACGCGGCGCTGGTTCCGCAAGCCACGTTGGCAGAGCCCACAGGCGATGGCGAAGCGGCACCGATGGAGCCCGCGGCGGGTCTGCAGTTGCCGGGGGCCAGAAACGCCGTCTTGCTACCAGCCGCGGCACTGCTGCCTTCCGGCTTCGATGGTCTCTCCGGTGCCTTGGCCGATCCGGCACCGGCCCGATCAGCCCCAACAATGCCGTTGGAAAATGACGGCGAAGCCGCGCCTGCGTTCCAAGCGACAGTGCCACCGGAGCTTGCTGTGGGGGCTTTCCCGAGCATGCCCTTGAAGGAGATCGGCAACCCGCCCCTAAGCGCCGCTCCCGTCAATCTTGAGTCGCAGCCGGTCCCCCTTGTGGATAGCTTGCCGGCACGTCGCGCAACTGCGGCACAACCGATCACGGCACCTACACCCTCGACGGGACCGAGCACCGGTCTGCCGGGTGCCGCCATGCCAAGTGCAACCTTGCCCTCAGCGCTGCCGCCGATGCTGACCGCGGGGCTGAAACCCGGACCCGCGGTTCAGGGAACGACTGCCTTGCCCATGCCTGACGTCGATGGGTCCGGCAAGGTCACGTCTCAAGGTCCTTTGGTCCCAATATCTGCTGAGACCGGTCCAGCCCTGGCAATGGCAGGTGAGCGACCTCTTGACCCAACAAGTGACATCGTACCGAAAAGCAGGCCGGTCGGTATGAGCCTCCCGTTCTGGCTCTCTCCCGCCGGACTGACATCATCGACAGACGACCGTTTCGAACAGGCGCCTGCGATACCTGCAAGGACCGCGATGTCGAGTCATGCAACAGATCGCCCCGACGCTATCCCGCACGCGATGGTAACGGCATTGTCGAATGCGGGGCAGGCTCCGGTCGTCCTGCATGCCATGCCGACCCCGATCCAGACGCAAGCTTGGGGTGGCTTCGTCGTTGCGTTTGGCGACTTGCGGGACGCAGGGTCGTCGCCGTCTGAAGCGACGGGGATGGTGGGCGTCGGCCATGAACGCATGGCATCAAGCCTCCCCGACATCTCCAAAGACACCGGAAACCTTCGCGGTGTCGCGGCGGTAGATGCTGGACCCACGGTCGCAATGGCCCTCGGCACCTCGGCCGCAGGCATGCCTGACCGGGGCGGCCAAGCCCCCGATCCCGCCGCGATCGCGCGGCAGGTCGCAAGGGCGCTGGGGGATCCATCGCGCGATCCGGGTGTTCCGCTTGATCTGACGCTGGATCCGCCGGAACTCGGTCGCCTGCGACTTGGTTTTGCGGAGATCAACGGTGTGCTCACCGTGACCATTGCGGCGGAACGGTCTGATACCGCCGAGCTTATCCGCCGCCATGTCGCGCTGCTGGCAGAAGAATTCGCCCGCGCTGGGCTAGATGCGCCGTCGGTCAACATTTCCCACGGCGGTGCCGAACAGCGGTCGCGTGGTGGGTCGGTCATCCTGGCCGGGTCAGACACCGATGCGGCGTCCATCCCCGATGCTCCTGCCCCTAGCGCTCCGGTCCGCCGAACCGGTGCGGCCGGGCTCGACCTGCGCCTTTGATCGCCAGCAGAGGAACCAAATGATGGATGTCTTTCCGACCACGACCCAAGCATCGGCTGCTAGAGGTGGGCCTGCCGCGGCGCCCAGCATGATCACTGCCGATTTCCAGACCTTCCTGCGGTTGCTGACCACGCAGATGCAGAATCAGGACCCGCTGAACCCCATGGAATCGACCGAGTTCGCCAGCCAGCTGGCGCAATTTTCGGGCGTGGAACAGCAGGTTCGCACCAATGATCTGCTGACCGGCCTACAGGCCGGGATCGCCACGCAGGGCATGGGCCAGTTGGGTGGCTGGATCGGGATGGAGGCCCGTGCCGAGATGCCGGTGAATTTCGAAGGCCAGACCGTCACCCTGGCCGGTGCGCCCAATGTCCTGGCCGACAGGATGGAACTGATCGTGCGCGACGCGCGGGGCGAGGTGGTGCAGCAGATCCCCGTGCCGCTCAGCCCGGACAGGTTCGCGTGGGATGGCTCCGACCTGTCGGGCGTGACGGTTCCCGAAGGGATCTACAGCTTCACCATCGAGAACTGGTCGGGCGAGGACATGATCGAGGAACGCGGCGCGATGGTCTATTCTACCATCGAGGAGGCGCAGCTTGTCGGCGGCGAAGTCTGGCTGACCATGGAGGGTGGTCTGAGCATTCCGGCGGAGACGGTCCTTGGCCTGCGCCGCGCAGCGGCCTGACGGCAGATCAGACCAAGGCGAACAGCGCGGCAAGCCCTCCGCCAAGCGCCAAACCGGCCACGCCATATCCAATGCGTTCGGGCCAAGGGTTGCGCGGTACCGGGCGTTGCGGATTGGCCTGCGCGAGCAGCGCCTGTTCGGCCAATCTTAGGCGAGCGGGGCCGAGCGCGAGAGGACCCTCACGGTGTGCCACAAGTCGCGCACCACGGCTTTGGGCCCGACATGTTCGGTGATGTATTCCTCGACCACGGGGCGGGCGACGACCCAGATGTTGATGTCATTGTCGAGCGAGCGGGCCACACCTTCGACCACCACCATGGTGCGTTGCAGCAGGATCAGCTCGGTCCGGGTTTCCATGCCGAAGCGTTCCGTGACCTCGAACAGATAGGCCAGCAGGCGCGCCATCGAGATGCGGCTGGCATCCATCCCGAAGATCGGCTCGCCGACGGACCGCAAGGCTTGCGCGAATTCGTCGATGTCGCGGTCGGCGGGCACATAGCCTGCCTCGAAATGCACCTCGGCGACGCGGCGGTAATCCTTGCGGATGAAGCCCATCAGGATTTCGGCATAGACCCGGCGGGTATATTCATCGAGCCGCCCCATGATCCCGAAATCCAGCGCCACGATATCGCCGTTCGGCGCCGACCTTGAGGTTGCCCTGATGCATGTCGGCGTGGAAGAAGCCGTCGCGCAGCGCATGGCGCAGGAACATCTGCAGCACGCGGGCGCCCAAAGCCTTGCGGTCGTGACCTGCGGCATCAATGGCGGCGAGGTCGCCAAGTAGGCACGCCCTTGGCCCAGCTCAGCGTCATGACCTGGCGCGAGCGACAGAACCCACTCGATCTGCGGACACATGAAAGCCTTCGTCCTTTGCGGTATTGGCCGCAAATTCCGCCGCCGCGGCCGGCCTCGATCCGCAGGTCCAGCTCGCTGCAGCACGACGCCCTCGAAATGGGTCAACCACGTCGCGTGGGCGCAAGCGGCGGGTCGCAGGGCGACAGGTCTCGACCAGCCAGGCGATCAGATAGAAGGCGTCGATATCCTTGCGAAAGGCGCGCTCGATGTTGGGGGCGCAGGACCTTCACGGCGACCTCGCTGCCCCGTCGTCGGCCAGCGGTCGCCTGATGCACCTGCGCGATAGATGCCGCAGCGACTGGTTCGGAAAAGGCGCTGAACAATTGCTCAACGGGGATTTCCAATTCGTGCCGCGATCACCTTCGTGGCCTGTGCAGTCGGAAAGGGCGGCAGCTTGTCTTGCAGGACCTGCAGTTGCAGCGCCATTTCGGGCCCGACGACATCGGGGCGGGTCGACAGGATCTGCCCGAACTTGATGTAGGCCGGGCCAAGGGCGGTCAGCGCGCGCGGTCACCGGCGGCAGGGCTGGGATCGCCGCTGCAGCCCCAGCCAGGCGAAAGGCCAGCCCAGAATCCGCGCGGCGATCCGCAGCGAGCGTGGCGCGTCCAGCGCCTCCAGGCACGACGCGCATCGCGCCTGTCCGCTCGAAGGTCGCGCCCGTGCGGATCACGCGCCAGATGTTGTGCGGTCCGCGCATCGCTCAAATCTTCCAGCCAGAATGCAGCGCGGCAATGCCAAAGCTGAGATTGCGATAGCTGACCTGTTCAAACCCTGCCGTCGCGGATCATCTCGGCGAAGGTCTCTTGGTCGGGGAAGCTTGCGGATCGATTCGACCAGATATTGATAGCTGTCGCGATCACCGGCGATCATCTGGCCCATGCGCGGGATCACGTTGAAGGAATAAAGATCGTAGAGCTTTTGCAGCCCGTCATTTGGCAGCTGGCTGAATTCCAGCACCATCAGCCGCCCACCGGGCTTGAGGACGCGGAACGCCTCGGCCAGCGCATCCGGAATGCGGGTGACGTTGCGGATCCCGAAACTGATCGTGTAGCGGTCGAATGTGTTGTCGGCAAAGGGCAGCGCCATCGCATCGCCCACGATCCAGTCAAGCTTGTCGGCCAGTTGCGCGGCCTCGGCCCGCTTTTGCCCCTCGATCAGCATCGATTCGGTCATGTCGAGCACGGTGGCCGTCGCGCCCGGCGCGCGCCCCAGAAAGCGGAAAGCCACATCGCCCGTGCCGCCCGCCACATCGAGCAGGCGCTGGCCATCGCGCGGCGCGAGCCAATCCATCATCGCATCCTTCCAGACGCGGTGGATGCCCATGCTCATCACGTCGTTCATGATGTCGTATTTCGAGGCGACATTGGTGAAGACGCCATGGACCATCCCGGCCTTCTGGTCCTCGGCGACCTCCTGGTAGCCGAAATGGGTCGTGCGACCGTCCTTGTCCTCGGGCATCAAGGCTTGTCCTTCTCGCGGCCTGACCATTGTTATAGGGCTTGCCAAGGGCGTTACACCCTCGTCCGTATCCTAGGAAAGCCCGCTTTGCCCGAACTTCCAGAAGTCGAGACAGTCCGTCGCGGGTTGGCCCCCGTGCTGGAGGGCGCGCGGATCGCCCGCGCGCAGGTCAATCGCCCCGATCTGCGCTGGCCGTTCCCCGAACGGATGGCCGAGCGGCTGACCGGGGCACGGGTCGACAGGCTCAGGCGGCGGTCGAAATACATCCTTGCCGATCTGGATACCGGCGAGACGCTGATCGTGCATCTTGGCATGTCGGGGCGGATGATCGTGTCTGCCCCCGAAGGCGGGCGGGACATGCTGGCGCAGTTCCATCACCTGCATCCTGCGCCTGAGAAACACGACCATGTCATCTTGGATACCGACGCGGGCGCGCGTGTCACCTTCAACGATGCGCGGCGGTTCGGGGCGATGGACCTTTGCGCGACCGAAGCCGTCGAGCGGCACAAGCTGATCGTAGGGATCGGGCCGGAACCCTTGGGCAACGCGTTCAATGAGGCGCATCTGATCGCGGCCTTTCGCGGCAAGCGCACGCCGGTCAAGGCGGCGCTGCTGGATCAGGGCATCGTCGCGGGGCTGGGCAATATCTATGTCTGCGAAGCGCTGCACCGGGCGGGCATCTCGCCCCTGCGGCAGGCTGGCCGGATCGGGGCGGCGCGCGTCGCGGCGCTGGTGCCGATCATCCGCGATGTGCTGACTGATGCGATCGAGGCGGGCGGGTCTTCCTTGCGTGACTACCGGCAGGCGGACGGGGAGCTGGGATATTTCCAGCATTCTTTCCGGGCCTATGGCCGTGAGGGCGAGGCCTGCCAAACCCCCGATTGCCAAGGGATTATCCAGCGAAAGGTGCAGTCCGGACGGTCAAGTTTCTACTGCCCGGCCTGTCAAAGATAGCTTGAAACCGCGCGCCGGGATGCTAACCCTCGCCCCTTGAGCCCGCGTGGCACCCACAGCTGGAGAGCTGGAAGACATGGCCTATGAGACCCTGATCGTCGAGATTGAAGATCACATCGCGCTCATCAAGCTGAACCGCCCCGATGCCCTGAATGCGCTGAATTCAACGCTTCTGGGGGAATTGGCGAAGGCGCTGAAATCGGCCGATGAGAACGACAAGGTGCGCTGCATCGTCCTGACCGGTAGCGAAAAGGCCTTTGCGGCCGGTGCCGACGTCCGGGAAATGGCCGAGAAAAGCTTTGTCGAGGTCTTCGCCGAGGACATGTTCGGCCAAGATGCCGAGCAGATGCTGCGCATCCGCAAGCCGATCATCGCCGCCGTGGCGGGTTACGCTTGGGCGGCGGCTGCGAACTGGCGATGATGTGCGATTTCATCATCGCCGCCGATACTGCCAAATTCGGCCAGCCCGAGATCAATCTGGGCGTGGTCGCCGGCATGGGTGGCACTCAGCGCCTGACGCGGTTTGTGGGCAAGTCCAAGTCGATGGACATGCATCTTACGGGGCGTTTCATGACCGCCGAAGAAGCCGAGCGCTGTGGCCTCGTGTCCCGCGTGGTCCCCGCCAAGAAGCTGATGGAGGAGGCGATGGCGGCTGCGACCAAGATCGCCGAGAAATCCATGCTTGCCACGCTGGCGGTCAAGGAAGCGGTCAACCGCAGCTACGAGACGACGCTGCGCGAGGGCCTGTTGTTCGAACGGCGGCTGTTCCACAGCATGTTCGCAACCGAGGATCAAAAGGAAGGCATGGCCGCCTTCCTCGAAAAGCGCGAGCCGCAGTTCCGCGACAAGTGACGGGCAGGGGCGGCAAAGTCATTTGCATCCCGCCCCGAAACCCGCTAAGGGGCGCGCCAGACATGCGTGTGAGGCCCGCCTAAGGCCAGAGTCGCCCGGTAGTGAACCCGGGGTCGGGATCTCCCGCGCTGAATGTATTTTGACGTGACCCGATCAGACGAAAGAGACACACCATGGCAAATTCGCCCCAGTCCAAGAAACGCGCCCGCCAGGCCGACCGCCGCTTCGCCATCAACAAGGCGCGCCGATCCCGCATCCGCACCTTCCTGCGTAAGGTCGAGGAAGCGATCGCGGCTGGCGATCACGAAGTGGCGCAGGCGGCCCTGAAAACCGCCCAGCCCGAGATGATGCGCGGCGTGACCAAGGGCGTGTTGCACAAGAACACCGTGGCGCGGAAAATGTCGCGTCTGTCGTCGCGCGTGAAGGCCCTCAAGGCCTGAAAGCCACCGACAAAGAACCGGACATCAAGGCGCGCCCGATTGGTGGCGCGCCTTTTTTCATTTGAAAATGTCCTTGAGTCAGAACCTTCTAACCACTCCCACCAGATTCGATCCGCCTTCACGTATCTGTCAAGATTGAAGAGTCGTTGCAGGGGCCACGTCCCATCCGCTAGCTTGGCTCAGCGATTCAGGCGCCTTGGGGGGCGGATTTGGGGAGCAGGGACAGCTTCGGACGATAACGGCGACCCTCATGGGAAAGCCGGGGCGCAAAGCCTACTATCCGGTTCGAATTCAATCTCTGCTTGAGGCAAGCGGGGCAGGCTTCGGCCGAGACCTCGCCGCCTTTTTGCCTTGGGTTCGACCTGCGGATGCCGGACTAGCGGTCCATGACATGTGCCAGTTTGGCCGTTGCCTTTGTGTGCATCGGACCTGTGCAGTATGTCTATAGACCGTGGTGCGGCCCGCAACCACGGACGGGGGAGGGACAGCCTCCGTCGGCATCTTGCAGCCGGTCTTGATCGTGGTGATCCCAGGTTCTGGGAAGTGCGAGTGAATACGGCCGTTGGCAGGCGGCGAGGAAAAAAAGAACGAGGATGGACCAGAAGATGACGCACGAGACGTGGGGGCAAGTCCGGGGGGAACTGCTCAAATCGGTTGGAGAGAACAATTTTTCAGCCTGGATAGACCCTATCGTGTTCGATCGTCTTGACGCCCGCACTGCACGGTTTCACGTGCCTACGAATTTCTTCGGATCCTGGGTCTCCCAGAATTTCGGCGATGTCATCTTGCGGCACCTGATTTCGGCGGGTGTCGGGGTGGACCGCGTGGAATTCGCCGTAGGGGCGGACATGGCCAGCAGGGCCGTCAATCGCAATGACGCGCCTGCAGGCGTCATGCCCTCGGCCATCGGCAGCCCGCTGACCAATGGCGCCACTCTGCGGCCCGCAGCGGCGGCCCATCGCACCGGAACCGAGGACCTGCCGGGGGCAACGCTGAACCCGGCTTACACGTTCGACAATTTCATCGTCCAGCCCTGAAGCCCAACAGAACTAACCCATACCTACCGCCGCCGCCGGGTGGCCGAGGCGACGTGTCCTTCAACCCGCTGTTCCTTTATGGCGGCGTCGGTCTGGAAGCACCCACCTGATGCACGCCATCGCGCTGGGACTTGCAGACGCCGCCACCGCAGGCTGCGCAGTCCTTTACCTCTCGGCGGAACAGTTCATGTATCGCTTTGTCCGCGCGCTGCGCGAAAAGGACACCATCGACTTCAAGGCAGATGTTCCGCTCGGTCGATGTGCTGATGGTCGATGACGTGCAGTTCATCGCCGGCAAGAACTCCACGCAGGAGGAATTCTTCCACACGTTCAACGCGCTTGTCGAGATGGGCAAGCAGATCGTCATCTCGGGCGACCGCGCGCCGGTCGACATGGAAGAACCTCGACGACCGGATCGCATCGCGTCTGCAGTGCGGCCTTGTCGTCGATCTGCACCCGACCGATTACGAGCTGCGCCTTGGCATCTTGCAGACCAAGGCCGAAACCTATCGCGCGCGCTATCCGCAATTGCGCATCGCGCCGGGGGTGCTGGAATTCGTGGCGCACCGCATCTCGACCAATGTGCGGGTTCTTGAAGGGGCGCTGACGCGGCTGTTCGCTTTCGCCGATCTGATCGGCTCCGAGATCTCGATGGACCTGACGCAGGAATGCCTGTCCGACATCCTGCGTGCGACCGACCGCAAGGTGACGATGGACCAGATCATCAAGAAGGTCTGCGAGCATTACAACATCCGCCAGACCGATATCACCGAGCGCCCAGCCGTGCGCGCAGCAACGTGCCCGGCCGCGCCAGATGGCGATGTATCTGTGCAAGACGCTGACGACCCGTTCCCTGCCCGAGATCGGGCGCAAACTGGGCCGCCGCGATCACACTACGATCCTGCACGGCGTCCGCAAGATCGAGGAGTTGATGGCCCTGACAGCCAGATCTCGGAGGATGCCGAGCTTTTGCGCCGGATGCTGGAGGCGTAAGGCCGCTACGCCGGCTCCCTTGAAAGCCAGTGACGCTGGACACGCCGCTGCACGCAGAAACTGCTCACAAACCACTTGAGCCTGAGGGCGGAGCAGATACGTCTCGTCAGCGCCCGCATCGAGCCATGGATCAGGAGCAAGGTCTCATGAAACTTCGATCAGAGCGCGCCACGCTGCTGGTCGGGCCGTCTCGCAAGCACAGTCGGTCGTCGAACGCCGCAACACCATCCCGATCCTCGCCAATGTGCTGATCGAGGCCGAGGGCGACACCGTCGCCTTCCGCGCCACCGATCTGGACATCGAAGTGGTGGACAAGATCAAGGGTCAGGTGGAACGCGCGGGCGCGACCACGGTCAATCGGCCGTGACCTTGCATGAAATCGTGCGCAAGCTGCCCGACGGCGCGCTGGTGCAACTGACCGACGATCAGGCGCCGCCGGGCGGCTGACGGTGCAGGCGGGGCGGTCCAACTTCTCGCTTGCGACCCTCCCGCGGGAGGATTTCCCGGTCATGTCCAGCACCGAGTATTCCGCCAATTTCTCGGCCCCCGCACCGGTGCTGCGGCGGCTGTTCGACAAGTCGAAATTCGCGATCTCGACCGAAGAGACGCGCTACTACCTGAACGGCGTCTATTTCCATGTGGCTGAGGGTGAGACGGGCCCGGTCTTGCGCGCTGTGGCGACGGATGGGCACCGTCTGGCGCGATCGATGCGCCGACTGCCCGAAGGCGCGCGATGCGATGCCCGGCGTGATCGTGCCGCGCAAGACCGGTGGGCGAGTTGCGCAAGCTTCTGGACGATGACGAGGCGCAGATCGCGGTGTCCGTCATCGGAGACCAAGATCCGCTTCGCCACGCC